>NZ_JBQCHS010000014.1:0-114603 GCF_051954455.1 Pseudolysinimonas sp. | reverse complement strand
TCCGGCCTCCCACCACCCCGCGCCCCCCCCGCCCCTCCCCCCGCCACATAACTTACCCCACCCCCCCCTCCCCGCGGCGCGGCACGCACATCCGCGGGCGCCGCGGCGTCCGAACCGAGGGCATCCATGTCATCAACGGTCGTCGCCGAGCTGCGCGACATCACCATCGCCTTCCCGGGGGTGAAGGCCCTCGACGGGGTCGATCTGGTCCTCCGTGCCGGGGAGATCCACGCTCTGATGGGCGAGAACGGCGCCGGCAAGTCGACGCTCATCAAGGCCCTGACCGGCGTGTACGCGATCGACGCCGGTCGCGTCGTCGTGGCGGGGGAGTCCCGACGCTTCACCAGCGCCGCGGACGCCCAGAACGCGGGCATCGCCACGGTGTACCAGGAGGTCAACCTCTGCACCAACCTGAGCGTCGGCGAGAACGTCATGCTGGGGCGCGAGGTGCGTTCCGTCGTCGGGATCGACTGGAAGGCCACCCATCGCGCCGCGCGCGAGGCCCTCGACGTGCTCGGACTCGACATCGACACGAAGTCGCTCCTGTCGACCCACTCGATCGCGGTGCAGCAGCTCATCGCCATCGCCCGCGCCACCGTGTCGCAGAGCACGGTCCTCGTGCTCGACGAGCCGACCTCGAGCCTCGACCGCGGCGAGGTCGAGCAGCTGTTCGCGGTCGTGCGCCGCATGCGCGACAGCGGCGTCGCCGTCCTCTTCGTCTCCCACTTCCTCGACCAGATCTACGAGCTCTGCGATCGCATCACCGTCCTGCGCAACGGGCGCCTGGTCGGCGAGTACGAGACCGCCGAGCTGCCCCCGCGCGAGCTCGTCGCCAAGATGCTCGGTCGAGAGCTCGCGCAGCTCGAGGCGATCGAGGATCGCGCGGAACACGTCGGGGGCGCTGACGCCGCGGTCCCCGTCCTCCGGGTCCAGGGCCTCGGCCGCAAGGGCGCCGTCACCGACGCCTCCGTGGAGCTGCGGCCCGGCGAGATCGTCGGGTTCGCCGGACTGCTCGGATCGGGGCGCACCGAGCTCGCCCGCCTGCTCTACGGGGCGGACCGCCCCGACGCCGGCAGTGCGGAGGTCGACGGCCGCCCGGTCCGCCTCACCAGCCCCCGCGCCGCGCTCGCCCATCGGATCGCCTTCTCCTCGGAGGATCGGCGCAACGAGGGCATCATCGGTGACCTCACCGTGCGCGAGAACCTGGTGCTCGCGGTGCAGGCGCAGCGCGGCTGGGCGCGTCCGCTCAGCCGGACCCAGCAGGACGCGATCGTGGAGCGGTACATGGGCCCACTCGGCGTCCAGCCCGCCGACCCCGAGGCGCTCATCCGCAACCTGTCCGGCGGCAACCAGCAGAAGGTGCTGCTCGGCCGCTGGCTGGCCACCGAGCCGCGGCTCATCATCCTGGACGAGCCCACCCGCGGCATCGACGTCGGCGCCAAGGCGGAGATCCAGCGCGCCATCACCGACCTCGCCGCCGAGGGCGTGGCCGTGCTCTTCATCTCGTCGGAGCTCGAGGAGGTCGTGCGGATCTCGCAGCGCATCTACGTCCTCCGGGACCGGCATATCATCGCCCAAGTCGTCAACGAGGAGGACATCGACGTGGACCGTATCGTCGCCGTGATCGCCGAGGAGAAGGTCGCGTGATCGCGCGGCGGATCGTGCGCCATCGGCTCTTCTGGCCCGTCGTCGCCCTCGTGCTCCTGGTGGCGCTGAACACCGTCTCCCGGCCGAGCTTCCTCAGCATCACCATCAAGGACGGCGCCCTCTACGGCTCGACCGTCGACATCCTCCGCAACAGCTCCCAGCTGATGTTGGTGGCGCTCGGGATGACCCTGGTCATCGCGACCCGCGGCATCGACCTCTCCGTCGGCGCGGTCCTCGCGGTCGCCGGGGCGGTCTCGCTGACGTTCATCGAGGCCTCCCCCCAGCCGGGATCCGTCGGCACCGTCGCGATCGCCGTGGCCCTCGGACTGCTCGTGACGCTCGTGCTCGGGGCGTGGAACGGATTCCTGGTGTCGGTCATCCGCATCCAGCCGATCATCGCCACGCTGCTGCTGATGTTCGCCGGCCGCGGCATCGCGATGCTCATCACGAAGGGGCAGATCACCACGGTGACGAGCGCGCCCTACGCGACCTTCGCCTCGGGCGTGGTCCTGGGCCTGCCGGTGGCGTTCCTCATCGCGGCCGTCGTGGTCGCGGGCGTGGCCCTCGTCGTGCGCCGCACGGCGCTCGGAGTCCTGATGGAGGCGGTGGGCATCAACCCGGAGGCCAGCCGGCTCGCCGGGGTGCAGTCGCGCGGCATCATCTGGTCGGTCTACGCGATCTCCGGGCTCCTGGCCGGGATGGCGGGCATCCTCTACAGCTCGAACATCATGGCCGCCGACGCCAACAACGCGGGCCTCAACATCGAGGTGGACGCGATCCTCGCAGTCGTGATCGGCGGCACCTCGCTGGCCGGCGGGAAATTCTCGATCGCCGGGACCGTGGTCGGGGTCCTCATCATCCAGACCCTCACGACATCGATCACCTTCCTCGGCATCCCGCCGGCGGTCACCCCCGTCTTCAAGGCCGTGGTCGTGATCGTCATCTGCCTCATGCAGTCGCAGCGGGTGCGTGCCTTGCTCGGCCTACGCCGTCGATCGGCCGTCCCGGCCGTGGGCCCGGCTCTCGACGCCACCGCGGCGGTGACCAAGTGACCGCGGCGGTGGAGACCTCCCGGTTCGGCGGTCGCTCGCGGGCGCTTCGCGACCGCCTCAACGCCTGGCTGCCGGTCATCGCGGCGTGCGTGATCCTCGTGCTCATGCTCGGCGTCGGGCAGGCCGTCTTCGGCGACTTCGTGTCGCCCCGACTGCTGTCGTCGCTGTTCGACAACAATCCCTACCTGATCGTGCTCGCCGTCGGGATGACGTTCGTGATCCTGACCGGCGGGATCGACCTCTCCGTCGGCTCGGTCATCGCGTTCAGCGGGCTGCTCGGCGCCCAGCTCTTCGCCGCGGGGTGGCCGGCCCCGATCGTCCTGCCGCTGATGGTGCTCTCGGGCACGGTCATCGGTGCGGTGGTGGGCGTCATGGTGGCGTTCTTCGACATCCAGCCGTTCATCGCCTCCCTCGCGGGCATGTTCCTCGCCCGCGGCCTCGCCTACGTGACGAGCCTGAAGTCGCTCCCCATCAACAACGAGGCGCTCGGCTGGCTGCTCGGGACGACCTGGGGGTTCGGCGACTGGACGACGACCCCCGGGGTCGTGCTCTCGCTGGTCCTCGTGGCGGTCGCGTTCTGGGTGTTCCACTACACGCGATTCGGGCGCACGGTCTACGCCGTCGGCGGCAACGAGCAGTCCGCACGGCTGATGGGCCTCGCGGTGACCCGCACGAAGTTCCTCGTCTACCTCATCAGCGGGACGTGCGCGGGGATCGCGGGTGTGCTGTTCGCCTCGTACACCCAGTCGGGAAACCCGCTCGCCGGGCTCGGCATGGAGCTGCAGGCGATCGCCGCCGTCGTCATCGGCGGGACGATCCTGACGGGCGGAAGCGGATACGTCATCGGCTCGCTCGTCGGGGTGCTCGTCTACGGCCTGATCCAGATCGCCATCACCTACATGAGCGTCGACTCGTGGTGGACCTACATCGTCATCGGCGTGATGCTCCTGATCTTCGTGGTGTTCCAGCGCGCGATCGCCGCTCGTCGACGGCGGTAGGCGGCGGTTCGGCGGCTAGTCTCGTGTCCGGTCGAGGTGAGGACGGGGCCGTGTCAGGTGACGCCGCATCGCCGGGAGCGCCGGTGCTCGAGGTGATCGACGCCGACGTGCGCTTCGTCGGCCAGGTCGCCCTCGAGAAGGCCTCGCTGCGGCTGTTCCCCGGCGAGGTCCACTCGCTGATGGGCGAGAACGGGGCCGGCAAGTCGACGCTGATCCGGGCCATCACCGGCGCCCAGGCGCTCGACGGCGGACGGATCCTGCTCCGCGGGCGCCCGGTGGTGTTCTCGCGACCAGCGGACGCCGTCGCCGCCGGCATCGGGGCCGTGTACCAGGAGATCGAACTCATCCCGGAGCTCTCGGTCGCCGAGAACGTGATGCTCGGCGACGAGCCGCGGCGCTTCGGCGGCATCGACTGGCGCGCGACGCGTCGGATGGCGGATGCCGCGCTCGGGGACCTCGGGATCCGCATCGATCCGGCGTCGTCCCTCCGGAGCCACTCGCCGGCGATCCAGCAGCTCGTCGCGATCGCCCGCGCCGTCCGGACACGCCCCGACGTGCTCGTGCTGGACGAGCCGACCTCGAGCCTCGACCAGGACGAGGTCGCTCAGCTCTTCGCGGTGATGCGCGCGCTCAAGCGCGAGGGGGTCGCGATCCTCTTCATCTCGCATTTCCTCGAGCAGGTCTACGAGATCGCCGACCGGCTGACGATCCTCCGGAACGGTCGGCTGGTCGGCGAGTACCTGACGTCCGACATCCTCCGCATCGAGCTCGTGGAGCGCATGCTCGGCACGACGGCGGCGACGCTCGACGACCTCGACGATCGGGATCGTGAGGAGCAGGGCGGCGACGCCCGTGTGGTCGCCGAGGCGACCGGTCTCGGGCGCGCACCGCGGATCGCGCCCTTCGACCTCGTCGTGCGCGAGGGGGAGATCGTGGGGTTCGCGGGGCTCCTCGGGTCGGGTCGCACCGATGCCGCCCGGCTCCTCGCCGGCGTGGACCGCCCCGATCGCGGCAGCCTCCGCGTCGAGGGGCGGGCGCTCCGGGCGACGTCGCCCCGAGCGGCGATCTCGGCCGGGGCGGTCTACTCCTCGGAGGACCGGAAGTCCGAGGGGATCATCGGGCAGCTGACCGTCCTGGAGAACATCCTGCTCGGTCTGCAGGGGCAGCTCGGCTGGCGGCATCGGATGTCGCGCGCACGGCAGCGCGAGCTGGCCGTGAGCTACATCGAGGCCCTCGGGGTCATCCCCGCGGACCCGGACGCGGCCGCCGGCACGCTGTCCGGCGGCAACCAGCAGAAGGTGCTGCTGGCCCGGTGGCTCGCGCTCGCGCCGCGGCTCCTCATCCTCGACGAGCCGACGCGCGGGATCGACGTCGGGGCGAAGGCCGAGATCCAGCGTCAGATCGTGTCGCTGGCGGAGAACGGCATGTCGGTCGTGTTCATCTCAGCGGAACTGGAGGAGGTGCTGCGATTGAGCGACCGCATCGTGGTGCTGCGCGAGCGCGAGGTCGTCGGCGTGGTCGACGGCGAGCAGCTCACCCCCGACCAGCTCCTCGCGCTCATCGCGCAGGGAGGCGGCGACGATGACTGAGCCCGGAGCGCCCCGCAGCGCCAACATCTTCGACGTCGCCCGCCTTGCGGGGGTCTCGCATCAGACCGTCTCGCGCGTCATCAACGCGCATCCCAACGTGAAGGCGGCGACGCGGGCCCGCGTCGACGAGGCGATCCGGCAGCTCCACTACCGGCCGTCCTCGGCTGCCCGGGCGCTGGTGACGAAGCGCTCCCGCACGATCGGCCTCATCACCAACCGCAGCGCCGACTACGGCCCGTCGATGCTGGCCCTCGCGGTCGGGGAGGCCGCGGCCGCGGCGCGCTACACCGTCGTCACGACCACGCTCGCCGACGCGCAGCCCGGCTCGGTGCGGGCGGCGATCGAGTCGCTCCTCCGGCAGAACGTCGAGGCGATGGTCCTCGTCGCCGTCGACATCGCGGTCGCCGACCTCGCCCGCGATCACGCGGCCGGCGCTCCCCTCGTGATCATCGCGGCGGAGGAGACCCCGCATCCCCGGTCGGTTTCCATCGACCAGTACGGCGGGGCGCGCCTCGCCACGCGGCATCTGCTCGGCCTCGGCTACGACACGGTCGCCCACATCGCCGGACCTCCGCGCAATCCGGACGCCGTGGAGCGCGTGCGCGGCTGGGTCGCGGAGCTCTCGGCCGCCGGCGCGCCCCCCGGACTCCGCATCGACGGCGACTGGTCGGCCGCGAGCGGCCACGCGGCGGGGATGATCCTTCCGGTCGAGCCCGGACGGACCGCGGTGTTCGTCGCGAACGACCAGATGGCGCTGGGGGTGATCGCGGCGCTCCGTGCGCGCGGGCACCGCGTGCCCGACGTGGTCAGCGTCGTCGGATTCGACGACATCCCCGAGGCCGGGTACTACTCGCCGCCCCTCACCACCATCCGGCAGGACTTCGAGGCGCTCGGCGCGCTCACGATGGACCGCGTCCTCGCCGTCATCGAGGGCGCGCCGCTGGATTCGCCGGAGAGGCCGATCCCGACCCGCCTCGTCGTTCGCGAATCGACCGCCCCGCCCCGCACCTGAGCCGGGCGGTCCGGACGGAGCGGCCGCATGCGACGAATCGCCCCGACGGCGTCACCCGGCCGACGATCGGCCCCCCTCCGTAGACTGGAGGGCATGGCAGAGCCCACCGTCTTCGAGCGGATCGTCGCGCGCGAGATCCCGGCCGACATCCTCTACGAGGACGACCGGATCATCGCGATCACCGACATCGCGCCCAAGGCGCCCGTGCACCTGCTCGTCGTGCCGAAGACCGCGGAGTACGAGAACGTCGCGGCGCTCGCCGCGGGCGACCCGCAGCTCCTCGCCGACATCGTCGCGGTCGCCCAGGATCTGGCCACCGAGCGCACCGGCGGCGACTACCGTCTCATCTTCAACACCGGCGAGGATGCCGGCCAGACCGTCTTCCACGTGCACGCGCACGTGCTGGGCACCGGGCTTCAGGAAGGATCCCTTGGCAGCGAGCTCTGACGACCGACCGATCGGCGACGCGGCGGGCGGCACCGGCCGCGCCGAGCTGGAGGTCGACGGCGTCGCGATGGTGCGGCTGCTCGGCCCGCAGGACCGGCTGCTCACGACGCTCGAGCACGAGTACCCGGACGTCGTGGTCGCCGTCCGCGGCAACCACGTCACCCTCGAGGGCCCCGCGGATCAGGTGCACGCCGCCGAGCGACTCGTCCGCGAGCTCGTGCAGATGGTGCGCAACGGGGTCGACCTCGGCGACACCGACGTGACCAGCTCCCGCCGCATCCTCGAGCGAGGCGAGGGCAGCCCCGCCGAGGTGCTCAGCCAGGCGATCCTCACCAGCCGGGGCAAGTCGATCCGCCCGAAGACCATGGGGCAGAAGGCGTACGTCGACGCGATCGACCAGAACACGATCGTGTTCGGGATCGGCCCGGCCGGCACCGGCAAGACCTACCTCGCGATGGCCAAGGCCGTGCAGGCGCTGCAGCGCAAGGAGGTCGAGCGGATCATCCTGTCGCGCCCGGCGATCGAGGCGGGGGAGCGGCTCGGGTTCCTCCCCGGCACGCTGACCGACAAGATCGACCCCTACCTGCGGCCGCTCTACGACGCGCTCAACGAGATGATGGATCCGGAGATCGTGCCGAAGCTCCTCGCCTCGGGCACCGTCGAGGTCGCACCCCTCGCCTACATGCGCGGCCGCACCCTCAACAACGCGTTCGTGGTGCTCGACGAGGCCCAGAACACGACCCCCGAGCAGATGAAGATGTTCCTCACCCGTCTCGGGTTCGGCACACGGATGGTGGTCACCGGCGACATCACGCAGGTCGACCTGCCGACCGGCGCCTCGGGCCTGCAGCTCGTCTCGCGGATCCTCGAGGGGATGGACGACATCCACTTCGCCCGTCTCGGTTCGGAGGACGTGGTCCGCCACTCGCTCGTCGGCCGCATCGTCGACGCCTACACGAAGTACGACGCCGAGCGGCAGGCCCGCGCCTACGAGAACCGCGACGGCGCCAACCGCGCCGAACGGCGCGCCGGGCTCGGCCCCCAGAACCCGAGCCGCGCTCCCCAGGACCGCAAGCCCCGCCGCGACCGCTGACGAGGAACCGCACCGCATGAGCATCGAGATCACCAACGAGTCCGGCGTCGAGGTCGACGAGTCCGCCCTGCTGCGCCTCGCGACCTTCGCCCTCGACCACCTGCGCGTCCACCCGGATGCCGACCTCGCGATCCTCCTCGTCGACGAGGCCGCCATGGAGCAGCTGCACGTGCAGTGGATGGACGAGCCGGGGCCGACCGACGTGCTCTCGTTCCCGATGGACGAGCTGCGTCCGGGCACCGACGACGACATCACGCCGGCCGGGCTCCTCGGCGACATCGTGCTCTGCCCGCAGGTCGCCATCGCCCAGGCGAAGGAGGCGGGGCACTCGACGCTCGACGAGCTGGAGCTGCTCACCGCGCACGGGATCCTGCACCTCCTCGGGTTCGACCACGCGGAGCCGGAGGACGAGCGCGAGATGTTCGGCGTCCAGCGCGACATCCTCGTCGGGTTCACGCTCGCCGAGCGGAAGCGGTAGGTGGTGGGGACGGCCGCGACGGGCGATCCGGTTCGCGGACGCATCCCGCGCATCGCTTCGCGATGCGCCCGCCAGACCCGGCCAGCGTCCGCGAACCGGATCGCCCGCCCCGCCCTGGGTGATGCGGGTCGAGTAGCGGCGGTGCCGCGTATCGAGACCTTCACAGGCCGGGCCTCCGGAGGCGTCACGTGATCCCCGTCTTCATCGTCGCGGCCGTGGCGCTCGTCGCGTTCGGCGGCCTGCTCGCGGCGGCGGATGCGGCGCTCGGCGTGCTGAGTCGGGCCGACATCGTCGAGCTCGCGGAGGGGCGGCGCACCCGGCGATCGCTGCTCGGGATCGCCGGCGACATCGCCGAGCACGTCAACGCCGTCAACTTCGTGCGCGTCACGTCGGAGACGGCGGCCGCGGTGCTGGTCACGCTCGTGTGGGCCACGGTGTTCGGCGACGAGTGGTGGTGGACGCTGCTCGTCAGCGGTCTCATGATGATCACGGTCTCGTTCGTGCTCGTGGGGTCGAGCCCGCGGTCGGTGGGGCGCGCGCACGCCCGCGGCATCCTGCTGTTCGCCGCGCCCGTGGTGCGGGCCTCGCGCGTCGTGCTGGGACCGCTCGCCGACGTGCTCGTGGCGCTCGGGCGCCGGGTGACGCCCGGCCGACCCGCGGCGGCCACGTTCTCGAGCGAGGAGCAGCTGCTCTCGATGGTCGACGAGGCGACCGAGCTCGACGTTCTCGAGGAGGACGACCGCGAGCTCATCCACTCGATCTTCGAGTGGGGCGACACCGTCGTCCGCGAGGTCATGCTCCCGCGCACCGACATGGTGACCGTCGACGACGACGTGACGGTCTTCGCGGCGATGGACCAGTTCCTCCGCACCGGCGTGTCGCG
The DNA here is from genome assembly GCF_051954455.1 of Pseudolysinimonas sp. GTDB lineage: Bacteria > Actinomycetota > Actinomycetes > Actinomycetales > Microbacteriaceae > Pseudolysinimonas. The sequence goes on along the minus strand of NZ_JBQCHS010000014.1, from coordinate 105,404 downwards.
CATGCCGGTCATCGGCAAGGACGCCGACGACGTGATCGGCGTGCTCTACCTCCGCGACGTCGCGCGGCTCGCGCACGAGGCGCGCAAGGACGCCAGGGCGACTCTGGTGCGGGAGCTCGCGAAGCCCGCGATGTTCGTGCCGGAGTCGAAGAAGGCCGACGACACCCTGCGCGACATGCAGCGCGCGTCGAACCACCTCGCGATGGTGGTCGACGAGTACGGCGGGATCGCGGGGCTCGTCACGCTCGAGGACCTCATCGAGGAGCTGGTCGGCGACATCTCGGACGAGTACGACCGCGAGCTGAAGGACGTGGTCGATCTGGGGGAGGGGCACTACCGGGTCAGCGCCCGGCTCGCGACCGACGAGCTCGGCGACCTCTACGGCATCGACCTGGACGACGACGACGTCGACTCCGTCGGCGGGCTCATGGGCAAGGCGCTCGGGCGGCTGCCGCTGCGCGGTGACACCGTGGTCGTCTCCGGCCTCCGACTGACGGCCGACCGGGTCGAGCGCCGGCGACTCCTCGCCGTACGTGTCGAGGCGACGCCCGACCTGCTCGCCTTCCAGGAGCGGCGGCGGGCCGAACGCGCGGAGGTGGAGCATCGTGACTGAACCCGAGGTCTTCCGGGCGGGATTCGTCTCGTTCGTCGGGCGTCCGAACGTCGGCAAGTCGACGCTCACCAACGCCCTCGTGGGCGAGAAGGTGGCGATCACCTCGTCGAAGCCGCAGACCACGCGCCACGCGATCCGCGGGATCGTGCACGCGCCCGGCGGCCAGCTCGTGATCGTCGACACCCCCGGGATCCACCGTCCGCGGACGCTGCTCGGCGAGCGGCTGAACGCCGTCGTCTCGGCGACGCTCGGCGACGTCGACGTCATCGGGTTCTGCGTTCCGGCGGACGAGAAGCTCGGCCCCGGCGACCGGTTCATCAACGAACAGCTCGACGCGTTCCCGCGCGCCAAGAAGGTCGCGATCGTCACCAAGGTCGACGCCGCCCCCAAGGGGATGGTGGCGGAGCGGTTGCTCGCGGTGAGCGCGCTGCGGGAGTGGGAGGCCGTCATCCCCGTGTCGGCGCCCACCCGGGTCCAGCTCGACGTGCTCACGACCGAGCTCGTCAAGCTGCTGCCGGAGTCGCCGGCGCTCTACCCCGACGAGGCCGTGACCGACGAGTCGCTCGAGACCCGGATCGCGGAGCTCATCCGCGAGGCCGCGTTGGAGGGCGTCAGCGACGAGCTCCCGCACTCCCTCGCCGTCACGGTCGACGACCTGGTCGAGCGCGAGGACCGCGACCTGGTCGAGATCTACGCGAACCTGTGGGTCGAACGCGACAGCCAGAAGGGCATCATCATCGGCCGCGGCGGCTCACGCCTCCAAGACGTCGGCGCTCGCGCCCGCGCCGCGATCGAGCCGCTCGTCGGCCGTCAGGTCTTCCTCTCGCTCCGCGTCAAGGTCGCGAAGGAGTGGCAGCGCGACCCGAAGCAGCTCGGCCGCCTCGGCTTCTGAGCGGCGTAGTCTGACACGAGCAGTACCCGAGACCCGCCGCGCGTCGTCGCGTGCTCTCGAAGCCGCCCGCAGGCCGCCCCGGATACGCACCTCACTCCGACTCGGACCCGGGAGGCCGCATGCCCATCGAGAACGATCAGAGCCTGCGCGGGCTCGCCGCGGAGGACGCGGCCTTCGACCAGACGGGGCGCTACGACCCGACCGCGCTCCGGGACGTCTTCGAGCATCGCTTCACCTACCTCGCCGGCGTCGAGCGGAACGTCCACCGCTTCGCCAACCGCGTGGCCGTCAGCGAGCCGGCGACCGGGCGCAGCTGGACCTACGCGCAGTTCGGGGACGCGGTCCGACGGGTCGCGGGCGGGTTGTTCCGTCGCGGCGTGGGGGCGAACCGACTCATCATGGCGGAGCTGTTCAACGGGCCCGAGTTCGCGATCCTCTACCCGGCAGCGCACACCCTCCGCGGGATCTTCTCACCCACGAACTACCGCCTCGCTCCCGGCGAGGTCGCCTACATCGTCGACGATGCGCGCCCGGCGGTGCTCGTCTACGACACCGAGCGCACGTCGGCGATCGCGGAGGCGCTCTCCTACGCCCGCATCACGCCCGCGCTGCTCGTCGCGGTCGGCGACGGGGAGCGCGTCGAGGGGTCGATCGGCTTCGAGGAACTGCTGACCGCCGATCCGCTGACCGACGACGAGCTCGCGGGGCTGCAGCACGGGCTGCCCCCCGCGTCGGTCTACGACGAGGTGACCCGCTTGTACACCTCGGGCACGACCGGGATGCCGAAGCCGGTGCCGCTGCCCTCCCTCGTCGAGGTGATGTCCGCGCACGACGTCATCATGCACTTCCCGCTCAGCCCCTACGACCGCACGCTCAACATGACGCCGCTGTTCCACCGCGGCGGGCTGTACTCGGGCGGCCCGAACCCGGTGCTCTACGTCGGCGCCGAGTCGGTGACGCTGCGGAGCTTCGACCCCGACGTGGTCCTCGATCTCGCGGAGCGCCTGCGGCTCACCTACCTGATCGGCGCGCCCGCCACGCTGTTCCGGCTCGCCGACGCGCAGGAGGCCCGTGCCCGCGACCTCTCGAGCCTCAAGGGCATCGTCACCATGGGCGCCCCGCTCGACCGGGCGGCGGCCCTGCGCTTCCAGCGCGTGCTCACACCGCGGATCTTCAACGGGTACGGCACGAGTGAGACCTTCTGGAACACGTTCCTGCGCCCCGAGGACCTGCCGGACGGCGCCGGGTCGACGGGACGCGCGTCGACCGACGACGATGTCGCCGTCGTCGCCACCTACCCCGATCGGCTCGCGGATGCCGGCGACCAGGTGCCGAAGGACGGCCGTACGGTGGGCGAGTTCGCCACGCGCACGGTGAAGTCCGGCTACTCGTACCTCGGCAACGCGGAGGCCGAGGCCGAGAAGTTCCGCAACGGCTGGTTCTACCCGGGCGACCTGGCCACCTGGGACGAGAACGAGGCGGTGACGATCGTGGGGCGCAAGGACGACATGATCATCTCCGGCGGCGAGAACGTGCACCCCGTCCAGATCGAGGGCGCGCTCGGTGAGCACCCCGGGGTCGCGGACTCCATCGTCGTGGGCGTGCCCGACGCCGAATGGGGCGAGCTGGTGGCGGTGTACGTCGTGCGCCAAGCGGGCGGATTGCCGGAGGACGACCGTGACGCGGTGGCGGAGCTCGACGCCTACCTCACGCGGCACCCGTTGCTGGCGCGATACAAGCGGCCGCGGCTGTTCCGGTTCATCGCGGCGGAGGAGATCCCGTTCAACGCGACCGGCAAGAAGGTGCACTATCTGAAGAAGCGGGAGGCCGCCGACGACCTGGCGGCCGGACGCTTCCTCAGCCTGTGAACGCGGCGATCGCGACCACGCAGTTCTGGCCCCCGAACCCGAAGGCGTTGGTGAGGGCCACGCGCACCGGCATCTCGCGCGCGGTGTTCGGCACGTAGTCGAGGTCGCACTCGGCGTCCGGGGTGTGCAGGTTGATGGTCGGCGGGACCGTCTGGTCGCGGATGGCGAGCGCGCACACCGCGAGCGACAGCGCCCCGGCGCCACCGATGAGATGGCCGACCATCGATTTCGGCGAGCTGATCGCGACGCGGTCGGCGGCGTCCCCGAATGCCGACCGGATCGCCATGGTCTCGGTGCGGTCGTTGGCCTTGGTCGACGTGCCGACGTCCTGCGGGGCGAGTCCGCTGCGCGACAGCGCACCGGCGATGGCGGCGGCGGCGTACCGGCCGCTCGGCTCCGGCGCGGCGATGTGGAAGCCGTCCGAGGTCAGGGCGCCGCCGAGCACCTCCGCGTAGATCGTCGCGCCCCGCGCCGTCGCGTGCTCGAGCGACTCCACCACGAGAGCCACCGCGCCCTCGCCGTACACGAATCCGTCCCGGTCGGCGTCGAACGGCCGCGATGCCTCCGTCGGGTGGTCGTTGTTGCGCGAGAGCGCGCCCATCATCGACAGTCCCGAGAACATGAGGGGCCCGATCGACGCGTCGCTGCCGCCCGCGATCATGACGTCGGCCTCATCCGCCGCGATCATCCGTGCCGCATCGAGCACCGCGTAGTTGCCCGAGGCGCAGGCGAGCGCCGCCGCCGTCACCGGGCCGTGCAGCCCGAGCGCCATGGAGACGTGGCTCGCCGGCATGTTGGGGATCACCGAGGGGACGAAGGTGGACGCGACCGCCCGCCATCCGCCGTCCGCCCGTGCGTCCTCCGCCCCCGCGATCTCGCCCATGCCCGCGACCGCGGTGTTCATCGCCGCGCCGATGCGGGCCGGGTCCTCACGCTCGAGGTCGAGACCGGCGTCCGCGACGCTCTCCCGGGCAGCGGCCACCGCCAGCTGCGCGAACCGGGCCGACCGGTTCGCCTGCTTCTGCGACATGACCTGCAGCGGGTCGAAGTCGGGGATCTCGCCGGCGATGCGCACCGGCAGGTCGGAGGCGTCGAAGCGGGTGATGGGCCCGATGCCGGAGCGCCCGGCGAGCAGGGCCTCCCACGTCGAGGGCATGGTGGCGCCGACGGGCGTCAGTCCGCCGAGGCCGGTGATGACGACGCGTCGCGCGAACATGGTCCCGGTCACCCGTCCGACGCTACGCCCCGCGCGCGCGGGTCTCGCGCTCGCTAAGATCGTCGGATGCCCCGGTCGCGCCGACGGGGTGAGATCTCAATAGCGGAGGCCCTCGTGGACATCGACCTCACCATGCTCCGGCTCATGGAGCGCGAGCGCGAGATCCCCTTCGAGGAGCTCGTCACGATCATCGAGCAGGCGATCCTCACCGCCTACCTGAAGCACACCGACACGACCCCGGAGTCGGGCGCGCGCGTCGAGCTCGACCGCAAGACCGGTCACGTCACCGTCTACGTCCCCGAGCTGGACGAGAACGGCGAGAAGATCGGCGAGGCGGTCGACGACCCCGACGGCTTCGGCCGCATCTCCGCGTTCGCGGCCAAGCAGGTCATCAACCAGCGCCTGCGCGACATCGGCGACGACAAGGTCCTGGGGGAGTTCCGCAACCGTGAGGGCGACATCGTCGCGGGCGTCATCCAGCAGGGTCCGAACCCGCGGATGATCCACATCGACCTCGGCACGGTGGAGGCGATCCTGCCCCCCGAGGAGCAGGTGCCCGGCGAGGACTACGCGCACGGCACCCGCATCCGGGTCTACGTCACGAGCGTCAGCAAGGGCCTCAAGGGACCGTCGATCACGGTCAGCCGCACCCACCCGGGTCTCGTGCGCAAGCTCTTCGCCCTCGAGGTGCCGGAGATCGCGTCGGGCGCCGTCGAGATCACGAGCCTCGCGCGCGAGGCCGGCCACCGGACCAAGATCGCGGTCCGCGCGACGCAGCCGGGCATCAACGCCAAGGGCGCCGCGATCGGCGAGCTCGGCCAGCGCGTGCGCGCCGTCACGAGCGAGCTGCGCGACGAGAAGATCGACATCGTCGACTGGTCGGACGACCTGCCCACCTTCGTCGCCAACGCGCTGAGCCCCGCGAAGGTCTCCAGCGCGTTCGTCGTCGACGAGGCGACGAAGGCCGTCCGCGCGCTCGTCCCCGACTACCAGCTCTCGCTCGCCATCGGCAAGGAGGGCCAGAATGCGCGTCTCGCCGCGAAGCTGACGGGCGCGCGCATCGACATCCAGCCCGACTCGGTGATGGAGTCCTGAGCCTCTTCCCGGGAAGGGGGCTAGAATGGAACCCGTCAGAACCTGCCTGGGTTGCCGGCAGCGTGCTCCCCGCTCCTCACTCGTGAGGGTCGTGGCGCGCGACGGCCGGGTCGCGGTGGATGCCGCGGCGCGGCTTCCCGGGCGGGGCGCGTGGCTGCATCGCAGCTCCGCGTGCGTCGACAAAGCCCTCCAGCGCAAGGCCTTCGGCCGGGCGCTCCGGGAGGCGGACCTCGATGCGACCGGGCTCCGCGAGGAGCCGGGTCTCGACATGTCATCCGACCAGAAGGTTGAAACGGCTATGGACCAGTCATGAGCGGCTCGAAATGAGTCCCCTCACCCACTGACGTCCGCTCCTGACCTGGGAGCGGATCCCGGACAGGAGAAATGTGGCCAACCCACGTGTGCATGAAGTCGCTGCCGAGCTCGGCATCGACAGCAAGATCGCTCTCGACAAGCTCAAGGACATGGGCGAGTTCGTCAAGAGCGCTTCGTCGAGCATCGCGCCGCCCGTCGCGCGTCGCCTGAAGGCGGCGCTCGAGTCGGACCCGAGCGTGAAGGTGGCGGCGAAGTCCGCCGCGCCGGCGGCGCCCGCCGCCAAGCCCGGCCCCGCGCGGCCGGCGGCCCCCGCGCCCGCCCCGGCCCCCGCTGCGGCCTCAGCCCCGGCCGAGGCCCCCGCCACGTCGGCGCCGAACGCTCCCGCGGCGCCCGCCGCGCCGCAGCAGCCCGCCGCGGCGAGTGCGGAGGCGCCCGCGCGTCCGGCCACCCCCGGCGGTCCGCGCCCCGGCGCTCCCCGCCCGGGCACCAACCCGTACGCGTCGAGCCAGGGCATGTCGCGCCCCGGCGCCCCGCGCCCCGGCAACAACCCGTGCTCGTCGACGCCGGGCATGCCGCGTCCGGGCGGCGGCGCGGGCATCCCGCGTCCGGCCGCCCCGCGTCCCGGCGCCCCGCGCCCGGGTGCGCCGCGTCCCGGCGCCCCGCGTCCCGGCGGCCCCGGTCGTCCCGGCGCACCGTTCCAGCAGCGTCCCGGCGGCCCCGGTCGTCCGGGCGGCGCCGGCGGCGGTTTCCAGCGACCCGGCGGCGGCCCCACGGGCGGCTACGCCGGACGTCCCGGCGGAGGCGGCGGTCGCGGCCGCGGTCCCGGCGGCGGCACCGCGGGCGCCTTCGGTCGCGGTGGCGGCAAGAGCCGTGCCCGCAAGTCGAAGCGGACGAAGCGCGCCGAATTCGAGATGCGCGATGCCCCGACCATCGGCGGCGTCAGCGTCCCGCGCGGCGACGGCACCACCGTCATCCGCATGCGACGCGGCGCCTCGATCGTCGACTTCGCGGAGAAGATCGAGAGCCTGACCGGCTACAGCGTGCAGCCGGGCAACCTGGTCACGATCCTCTTCCAGCTCGGCGAGATGGCCACCGCCACCGAGTCGCTGGACGAGTCGACGTTCGAGATCCTCGGCGGCGAGCTGGGCTACAAGATCCAGGTCGTCTCGCCCGAGGACGAGGACAAGGAGCTCCTCGAGGGCTTCGGGCTCGACCTGGAGCAGGAGCTCGAGGACGAGGACGACGCGGATCTCGAGATCCGTCCGCCCGTCGTGACCGTCGTCGGCCACGTCGACCACGGAAAGACGCGCCTCCTCGACGCGATCCGCCAGACCAACGTGGTCGCGGGCGAGGCCGGCGGCATCACCCAGCACATCGGCGCCTACCAGGTGTGGACCGAGCACGACGGCATCGAGCGCGCCATCACCTTCATCGACACCCCGGGTCACGAGGCGTTCACCGCCATGCGCGCCCGCGGTGCGCAGGTGTCGGACATCGCGATCCTCGTGGTCGCCGCCGACGACGGCATCATGCCGCAGACGGTGGAGGCCCTGAACCACATGCAGGCGGCCGAGGTGCCGATCGTGGTCGCGGTCAACAAGGTCGACAAGGAGGGCGCCAACCCCGCCCGCGTCCGCCAGCAGCTCACCGAGTTCGGCCTCGTGGCCGAGGAGTTCGGCGGCGACACGATGTTCGTCGACGTCTCCGCGATCCAGGGCAAGGGCATCACCGAGCTGCTCGACGCGGTCCTGCTGACCGCCGACGCCGGGCTCGACCTGCGGGCCAACCCGAACAAGGACGCCCGCGGCGTCGCGATCGAGGCCAAGCTCGACAAGGGCCGCGGTGCGGTCGCGACCGTGCTCATCCAGTCCGGCACGCTGCGCGTCGGCGACGCGATCGTCGCGGGGACGGCCTACGGCCGCGTCCGTGCGATGCACGACGAGAACGGGGACGCGGTCGAGGAGGCCTGGCCCTCCCGCCCGGTGCAGGTGCAGGGTCTGTCGACCGTGCCGCGCGCCGGCGACACCTTCCTCGTCACCGAGGAGGACCGTACGGCCCGGCAGATCGCCGAGAAGCGCGAGGCCGTCGAGCGCAACGCCCAGCTGGCCAAGGCCCGCAAGCGCATCTCGCTCGAGGACTTCACCCGCGCTCTCGAAGAGGGCAAGGTCGAGTCGCTCAACCTCATCATCAAGGGCGACGTCTCCGGTGCCGTCGAGGCGCTCGAGGAGGCCCTGCTCAAGATCGAGATCGACGACAGCGTCCAGCTGCGCATCCTGCACCGCGGTGTGGGTGCGGTCACGGAGTCGGACATCGACCTCGCGACGATCGACAACGCGATCGTCATCGGGTTCAACGTCCGCCCCGACGTGAAGGCGCGCGAGCGCGCCCAGCGCGAGGGCATCGACGTCCGGTTCTACTCCGTGATCTACGCCGCGCTCGAGGACATCGAGTCGTCGCTGAAGGGCATGCTCAAGCCGGAGTACGAGGAGGTGCAGTCGGGCGTCGCCGAGATCCGCGAGATCTTCCGGTCGTCGAAGTTCGGCAACATCGCCGGTGTCATCGTCCGGTCGGGCACGATCACCCGCAACGCCAAGGCGCGGGTCATCCGCGACGGCGTCGTCGTCGGCGACAACCTCGCCATCGAGTCGCTGCGGCGGTTCAAGGACGACGTCACCGAGGTCCGCACGGACTTCGAGGCCGGAATCGGGCTCGGGAAGTTCAACGACATCCAGGTCGGGGACGAGATCGAGACGATCGAGATGCGCGAGAAGGTCCGGGCGTAGGGCTGGGGACGCCGGAGGGGTCGGGATGCATTCCCGGTTTCCCTCCGGCGTCCGGCCTTCGGCCGGCCGCTGCCAGACCCAGCCAGGAACCCGGGAATGCATCCCGACCCCACCGGCTGAGCGCGCGCAGAGCGATCGTTCAATCAAGTAGGGAGACACCATGGCGAGTGGGGATCGGGCGGCGAAGGTCGCGGATCGGATTCGCGAGGTCGTTGCGCGGCGGCTCGAGAAGGGGCTGCGGGATCCGCGGATGGGGTTCGTCACCATCACGGACGTGCGCGTGACGGGTGATCTGCAGCACGCCTCGGTTTTCTACACGGTGTACGGCACCGACGAGGAGCGTGCCGACACTGCCGCGGCCCTCACGGCCGCCACCGGGATGCTGCGCACCGAGGTCGGACGCAACCTCAACACGCGGCTGACGCCGACGCTCGAGTTCATCCCTGACGCGATCCCCGAGAACGCCGCGGCCATCGAGTCGCTGCTGATCGCCGCGCGCGAGCGCGACAACGAGGCCGCCGCCCTCGCCTCGAACGCGCAGTACGCCGGCGACGCCGATCCGTACGTGAAGCCGCGCGAGCTCGAGGCCGACGACGAGCTCGAGGACCTCGAGGAGAACGAGGACCTCGAGGCCGACGGGCGCTGACCCCGCGATGACCACGGGCCCGGCGGCCGTCTCGCGCGACGCGCTCGTCGATCCCGCGCTCGCGGGACTCCCGGAGCGCATCGCCGACCCCGCGGCCGCCATCGCCGGCACGCCCGTGGTCGTCATCCTCGACGACGATCCGACCGGCACGCAGACCGTCCGCGACGTGCCGGTGCTCACCGGGTGGGGCGAGGAGGAGCTGCGCTGGGCGCTCCGCCAGGGTCGGCCAGGGTTCTTCGTGCTCACCAACACCCGGAGCCTCGACCCGTCCGACGCCGCGGAGCGCGTGCGCGCGATCGCCCGCGCCGCCCGCGCGGCCGCCGAGGCGGAGGGCGTCGACATCGTTTTCGCCAGCCGCGGCGACTCCACCCTCCGCGGGCACTTCCCGCTCGAGACCGACGTGCTGCGCGCCGAGGAGCAGGCGGGCGGACACCGCGTCGACGCCGTGCTCCTCGTGCCGGCCTACCTCGACGCGGGACGCATCACGGTCGACGGGGTGCACTGGGTCGTCGACCGGGCCGGGCGCACGATCCCCGTGGCGGACTCCGAGTTCGCGCGGGACGCGACCTTCGGCTTCGCCTCCTCGACGCTGCCGGACTGGGTCGCCGAGAAGACCGGCGGCGCGGTACCCGCCGACGCCGTGCAGGTGCTGGACCTCGCGTCCCTCCGTCGCGACGACCTCGCGAAGATCGCAGCCCGGCTCGCTGGCCTGTCCGAAGGGACCGTGGTCGCGATCGACGCCGAGCGCGACGACGACCTCCGCGTCGCCGCCGCCGCGGTCGCCGGCGCGGAGCGGGACGGCTCCCGGTTCTTGTACCGCACCGGTCCGTCGTTCGTGCGGGCCCGACTCGGGCAGGATTCGTCGGCGCCGGTGGAGGCATCGGTGCTCCGCGCAGGGCGCCGGGAGGACGCGGCCGCCCACGGCCTCGTCGTCGTGGGCTCGCATGTGGGCCTGACCACCCGCCAGCTCGACGGGCTCCGGAGCTCTCGCCCGATCCTCGAGCTCGAGCTCGACGTCGCCCGTGCGGACGACGCGGGGCACCGGGCGGATCTCGTCGACCGCGCCGTCGCCGGCCTCGCGGAGCGGACGGTCGTGCTCCGGACGAGCCGCACCGTGCGGACGGGCGCCGATCGCGAGGCGAGCCTCGCCATCGCCCGGGCGGTGAGCGCTGCCGTCGTCGACGTCGTCCGCGGCGTCCTCGATCGTGCCGCCCCCGCGTTCCTCGTCGCGAAGGGCGGCATCACCTCGTCCGACGTCGCGACCGAGGCCCTCGGACTCCGTCGCGCCTGGGTCGAGGGGCCGATGCTTCCCGGCATCGTGTCGGTGTGGCGCGCCGTCGACGGCCGCCGCCCCGGCATGCCCTACGTCGTGTTCGCGGGCAACGTCGGCGACGACGACACTCTGGCCGCGGTCGTCGACCGGCTCGAGGCCGCGACTACTTGAGAAGCCGCGAGAGCACGCGGTCGGCGAGCGGCTTGCCGCCCGTCTGACAGGTCGGGCAGTACTGGAAGTTCGAGTCGGCGTAGGTCACCTGCCGGATCGTGTCGCCGCAGACCGGGCACGGTTCGCCGGTGCGTCCGTGCACGCGCAGGTTGCTGCGCTTCTCCGACTTGAGTTCCGAGGCGGGAACCCCCGCGCGGTCCGCGAGCGCCGTGCGCAGGGTCGTCTGCAGCGCGTCGTAGAGCACGTGCACCTGCTCCCGCGGCATGTCCGCGCGGGCGAACGGCGACATGCGCGCCGCGTGCAGGATCTCGTCCGAATAGGCGTTGCCGATCCCCGCGATGACCGCCTGGCTGCGGAGCACGCCCTTGATCTGCGCGCGGCCCTGCTCGGCGAGGATCGCGGCGAACGCGTCCTCGGTGAAGCCCGGGTCGAGCGGGTCCGGGCCGAGCCGCGCGATCCCGGGGACGTCGGCGGGGTCGGCCACGACCGAGATCGCGACGCTCTTCTTCGTCCCGGCCTCGGTGACGTCGAAGCCGGATCCGTCGTCGAGCACGAGCCGCGCGGCGATCGGGCCGGAGCCGGGGCGTCCGCTCGGCTTCGGCGCGGTGTCGCGCCAACGGATCCAGCCGGCTCGCGCCAGATGGATCACCAGGTGCGGTCCGTCGTCGGTCGCGAGGTCGAGGAACTTGCCGTGGCGCGTCACCCCCGCGATCGTCCGCCCCGCGAGCGCGTCGAGCGGCGGGTCGAACGTCTTCAGCGCCGGGAAGAAGGTCACCGACACCCGGTCGATGGCGCGTCCGGTCAGCCGACCGCCGAGATCGTCGGCGAGCGCCTGCACCTCCGGCAGCTCGGGCATGCCGCCTATTGTGCTCGACGCCCCCGACCTACGCTCGGAACGTGGAGGAGCGGGTGCGAGCGGCGACGGTGGCGGATGCCGAGTCCGTGGTGCGGGTGCATCACCTCGCGTGGCGCGAGACGTACGCGCACCTGGTGCCGATCGACGCGATCGAGGAGCGCTTCCGCGACCACGAAGCTCGCGTGGCGAGGTGGAGGGCGCTCCTCGCCGAGGGCGGCGCCTCGGTCGCCGAGCGCGACGGCCGCATCGTCGGATGGGCGCGCGCCGGCGCGGGACGGGGCGACCGACCGCCGCGCGATCGCGAGCTCGAGGCGATCTACCTGCTGCGGGAGGCGCACGGATCGGGGCTCGGCCAGGCCCTCCTGGACGCGGTGCTGGGCGACGCGCCGGCGTACCTGTGGGTCGCCGAGGGCAACCCCCGCGCCGAGGGGTTCTACCGCCGGAACGGGTTCGCGCGCGACGGCGGGGTCGAGGCGCACGGCGTCGTCGACGGCGTCGCACTCCGCGCCGTCCGGATGGTGCGCTGACGCCGTCGGGCGATCAGGCGAGCCGCGCCCAGCTCCCCTCGGAGACGACGTCCACGGCACCGTCGACGACGGCGATCGCGGAGTCGTCGTCGATCGCGTAGGCCGGTCCGCCGATCCCGCGCGCCCACTCCTCGGCTGCGGCGCGCGTGTTCTCGGTGAATCCGGGATGGTCGAGGTGCGGGAAGATCGAGAAGTCGACCAGCCCGAGCGTCCGGTCGTCCGGCGCAGCGGGCCAGCTCACGAAGTCCGCGCCGATGCGCGGCGTCAGCACCATGCTGCCCGCGCTGACGCCCACCCACACCGTGTCGGAGAGCTCGGGGAGCAGCGCCGCGAGGCCCGATGCGCGCATCCAGTGGGCGAGGTAGGTCGCGTCGCCGCCGTCGACCAGCAGCGCGTCCGCCTCGCGCACCCAGGGGCTCCACCGGTCGGGGTCGATCGTCGGGAGCGCGGTGAGCTCCAGCAGCCCGACGGACGCCCACCCCGATCCGACCATCGAACCCGACGACCCGCCCCCGCTCACGAAGCGCCGCGCCGACGCCGGCGTGCACAGGGGATGACCCCACTGCGCCGTCGGGACGCAGAGGGCCGAGCACTCCGCGATCGGCCTGCCCAGCTGGGCGACGAGGGCGGCCTCGATGCTGGGATTCGTCACACCGCCGGAGGTGAGCAGCAGCTTCATCCGGTCAGCCTCGCGCACCCGCCGACTCGGCGCACCCCTCGGATGCCTACGCTCGGAGCATGATCGGTCGACCGGGGGAGCACCCGCTGGCCGGGGGCAACGCCTCGGGCGCGGTCCGGGTCGGCGACACCGTGCGCAAGCCGTGGACCCCGACCACCGGACGGGTCGCCGCCTTCATGGACACGGTGCGGTCGGCGGGTGTCGACGTGCCCCGGCATCGCGGTCGGGACGGCTACGGACGGCAGGTGCTCGAATGGATCCCGGGCCGGTCCGCCATGGAGATCGGGCTCGACCGGGCGGGGCTCGCGCGCGTCGGCCGGATGGTGCGGGCGGTCCACGAGGCGTCGCCCGGCTACGACCCGGCCGACGGCACCTGGGAGGTGCTGCTGCCGGCTCCCGCTCCCGACCTGATCTGCCACAACGATCTCAGTCCGTGGAACCTGGTCGTGGGGGAGCGGTGGGTCTTCGTCGACTGGGACGGGGCGGGGCCGAGCTCGCGCGGCTGGGACCTCGCCTACGCGGCGCAGACGTTCGCACTCAACGACCCGGGCGAGGAACCGGCGTCCGCAGCGGACCGCCTGCGCGCGTTTGTCGACGGATACGGGGCCGACACGGCCCTGCGCGCCGCGCTGCCCGACGCGATGGCGGCGCGCGCGGCGGCGATGCGCGACCTCCTGGCCGAGGCGGCGGCATCCGGACGCGAGCCCTGGGCCGCGATGCACGGCGCCGGCCACGGCGCGCATTGGAGTGCGGCGACCGCCTATGTCGGCGCGCACCGGGCGGTCTGGGCGGCCGCCCTCGGGTGACGGCTCCCGCTACGCGGCGAGCTCGAACGCCACCTCGGCCGTCGCGACGTCAGCGCGGACGAGCCGCACCCGGACGCGCGACCCGGCCTCGGGGTGGCCCGCGCACCGCGCCGTGACGGCGGGATCGGTCAGCTGGATCGTGCAGCCGTCCGCGGTCTGCGAGACGACGGTCGCGTCGAACACCTCGCCCACGCGGGGCGCGAGCACGGCGGCCTCCACCGCCTCGAGCGACCGGCTCGCGACCTGACCCGAGACGTTGCCGCCGTGCGCCATCTCCTGGGGCAGCTTCGGGAGCGCGGCGCGCACCCAGTCCGCCGGCTCCCGCCCCGCGCAGAGCGCCTCGCAGACGAGCAGCCCGTACCGGTCGACGAGGCGACGGAGGGGCGCGGTGACATGCGCGTAGGGCGCCCCGATCGCGGACTGGGTCGTGTCGGGCGGGACCTGCCCGTCGAAGGCGGTGTAGCCCGCACCGCGGAACAGCCGCGTCGCGGCGTGCAGGATCGCGAGGTCGCCGGGCGCGGATCCGTCGACGTCGTCGAGGTAGGCGCCATAGGCCTTCCCCTCCGGCCAGGGGCGCCCGAGCGCCTCGGTCTGACGGCGGAACGTGGCGAGCGCCTCCGCGTCGGCGGCCGGCATCGTGCGGAGGATCCCGACCTTGCCGTCGATCATGATCCGGGCGGCCTCCATACCGGTGAGCAGCGACAGCTCGGCGTTCCAGTTCTCGAGCGGCTGGACCGCGCGGCGCTGCAGTTCGTAGCGCCCGGCGACCTGCTCCACCACCGTCTCCGGTGCCTGCAGGCTCGCGCCGCCGCGCTGCTTCTCGAGCGCCAGGCGCAGTCGGCCGACCTCGCGCACGAGCTGGAGCATCTCGTCGGCCGTGCCGTCGGCGAGCTGCTGCGCGACCCCGACGTAGTCGAGGCGTCGCCGGCTGCGCACGCGGGCGCGCGAGACGGTCCGCTCGGTGACCTCGCCGGCGTGGTCGAGCGCGAAGCGCCAGACGAAGGCCCCGCGCAGCTGGTCCGGCAGGAGCGACGCGGCCCCCTCGCTCAGCACGGTCGGATACAGCGGGATGCGGTGCCCGGCCGCGTAGATCGTCTCGGCCCGCCGGTGCGACTCGAGGTCCATCGGACCGCCCGGGGCGACGAACGCGGCGATGTCGGCGATGGCGTAGAAGAAGGTGTAGCCGCTGCCGTCGCGGGCGAGGAAGAACGCTTGGTCGAGGTCCATCGAGCCCGCCGGATCCATCGTCGCGAACTCGACGTCGGTCATGTCCGCGTCGGGGAGGGGCGGGTTCTGTGCGACCCGCTCGGCCTCGGCGAGCACGTCGGGCGGGACGTCGGCGACGACCCCCGCCTGCCGCGGGATCGCGGCGAGGATCCCGGCCAGATCGGCGGCGGCGGACGGCACGGACAGGATCGGGGACGGCACGTTCCGGACCCTACGCCACCCCGGTGACTACTCCGGCAGCGTGTAGCCGGTGCTCGGATCGCCGACGACGAGCCCGTCGCGGAGGAGCCCGGCGAGGGCGCGCTCGCGCTGCTCGACGTCGGGCCACAGCGCCGCGACGGCGTCGGCGGGCACCGGGATCTCGCTGCCGCGCAGCTCGCGCAGGATCCGCCCGCGCGCCTGGCGGTCCGATCCCTCGTAGCGCTTCTGGCGGGGCGCGGTCGGTCCGTCGTAGGACGGTGAGCCCGCCACCAGCCAGGCGCACGCGGTGCGCAGCGGGCACACGTCGCAGCGGGGCGAGCGCGCGACGCAGACGGTCTGGCCGAGCTCCATCGCCCCGGCGTTCACCTGACGGGCGCGCGCGGGGAGGGTCGGCAGGATCGCCTCCATGAGCTCGTGGTCGCGCCGCGCGTTCGCGGGCCCGGCGTCCCCCTGCCCGAGGACCGAGCGCGCCAGCACCCGTCGCGTGTTCACGTCGACCACCGGCACGCGGACGCCGTAGGCGAAGGCCGCGACGGCGCGCGCCGTGTACGGCCCGACGCCCGGGAGCGCGAGCAGCGCGTCGACGTCGGCCGGCACGACCCCGCCGTGCTCGGCGGTGATCGCGACCGCGGCGCCGTGCAGGGCGAGCGCGCGGCGCGGATAGCCGAGCCGGTCCCAGGCGCGGACCGCCTCGCCCGACGGTTCCGCCGCGAGCGCGGCTGCGGTCGGCCAGCGCGCGAGCCACGCCTCCAGCTTCGGCACCACTCGGGCGACCGGTGTCTGCTGCAGCATGAACTCGCTGACGAGGATGCCCCACGCCCCGAACCCGTCGCGCCGCCACGGCAGGTCGCGGTGCCCGGCCTCGTACCAGTCGGCGATACGCTCGCCGATCGCGAGCGGCCCGATCTCCGCCGATCGCTCGTGCACCGGATCAGCCTAGGCTGACGCCGTGATCGCGATGCCCGCCGAGCCGCCCGCCCTGGCGCTCGCGCGCCTGCCGGCGGCGCGACGCCGGGTGCTGGAGGAGATCGCCGCGGACATCGTCGCAAGCGGGGTCCAGGGCCGGCGCACGGTGGCGATCGACGGGATGAGCGGATCCGGCAAGACGACCTTCGCCGATCATCTCGCGATCGCCCTGCGCGCCCGTGACGTGGTCACCTTCCGAGCCTCGCTCGACGACTTCCTGAATCCTCGCGCGATCCGGTATCGCCGCGGCCGTCACTCGGCCGAGGGCTATTACCGCGATGCGTACGACCTCGGCACGATTCGCCGGGTTCTGCTCGACCCGTTCCGACTGGGCGGAAGCGCGGGATTTGTCCTCGCGGCATTCGATCAGGCGCGAGATGCTCCGCGCACGACCGAGTGGACGTCCGCTCCCGTCGACGCGGTCCTCGTCGTCGACGGCGTGCTCATCCAACGACCCGAGCTCCGCGACGCGTGGGATTTCGTGGTCTGGCTCGACGCGTCGGAGGACGTCGGGCTGCTCCGGAGCGGAACCCGCGACGGCACCGACCCCGATCCGGCATCCCCGTACAACCGGCGCTACCTCGGGGCTCAGGAGCTGTATCGCGCCGAGGTCGATCCCGTCGCGGGGGCGGACGTCGTGCTCGACGCGCGGGATCTCGACGCGCTCCGTCGCATCTAGCGGAGCGGCACCCGCGCCACGACGTCCGTGGCGGCCAGGAAGCGCCCGCTCTCCTCGACCTCGTGCACGAGCCGCACGATCCCGGCGTTGACCGGCGCCGGCATCCCGAGCCGACCGGCCACCGCGACCACGGCCCCGTTAAGGTAATCGATCTCGGTGCGCTGCCCGCGCCGGATGCTCTGCAGCGTCGACCCCGGGTTCGGCACCGACCCCATCCGCCGGGCGAGGAGGCGGGGGAAGAACGCGCCGAGCCCGAGCGGCAGCAGGCCGACGAGCTCCAGGATCCGCCCCGACACCCCCTGCACGGGCGCGAACCGCACCCCGGCCCGCCGCGCGACGCCCACCGTCTCCCGCATGCTCGCCGTCATCACGCGGAGGAGCGCCGGCTCGGCGACGACCTCCTGCACGCTGCGGCCCGTGATCGCCGGGAGCGCGTTGACGTGGTTGATGAGCAGCTTGGTCCACTGGGCGCCCTCGATGTCGTCGGTGACCTCGATCGGCATGGCCGCGCGCAGCACGCCGGCGACGCGGTCGAGCACCGCCCGGTCGGTGCCGGGCGCCGCGCCGACGATCATCGGGTTGGGCCCCGTGATCGTGACGTGCCCGGGCTCGAGGTACGACGCGGCGAAGAGCGCGAGGCCGCCGAGCAGCGGGGAGTCGGGTGCGATCCGGCGCGCGACCACCAGCCCGCCGAGGCCGTTCTGCACCACGAGGAGGGGGACGCCGGCCAGGTGCTCGAGCTCCGGGCGCAGCGCGGCTTCGGCGTCCTGCGCCTTGGTCGCGAGGATCGCGAGCTCGGGAGTCGCGGTCAGGTGCCGGTCGGCGGCGACCCGGGCCACGGTCTCGCCGAACCCGCCGTCGAGGCGGATGCCGTGCTCGCGGATCGCGCGCAGGTTCTCGCCGCGGGCCGTCACCGCGACCTCGTGACCGGCCCGGTGCAGGAGCGCCGCGAGAGTGCCGCCGACCGCGCCGCTGCCGATGATCGAGATCCGCACCGCCCGAGCCTAAGCGCTCCGTCGAGGCCCGCGAGCGGTCAGGCGGCGACGGGTTCGTGGGCGGTCGCGGCGGCGGGCGTCGCGGGCGCAGTGCGTGCGAGCCGGCCGTGGGGGAGGAGGAGCGCGAGGATCGCGGTGGCGAGCACGACGGCCGCGCCCACGAAGATCGCGGGGTGCGCCGCGTCCACGTACCCGGTCGGGGTCAGCTGCCCGCCGGCTCCCGTGAACACCGCGGTCAGCACGGCCGTGCCGAGCGCCGTGCCGATCTCGCGCATGGTCGAGTTGGTGCCGCTCGCCTTCGCGATGTCGTCGGCGGTGATGTTGGCGAGCACCGCCGTCGACGACGGGGCGAACACGAGACCCATGCCGACGCCGGCCGCGATGAACGCGGGGAGCATCAGCCCGTAGTCCGCGGTCTGCGTCATGGTCGCGCCGATCCAGGCGAGGGCGCCGCCCTGCAGGGCGAGGCCCACCACGATGAGGACGCGCGTGCCGACGCGGCCGGCGACCATCCCGGCGAGCGGCGCGACCACCATCGGGGCGAGGGTCCAGGGCGTGGTCTGCACCGCGGCCTGGAGCGGCGTGCTCCCGCCGACGATCTGCAGGTACTGGATGAGGATGAAGATCGCCCCGAACATCCCGAAGCTGAAGCCGAACCCGACCACGTTCGCGAGGGTGAAGCTGCGGTCGCGGAACAGGCGCAGCGGCAGGAGCGGCGACGTGGTCCGCAGCTCCCACCCGATGAACGCCGCGAGGAGCACGCCGCCCGCGATGAGCGAGCCGAGCACCTCGAACGAGCTCCAGCCCGCGTCGTTGCCGCGCACGATCCCGAAGACGACGCCGAGCACGCCGAGGCCCGCGAGCAGCACGCCCGGGATGTCGAGCCGCACCCGCCTGCCGAACGCATTCGGCAGCGTCGCGAGGATCACCGGGATCGCGACCAGGCCGACGGGCACGTTGATCCAGAAGATGCCCTGCCAGTTCCATCCCTCGAGGACGGCCCCGCCGATGAGCGGCCCGACGGCGACGCCCACGCCGGCGAGACCGCCCCAGATGCCGATCGCGAGCGGGCGGCGGCGCGGCTCGACGGAGCCGGTCAGGAGGGAGAGCGAGAGCGGCATGATCGCCGCGCCGCCGAGGCCCTGCACGGCGCGGGCCACGATGAGCTGCGCCGGGTCGGAGGAGAGCGCGGCGAAGGCGGAGGCGATCGAGAAGATCGCGATGCCGACCACGAAGACCGTGCGGCGCCCGAGGCGGTCGCCGAGCGCGACGGCCATGAGGATGAGGCTCGCGAACACGAGCGTGTAGGCGTTGACGAACCACTGCAGCTGCTCGAGCGACGCGCCGAGGTCCTTGCTCAGCACCGGGAGGGCGTTGGTCATGACGAGGTTGTCGAGCGTCGCCATGAACATGGGGATGCCGGTGGCGAGGATCGCGAGCGCGAACGGCACGCGCCGCGCGGAGGGGACGGGAACGGTCATCGCGGAAGCTCCAGATTGTTGTAATCGGATGATTACGAGTGACGATAGTTATCGGCTGATAACCTGTCAACCGTGACCGTCACCCCGGAGACCGCGACCCGCATGCCCGCCGCCGAGCGGCGCGCGTCGATCCTCGAGGCGGCCACCGAGGTCTTCGGGGCGCGGGGGTACGTGGGCGCGACGACCGACGCCGTGGCGAAGGCCGCGGGCGTCAGCCAGCCGTACGTCGTGCGGATGTTCGGGACGAAGGAGAACCTCTTCCTCGAGGTGCTCCACCGCGCGCTGGACCGGCTGCTCGGCGCGTTCCGCGCGGTCATCGCCGGGCACGGGACGTCCGCCCCCGATCTCGCCGGTCGGCTCGGCGCCGCCTACGCCGACCTGCTGCGCGACCGGGGCCTCCTGCTCAGCCTCATGCAGGCGTTCATGCTGGGCGCCGATCCCGTGATCGGACCGGCGGCGCGTGCCGGGTTCCTGCAGGTCTACGGGCTGCTGCGGGAGGAGGCCGGCTTCGGCGCGGACGAGGCCGACCAGTTCCTCTCGCACGGCATGATGCTCAACACCCTGGTCGCGATCGGCATGGCGAGCGAGTACGACAGCGATCCCGCCGCGCGCGACCTGATCGAGACCTGCGCGCCGAGCAAGGCGCTCATGATCGTCGATCTCGAGAAGCAGCAGCGGGCGTGAGCGGCGCGGGTCACGGCGGGACGACCGCCGCGGGCGTGCTCCTCGTCGACAAGCCCGCCGGCATCACCAGCCACGGGGTCGTCGGCGCCGCCCGCCGTGCCCTCGGCACGCGCAAGGTCGGACACGCCGGCACGCTCGATCCCATGGCGACCGGCCTGCTCGTGCTCGGCGTCGGCACCGCGACGCGGCTCCTCACCTACGTCGTGGGGCTCGGCAAGACCTACGAGGCGACCATCCGGCTCGGCGAATCGACGACCACCGACGACGCCGAGGGCGAGACGATCGCGCGCACCGACGCCTCGGCGGTGACCCGCGCGGCGGTCGACGACGGCATCCGCGCCCTCACCGGCGAGATCGACCAGGTGCCGTCGGCGGTGAGCGCGATCAAGGTCGACGGCCGGCGCGCCTACGCCCGCGTGCGAGCGGGGGAGCAGGTGGAGCTCGCGGCGCGACGCGTGACGATCTCGCGCTTCGAGGTGGTCGCCGAGCGTCGAGACGAGGGGAGCGGCGTCGTCGACCTCGACGTGATCGTCGACGGCAGCTCGGGCACCTACATCCGCGCGCTCGCCCGCGACCTCGGAGCCGGGCTCGGCGTCGGCGGGCATCTCACCGCGCTCCGACGCACCGCGATCGGCCCGTTCGACGTGGCCGACGCCGTGCCGTCCGCGGCGATCTCGCCCGCGGATCTGCGCGATCCCGCCGCCGTCGCGTCCGCGCTCTTCCCGACCGTCGCGCTCGACGACGACCAGGCCGCGCGGCTCGGCGACGGCAAGCGGGTCGCCGTGCCGGCGCCCGATGCGCCGATCGTCGCCGCGCTCCACGACGGGCGCCTCACCGGGCTTGTGGAGGTCGCCGGCGGGGTCGCCCGGGTGGTCGTCAACTTCCCGCGCCCGGCGGCGGATACGGTCGGAGGGTGATCTTCGCCTTCACGATCGTCCAGGTCGTCGTCGCCGCGCTCGCGGCCGTGATCTGCGTCGTGCTCGGCCTGATCGGCCGGAAGCCCTCCGACGTCACCCTCGGCTCGATGATCGTCGTCGAGCTGCTGCTCATCGCCCAGCTGGTCATCGCGCTGGTGGCCCCCGCTGCCGGCAACCCGAGCAAGGGGAGTGTGCTCGAGTTCTACGTGTACCTCGTGACCGCGCTCCTCATCCCGCCGCTCGCGATCGTCTGGGGGCTGCTCGAGCGCTCGCGCTGGAGCAACGTCGTGCTCGGGATCGCCGGGTTCGCGATCGCCGTCATGGTGTTCCGCATGTACCAGATCTGGGTGCTCCAGGTCGCGTAGCGGCCCGGCGGATAGGCTGATCGGGTGCCCGTCGTGACCGAGAAGGATGCCGCCGTCGCGGCGCCGCACCGTCGCCTCTCGGGGATCGGCCGGGTGCTCGTCGCGGTCTACGCGATCCTCGCGCTCGCGGCCCTCGGCCGGTCGATCTTCCAGATCGCCGACCGCTTCGAGCAGGCTCCGGTCGCCTTCCTGCTGTCGCTGCTGGCCGGGATCGTCTACGTCGTCGTGACCGTGGCCCTCGCCGCGCGCCTGCGGACGCTCGCCTGGATCACGATCTCGTTCGAGCTGCTCGGCGTGCTGGTCATCGGCACGATCACGATGCTCGCGCCCGACCTCCTCGGCGCGCACTCGAATGCGCCGTTCGGCACGACCGCGACCGTGTGGAGCACCTACGGCGCCGGCTACCTGTTCATCCCGCTCGTGCTGCCGATCCTCGGGCTCGTGTGGCTGGCGCGCAGTCGCAGCGGGGCGGGCCACTGAGATGCGGGTCTTCGACGGGCCCGCGAGCGTGCCCGCCGGATTCGGACCCGCGGCGGTCACGGTCGGCAAGTTCGACGGCGTGCACCTCGGCCATCGCGGGGTGCTCGCGCAACTGCGGGAGCTGGCCGACGAGCGCGGCCTGACCGCGACGGTCGTCACCTTCGACCGCAATCCGCTCAGCGTCATCCGCCCGGAGCTCTGCCCGCCCGCCGTCGTCAGCACGGCGCAGAAGACCGAGCTGCTCGCGGAGGCCGGGGTCGACGCGACGCTCGTGCTCGCCTTCGACGCCGAGCGCAGCCGGCAGAGCGCGGAGGCGTTCGTGCGCGAGGTGCTCGTCGACGCCCTCCACGCCCAGACGGTGCTGTGCGGATCCGACTTCCGGTTCGGTGCGGGCGGCGCGGGCGACGTGGAGCTGCTGCGCGCGCTCGGCGTCGAGCTCGGCTTCTCGGTCGTCCTCATCGACGACGTCCGCGCGGACGGGGAGACCGGGCGGATCTCGTCCACCCGGATCCGCGATCTCGTCGCGTCGGGCGACGTCGCCGGCGCCGCCCTGCTGCTCGGTCGCCCGCCGTCGGTGCGTTCGGTCGTCGTCCGCGGGGCCCAGATGGGCCGCAAGCTCGGGTACCCGACCGCCAACCTCGACCCGGCCCGGCTCGAGGGTCTCGTGCCGGCGGACGGCGTCTACGCCTGCTGGGCGGTCGTCGACGGCACCGCCTACGCCGCCGCCGTCTCGATCGGCAACAACCCGACCTTCGAGGGCGTACCGGAGCATCAGGTCGAGGCGCATCTCTTCGACCAGGACATCGACCTCTACGGCGCGACGATCGAGCTCCGGTTCGTGCGGTTCGTGCGCCCGATGCGCAAGTTCGACGGCATCGACGAGCTCATGGTCGCGCTGCGGGAGGACGACGCCACGATCCGCGCGCTCCTGCAGCTCGGATGACCTCGTCCTCCGCCTGGCGGGGGCGCCTCGTCGCCCTCGTGGGGATCCTGCTCGTCGCGCTCAACCTCCGTGCCGCGGTCGTGGCGCTCTCGCCGATCGCCGAACAGATCTCGCACGACGTGCCGCTCGGCTCCGCGGTGATCGGGGTCCTGAGCGCGGCCCCGCCCCTCGCATTCGCTCTCGCCGGGGCGCTGACCCCGCGGATGAGCGCGCGGTTCGGGATGGAGCGCACCCTCCTCTCCGGCGTGGCGCTCATGGTGATCGGGCAGCTGCTCCGCGCCGTCGTGCCGAGCGCCCCGGTCATCGTGGTCGCGTCGGCGCTCGCGTTCCTCGGCATCGGCGTCGGCAACGTGCTCCTGCCGCCGCTCGTGCGCCGCTTCTTCCCCGACCGGATCGGGCCCGTCACGAGCGGGTACGTCACCGTGCAGACGATCGGGGCGACCGTCGTGCCGCTCGTCGCCGTCCCGGTGGCGCTCGCCGTCGGCTGGCAGGCGTCGCTCGGGTCGTGGGCGCTCGTCGCCGCCGTGGCGGCCGTGCCGTGGATCGTCGAGCTCGCCCGTGGCCGGGGGAGCGACGCCCGCGATCGGAGCCCGGGCTCCGGCGGCGCGTCGGAGGCTCCGCTCGCCGGCGGCATCTGGCGCTCGCCGACTGCGTGGGCCATGGCCGCGGGCTTCTCCACCACCGTGGCGGCCGCCTACACCGTGTTCGGCACCTTCCCGGCGCTGCTCGCCGATGTGGCGCACGTCGACGAGGCGACCGCGGCCGCCCTCGTCGCGCTGTTCAGCCTGGCCGGCATCCCGCTGTCGATCGTCATGCCGCCTCTCGCCGCCCGGCTGCGCAGCTCCGTCGGGCCGGCGATCGCGACGATCGCGCTCAACGCCGCGGGGTTCACGGGCCTCCTGGTCGCACCGATCGCGGCGCCCTGGCTCTGGGTGGCGTTCATCGCGCTCGGTGCGGCGTTCTTCCCCTACAGCCTGGCGCTCGTCGGCGTCCGCTCCCGCTCGCACGCCGGCTCGGTCGCGCTCAGCGGCTTCATGCAGGCCGTCGGATACGTCGCCGGCGCTCTCACCCCGCTGCTGGTCGGCGTCCTGCACGCGGCGACGGGGTCGTGGACCGCGTCGCTCATCCTGCTGCTGGTCGCGCTCCTGCCGCTCGTCCCGGCCGCGATCGTCCTCCACCGGCCCCGGTTCGTCGAGGACGAGGTCGGCCCGTAGTCCGTCAGACCGCCTGCGCCTCGCGGGCGGCGAGGGCCGTACGGGCGCGGTCCAGGGAGGCCGCATCCCCGCCGGCCGCCGCGAGGGCGCCGAGGCCCGCGCCGACGATCGGGTGCTCCTCCACCACGATCGGCTCCGCGCCCGGCAGAGCCTCCTCCAGCCGCACCAGCAGGGGGTCGAGCAGCCGCCGTTCGCCCGAGCGGATGAGCCCCCCGCCGAGGACGACCGGCAGGCCTGCGCTCGGGAGCTCGAGACGTGCGGCGCAGACCCGTGCCATCGTCGCGATCTCCTCGGCCTGCCGGTCGAGCAGCCGCCCCGCGATCCCGTCTCCGGCCTGCGCCGCCCGGAACAGCGCCGGGGTGAGCGGCGTGAGCGCCGCGACCGGCAGGTCGCCGAGGAGGATCGCCTCGCCGATCGCCTGGACGCTCGGCAAGCCGAGCTCCGAGGGCAGCGCCGCCGCGAGCGTCGTGGCCGGTCCGCGGCCGTCCTCCGCCCGTGCCGCGTGCCAGAGCGCCGCGAGCATGACCCCGCTGCCGCCGCCCCAGTCGCCCGTGATCGTGCCGAGCGCGGGGAAGCGGGCGGTCCCGCCGTCGGCGCGGACGCCGACCGCGTTGATGCCGGTGCCGCACACCACGGCCACCGCGTCCGCGGACCGCGTACCGGTGCGCAGCAGCGCGAAGAGGTCGTTGTCGACGGCGAGTCCGGCCCGCGTCCAGCGGAGCGGCGCGATCGCCGCCGTGAACCTCTCGATCTCGACGGCGAGGTCGAGGCCGGCGAGGTACACGCTCGCGTAGGCGACGTCCGCGCCGCCGGTCGCCTCCTCGACGAGGGCGTCGATGCGCGACACCGCCACCGGCAGCGTCTCGACCTGCGGGTTCGTCGCGAGGCCGCGCGCCGCTCCCGCGACCGAGCCGTCCGGCCGCAGCGCGACGACGTCGGTCTTCGAGCCGCCCCCGTCGACCGCGACGATCAGACCGCCCACGGCAGGTGCTCCCGATTGTGCGCGACGAGGAGATCGGTCAGCCGCTCCGCGCGCTCATACTGCAACACGAGGGGGTGCGCCTGCATGGCCCGCAGCACCCGCTCCCGGCCCCCGTGCACGGCCGCGTCGAGCGCGAGCCGCTCGTAGCCGGCGACCGCGGAGACGAGCCCGCGGATGTCGTCCGGCAGGGGCGCGATCGGCAGCACCTCGATGCCCGCGGCCGACACGTGCGCGGGCACCTCGATCGCGTGGTCATCCGGCAGGAACGGCAGCGCGCCGTCGTTGCGCACGTTGACCACGCGGACGTCGCCCGTCTCCGACCGCAGCGACGCCATGAGCTCGATCGCCGCCTCCGAGTAGAAGGCGCCGCCGCGGCTCGCGAGCGCGGCGGGCTTCTCGTGCTCCGCCGGGTCGGCGTAGATCGCCAGCAGCTCGCGCTCGACCGCGCGCACCGCCTCCGCGCGCGTCGGGGCGTGCAGCTGCTCCCGCAGCACCTCGTCGTGGGCGTAGTAGTAGCGCAGGTAGTACGACGGCACGGTGCCGAGCATCCGGAGCACGCCCGCGGGCAGCTCCACCTCGTCGGCCAGTTCGTCGAGGCGGGTCTCGAGCCACTCGGGCAGCACGTCGCGGCCGCCGACGGTGACGGAGCGCTCCCACGTCAGGTGGTTGAGGCCGACGTGCCCGAGTCGTACCTCGTCGGGTGCGACGCCGAGGAGCCCCGCGAAGCGGCGCTGGAACCCGATGGCCACGTTGCAGAGCCCGACGGCACGGTGACCGGCCTGCAGCAGCGCCCGGGTCACGATGCCGACGGGATTGGTGAAGTCGATGATCCAGGCGCCCGGCTTGGCGTGGCGGCGCACCGTCTCGGCGATGTCGAGCACGACGGGCACGGTGCGGAGCGCCTTCGCGAAGCCGCCCGGACCCGTCGTCTCCTGCCCGACGCAGCCGACCTCGTGCGGCCAGGTCTCGTCGCCGTGGCGAGCGTCCTGCCCGCCGACGCGGAGCTGGATGAGCACGGCGTCGGCGTCGCTCACCCCCGCGACGAGGTCCGTGGTCGGCACGATGCGACCGGGGTGCCCCGCCGCCTCGAACATCCGCTGCGCGAAGCCGCCGACGAGGCGGAGCCGCCCCTCGTCGCGGTCGACGAGCCAGAGCTCCTCGATCGGCAGCTCGTCGCGCAGCCGGGAGAACCCGTCCACGAGCTCCGGGGTGTAGGTCGAGCCGCCGCCGACGATCGCCAGTTTCATGCTTCGACGATGCCATGACACGGCGTGGATGCGAACGGCCTCGTTGCGAGGCGACGTCGGCCGGCGCGCGTAGCGTGATCCTGTGCAGCCCCGGACCGTCGAGCGCCTCATCGATCTGCCACGGGCGATCGTCTGGGACGCGCTCGTCGATCCGGTCCTGGTCGAGGGCTGGTTCGACCCCGAGCTGCGACTCGTCGACGGCGGCCCCGCGGTGATCGTGCTCGATCGACGGGATCCGGAGCTCCTGCGCGTGCGCATCGACGGCGTGGGCGACCTGGCGTTCCATGCGGAGGAGGTGGAGGGAGGCACCCGCGACCGGTCGACCCGGCTGCGGGTCGTCGGCGAGATCGGTGCGCCCGACGAGCTCCTCGATCGACTGGAGGACCTGCTGCGCGGGCACCCCGTCGATTGGGCCGGGGCGGCGTCGGCCCTCCGCCCTGCGGGCTGAGCGCGGGGGACGCATCGGCTGCTCATCTGAGCAGAGACTCGCGCATCCGCTGGTCCCGGCGTAGCCTGGCGGCGATGCTGGAGGAGGACGAGCTGCTGGCCGTGCGCGCGGCGGAGCTCTACTACGACGAGGGCAAGACCCAGGACGAGGTCGGTGTGCTCCTCGAACTCTCGCGCTGGAAGGTCGGGCGACTGCTCGCGGACGCGCGGGAGCAGGGCATCGTGCGCATCGAGATCGTCCACCCGCGCGCACGCCGGCTCGGGGTCGAGCGGGAGCTGCAGGAGCGGTTCGGCCTGAAGGACGCGGTGGTCGTGCCCGCTCCCGACGACGAGAGGGAGCTGCTGACCCGCGTCGCCCAGGCCGCCGCGGATCACCTCGCCGCCCTCCGTCCCGCCCCGCGCACCCTCGGCGTGAGCTGGGGCCGCACGCTCGCGGCGGTCGCCGATCGGCTGGTGCGCCACTGGGCCCGCGGCGTCGAGGTCGTGCAGGTCAACGGCGGCGTCACGCTTAACCGCCGGCCCGGGACGGCGGCGCCCACCGCATCGACCATCGCGGCGAAGGCCGACGGGGAGGCCGTCCTCCTGCCGAGCCCCGCGATCCTCGAACGGCTCGAGACGAAGCAGGCGATCGTGGCGGACCGGGTCGTCGCGGACGCCCTCGCTCGGGCGGCCTCGGCATCCGCGTACCTCCTCACCGCCGGAGCGGCGGTGCGGGATTCCGCCCTCGTCGAGAGCGGCTACCTGACCCCGGACGACATCGCCGAGCTCGTGCGCAAGGGCGCGGTCGGCGACGTGCTCGGGCGCTTCGTCGACGCCGACGGCAACATCGTCGACCCCGCGCTCGATGAGCGGACGGTGGGGCTGGGACTGGACCGGCTGCGCGCCGCCGAGACGGCGATCCTGGTCGTGGCGGGGCGGGCGAAGCACGACATCGCGCGGACGGTGGTGACGAGCGGGCTCTGCACCGTGCTCGTCACCGACGACGCCACGGCACGAGCGCTCCTGGAGGACGCATGACCATGCAGCAGATGCTCCCGCCGGCCGAACGGGCCGTGAGGGTGCTGGGCGGTGACCTGACCGAGCGCAGCCTCCGGCTCCACCTGGAGGGTCTCAGCGGGGTGGACGCGGTGGGGCTCGAGGCCCGCGCGGCGGCGCTCGGCACGCGGTCCATCAAGACCGCGTCGAAGCGGTGGGCGCTCGACAAGATCATCGCGCTCACCGACCTCACGACGCTCGAGGGGGCCGACACCCCCGGCAAGGTGCGCTCGCTCGTCGCGAAGGGGCTGAACCCCGACCCCTCCGACCCGTCGACGCCGAAGGTGGCGGCGGTCTGCGCGTACGGCGACATGGTCCCGGCGGCCGTCGCCGCGCTCGGCGGAGCGCACGGCGACCCGGACGAGGGCGGGATCTCGGTCGCGGCCGTCGCCACCGCGTTCCCGAGCGGTCGGGCGTCGCTCGCGGTGAAGCTGGCGGACACCCGAGACGCCGTCGCGAACGGGGCCGACGAGATCGACATGGTCATCGACCGCGGCGCGTTCCTCGCGGGGCGGTACGGCACCGTGTTCGAGCAGATCGTGGCCGTGAAGGAGGCCTGCCGCCGCGACGACGGCAGCTCCGCGAGCCTCAAGGTCATCCTCGAGACCGGCGAGCTCACCACCTACGACAACGTCCGTCGCGCCAGCTGGCTCGCGATCCTCGCCGGCGGCGACTTCATCAAGACCTCGACCGGCAAGGTGGCGCCCGCGGCGACCCTGCCCGTCACGCTGCTCATGCTCGAGGTCGTGCGCGACTGGCACCGGCTCACGGGCGAGCGGGTCGGCGTCAAGCCGGCCGGCGGCATCCGGGCCTCCAAGGATGCGATCAAGTACCTGGTCACGGTGGCCGAGACCGCGGGGGAGGAGTGGCTGCAGCCGCACCTGTTCCGCTTCGGCGCCTCGAGCCTCCTCAACGACGTGCTCCTGCAGCGTCAGAAGATCACAACCGGCCATTACAGCGGCCCCGACTACGTCACGGTGGACTAGATATGTCGTTCCTGGAATACGCACCGGCGCCGGAATCGCGCGCGATCGTGCAGCTGCGCCCGTCGTACGGCCTGTTCGTCGACGGCGATTGGGTCGACGGCCACGGCGAGCCCTTCGCCACGGTCTCGCCCGCGACGGAGGAGCGGCTCGCCGAGATCGCGACCGCCGACGACCACGACGTCGACCTCGCGGTCGCGGCCGCGCGCCGCGCCTACGACCGCACCTGGTCGAGGATGTCGGGCACCGACCGCGGCAAGTACCTCT
The DNA here is from genome assembly GCF_051954455.1 of Pseudolysinimonas sp. GTDB lineage: Bacteria > Actinomycetota > Actinomycetes > Actinomycetales > Microbacteriaceae > Pseudolysinimonas. The sequence continues at coordinate 76,551 of NZ_JBQCHS010000014.1, read as the reverse complement.
TCCGCATCGCGCGCCTCGTGCAGGAGCGGGCCCGCGAGCTCGCCGTCGCCGAGAGCCTCGACAACGGCAAACCCATCAAGGAGAGCCGCGACGTCGACGTCCCGCTCGTCGCCGCCTGGTTCTTCTACTACGCCGGATGGGCCGACAAGCTCGACTACGCGGGCCTCGGCGCGAACCCGCGCCCGCTCGGCGTCGCCGCGCAGGTCATCCCGTGGAACTTCCCGCTCATGATGCTCGCGTGGAAGATCGCCCCGGCGCTCGCGGCGGGCAACACCGTGGTGCTGAAGCCCGCCGAGACGACCCCGCTCACCGCGCTGCTGTTCGCCGAGATCGTGCAGCAGGCCGACCTGCCGCCGGGCGTCGTGAACATCGTGACGGGCGCCGGCGCCACCGGCCAGGCGCTCGTGCGCCACCCCGGCGTCGACAAGGTCGCCTTCACCGGCTCGACCGCGGTCGGCCGCGAGATCGCGAAGACGATCGCCGGAACGCACAAGAAGGTCACCCTCGAGCTCGGTGGCAAGGCGGCGAACATCGTCTTCGACGACGCCCCGATCGACCAGGCCGTCGAGGGGATCGTCAACGGCATCTTCTTCAACCAAGGCCACGTCTGCTGCGCCGGGAGCCGGCTCCTCGTCCAGGAGAGCATCCACGACGAGGTCGTCGACCGCCTGAAGCAGCGCATGGCGACGCTCCGGCTCGGCGACCCGCTCGACAAGAACACCGACATCGGCGCGATCAACTCCCGTGAGCAGCTCGACCGCATCCGGGCGCTCAGCGACCTCGGCGAGCAGGAGGGCGCCGAGCGCTGGAGCGCCCCGTGCGCGATCCCCGAGAACGGGTTCTGGTTCGCGCCGACGATCTTCGACAACGTGTCGACGTCGTCGACGATCGCGCGCGAGGAGATCTTCGGGCCGGTGCTCTCGGTCCTCACCTTCCGCACCCCGGCCGAGGCGATCACGAAGGCGAACAACACGCCCTACGGGCTGTCGGCCGGCATCTGGAGCGACAAGGGATCCAAGATCCTCGCCGTCGCGGACCGACTGCGCGCCGGCGTCGTGTGGGCGAACACCTTCAACCGTTTCGACCCGTCGAGCCCGTTCGGCGGCTACAAGGAGTCCGGCTACGGCCGCGAGGGCGGCCGCCACGGTCTCACCGCGTACCTGAAGGGCGGCAACTGATGGCCGAGCGACTGACGATCCCCAAGACGTACAAGCTCGCGATCGGCGGGAAGTTCCCGCGCAGCGAGTCGGGGCGCACCTACGAGGTGGCGACGCCGAAGGGCGCCTTCCTCGCGAACGCGTCGCTCGCCTCCCGGAAGGACGCGCGGGATGCCGTGGTCGCGGCCCGCGCGGCCGTCGCCGGCTGGTCGGGCGCCACGGCCTACAACCGCGGCCAGGTGCTGTACCGGATCGCCGAGGTTCTCGAGGGCCGTCACGCGCAGTTCGTCGAGGAGATCCGGGCGTCGGAGGGCGTCACCGCGGCCCAGGCCGCCGCCCAGGTCGACGCCGCCATCGACCTGTGGGTCTGGTACGCGGGCTGGACCGACAAGTTCACGCAGGTCGCGGGCTCCGGCAACCCGGTCGCCGGCCCGTACTTCAACCTGTCGGTGCCGGAGCCGACGGGCGTCGTCGCGATCGTGGCGCCGCAGGAGGCGAAGGGTGCGAGTCTGCTCGGGCTCGTCGCGACGGTCGCGCCCGCGCTGGTCGCCGGCAACGCGGTCGTGGTGATCGCCGATCGGGCGCACCCGCTGAGCGCCATCAGCCTCGCCGAGGTCCTCGCCACGAGCGATCTGCCCGGCGGCGTCGTCAATGTGCTCACCGGGTCGCCGGCCGAGATCGCGCCGTGGCTCGCGTCGCACGCCGACGTCAACGCGCTCGACCTCACGGGTGCCGGCTCGATCGAGTGGGTCGACCTCGAGATCGCGGCGGCCGACACACTGAAGCGCGTCGTGTCGCCCGAACCCGGCGTGCCGGCGCCGTCGCTGCAGCGGATCCTCGCCTTCACCGAGACCAAGACCGTCTGGCACACCAAGTCGCTGATCTGACCCGTCCCACGCCCCCGTGCAACAAGTCGCACGCGCGGCGAGATTCCGCGCTGCGGATGCGACTTCGGACGCGTGCGGCTCGGGGGGCGGCAGCGATGGGTCACGGAGCCGGTGGATCGAATTCGGCGGTCTCCGAGCTCCGCGTCTCCGAGTCTCGGTGAACCGGACTCGGGCGTCGGGAGTTCCGGTGCACCGAGCCGGCGTCGGAGTTCCGGGGTACCGAGCTCCCGCGCTCCGGCGTGCCGTTCGCGGGGCAGAGTCTCACCGCGCGTGCAACAAGTCGCACGGGGAGGGGTCAGAGGCGGAGGAGGAGCTCCTCGTAGAAGCGGAGGCCGCGGAGGTACGACGACACGCGGATGCTCTCGTCGATCGCGTGCAGGCCGCCGAGCTCCGCGTTGGTCAGTTCGAACGGGAAGAACCGGTAGACCGGCCCGAGCGGGGTGAAGTGGCGTCCGTCGGTGGCGCCGAGCATCCCGTACGGCGCCGGCAGCACCTCCGGGTGCGACGCCGCGAGCGCCGCGCAGAGGAGCCGCCAGCCCTCGCCGTCGATCGGGGAGACGGGCGACGGATCCGACCCGCCGACCAGCCGCACCTCGACGTCCGGTCCGACGAGCCGCCGGATCTCGTCGACCGCGTCGTCGAGGCGCTCGCCGATCGCGACGCGCACGTTGACGATCGCGCGTGCCGTCTCCGGGAGCACGTTGTCGGCCGCGGCACCCTGCAGTCGCGACACGACCCGCGTGGTGCGGATCATCGCGTGTGTCTCGTCGCTCCCGCGGGCGAGCGCGCGCAGCAGCAGGGGCCGCATCAGTCGTGGATGCCGGTACGCGAATCCGACGAGGCCGCGCGCCCGCGGGCCGAGCACCTCGAACATCGCCTCGAGGACGGGCGGGATCGCGGCCCGCGACGGTCGGGAGATCGCGGTGATCGCCGCCGCGAGCCGGGTCGTCGCGGTGACGCCGCTGCGGGGCGGGTGCGCCGCGTGCCCGCCGTGCTGCCGCACCGTGAGCTCCACGGAGCCGATGCCCTTCTCGCTCAGCCCGATCGCCGCGGTGGGCTCGGCGACACCCGGGAACTGCCCCCGGACGATCGCGCCGCCCTCGTCGAGCACGAGCCGCGCCCGCACGCCGCGCTCCTGCAGCGCGCGCGACGCCGCCTCCGCCGCCCGCCCGAGGACCTCCTCGTCGCCGCCGAAGCTGAGCCACACGTCGTGCTCGGGCCGGAACCCCTCCGCGAGCAGCGCCTCCACCGCCTCGAGCACGCCCGCCACCGCGTTCTTGTCGTCGATGGAGCCCCGGGCCCAGATCCGACGGTCGTCGCCCTCCCGGGTCATGGTCGCGTCGAACGGCGGATGCGTCCAGCCCGGTTCGTCGGCCGGCACCGTGTCGTAGTGGGCCATGAGCACCGCCGCGGCGCCCGGGCTCCGACCCGGCCAGCGCAGCAGCAGACCGACGCCGCCCGCCACCTCCTCGACCTCGAGGCCGCCGAAGACCCGCGGGTAGTGCTCCCGCAGCAGCGCCCGGTACCGCTCGAACGAGGCGCCGTCGGCGCTGTCGTCGGCACGCGACACCGTGGGGACCCGCAACTGCGCGCGCAGGCGCTCGACCCGCGGATCGGCGCCGTCGCTCATTCCTTGATGGTAGGTCGCCGGGAGTCCGTGGCCCGTTCGCGCGGCGCGCCTAGCGTGGCGCCATGGAGTCCCTCTGGCAGCAGACCGCCCCGACGATCGCCTCCGACGAGTTCCCCGACGCCGACCACGTCGACCTGGCGGTGATCGGCGCCGGCATCGCCGGACTCGTCACGGCGCTGCTCTTCGCCCGCGCGGGGCGCCGCGTCGTGGCGATCGAGGCCCGAAGGATCGGCGCGGGCACGACCGGACGCACCACCGCGAAGGTCTCCCGGCTGCAGGGCGCGCACTCCGACTTCGTGCGCAGCCGCAACATCGCGGCGGTCGCGCGCGCCTACGCCGACAGCCAGGCGGCCGGCTTCGACTGGCTCCTCGACTTCTGCGCGAGCGCCGGCGTCGAGGTGGAGCGCCGCGACGCGTACAGCTACGCCACGACGCGCGACGGGAGGGCGCGGGTCGAGGCGGAGCGCCGCGCGGCGCGCGCCGTCGGGATCCCGGTCGAGCTCGTCGACCGGGTCGACCTCCCCTTCGAGACCACGGGCGCGGTGCGGCTCCGCGACCAGGCGCAGCTCGATCCGATGCGCCTGCTCGCGGCGCTCGTCGCAGCCGTGCGGGAGGCGGGCGGCCTCGTGGTCGAGGGCGTGCGCGTACGTGCGGTGCACGCCGCGTCGCCGGTCGAGGTGCTGACCTCCGCGGGCACGCTCGACGCCGACAAGGTGGTCCTCGCCACGAACATCCCGATCCTCGACCGCGGCCTGTACTGGGCGAAGACCTCCGCGCAGCGCAGCTACGCGCAAGCGTGGCGGGTGCCCGCGGAGCAGCTGCCGGACGGCATGTTCCTCGACGTGGAGCAGCCGAGCCGCAGCATCCGCACCTCCGGGCCGCTCCTCCTGACCGGGGGATTCGGCCACGCGGTCGGGCGGGAGCCGAGCCCGCGACGGTCGGCGGAGGAGCTCACCGCCTGGACCCTTCGGCATTGGCCGGGCGCGGAGCCCGTCGCCTCCTGGAGCGCCCAGGACCGCATGACGCCGCACGGCATCCCGTTCGTCGGCTGGCTGCCCCGCGGGCGCGGGCGCGTCTACCTCGCGACCGGGTTCGACAAGTGGGGCATGACCAACGGCGTCGCGACGGCGCTGACGCTCGCGAGTGACATCCTGGGGGAGGAGGGCGGCTGGACGCCGACCGACTGGCAGCGGATCCTGCACCGCCGCCCCACGCTCCCGCAGACCTTTGCGGCCGGGATCGGCGAGAACGCCGCCGTGGCGAGCTCGTACCTCCGCGGGTGGCTCGGGGCGCTCGCGCGACCGAAGGGCGCCGCGCCGCTCGAGGGGATGGGCGAGGTCGGCCGCGTCGGGGTCCGCCCGGTCGCGGTGTCGACCGTGAACGGCACGACGCGCGAGCTGTGCGCCATCTGCCCGCACCTCGGCGCGATCGTGACCTGGAACGACTTCGAGGGCAGCTGGGACTGCCCCGCCCACGGGTCCCGCTTCGCCCCGGACGGCACCGTGCTGGAGGGGCCCGCGGTCCGGCCGTTGAAGGACCTGGGCCCGCAGGCCTGAGACCCCGGGCCGACGGCAGGCGCCGCCGACCCGGATATCCTGGTCCGCGATGAGCAGCCGTCGACCTCCGGCCGGATCCGCGCCCCTCGGCGGCGGCCGAGGTAGCGGTGCGCAGCCTCCGCGCACAACGCCCGCGCGGCGTCCCGCGGACCGGTACAAGGATCCGGTGTCGCGGCGGATGGCGCTGGCCCCCGGCCTGCTCGGGGCGATCGTCGTGCTCGCGGGACTGGCGCTGCTCGACACCGAGTCGGGGTTCCTCTGGATCCGCTACGGCGCCGCCATCCTGGCCGCGATCGTGGGGTGGTTCGCGATCCAGGGCCGCGCGTGGTGGGCGCTGCCGTTCCTCGCCGCCGTCGTCGTCATCTGGAATCCGGTCGTCCCGTTCCTCTGGCACGGGCAGTGGTGGGTCGCCGGGCAGTTCGGGGCGGTCGCGGTGTTCATCCTGTGCGCGATCCTCATCCGCGTGAAGAGCGCGCCGAAGGACGCGTGAGGCCGCGGCAGCACCCCGTGCCGCGCCGCCGCGTGCGCCTTCCTCGTCCGGGATCGCGCGTGCGCTAACATATTCGTGCGCACACCCCGACCGGCCAAGCCGGGATCAGGGGGGATCCGCTTCGACCGATGCGGATTCCGCGCATTCGACACAGCCGGCGACGGGGTCGACCCGCCGCCCGAGGAGAGCAATGGCCTCATCCGGCCAGAAGTCGGGTCAGCGCAAGAACGCGACCCGCCGTCCCGCGACGCGTCGACGCGCCCACCAGGACGAGACGGGCATCATCCCCGTCCTCGCGCGCACTGTGCGCGAGATCGAGAACGCCGCGGAGCGCGGCAAGGTCGGGCCCACCGGTCGCACCCGGTTCCGCGTCGTGGCGGCCCTCGTGCGCGAGGAGCGCGCCCGCATCAAGACCGACACCGGCCTGACCGACGCCGAGCGCACCAAGGAGGTGACGCGGCTTGAGGGGATCGCGACGATCATGGCGAAGACCGTGGCGCGCGACTCGACCCTCATCCCGCTCCTTACTGACACGGCGCCGCTCAGTCCCGCCGCGCAGGAGCTGCGCCGGGCGATGCTGCTCGACGCGGGCGCGGAGCTCAGCCCCGACGACCTCATCGTCGTGACGGAGACGGCGCCGAAGCCGGCCGCCGAGGAGCGCCAGGTCGTGCCGCAGTCGGTGCGGCAGTACCAGATGTCGAACCCGTTCCTGGCCCCGGACTTCAGCGCGGTCGCGGCGCAGCCGGCCACCTCCGGTCGACTGGCCAACTGGGAGCTCATGGATCCGCTGTTCCGTTCGTTCGAGATGGGCGGGGGAGCGGCGTCGATGACGCTGCCCGCGCCGCGCACGCTCGACACGCCGGGGCGGCTCGAGTTGATGATCCACCAGGCGCGTTTCGTCGAGAGCGCCCGCGAAGGCCACCGCACGTACCTGCTCGCCGACGAGCCGGGACTCGGCAAGACGGCGCAGGCGCTGCTCGCCGCCGATGTGACGCACTCGTTCCCGCTGCTGGTCGTCGTGCCGAACGTCGTCAAGGTCAACTGGGCGCGCGAGGTCGAGAAGTGGACCCCGAAGCGCGTCGCGACGATCGTCAACGGCGACGGCGACGACATCGACGCGTTCGCCGACATCGTGATCGTCAACTACGAGATCCTCGATCGGCACGTCGCGTGGCTCAGCCGCCGCGGCTTCAAGGGGATGATCGTCGACGAGGCGCACTTCATCAAGAACAAGGAGTCGCAGCGCTCGCGCAATGTGCAGTCGCTGGCCCGCAGCATCCGCGCGGTCACCCCGAAGGCGCTCTTCATCGCACTGACCGGCACGCCCCTGATCAACCAGATCGAGGACTTCCGGATGATCTGGCAGTACCTCGGCTGGATCGATGAGAAGAAGCCGCTGCCGGAACTCATGCGCCGGCTGGAGGACACGGAGCTCGACCCGGGCGAGCCGGGCTTCTTCGCCGCCGCGCGCGAGGCCGTCGTCGAGATGGGCATCGTGCGCCGGCGCAAGGAGGACGTCGCGGCCGACATCCCGGCGCGGCGCATCGCCGACATCCCCGTCGAGCTCGAGGGCGAGGCGGGCCGGTCGATCCGTGCCGCCGAGGCGGCCCTCGTGGCGCGCCTCGCGGAGCGGTATCGTCGCCTCTCCGCCGCGCGACCCGACCTCGGTCGCGACGACGTCATCCGCCTGGTGGCGGCGGCCGAGCTCGAGGAGACGCGGCAGGCGAGCGGCGACGGCAGCGGCGACAACGTCTTCACGATGGTCCGGCGCATCGGCCAGGCCAAGGCGACCCCGGCGGCCGACTACACCGTCAATCTGGCCCGGAACGTGGGCAAGGTCGTGTTCTTCGCGAAGCACATCGACGTCATGGACGCGGCCGAGGCGCACTTCCGTTCGGCCGGGCTCCGCACGGTCTCGATCCGCGGCGACCAGTCGCCGAAGGCCCGGACCGCCGCGATCGACGCGTTCACGAACGATCCCGAGGTGTCGGTCATCGTCTGCTCCCTGACGGCGGCCGGCGTGGGCATCAACCTGCAGGTCGCGTCGAACGTCGTGCTCGCCGAGCTCTCGTGGACGAACGCCGAGCAGACCCAGGCGATCGACCGCGTGCACCGCATCGGGCAGGAGCTGCCCGTCACGGCGTGGCGGATCATCGCGGCGGGCACGCTCGACGGGCGGATCTCGGAGCTCATCGACGCGAAGGCCGGGCTCGCGGCGCGCGCCCTCGACGGCGCGACCGTCGACGAGGCGGCCGAGGGGTCGGTCCAGCTCGAGGCCCTCATGGCGCTCCTCCGCGACACGGTCTGAGGCACCTTCAACCTTCAACCTTCTGGCGAGACTTCACCCGTTCCCCTTCGATCCAGCCGGGAGTACCGTCGTCCTCACTGAAGGAGATGAGTCCGATGGGCTGATCGATTGAGGTGACAGAAAGGCCCTCGGGCCCGAGCTCCATCCGGCGCACGCCGGGAGGGCGCGGCGATCGGGGGCCTTTCGTCGTGCCCGATCTGTACCCCGATTTGTCCGCATCGCGGCGGACACCCTCAATGGGGGCATACATATCCTTGTCCCCCTGCCTAATCTGGTCATGCACTAGTCGGGGGACTAGCGGCGGCGGCAGCCTCGTCGATGACGCGGACCGCGATACGGGGGTAGAACCGGTCGCGCGGACGAGGCGCCGCCGCCAGTACTCTCCGGAGCCGAGGACCTACGGGCCGGCGTCGGGTCTCTGCTGGAGCTTGGGCTCGCGGGGCCGGGTGCGGAGCACCGCCACAAAGGCGAGCGCGATCATGGCCGCGGCCAGGCCGACGATGTAGGCCACGACCCCGGGAACGCCGTTCGGGCCGGCCGGCTCGAGGAACGGGTACGGGTACCAGCGGTCGATCCCGCCGCGGATCATCGTGAACGCGATCCAGGCGAGCGGGTACGCCACGATCCACCACACCGCGCGCCCGCGCAGGCGCTCGCGGCCCGGCGCGACGATCCAGTCGACGATCAGGAGGATCGGGATGACGACGTGCAGCATCTCGTTCATCCAGTCCGGCGACTCGTAGCCGGGCGCGACGATCCCGCGCAGCAGCGCGTTGTACACGACCGTCGTCACGACCGCGTAGACGACGGTGCACATCGCGACGGTCGTGAGGAGCCGGGTGTCGCGCGGTCGGCGCACGGCCCACCATCCGCCGACGAGCAGCACGACCACGTCGATGAGCGCCGTCTGGATGGTGAAGTACGCGAAGTACCGCGACGGCAGGAACGCGGCGTGCGCGAGCTCATCGGCGATCTGGGCGACCACCGTCGCGAGCAGCGCGAGACCCGCGACGATGCGGACCGCGCCGACGATCCGGCGCATTCAGGCGGTCCGGGCGCTGAGGAAGTCGTTCATGGCGTCGGTGAGCTCGCGATCCATCGTCAGCGGGGCGTGATCGACCGCGTTGATCGGGGCGGCGTGCCGGACGCTCGACAGGAGCCACGCGGCGTCGGCGTCGAGCAGGTCGCGCGGCCGCAGCGGCTGGTAAAGGGGCTCGAGACCCCGCGACGGCGCCCAGTCGAATAGGTCGGCCTGCGTGGTGCCGGGCAGGATGCCGGCGTCGAGCGGCGGGGTGAGCAGCCTCCCGTCGCGCAGGATCACGACATTGGCGGTCGGACCCTCGAGGAGCAGCCCGTCGGTGGAGACGAACACGACGTCGTCAGCACCGCGCTTCGCCGCCTCGCGCGCCGCCGCGCGGTTGATGCCGTAGCTCAGGGTCTTCGCCCCGACGAGCAGCCAGGGCGCCGCCGCTCCGGCGTCCGAGCGGAACCCGCGGTCGAGGAGGATCGCGTGGACGCCGCGCGTGCGGGCCGCCGTGTGGTCGGGGGCGACGGCGCCGTACGCCCAGCCGGTCGGTGACGAGCCGCCCTCGATCCCGCGGCTCAGCACGGTCTTCACGAACGCCTCCGGAACCGGGCCGATCACCGCGGCGACCGCGAGGACCGCGGCACGCCAGACGTCGACGTCGGGCTCCGGCAGGTCGAGCTTCGCGGCCGAGCGGACGAACCGGGCGAGGTGGGCCTCGAACGCCTGCGGGTGGCCGTGGCCCACGCTGATGGTCTCGAAGACCCCATCGCCGCGGGTGGCGGCGAGATCGAGCGCCGAGAGCACCGGGGAGGCCGGGTCGACGAGGTCGTGCCCGATCGTGCGGTCGCCGTCGAAGCGGAGGAGGGCGAGCGCCGACGTCGCGGTCATGCGGAGCGCCGGATGTCGTCGATGCGGTCGCGGAGCCCGTCGACCGTGGGGCGGAGCGCCGGGTAGGCGCCGATCACCCGGTCGAGCGCCGCGTCGGTCGTCGTCGCGTCGGGGGCGAGCTCGCCGTGCAGGAGCAGGACGACCATCTCGTCCACCGTCGGCATCTCGTGCATGAAGGCCCAGGGATCCTCGCCGCCGCGCAGGCGCTCTTCGACGACCGTGCCGAGCTCGTCCTGCGCCTCCGCGCGGAGGACTTCGAGGCTCGGGGCGACGCGCATGCGTCGAGCCTACGCACGTGTCACGACGCTCGTCGGACGCGGACCTGCGCGTCGCCTCCGCGCCCCGGGGCGCCGCCGAGCGCGCGCGTAGCGTCGCGCCCATGACCGTCACGCTGAACCGCGCTGCGCTCCGGCACGCGAAGGAGCTCATCTCGAAGGGTCGCACCATGAAGGACGAGCGCGACGACTGGAGCGGGCACGCGCCCTCCGTCGACGACGAGAACGCGTGGCTCGAGAAGCACGGCTGGGACGAGTACGCGCTGTGGCATCTCGGCGTCGACGTCGAGGCGGGCGAGGAGACCAAGAAGCGCTACAGCTTCCCCTACGGCGACCTCGCCCGGGTGCACCGCTGCGCCGTCATCTCGCTCGAGAGCCGCGCGGGTCAGTACGACCACGACGACATCGAGAAGGCGGCGAAGGAACTGCTGCACGAGCTCGACACCTGACTAGGGTCGGGGGGGATGCGACGCCTCCTCACCGCCGCCGGCGCTCTCCTCGTCCTCGTGGCGATCGGCGCGTCGCCCCTCGTCGCGGCCGCATCGCCCCGCGTCGCGGCGGCCGCCGTCGCGGGGCTGCCCGGCGACGTGAACGACTTCTCGTTCCGCTCCTTCGACGCCGATTACTCGCTGTCGCGCGCTGCGGACCGTCATGCGCGGCTGAGCGTCACCGAGACCATCGTGGCCCTCTTCCCTCAGCCGGATCAGAACCGCGGGATCGTCCGCGCGATCCCGGACGAGTACGGCGGCGTGCCGCTCGACACCCGAGTGCAGTCGGTCACCGACGGGTCCGGACGGGCCGTGCCCTACGACACGAGTCGCGACGAGCGGTTCGTGACGCTGTCGCTCGGCACCGACGCGTACGTCCACGGGGCGACGACCTACGTCATCCGCTACACCCAGTCGGACACGATCCGCTCCTTCGCCGACACCGGCTCCGACGAGTTCTACTGGGACGTCAACGGCACCGGCTGGGCGCAGCCGTTCGCGGAGGTGAGCGCCCGCGTCGAGATCGCTCCGGACCTCGTCCCGTCGCTCACCGGTCGGCAGGCCTGCTACCAGGGGCCCGAGAACGCGACGACGTGGTGCACCGGCGGCATCACGGGAACGGGCGTGCCCGACCCGACCGCGACGCCGGCGCCGGCACCGACCGGGGCTCCGGCGGAGCCGGCCGTCCTCACCGCCTCGGCCCGGGACCTCGCCGCCCACGAGAACCTCACGGTCGCCATCGGGTTCGCCCGCGGCACCTTCGTCGAGGGGACGCCGCGCAGCCCCGAGACCTCCCGACCGATCGACTGGCCGCCGGCCTGGACCATCGTGCTCACCCTCGGCGGCGGCGGCGCTCTGGTGCCGGGGATCGTGGCCTTCGTCCTCGGCCGCTCGCGGCGGCCGAGGGCGGGCGAGATCATCGTGCCCGAGTACGCGCCGCCGCTGCGGCTCGGCATCCTGCCTGCCGCTCGGCTGCTGAACCGAGCAGTGGCGGCGCGACCGGCGGAGCTCGTGGACCTCGCCGTGCGCGGGCGGGTTCGGCTCCTCGGCTATCCGACGGGTCACGGGCGCGACGAGGCGGACTACGCCGTGCAGCTGCTCGACCGGTCCGGGCTGGACGCGTTCGAGAGCCGGTTCCTCGACGGGTTGTTCGCGGCCGACGCGGCTCCCGGCTCCTCCCGGGATCTCCTGCGCGCCGGCGACGCCGGACTCGGCAAGGCGCTCGACGGCGCCGTGTCGGCCGCCTCGGCGTGGGTCGATCACGAGTTCTACGGTCCGCGCCGCTCGTCGACCGCGGCGAAGGTATGGATGGGGATCGCTATCGCACTCGTGGTCGGCGGCCTCGTCGGGGCGGTCGCCGGCGGGTCGGTTGGGATCCTCCTCGGCATCGCGGCGCTCCTGCCCGGGCTGATCGGGCTCATCCTCGGCATCGTGGGCGCGGTCGGCGGACGGCAGCCGACCGACGGCGCGAAGCACCTCATCGACCATCTGTTCGGCATGCGCATGTACATGCAGCTCGCCGAGGCCGACCGGATGCGGGTGCTGCAGAGCGTGACGGGTGCGGAGCGCATCGACACGGCCGACGGGCGCCAGATCGTCAAGCTGCACGAGCAGCTGCTGCCATGGGCCATCCTCTGGGGCATCGAGGACTCCTGGACGGCGGAGCTGCAGACCGAGCTCGCCCGAGTGCAGCAGGAGCCCGACTGGTACGTCGGGCAGCAGGCGTTCACGGTCGCGGCGTTCAGCCCCGTGATCAGCGGGATGACGCGCGGGCTCAGCGCCCCGGCGCCGTCGTACTCGGGCTCGGGGTTCTCGAGCTTCTCGGGGGGTCCTTCGGCGGCGGATTCTCCGGCGGCGGCGGCGGCGGAGGCGGCGGCGGAGGCCGCTGAGCCACGCACACGCGGCCTCGGCTCGAGGCGTCCGCCTGCCGGTCTGGGCGGCGACGCCGGGGATGCGTTCAGGGTATGCACGGCGCCCAGCGGCGCCATCCCGGCAGAATGAGCGGATGTCCGACAGCCCGCTCGCCGCGAGCCCGTACGAGGTGCTCGGCGTCACCGTGACCGCGACGGACGACGAGCTCCGCCGCGCCTACCGGCGCCGGCTTCGGGAGACGCATCCCGACACCGGGGGAGCGGCGCTCGAGTTCGACCGGGTGCAACGCGCGTGGGAGCTGGTCGGCACGGCCGACGCCCGCGCGGCCTACGACCGCGGAGTCCGACCCGCCGCCGAGGAGCGCAGCTGGGCACCCGCCGCCCCGCCGCGGGGCGAGGGCACCCGTCCTGCGGCGCGCATGCACGGTCATCCCGGCGGGTGGTATCGCGAGCAGTTCCTCGTGCTCCTGCAGGAGTGGTCGGGCCGGGGTGTCGACATCCCCGACCCGTACGACCCGCAGCTGCTGGCGCGGGCGCCTCGCGAGCTCCGGCACCTCCTCGCGGAGGCCGTCGCCGAGGAGGAGACGGCGCGCGCGCTCGCGACGCTCGGCATGGGGTTCACGGTCTGGCACGACCTCCGCACCGACGATCCGCGACGCGACGGGAACGGCCTCACCGCGTCGCCGCAGGGGGCCGGCGGCAAGATCGACCATGTGGTCCTCGGGCCGACGGGGCTCTGGGCGATGCTCAGCGAAGACTGGGGCGAGCCGGTGAGCGTGAAGCGGGGCGAGATCGCCGGCCCGGCGCTCGCCCCGCACGAGCGCCCGGTGCACGAGCTCTCCGTGCGGGCCCGCGCGCTCGCGCGGGAGGCGCGCGTCCGGTTCACGGCGCTCGTGATCGTGGTCCCGGACGGGGCCGCGCCGGAGGGCGTCGTCGATCTCGGCGGTGTGCGCGGCGCGCGGGCGCTGCTCGTCGAGCGGCCGCGGCTCGTCGACCTGGTCCGGCGCGGGATCGCCGGTGTCGGGATCGGCGGCACCGATCTGTTCGAGGTGCGCACGCGCCTCCAGTCCGCGGCGCGGTTCGTGTGAGGTCGCCCGTGCACCGCAGCCGCCGCGCTCTGGCCGCCACCGCGGCGGTCGCGCTCGCCTCCGCCGCCCTCGTGGCGTGCACCCCGGCCCCCGCGCCGTCGCCCCGTCGCACTCCGTCGGCCACATCGACGTCGTCGCCGACCGCCGATCCGCTCGCCGGACTGACCCTCGCCCAGGAGGTCGGGCAGCTGTTCGTCGCCGGGACGAGCGCGACGACCCTCGATCCGGCGGCGCTCGCCGCGATCCGCGACAGCCACGTCGGCGGCATCTTCCTCAAGGGACGGTCGGTGGCGCCCGCGAGCGCCAACCTCGCCGTCGTCCGGGCGGCTCAGGCGGCCTCGGCGGACGGCATCCCGCTCATCGTCTCGACCGACCAGGAGGGCGGCGAGGTGCAGGTGCTGCAGGGCCCGGGCTTCGACCGGATCCCGACCGCCGTCGCGCAGGGGCAGATCGCACCCGACGCGCTCCGCACCCAGGCGCGGGAGTGGGGCTCGCAGCTGCGCGCCGCGGGGGTGAACCTCGATCTGGCGCCGGTCGCCGACATCGTGCCGGCCGGGACCGCGGCGCAGAACCCGCCCATCGGGGTGTTCCAGCGTCAGTACGGCTCCGACGCCGCGACGGTCGTCGACCACGCGTCGGCGTTCGCCGCGGGGCTGCGCGACGCCGGCGTGCAGTCCACGGCGAAGCACTTCCCCGGGCTCGGTCATGTCACGGCCAACACCGACACGACGGCAGGCGTCACCGACGACGTGGTGGGGCCGGATGCGCCGGACGTCGGGGTGTACCGCGATCTGGCCTCCTCCGGCGTCGACGTCGTCATGGTCTCGTCGGCGATCTACCAGCGGATCGATGGGACGCAGCCGGCCGTCTTCTCGCCGGCGGTTCTCACGCTGCTGCGCGACCGGGTCGGGTTCCGCGGCGTCACCATGACCGACGACCTGTCGAGGGCGGTCCAGGTGCAGAGCGTCGCCGTCGGCGACCGGGCGGTGCGCGCGATCGACGCCGGCGTCGACGTCGTCCTCATCTCCAACGACCCCGACCAGGCGGCTCCCATGACCGCGGCGGTGATCGCACGGGCGCAGGTCGATCCCGCCTTCCGCGAGAAGGTCGACGCCGCGGCCCGGGCCGTGCTCGCCTGGAAGCAGAGCCACCTCGCCTCCTGACAGCATGGAGGCATGAGCGACACCGTGATCCCCGCCGACCTTCGGCACCTCCTCGAGCAGCCGAACTACGCGGCTCTCGGCACGATCCGGCCCGACGACACGGTGCAGGTGAACCCCATGTGGTTCCTCTTCGACGGCGACCGCATCCGGTTCACGCACACGACCACGCGGGGCAAGTTCCGCAACCTGCAGCACAACCCGTCCATGGCGATCTCGATCACCGACCCGGAGAACCCGTTCCGTTACCTCGAGGTGCGCGGCCGTCTCGTCGAGGTCGAGCCGGATCCCGAGGGCGCCTTCTACGTGCAGCTCGCGAACCGCTACGGCGACGCGGAGGCCGAGGCACCCGCCGACAAGGCCGACCGGGTGATCCTCGTCATGAGCGTCGAGAAGACGACCCGCCAGGGCTGAGGGAATCCCCTTGCGCGGATCCCGCGGCGTGGGAGTCTGAGGCATGGACGCATCCCGCCCCGACCCGGACCGCCCGCCGGCGCGCGACGAGACCCGCCTCACCGAGCAGCCGTCGCTCACCTTCTCGACGGGACGGATCTGGCTGATCGTCGGGGGGTTCTTCACCGCGATCGCGCTCGGCGTCCTCGTCCCGCAGGCATTGCTCGGGCTGCCACCGGTGGGGCTGCCGCTCGTCGCGGCGGTCCTGGTCGGGGTCCTCTACGCGCTCATGTACGTCGTGCGGTTCGCAGTCCCCGTGACCCGCCTGCGTCGGCGCCTCGGCTGGATGGCCGTGCTCATGCTCGCCATCGCGGTGGTGTCGCTCGCCACGGTGATCGTGGTCGCTTTCTCCAGCTGGAACGCCGCGGGGTAGCGCCTCAGGACTCCCGACCGACGTCGGGGCTGCCGCTGTCGGAGGGGTCGTCGTCCTCGCGCAGCACGATGTCCTCCGGCGGGACCCGGTCGTCGCCCGGGCCGTACGTCGGCTCGGCCTCCGGCTTCTCCGCCCCGTTCGGGCCCGCGAACGAGTCGACCGGCTCGACGGTCTCACCGGCGACGGCGTCGTTGGTCGTGGTCTGCATCGCGCGCTCGGCGTCGCGCGGGGAGTCGTCGAACGGGGTGTCGGAGGTGTCGGTCATGGGGCGACCGTAGGTCGTTCCGGGGGAGGCGGGAGCCGACGCTCAGGGGACGCGCACAACTCACGGGCAGCGGGCCGTCGTCCGACCCCCCCCGTAGCCTGGCGGCATGAGCGTCGACGCACGTACCCGAGAGATCCAGTCCGCTCCGATCGACGAGCAGGCCGCCGCGAAGCTCGCCGCGAACGGCTACGAGCTGCGCGTGGTCGACTCCGCCGATCGGGAGGCGGTGGATCGCTACCTGCAGGCCGAGGCGCGCGGATTCTTCGGCCCCGTGATGACGCGCGAATCGCTCGACGCGCACGCCGCCGAGTTCACCACCAACCGTCGGCTGACCGCCGTGTACGACCCCGAGGGCGCCGACCCCCTCACGCCGATCGCGACCTCGAACTCCTGGATCGGCCCGCTCACGATCCCCGGCGGTGAGATCCCGGCGTGGGCGATCAGCGGGGTGACCACGGCCCAGACCCACCGGCGTCGCGGCATCCAGCGCCAGATCATCGAGGCGGAACTGCGCACCGCGCACCGGCTCGGCGTGGCGATCGCCATGCTCACGGTCTCCGAGTCGTCCATCTACGGGCGCTACGGGTTCGGCGTCGCGGCGCTCGCGGCGGAGTACCGCATCCGTACCCGCGGCCTCGCCTGGACGGGACCGGTGCCCGCCGGACGGCTCGACTACATCCCGGTGCGCCGCTGGCGCGACCAGGCTCCCGCGCTCTTCGAGCAGCTGCGCCTGCGCGCCGCCGGTCAGGTCGCGCCGTTCGGGATGAGGTGGGATCAGGTTGCCGGATTCCAGAGCCGGAAGGGCGACACGTCCGACGAGCGACGTGCGGTCCAGTACCGCGACGAGTCCGGCGAGTTGCGGGGGATGGCGATCTACACGGTCTCCGAGGACCCCGACGACTTCACCGCGCACCGTGTCGCGGTGCTCAACGTCATCGCCGCGAGCGACGACGCCTACGCGGCGATCTGGCGTTTCTTCGTCGAGATGGATCTCGTCGCCACGGTGACCTACGACCTCGGCGCCGTCGACGAGCCGATGCGGTGGATGGTCTCCGACTTCCGTGCCGTCGAGGTCAAGCCGTTCGACATGCACTACCTGCGCGTGCTCGACGCGGCGACGGTGCTCGGATCGCGCTCGTACGAGACGGACGGGGAGGCCGCGTTCCGCGTGATCGATGATCTCGGGATCGCGAGCGGCTCCTACGCGTTGACCGTGTCGGGCGGGCGAGGCGCGGTATCGGATGCCGCGGAACCGGCCGACCCGATCGAGGTGGCAGAGCTCGGCGCGGCGATCGTCGGCGCTCCGTCGCGGAAGGACGACGCGCTGGGCCGCCTGCTCGAAACCCGGCGCGCTCCCGCGATCGGGTTCTGGTATTGAGACGCCGCCGGACGCCTAGGGGCGCATCCTCCACGTGACGATCACGTGGAGGAGGGGAACGGCCGACACGGCGATCAGGATCCAGCCGAGCACGTCGTCCGCCGGCCGCGCCAGCACGCCGGCGAACAGCAGGGCCGCGAACACGATCGCGGAGACGAGTCGACCGATCGTGCGCTGCATCGACCGGAGCCCGCGCTCCACGTCCGGCACCTTGACCGCGACCTGCCCCCGATCGAAGCGGGTGATGAGCTCGTCCATCCGCTGGGGAAGGCGCAGCATCGTCGTCGCGTAGCCGACGGCCTGCTCACCGAGTGACCGCAGCGAGTCGGCGCCGCTCGGGCGCAGGATGGTGCGGGCGAAGGGGTCGACGGAGTCCCACATGTTGAACTCGGTGTCGAGCGCGCTCGTGTCACCGGACACGAGCGAGATGGTGCGGATCAGCAGCAGGAAGTTCTCCGGCAGCTGGAAGGGGAGAGCTCGGATCGTCTCGCCGAACTGCCGGGCGAACACCTCGAACTCGCGCGGGTCGATGCGCTGCAGCTCGGCGATGCCCATCCCGCCGAAGCGACCGAAGAGCGCCGTCATCGCGCGCTCCAGCTCGTCGCGGTCGGCGGTGGGCAGCAGGATGTCGAGCCGGTCGAGCGAGGCGATCAGCCCCCGGCTGTCGCGCCCCACCGCGGCCAGGATGAAGTCGCGCAGGCCGGCGCGCAGGGTCGGCGAGATCTCGCCCATCATGCCGAAGTCGACGAACGTCAGGCGGAAGGCCGGGGTCGGCGAGGCGGTCTCCGACTCGGCCGACGCGGCTGGCGCCGGCGTCACGAAGATGTTGCCGGGGTGCGGGTCGGCGTGGAAGAAGCCGTGCACGAAGATCTGCTGGAAGGTGACGCGAGCGAGCTCCTGCGCCACCGTCACCGGATCGATGCCCGCCGCCTGCAGCGCCGGGACGTCGGTGATCTTGATGGCCGTGACGTCCGACAGCGTGAGCACGCGCAGCGCCGTCCGCTCCCACACCACGACCGGCGCGCCCACCGCGGAGTCTCCGGCGAAGTCGGCGGCGAAGCGCTCGGCGTTGGCTGCCTCGTGCAGGTAGTCGATCTCCTGCAGGCTGGTCAGCGCGAACTCCTCCACCAGCGCCGGCGCGTCCGCGCGACTGGAGACGAGCCGCACGCGCATGAGCCAGCGGGCGACGCGGCGGAGGGCAGCCAGGTCGACCGCGACGACCTCGTCGATCCCGGGCCGCTGCACCTTGACGACGACGTCGGTGATGCCGAGGTCGGCCGCGATCGCGGGGGAGAGGCGGGCGCGATGCGCCTGGCCGAGGGAGGCGGCGGCGATCGGCACGGGATCGAAGGAGGCGTAGGCGCGTTCGAGCGGCATCCCCAGCTCGCGCTCGGCCTGGATGCGGATCGCGTCGAACGGCTCGGACGCCACCTCGTCCTGCAGCCCCTCGAGCTCGCGCGTCACCTCGGGCGGCAGGATGTCGAGGCGGGACGAGAGGAACTGCCCGACCTTGATCATGAGCCCTCCGAGCTCGGCGGCCAGGCCGTGGAACCGGCGGGCGAGACGCTGAAGACGCGGCGTGCGGCGGCGGGCGGCGAGCCTGCGCAGGCCGAGCGTCGGCAGCGCGATCTCGAACCACCACAGCTGCGCGAGCGTGATCGACGCGAAGCGCAGGATGCGGCGGTAGCGTGCGCGGGCGGCGACCGAGGAGGTCGTGGCGGCGGGCGGGGCGCCCACGGGTCCGCCGGTGGGCGGCATCCGGTCAGTCCTCGGCGAGGATCGCGTGGAGCTTGCGACGCGCCTCGTCGATGACCTCGACCGCGCGGCGCCGCTGCTCGTCGGAGGCGCCCGGCCCGAAGCCGCCGACCGCCTGTGCGAGTCGCGCGCCCGCCCTCGGCAGAGCGAGGTCGCGCTCGCGGTCGAATCCGCGCGCTCGCGTCGATGCGGCCGCTGGGCCGGTGGCCCCGTCGCCCGCGGTCCGGGTGTGCGCGGACGCGGCCGCGCGCCCGGCGTCGGTCAGCGACCACACCTTGCGCTCGCCGTCCTGCGTCGCCGTCGCCAGCCCCTCGTCGGCGAGCAATTGCAGGGTCGGGTACACCTGCCCCGGCATCGGCGACCACGTGCCGGCCGAGCGCATCTCGATCGCGCGGATCAGCTGATAGCCGTGCATCGGTTCCGTCGCCAGCTCGAGCAGGATGGCGGCGCGCACATCCGGCGCGGACCCGTCCGCCTCCCGCGGCGTGAACGCCTCGCGGATCCCGTCGACGGCGCGGCGGAGATCGAACTCGGGCAGCTCGAAGCCGGAGGATGACGTGCGCATGCGCCCAGGCTACGTCCGCCGGCTGGACGTCGCTGCCGGTCGCAGCGGCCTCCCTGACTAGTTCTCCGGCCGGTTCGCGAACCCCTGCGACCACTCGGGCAGCTCCTGCAGGGTGAAGGTGTTGCCGTCGGGATCGCGGAAGGTCACGAAGCGACCCCAAGCCAGCTCCTGAACGTCCTCCGCATCGACGCCCTTCCCCCGCAGCATCGCGAGCGCGGCATCGGCGTCGCGCACCACGAGCTGGACCCCGCGGAGTGATCCCGGCTCGGCCTCGACGAGCCCGCGTCCGAATGCGATCGAGCAGGCGGAGCCCGGCGGCGTGATCTGCACGAAGCGGATCTCGTCGGAGGGCGACTGGTCGAAGTCGATGTTCCAGCCGATGCTCGCGTAGAAGTCGCGGGTCACCCGGCGACGGCGTCGAGCGCGGCCACCACGTCCGCCGGGAGTTCCAGCCCGCCCGCCGCGAGGTTCTCGCGCAGGTGCGTCGACGTGCGCGTCCCGGGAATGAGCAGCACGTTCTCGCGGTGCTGCAGCAGCCAGGCGAGTGCCACTTGCGAGGGCGTCGCACCGAGCTGCGCCGCCGCGGTCGTCACCTCGGGCAGCGCGGTGACCGACATGAGGCGCCGGTGCGCGTCCGGCACGTTGGGCCCGACCTCGAATGCGCTCCCGAGCGGGAAGAACGGCACCCACGCGACGCCGTGCTCGGCCGCGAGCTCGAGCGACGGCTCGTCCTCCCGCGCAGCGAGGTTGTAGGCGTTCTGCACCGCGGCGATGCCGACGGGCAGGGCCTCGCGGAGCTGATCGACCGACACGGTCGACAGCCCGATCCCCGTGATCGCGCCCTCGTCGCGGAGGGCTGCGAGCTCGGCGAGCTGGTCGTCGATCGGCACCACCTGGTCGCCGGTCGCGAGGATGCCGGGAGCGCGGTCGGCCCGCCGCAGGTAGACGAGGCCGAGCCGGTCGACGCCGAGCGAGCGCAGGTTCGCCTCCACCTGGGCGCGGATCTCGGCAGGCTTCTGCGCGGCCCGGAGATCGCCGTCGGGGGTCTCGATGGCGCCGACCTTGGTGGCCAGGACCAGGTCGTCGGCGTAGGGGTGCAGCGCGGCGCGGATCAGCTCGTTCACACCGGTGTAGAACTCGGCCGTGTCGAGGTGACGCACGCCGAGATCGATCGCCTCACGGAGGAGATCGACCGCGGCGGCGGGGTCGGCCTCACGGAGTTGCATGGCGCCGTAGCCGATGCGCGGGACGTCACGGCCGGCGAGGGGGAAGACGGGGGACAGGGACACGGCGGGCTCCTTCTGGTAGAAACGGAATCAGTTCCATTTCGACCGTAGCATTGAAAACGGAAGGACTTCCGCTTTGGCCGAGCGCGCCGACGCCGTCCGCAACCGGGCGCGAATCCTCGACGCCGCCAAGCGCGTGTTCGCCGATCCGCGCCTGCCGCACGGCCCGGAGACGGTGGCGCGCATGGCCGGCGTGGGCGTCGGCACGCTGTACCGGCACTTCCCGAACGCGGAGGCCCTCGCGGCGGCCGTCTACGAGGACGAGCTCGCGCGCGTCGCGGACGCCGCGGAGGAGCTCGCCGCCACGCTCTCGCCGCCCTCCGCGCTGCGCGCCTGGATGGACCGGTTCGCCGAGCGGATGGCAGGCAAGCGGGCGATGGGCGACGCGCTCCGCTCGGTGGTCCGCGGGGACGAGCGCATCGCGGCGACGCGGGCCCGCCTCGCCGACGGCGTGCGGCGCATCCTCGACGCCGGAGCGGCCGACGGAAGCTTCCGCCGCGACGCCGACGCCGACGATCTCATCGCGGCCCTGCTCGGCATCACGATCGCGACCGCCGACGACGAGGCGCGCGCGGCGCGGCTCATGGACCTCCTGGTCAGAGGGGTCGTCGCCTCCTGAGAGACTGGGAGGGATGACGACCGCGCCCGCCGCCCCGTTCCGTCGCGGGGGCCTCGTCCTCCTCACGATCGCGATCGTCTTCTCGGCCGCGAGCGTCCGCGCGCCGATCGTCGCGGTCGCCCCCGTCGCCCGGACCATCGCCCACGACCTGCAGGTCGGCGCCGGCGTCGTCGGGCTGCTCACCACGATCCCGGTGCTGCTGTTCGCCGTCGTCACGCCGCTCGCGGTCTGGGTGTCGCGGCGCTTCGGACCCGAGTTCACGCTCACGCTCTGCCTCGCGGGCGTCGTCGTCGCGTGCCTCGTCCGCTCAGCAGGCGGACTCGGCGCCGCCCTGGTGGGGACCGCGCTGCTCGGCCTCTTCATCACGTTCGGCAACGTCGTCATCCCCGTGGTCATCTCGCACGAGTACCCGCCGGCGCGCGTGCCGACGATGACCTCCGTCTACACGGCCTCCATCAACGTCGGCACGATGACGGTGACGATCGCGACCGCGCCGCTGCAGCCGCACCTCGGATGGCAGGGCGCCATCGCCGTCTGGGGTGCGTTCGCGCTCGTGGCCCTGGCCGTGTGGGCGGCGACCCACGGGGTGCGCGCCGCGATGCTGCCCGGGCATCCGGCGTTCACCGCGCCGATCGCGACCGCCGACAACCTCCCGCGCCCGGTGCTCCGGACCCCGGTGACCTGGCTGCTCGCCGCGGCGTTCGGCGCCCAGTCCTTCGCGTACTACGGCATGAGCGCCTGGCTGCCGACCCTGCTCGTCGACCACGGCTACGCGGTCACGGTCTCCGGCGCCATCTCCGCCGTGTTCCAGGTGTTCGGGATCGCGGGGGCGCTGCTCTCGCCGGTCGCCGCCCGGCGCGGCGGCGTCACGATGGCCGTCCTGCTGTGCGCCGCGTGCTGGGTGGTCGTCGTGGTCGGCTTCCTGGTGAACCCCGACCTGTGGTGGCTGTGGTGCGCGGTCGGCGGCCTCGGCCAGGGTGCCGGGATCACGCTCGTCATCGTCATGATCGTCGGCTTCGGGGGAGGCCGGTCCATGGTCGCGTCGCGCTCGGGCGCCGTGCAGGGCATCGGCTACGTCGTCGGCGCGGTCGGCCCCACGGTCGTCGGCGGGGTGCACGACGCCACCGGCGCGTGGACGCTGCCGCTCGTCGTGGTCCTCGTCGTCGTGCTCGGCTTCGCGGCGGCGGCCGCCTCCGCCGCGCGCCGGCTGCCGGCGCGATCCTGACGTACGGTGGTTCCGATGGCCGAATGCATCCACGGGCTCGACGAGGGCCTCTGCGACATCTGCTATCCGCGCACCGTCGCGGCTCCCCGCAGCACCCCGCGTGCCGCCGCCACCCGCCCGCCGCGGGCGGCCGCGCCGAGCCGCGCGCGGTCAGCGCCCCAGACGCAGGCGGCTCCCTCGGTGCTGCTGAGCGCCCAACGGATCTACCACGTGACGCACGTCGCCAACCTCGAGATGGTCGCGATCGACGGCGCCCTGCGCGCCGACGCGACGCCGGAGGTCGACCTCTCCAGCAAGCTCGCCCGTGAGATGCGACGCAGCGCCCCGCTCGCGAGCGGAGGCACGGTCGCCGATCGCGTGGCGTTCTACCTGAGCCCCGAGGCCGATCGCTGGCGGGAGGTCCGCGACGGCGCCGCCGGCACCCACTGGTCCGACGCCGCGCGCGCGGCCAACCCGACGGAGTTCGTCGTCCTCGTCGCCGATGCGAAGTCGGCGGGGGGCGACGTCGTGCTCGCGGACGGCGACGCGGCCGCGCCCGCGACGCGCTTCGCCCACGGCATCGAGCAGGGGACGCAGCAGCTGCGCCGCATGCGCTCGCTCGATCCCGCCTACGCGGCCGCGGAGCTGCTCGCCCCGAACCCGTTCCCCTTCACCGGGATCGCGCTGATCGGCGTGCCGCACGAGCCGATGCGCGACCGCGTGCGCGCGATCCTGCGCGAGGTCGGCGGGCACGCGCCGAAGGTGGCCGTCTACCCGCCGTGGTTCCAGCGAGGCTGATCAGCGACCCGGGTCGCCGTCCTGCGGCGGCTCCTCGCCGCTCGCGTCGCCCGGCAGGTCGCGTCCGCCGGCAGCATCGGCGTCGGAGTCGCCGAGGAAGCGCTGCGCCGTCTCGCTGAGGGTGTTGAGCACCCCCGGCTGCTCGCCGTCGATGTACCGCTGATCGGCGTCCGGGGCGAGGCCCTCGGTGTTCTCCTGCTCGTCGCTCATGGCGTCTCCTCTCCGCGGACGGCGTCGCCGTCCGTCAGCTCGTCGTTCCCGCTCGCGCCGAGGTCGTCGTCCGCGCCGCGATCCGGCTCGACATCGGTCCGGTCGGGCGCCTCGTAGGCGTCGATGCTGCGCGCCGCGTCGGCGAAATCGGCGCGGGCCGGGTCGTCCTTCTCGTCGGTCATCGCGATCCTCAGTTGTTCGACCGACCGAAGAAGGACTCGGTCGGCGGGTTGGGGTCGGAGTCGTCGAAGGGCCGCGGCTCGACCGGCGCGGCGTCGTCCAGCGGCACCGTCGGCTCGCTCGGCGGCACCGGGGACGGCTCGTCCGGTGTCGGGTCGGGCTCAGGCGTGCCGGGGCTCGGCTCGAGCGGGATCACCGGGTCCGGCGGGTCGATCGACGGTGCATCGGGGTCCGACGCGGTCGGCTCGGCGGGCGCGCCGGGGGAGGACGGGAAGTCGGGGTCGATCGACTCGGGCTCGAGGCTGGACGGGTAGTCCTCCGCGGGGATGGTGGAACCGTGGCCGGGGAGGTCCTCGTCGGGGAACTGCGGCGGGATGGCGTCGGTCGTCATCAGCTCGCCTCCGATCCCGCGGCGTCGTCCGGCAGTTCGTCGGCCGGGCTCTCGCGATCCTCGGGTCCTCCGACGATCGCGCCGGTGTCGAGGTCGTCGCCGGACTGGAGGTCCGGTCCGACGTCCTCGGTGATGTCGTCGTGCTCCGCCGCGAGGTCGATGTCGTGCGTGCGGGGGTGCGGGATGTCGCTCATGGGGGTCCCCTTCCGTGGCCTCCCACGGTCGTCGCCCCTCCCAGTCCGTTCAACCCCTTGACGCGACCGTTGCGGCAATCTCCAGGGTGAGGGAGGCTGACGACAACCCGACGATCGAAGGAGATCGAATGTTCCGCAGCCCGTTTCCGGACGAGACCATCCCGAGCAGTTCCGTCTTCGACTTCCTGTTCGGCGGGTTGAGCGACGAGGACGCGGCGCGGATCGCCCTCGTGGATGGACCGAGCGGCGCGGAGACGAGCTACGGCGAGCTGCGGCAGCAGATCCTCCTGTTCGCGGGCGCCCTCGCCGCCCGCGGTATCGCGCCCGGCGAGGTCGTGGCGCTGCACTCGCCGAATGCGCCCGCGTTCGCCGTGGCGTTCCACGGCATCCTCCGCGCCGGAGCCGCCGCGACGACCGTCAACGTGCTGGCGACCGCCGAGGAGATGGCGCGGCAGCTGCGCTCCTCGCACGCGAAGCTCGTGCTGACCGTCGGCCCGATCGCCGACACCGCGCGGTCGGCCGCCGAACAGGCGGGCCTCCCGGCCGACGCCGTGCTGGTGCTGGACGCCGAGGACGGCCTCCGGGCCATGCTGGGCGAGGGCCGGTCCGCGCCGGAGGTGACCTTCGACCCGGCCACGCAGGTGGCGGCCATCCCGTACTCGTCGGGTACGACGGGCTTCGCCAAGGGCGTGCAGCTCAGCCACCGGAATCTCGTCGCGAACGTCGTGCAGTGCACCCGGTTCCTCGACATCACGGCGGACGACCGCGTTCTCGCGTTCCTGCCGTTCTTCCACATCTACGGGATGACGGTCCTCCTCAACATCGCGCTCGAGCGACGCGCGACCCTGGTCACGATGCCGCGGTTCGACCTCCCGCAGTTCCTGCAGCTGATCCAGGAGCAGCGGATCACCTTCGTCTTCATCGCGCCGCCGGTCGCGGTCGCCCTCGCGAAGCACCCGCTGGTCGAGCAGTACGACCTGTCCAGCCTGCGCGGCATGATGTCGGGCGCGGCGCCGCTCGACGAGGCGCTCGGCACCGCGGTGGCCGACCGTCTGGGGATCACGATGCAGCAGGGCTACGGCATGAGCGAGCTGAGCCCGGTGTCGCATGTCATCCCCGGCCATCTCCTCGCCGAGCTGTCGGTCGGGTCGGTGGGTCTGCTGCTGCCGAACCAGGAGGCGAAGATCGTCGACGTCGACTCCGGGGAGGAGGTCGAGGCCGATCCGACCGGGCCGAGCGCACCGGGTGAGCTGTGGGTGCGGGGGCCGAACGTCATGCTCGGCTACCTCGACGACCCCGAGTCGACGGCGCGCACCATCGACGCCGACGGGTTCCTGCACACCGGCGACATCGCGCTGGTGAACCCGGACGGCAGCTTCCAGATCGTCGACCGGCTCAAGGAGCTGATCAAGTACAAGGGCTACCAGGTCGCCCCGGCGGAGCTCGAGGCGCTGCTGCTCACCCACCCCGAGATCGACGACGCCGCGGTCGTCGCGGCGGCGGACGAGGAGGCGGGGGAGATCCCGAAGGCCTTCATCGTGCGCCACCCCGGATCGGAGGTCGACGAGGAGACGATCATGGGATTCGTCGCCGAGCGGGTGGCGCCCTACAAGCGGGTGCGCGCCGTGGGCTTCATCGACGCGGTGCCGAAGTCGTCATCGGGGAAGATCCTGCGGAAGGACCTCAAGGGGAAGTGATCACCAGGGGCGTGGTCAGCGGACGTCCTCGATGCTCTCGCCGGTGACGTCGTCGGCACGAGGGTCGCGCAGCTCCATGCCGCCGACCGGCTGACCCGCCCAGCTCTCCACGATCCAGCCGCCGTCGGGGTCGCCGTCCAGGATCACGACACCCGTGTTGTCGAGGCTGCTGAAGGCCGCGTAGTCCGGCGGCAGGTTGCCGGCGCGCACCGCGCACCACACCCGGATCGCGGCTCCGTGACTGAACGCGACGGCGGTGCCGCCCGCGTGCGCCGCCGCGATCGCCCGGATGTCGGCGTCGTAGCGCGCGAAGAAGGCGTTGCCGTCGGTGCCGCCCGGCATCCGCGGCGACAGATCGCCGCTGCCCCAGGCCCAGGCGACCTCGAGGTAGCTCCGGACGGCGTCGCGGTCCCGGCGGTCCTCCAGGTCAGCGGCCTCGATCTCGTGGAGCCCCGGCAGCACGGCCGCGTCGGGGAGCCCGAGCGCCGCGGTCAGGGGGCGGGAGGTGAGCTGGGTGCGGAGGAGGATCGACGCGTAGACGCCGTCGATCGACTCGCCGCGGAGGGCGTGCGGCACCGCGGCCGCCTGCTGCTCCCCGAGCGCGGTCAGCCCGGGCCCGGGCGGCGCGGTGTCGAGCGCGCCGACGACGTTGGCGGGTGTCTGGCCGTGCCGGACGAGGAGGAGTCGCATCCCGCTCAGCCTCCCATGCCGCGGTGAACGCGAGCCGTCACTCCAGCTCGTGGCCGTCGCCGACCTTGCCGCCTTCCACGAGCGCGTCCGGGTTCGAATCCGACGGCGCGGCATGCGGCCTGGTGGGCATGGCCTCCATGTCGACGGTCACGCTCGTCCCCTCGGAGATCCGGGCTCCGGGATCGATCAGGCGCTCGCGGCGGCCCGGTGCGCTGTCGCCGCCGTTCGGCAGACCGACGGGATACTCGACGTCGTCGTCGCCGGCGTGGGAGAGGTGTCGTCCAGCCATGCCGACAGGGTAGGCCCGACCCCGGGATGCCCGACACCCCGTCGGCGCTTGCCAGCACCCTCGGAGGAAGGTCGCGACTACTCCCGCTCGGGAGCCGGTCGCAGCCCACCCAGCCGTTGCCGTGCGGCGCGCACCACCAGCACGACGACGACCGCGACGATCGCCGCCGAGACGAGTGCCCAGATGACGATGGCGACGATGCTGTGCAGCGGCCACAGGATCCAGATGACCGTGACGAAGTAGCCGATCCCGGCCGGAACCGCGGCGATGAGGAGCGCGCGGCCCGGCACCCAGCCGAGGACGTAGAGCCCCGCCCAGAAACGCGTCCAGGGCGTGATCCGGACGGGGAGGAGGGACAGCGCCGTCGGCAGCACCGTCACCGGTCCGATGACGTTGCACGACCACTCGGAGGTGGAGAGCCTCTCGTGCCGATAGCTCGGGCGCAGGCTGCGCCCGACGTAGGTGAAGGAGAGCACCGCGAGGGGGATGCAGGCGAATGGCAGCGCGAGGAAGACGTATCCGAGCAGCGGTGCGATGAAGCCTCCGAAGAACACGATCGACAGGATCGCCAGCAACGGATCGAAACGGCCGAGGATCTCGGAGGTCGGACCCGCTCCCGTCGAGACGAGTCCGGCCGGGAGTGCCACCGGAAGGGCGAGCGCGACAACCGAGAGCGCCGCCCACACGAGGCCGATCAGCAGGTAGCCGAGCGGGCGGAGGGCGACGGCGGCGGCGGGGGGCTTCGCGGCACGTTCGGCGCGAGTGGCACGCTGCGCGCGCGCCACGGAGGACGCCGGGTTCGGGCGCATCGTTGCCACGTTCGTCTCCTGGGCGGTCGGATCGACGTCAGACGGCGCGGGCCAGGCTGAACGCGCCGTCGGCGGAGTCGATGCTGACCCAGACCTGGGTCGGGACCCCGCGGGTGGTCGTCGCCTGGCACGCGAACACGGTGCCGGGGGCGATGCTCTCGACGACGGGCGGGCAGCTGACCGAGCCGAGGATCTCGGTGCTGACGAATCGCAGCTGCGCCTCGCGCTGGATCCCGATCGCGAGCGTGACGTTGCGCACCGCCCCGGTGGAGAACAGCACGCCCGGCACGATCAGCCCGAGCACCGCGGTGACGGCGAAGATCACGACTGCCGCCGATCCCGGCACCCGCAGACGTCGCGCGATGAGGTAGCCGAGCGGGGTCAGCAGGGCCCAGAGCGGGCTCGGCGCCGCGAAGCCGCGGGCCCGCAGCTGGCGGCTGTCGGACAGCGCCCACAGCAGGCCGAGCAGGTACGGCACCGCCAGGATGAGCGCCACGAACGGGCTGGGCGCGACGTAGAAGTAGACGTAACCGGCACCGAGCGCGAGCACGAACGCGATGACGGGCAGCAGCGCGATGAGCCACACGACCCCCGTCTGACTGCGGACGGGCTCGGACGCCGAGCGCCCGCCCTCCGCCTCGATCGCCTGCCGACGGGTGAGCTGGGGGAGCGCGGCCCGCGGCTCCTCAGGGACGGCGGCCGAGGTCCTCGTCGAGGTCGGCACGACCGCGACCGACCCGGTGAGCGCGGCGGCGACCTGCCCCGATTCGAGCCCCGGCTTCGGGTTGGTGTGCTCGGTCCAGGCCACGCCGTTCCACCAGCGCACGCGGCCGACGTCCGCCGGATCCTCGTACCAGCCCGCGCCCACGACGCGGATCGCCTGGTCGGTCATCTGCCGCCTGCCGTCCTTCCGCCGTGTGCGTTTGCGAGTCTAGGGAGGCGTCGTTCGGCGGTCGCCTCCCCGTTCGGGGTGTCGATCAGCTCGCGCTGAAGACACCCCAGTCGTCGACGTGCCAGTCGATCCAGCCGTTGAGTCGCTGCAGGCTCACCGTCACCTCGAAGCGCTGCACGTCGCCGTTCATGCGCGTCGCCTGGCACACCATGTTCTGCTGCACGAGGAGCGGTGGCACCGTGGGGCACTCCACGCGGATGTCCGCTCCGAGGGCGGCCGCGTCCGACTCGATGGCGATCTGCGCCTGCTGCGAGAAGGTGGCGGGCGCGACCTGCATGACGAGTCCCGGCACCGCGAGGATCGCCGCGAGCAGGAGGCCGCCGAGCACGAGGAAGGTGAGGAGCGGCCCGAAGCCAGTGCCGGTCTCGCGGACCGTCCGCATGAGGCGCGCGATGAGGTAGACGAGCACGCCGAGAACGGCCCAGGCCCAGGAGGCGGGGCGCTCGAGGCCGCGGCGGCGCAGCATCGCATTGTCGACGACGGCGAGCACGATGCCGCCGACCCAGGTGACCGCGAACATCGCGATCCCCGCGACGAGCGACTGGTCGGTGCCGCCGCTCGCGAGGAGCAGGACGAGACCGACCATGAGCATGTAGACCGGCAGCAGGGTCATGATCCAGACCGGCGCCGTGCCGAGGTGGAGGCCGGACTCGAGGCGGTGCGACGTGCGCTCGCGGAGGGGCGCGGCGTCGGGCTCGGCGACGGAACGCGGCTCGGGGAACGCCTCCGCCCCGGCGTCGGGCACGAAGCTCGCCGTGCTCGCGCTCGCGTGGGCGAAGGCCGAGCGCGGGGAGCTCGGTGCACCGAGCAGGTCGTCGAAGCGTGTGCCCAGGTCGTAGGCCGCGCCCGTCGGGGCCTCGTCGACGAGGCCGGATGCGGCGAGGCGGGCGGCGGGCGACGGCTCGGCGACCGAGACCTGCTCTCGCTCCGGCGCCTCGAGCGAGAGCATCGGATCGCCGAACGCGGGCGCCGTCTGCGGGGTGCCGAGAACCGAATCCGGCTCGTCGGCGCTGCGCTCGCGCTCACGGCGAGCGCGACGGCTCAGCTGGATCGTCGCCTCGTCGATCTCGTCCCCGACGGTCTCCGGCTCCGGGTCGGCGTAGGCCAGGCGGGTCGCCGGTGCCTCCTGAGCCACCATCGGCTGCCGTGCGTCCGAGACGTGCTCGGTCCACGCGTGGTTGTCCCACCAACGCAGCTGGGGCAGCCCGAGGGGATCGGGGTACCAGCCCGCGGGAACGCGCACGTCCTCGTCTGCCACCGGCCCGCCTCCACTCGACACGCCGGGATTCGGCGTCCTCTCGGATTCTAGGGCGACGGATGCACGTACGATACTGCCCCCGTCCGCCCCCCTCAGGGGTACACGCCCGGTTCGTGGGACGCTGGAGCGTGCTGACCGACGCCCTGCCGCGCCCCTGGGATCCGGACGCTTTCGTGGGCGCGTTCGACGCCTGGGTCCGCGCGAGCGGCATCCGCTTGTACCCCGCTCAGGAGGAGGCGGTGCTCGAGCTGGTGCTCGACCGCCACCTCGTGCTGAGCACGCCGACCGGCACCGGCAAGTCCCTGGTCGCGATCGCGGCGCACGCGGCGTCGCTCGCCCGCGGTCGCCGCTCCTGGTACACGGGGCCCATCAAGGCGCTCGTCAGCGAGAAGTTCTTCCAGCTCGTCGAGGTCTTCGGCGCGCAGAACGTCGGCATGGTGACGGGCGACTCCGCCGTGAACCCCGACGCGCCGATCATCTGCTGCACTGCCGAGATCCTCGCGAACCGGGCGCTCCGGCACGGCGCCGACGGGCTGGTCGACGAGACCGTCGTCATGGACGAGTTCCACTTCTACGCGGACCCGGATCGCGGATGGGCCTGGCAGGTGCCGTTGCTGCTCCTGCACCGCAGCCGCTTCGTTCTCATGTCGGCGACGCTCGGTGACGTGTCGGCGATCGCCGAGGACCTCGAGCGGCGCACCGGGGTGGAGGTCGCCCGGGTGACCGGTGTCGAACGGCCGGTGCCGCTGCGGTACCGCTACGCGACGACCCCCGTGCACGAGACGATCGACGACCTCCTCCGCGACGGCCTCGCGCCGGTCTACGTCGTCCATTTCGCGCAGGCCGCGGCGGTCGAGCGCGCCCAGGCCCTGCTCTCGGCCAAAGTCGCGAGCCGGGAGCAGCGCGACCGCATCGCCGAGGAGATCGCGGGCTTCCGCTTCTCCGCCGGCTTCGGCAACGTGCTGTCGCGCCTCATCCGGGCCGGCGTCGGCGTGCACCACGCCGGGATGCTGCCCAAGTACCGCCGCCTCGTCGAGCAGCTGGCCCAACGCGGTCTGCTCCGGGTGATCGCGGGCACCGACACGCTCGGAGTCGGCATCAACGTGCCGATCCGCACCGTCCTCCTCACGGGGCTCACCAAGTTCGACGGCACCCGGATGCGGCAGCTCACCGCCCGCGAGTTCCATCAGGTCGCGGGGCGCGCGGGGCGCGCCGGCTACGACACCGAGGGCGAGGTCGTCGCCGAGGCCCCCGAGCACGAGATCGAGAACGCGCTCGCCGCGGCCAAGGCGGAGGCGAGGGCAAAAGCCGGCCGGAACGGCAAGCAGGGACCGAAGAAGCGGGCGCCGGAGGGCTTCGTCTCGTGGGGCCCCGCCTCGTTCGAGAAGCTCGTCGCGGGCGTGCCCGAGACCCTCGCGTCGTCGATGCGCGTCACGGCCGCGATGATCATCAACGTCATCGGGCGACCGCACGGCGACCCGTTCGAGGACGTCCGCGCCCTCGTGTTCGACAACCACGAACCGCCGGAGCGGCGGCGCGCGCTCGCGCGGCGGGCGATCCAGATCTACCGCACCCTGCGCACCGCGGGCGTGGTGCGCCAGGAGGGCGGCGGATTCGACGGCACCGCCGTCATCTCACTCGCCCTCGACCTCCCCGAGGACTTCGCCCTCAACCAGCCGCTCTCGCCCTTCGCGCTCGCCGCGTTCGAGCTGCTCGACCCGGATTCGGCCGACTACCCGCTGGACGTGATCTCCGTGCTCGAGGCGACGCTGGACGACCCGCGCGCGATCCTCGTGCAGCAGGAGTTCCGGGCACGCGGCGAGGCCGTCGCGGCGATGAAGGCGGAGGGCATCGAGTACGAGGAGCGCATGGAGCTCCTCGAGGAGGTGACCTGGCCGAAGCCGCTCGCGGAGCTCCTCGAGCAGGCCTTCGAGACCTTCGCGGCGAGCCAGCCGTGGGTGCGCGACTTCGAGCTGTCGCCGAAGTCGGTGGTGCGCGATCTGTGGGAGAAGGCGTTCACGTTCGCCGAGTTCGTCGCGTACTACCAGCTCGGTCGGAGCGAGGGCCTCGTGCTGCGCTACCTCTCCGACGCCTACCGGGCGGCGCGCCAGACGATCCCCGAGGAGGCGCGGACCCCGGAACTGCGCGACCTCATCGACTGGCTCGGCGAGATCGTGCGTCAGACCGACTCGTCGCTCCTGGAGGAGTGGGAGGCGCTCGCGAGCGGGTCGAGCGGCGGCGAAGCCGCGTATCGAGACCTTCCCGGGGATGGTCTCGGCACGGCGCCCTCGGCGGCTGCTCAACCCCCGGTCACGGCCAACTCCCGCGCCTTCGCGACCCTCGTCCGCAACGAGCTCTGGCGCCGGGTGCGCCTCGCCGCGCTGCAGCGCGACGACGAGCTGGTCGCACTCGACCCCGACGTCGGATGGCCGGAGGCCCTCGACGCGTACTTCGACGAGCACGACGAGATCCGCACCGACGCCGATGCCCGCAGCGCCCGCATGGTGCGCATCGACGAGCGGCCGGAGGGGGCGCCCGGTACCTGGCGGGTGCGTCAGGTGCTCGTCGACCCGGCCGGCGATCACGACTGGGGGATCACCGCCTCCGTCGACCTCGAGGCGTCGGCGGATCAGGGGGCGGCGGTGCTCCGCGTCCTCTCGGTCGACCGGCTCGACGGCACGGCCTCGGCACGGTGATGCCGCCCCGGCGCCACGCGGTGCCGCGGCATCGGCATCGGGCGGGGGGTCACCGTGGAGAAGAGGTCGTGCTCGCAGCCGTCGCCGGAGCAGTGCCGGCCTGCGGTCGCCGGGGTCACAGCTCGTCCTCGAGGAGCAGCGGGGGGCGCTCCGGCCGTCTGGGCGCCGGATGGTCGGGCTCGGGGCGGCGGTGCATTCCGACGATCCACCCCGCCGCGAGCGGCATGGAGCCGAGCAGCGCGACCACGCCGAGCACCGCGGAGACGATGGCCGACGTCGGCACGTCGCGATCGCGGCACGCCGCGCGCTCGGCCAGGCACCCGTTCGCGCCGTCGATCGAGATGTCCACGACGGTGAAGAACATCACCGCCAGCACGATCGCGCTCAGCGCGAGAATCCCCAGCACCCGGTATGAGTGCATGTCCTAACCCCCACCGCCACCGTAGGGGCGGCGTGCGGCGCGCCGCGATTCCCCCGTGGTGGTGCCCCCTCAAGGGGTGCTGAGATAGAGCCATGGTCACCACCACCGGACCCGACGACGCGTCCGAACTCCTGACAGGCGACGGTCCCACGAGGACCGAGACCGACTCCCTCGGTTCCATGCAGATCCCCGCCGGGGTCCACTGGGGCATCCACACCGCCCGCGCGCTGATCAACTTCCCGATCACGCGTCGGTCCATCTCCAACTACCCGGACCTCGTGCGCGCGCTCGCGCGGGTCAAGCAGGCCGCCGCCCGCGCGAACCGCGATCTCGGTGACCTCGAACCGGCCAAGGCGGACGTCATCGACGCCGTGTGCGAGCGGATCGTGCACGGCGAGCTGCACGACCAGTTCGTCGTGGGCGCGATCCAGGGCGGCGCCGGCACCAGCACCAACATGAACACGAACGAGGTCATCGCGAACGCGGGCCTCGAGGCCATGGGACTGCCGTTCGGCAGTTACGCCGCGCTGCATCCCATCGACGACGTCAACCGCAGCCAGTCGACGAACGACGTGTATCCGACCGCGATCAAGCTCGCGATGGTGTTCGGGGTCCAGCGGCTGCTCGAGGAGCACGCGAAGCTCACGGCGAGCTTCGCCGCGAAGGGTCTGGAGTTCGGCCACATCCTCAAGGTCGGGCGCACCCAGCTGCAGGACGCCGTGCCGATGACCCTCGGGCAGGAGTTCAGCGGCTTCGCGCACACCCTGCAGGAGGACTACGACCGGCTGCACGAGTGCATCCTGTGGCTCAACGAGATCAACCTCGGCGCGACCGCGATCGGCACCGGCATCACCGCCGACCCCCGCTATGCGGAGGTGGTGCGCCGGCACCTCGAGGAGCTCACCGGCATCCCGCAGGAGACGGCGCCCGATCTCATCGAGGCGACCGCCGACGCCGGCATCTTCATGACCCTGAGCGGCATCCTGAAGCGCGCCGCCGTCAAGCTCTCCAAGATCTGCAACGACCTGCGCCTGCTCTCCTCGGGCCCGCAGGCGGGGCTCAACGAGATCCATCTGCCCGCGCGGCAGGCGGGCTCGAGCATCATGCCCGGCAAGGTCAACCCGGTCATCCCCGAGGTCGTGAACCAGGTCGCGTTCAGCGTGATCGGCGCGGATGCGACGGTCACCGCCGCCGCGGAGGCCGGCCAGCTGCAGCTCAACGCGTTCGAGCCCGTGATCGCGCACAGCATCCTGCAGTCGCTCGCCTGGATGACGAACGCCTGCCGGACACTCCGCGTGAACTGCGTCGACGGGATCACGGCCAACACCGCGAGGCTGGCCGCCGAGGTCGAGACGAACGTCGGCGTCGTCACCGCGCTGACGCCCTACATCGGCTACGCGGCGGCGGCCACGCTCGCCCACACGGCGCTCACCACCAACGCCTCCATCGCGGACCTGGTGGTCGAGGCCGGTCTCATGACCGACGAGCAGGTGCGCAAAGTGCTGTCGCCCGAGCGGCTCAGCGGGATCGAGGCGATGACCGGGGCGATCACGCTGCCGGCGCACTGAGCGCGTCGGCCGGCCTACTCGACCCGCTCGTCCACCACGTCCTGCGGATCCTTGTCGGTGCGCCAGCCGCGCCATGACGGCTGGCGCAAGCGCCCGTCGGCCGTGAGTTCGGCGTACTCGACCTCGCCGACGAGGCTCGGGGTCACCCAGTGCGCGTCCCGTGCGTCCCCGCTCGGCACGCCCTCGAGCGGGCTCGTCTTCCGGCCGATGCGGTCGAGGCGCGCGCGGAGGATCTGCAGCTCCCTTTCGGCGAATCCGGTCCCCACCCGCCCGACGTAGCGGAACCCGTCGCCGTCGCGCACCCCGAGCAGCAACGACCCGACCGTGTCGGCGCGGGCGCCCTTCCCGGGGCGCCAGCCGCCGACCACGACCTCCTGCGTGCGGTGGTGCTTCAGCTTGATCCAGTCGCGGCTGCGCTTGCCCACCCGGTACGGGCTGTCGCGTCGCTTCGCCATCACGCCCTCGAGGCCGAGCTTCGCGCTCGTGGCGAGGGCATTCCTCAGGTCGCGCCCGGCGTCCGGCGGCACCACGATCGAGCCGGCGTCGTGCACCTCGCCGCTCAGCCGCGCACGCCGCTCGTCGTAGGTCGCCTTCGGGTCGTCGAGCACGTCGAAGACGAAGTACGTCACGGGCGTCCGCGTCCGCGCCCGCTCGACGTCGCCCGGCTTGCTGAGGCCCATCCTCTGCTGGAGGAGCCCGAAGCTCGGCCGCCCCTGCGCGTCGAGGGCGACGATCTCGCCGTCGAGCACCGTCGCGCTGCCACGGAGCGCCTCCGGCAGCGTCTCGGCGATCTCGGGGTAGCTCGCCGTCACGTCGAGCCCGTTGCGGGTGCGCAGCGTGACCTCGTCTCCGGTGATCGTCGCGACCGCGCGGATCCCGTCCCACTTCATCTCGTACGCCCAGTCGGCTCCGCCCTCGAACTCGACGACGGAGCCGAGCGTGGCGAGCATGGGCGCGATCGTGTTGGCGCTGCTGCGGCCTCCGATGACGGTCTTGCCTCGGGTCAGCCCCTTCCGCCCCGACGAGACGGAGCGGTGCCCGTGCCACTTCTCGCCGGTGCGCGTGTTCTCCGGGCCGCCCTCGGCATCCCAGTCGACCGGATCCTGATCCTTCATGAGGTGCAGCATCCAGTTCCTGGCGTCGTCGCCCGTCGACGTCTGAATGAGCGCGAGGCGGTGCGAGCCGTGTTTCTCGCCGTGGATGGTCAGGATGATCTCGCCCTTCTGGCCCTCCTCCTTCCGGCCGTGCCCGTCGCCCTCGGTGCCGTCGCGCCACTTCTCGAGGGAGTAGCGGCCGCGATCCCAGATCGCCACCTCGCCGGCGCCGTACTCGCCCTTCGGGATGGTGCCCTCGAAGGTGCCGTAGTCGAACGGGTGGTCCTCGACGTGCACCGCGAGATGGTTCTGCTTCGGATCGGTCGGCACGCCCTTCGGGACCGCCCAGCTGACGAGCACGCCGTCGCGCTCCAGCCGGAAGTCGTAGTGGAGCCGCGTGGCGTGGTGCTCCTGGATGACGAAGTGCGGGTTCGCCGGGTCCGGCTTCCACGTGGGGTCGCTCCCCGCGACGTCGCCGAACGGCTCGGGCGTGACGCCCTTGGTGCGCATCGAGCGGTACTGACCGAGGGAGTCGTCCACACGCCCCGCCGAGAGCTCCGCGAGCGGGTCGCCCTTCTTCTTCAGCCGGGCGAGGACCTCGTCGAACGTCAGGTGGCGCAGCCCCGGCCGTGTCAGCTCCGCCCACGTGCGCGGCGCGGCGACGAACGGCTGCGACCGCCCGCGCAGCGAGTACGGCACGATCGTCGTCTTGGCGCCGTTGTTCTGCGACCAGTCGAGCAGCACCTTGCCGCCGCGCACCGCCTTCTTCATGTCGCTGACGACGAGGTCCGGGTGGTCCGCCTCCAGCGCGCGCGCCAGCTCCTTGGCCACCGCCGACACCTGGTCGCTCGACTGCGAACCGTCGAGCGCGGCGTAGAGATGGATGCCCTTCGACCCGCTCGTCACCGGCATCGGGTCGAGGCCCATGCCCCTCAGGATCCCCCGGACGAGCTTCGCGACCTCGACGCACTCGGGCAGACCCGCGCCCTCGCCGGGGTCGAGGTCGAGGACCATGCGGTCCGGGTTCTTCCGGGCGCCGTTACGCCCGAAGCGCCACTGCGGCACGTGGATCTCGAGCGCCGCCTGCTGCGCGATCCAGACGAGCGTCGCCAGGTCGTTGACGACCGGGTACTCGTTGACGTGGTCCTTGTGCTGGATGCTGCGGACCTTGATCCACGACGGCGCGCCGTCGGGCATGTTCTTCTCGAAGAACATCGGACCGTCCACCCCGCTGACCCAGCGCTTGCGGGTGGCGGGCCGGTCGGCGGCGTGCGGGATCAGGTACTCGGCGACGCGCGAGTAGTAGTCGATCACCTCGCCCTTGGTCGTCCCCGTCTCCGGATACATGACCTTCTCGAGGTTGGTGAGACGGAGCCGATGGCCGCCCACGCTGACGAACTGCTCGGAGTCCTTCGCCATGAGGCGACGCTAGCCAGCGGGGTGTACACCGTCCACATAGCCGGGGAGAATGCTCAGCATGCGGTCCATCTGGAAGGGCTCCCTGAGCTTCGGGCTCGTCAACGTGCCCGTGAAGCTCTACTCCGCGACCGAGGACCACGACGTGCCGCTGCACCAGGTGCACGACAAGGACGGCGGCCGGATCCGCTACAAGCGCGTCTGCGAGATCGACGGCGAGACGGTCGACTACGAGCATATCGCGAAGGCCTACGTCGACGGCGACCAGACCGTGGTGCTGACCGACGACGACCTCAAGGCGCTTCCGGCGGAGCGGTCGAAGGACATCGACGTCGTGGAGTTCGTGCCCACCGAGCAGATCGACCCGATCATGTTCGAGAAGAGCTACTACCTCGCCCCGGACTCGAAATCGAACAAGGCGTACGTGCTCCTCATGCGGACCCTCGAGGACACCGACCGCACGGCGATCGTGCAGTTCGCGCTGCGGCAGCGCACCCGGCTCGCGGCGCTGCGGGTGCGGGACGGCGTGCTCACGCTGCAGACGCTGCTCTACGACGACGAGGTGCGCGAGGCCCGCTTCCCGGAGCTCGACGAGACCCCGCGGATCACCGACGCGGAGCTGAAGATGTCGCGGCAGCTCGTCGACAGCTTCGCGAGCGACTTCCAGCCCGAGAAGTTCACCGACGAGTACCAGGAGCAGCTGCGCACCCTCGTCGAGGCGAAGCTCGAGCAGGGCGACACCGTCGACACCGAGGCGACGTTCGGCCGCGAGACCGAGGGCGGCGGCGAGGTCCTCGACCTCATGGAGGCGCTCCGACGCTCCGTCGAGGAGAAGCGCGGCGCATCGAAGCCCGCCGCGAAGAAGTCACCCGCGAAGAAGCCCGCCGCGAAGAAGAAGTCCGCCTGACCCCTCCCGCGGGTCGAGTAGCCGCGCAGCGGCGTAACGAGACCTTCGTAGGCCTCGTCGATCCGGTCCGACTCGTAGTGCCAGACCAGCAACACCGGCATCCGCTGCTCGTGTCGTCGCCGCCGCGGCCCGAGTGGTGTTGTTCGATCCGGTGCTCGAGATCACGGGTGCTTCCGACGTCGTAGCTGCCGTCACCGCAGCGGAGGATATAGGTCGCGATCACCCGGCGAGCGTCCCAGGCGAACCCTCGTCGCGGGTCGAGTAGCCGCGCAGCGGCGCATCGAGACCTCGCGTGAGCCTGGGGGAGGGGCCTCGATACGCGCCTTCGGCGCTCCTCGACCCGTTCAGTCTCCGTCGCGGAGGAGGGCGATGAGCTTCTGCTTCGGAAGGCTCGAGTAGCCGTGGCGGCCGAGCTCTTTCGCCCGCTTGCGGAGGTCGGCCACCGTCCAGTCGTCGTAGGAGCCGGACTCGCCGCCGCGATGTCCGACCGCCTTCTTCCCGTCCCGCGCTGCGGCGTTCGAGATCCGTGCGGCCTTCTCCTTCGAGTCGCCCTGCTTGCGGAGCTCCTCGTACATGTCGGGGTTCTTGAGCGAGCTGTTGCGCGTTCCTGGCATGTCTCCGCCCTACCGGCGCGGCACCGTCGCCCGCAAGGGGTCGACACCTCTCAGACAGCCTCCGTACAGTTCGCAGGATGGGCAAGATCCTCTACGGCGGTCAGGGCATCGAGATCGACATGGATGACCGGGTCATGGCCCACCTGCAGGCCGTCGTGGCCAGCAAGCTGCGCCGCGGCGAGGGCTTCTTCCTCAACTGGAAGGACGACCTGGCGGTCGG
This sequence comes from Pseudolysinimonas sp., assembly GCF_051954455.1. Taxonomy (GTDB): domain Bacteria; phylum Actinomycetota; class Actinomycetes; order Actinomycetales; family Microbacteriaceae; genus Pseudolysinimonas. The sequence goes on along the minus strand of NZ_JBQCHS010000014.1, from coordinate 37,424 downwards.
CGACGGCCACAGCGCCGCGTGGATCGCCCCCGACATCCCGCTGTTCTTCAAGTACTACGGCAGTCGCAACATCGAGCTCAACCGCCAGTGGCTCGAGATCATGACGATGGGGGCCAACAGCAACGGCGGCCTCCAACTCGGGGACGAGCCGACCGTCAGCGCACCGGTCAACGGCAACGGCGGCGGGAACGGCTCCGCCTGACGCGCTAGCCTGACCGCCGTGGAGGACGAGGCGGCGCGGCGGGACGCCGCCCTCCCCGAGGTCGACTGGGCCGCCCTCCCGCCGGGAACCGTCGCGTCGCGGTTCGCGGCGCCGAGCGGCGAACTCGCCGTCATCTCGCTCGGCGACCCGACGCATCCGCGCGTCGTCCTCGCCCCCGGCGTGACGGGATCGAAGGAGGACTTCATCCTCGTCATGCCGCCCATCGCCGAGGCCGGGTACTTCGTCCAGGCCGTCGACCTCGCCGGGCAGTACGAGTCGGGCGCGGCCGGCCCGGCGCGCGGCGGCCGCTACACGTACGACCTGTTCGTCGACGACCTGGTCGCGCTCCTCGAGGACGGCGACCCCGCGCATCTGCTCGGCTACTCGTTCGCCGGCACGGTCGCGCAGCTCGTCGCCGTGCGTCGGCCCGACCTCGTCCGCTCGCTCGCGCTGCTCGCGACGCCGCCCGACACCGGCAACGGGTTCGCCCACATGAAGCGGCTCGGCCGGATCTCCGGCGTCGTGGGGCCGCGGCTCGGCGCCTTCTTCATGGTGACGGGCATCAAACTCAACGCCACGCGGGTCGACGCGAGCCGGCTCGCGTTCGTCCGGTCGCGGTTCGCGCACACCGACCGCCGCAGCGTGGACCACATCGTCGACCTCATGCTCCACACGCCCGACGTCGAGGCGGAGCTGCGCGAGCTCCCGATCCCCAAGCTCGTCGCCGTCGGGACGCACGACCTGTGGCCGTGGGAACGCGCCGCGGGGCAGGCCGGGCGCATCGGGGCGCAGTTCGTCCGCTACGAGACCGGGCACTCGCCGAGCGAGACGGCGCCCCACCAGCTCACGCGGGACCTGCTCGCCTTCTACGCGACGGCGTGACCCTCGCCGGGCGTCTCGTCGCCCGGCGTCCACCCCGGATCCCGCGCCGCGCGCGCGTCGGCGGCGAGGCCGTCCGATTCCGGGAGCGGACCCCAGGTGCCGTCCTCGCGCCAGCGATCCCAGAGCGCCTTCCGCCGCCACGGCGACCCGTGGCCACGGAGCGTCGGCACGACCCATCCGACTCGACGGGCCAGGCCGCGCAGGCTCGCGAACGGGCGCGCGGAGATCTCCGCCGTCCAGCTCGGGTCGAGCCGCACCGTCATCCACGGTTTGATGTGCAGGCTCAGATCGAGATCGTCGTGGATGCCGCGGGTCTCGCGGTGCACCTCGCCGCGCAGCTGGGTCCACACCTCGCGGCGCATCGCGAAGTTCGAGCCGAAGACAGGCGGATGTCCGAGCCAGATCGTCATCGACCAGTACATGCCGCCCACCCACCACGCCTTGCCGAGCCGGCGGGTGACCGGGCCGGCACCGTAGAAGGTGGCCCGGCCCGTGAGCAGATCGACGGACGGGTCGGCGAAGTCGGCGAGGGCGTCGGCGATCCAGGTCGGCGGCACGACGGTGTCGGCGTCGATGCGCATGATGAGGTCGCCGCGGGCGGCGTCGTAGCCCGCGGCGGAGGCCCGCGGGATGCCGGCGATCGGCTCCGTGACGACGCGGGCGCCGGCCGCCCGGGCGACATCGGCGGAGTCGTCGGTCGAGCCGTTGTCCACGATCACGATCTCGTCGGCGGGACGCGTCTGCACGGCGAGCGCACCCAGCGCACGGCGGAGCATCGGCGCGTCGTTGCGGGCGGGGATCACGACGGAGACGTTCATGGGCGCCCTCAGACTAGTCCTGAGCGGAGGGATCCTCCGGGAGCTCGAGACGGAAGAAGACGAGGCCCCCGTCGCGGTGCGTCTCGCGGAACCCGGCCTTCCGCAGCACGTTCTGCGACGCCGCGTTCGCCTCCTCCGTGTCGGCCTCGACGGACCGCGCGCCGTGCCGGGCCGCGAGCCCGACGGCGGCGCGGAGCGCCTCCGTCGCGTACCCCCGGCCGCGCGCCGCGGCGACGAGGCCGTAGCCGAGCTCGACCCGGCCGTCCTCCGGCGGCCCGAAGAATCCGAGGCCGCCGATCGCCAGCCCGTCGTCACGGGTGCGCACCTGGTACATCGTGAAGATCGGATCGGGCTCCGCGACACGGGCGTGCCCGCGCAGCGGCACCAGCTCGTCGGCGAACGGGTACCCGGGATGCCAGGCCGCGTCGGTCGGGAGCGGCGCGCCCGCGACGATGCGCTCCGCGAGGGCGGGGGAGATGCTCTCGAGCACGAGGCGCTCGGTGGTGACGATCACGCGGCCTCCCGTCGCGTCGCGGCCGACCGGACCGGTCGCGCGGGCGCCTGCCGCACCACCTTGGCCGGCCGCGCCCGCCAGAGATGCAGCGCGGCGTACGACCGCCACGGAGCCCACGCCCCCGCACGCGCGGTCAGCTCCCGGACCGCGTCGGGCAGCCCCCGCGCGGCGGCGCTCTGCCGGATCACGAGATCGGTGGCGAGGAAGGTGTCGGGGTTGCCGAGCGCGCGGAGCGCGAGGTAGTCGGCGGTCCACGGCCCGATGCCCGGCAGGGCGAGGAGCCGCTGGCGCAGCTCGGCCGCGGGCGTCTCCACGTCGAGACGCAGCCCGCCGTCGACGATCGCGCGCGCCGCCCCCACGATGGTCGCGACCCGGGTCGCCGGGCCGCGCAGCACGTCGGCGCCGTGCTCGGCGATCGCGGCCGCGGTCGGGAAGGCGCCGTCGCCGAGGTCGGTCACGAGCCGGCCGAGGACCGTGCGCGCCGCCGCCACCGAGATCTGCTGGCCCACCAGGGTGCGGAACAGGGCCTCCTCGCCGGCCGCCACCCCCGGGATCCGCATCCCGGGCACGTCCGTCACCAGCGGGCGCAGCACCGGATCGGCGCCGAGCGCCTCGTCGATGGCCACGGAGTCGGCGTCGAGGTCGAACATCCGGCGCACTCGGGCCGAGAGCGCCGGCACGTCGGCGAGGTCGGCGAGCCGCGCCTCGACGGTCACGCCGGGCTGACCCGGGTCGAGGGCGATCCGGACCGCGGCCGTGCCGTGGGGGAGGGCCAGCGACCGCGCGAACGACGTCGCGTCGCCCTCCTCGAGCCCGAGGATCGCGTGGTCGGCGAAGAAGGCCAGGAGCCCGGGCCCGTCGAAGGGCGCCCGCGCGGGGAGCCGCAGCGTGATCGCCGCGCCGCCGTCCGCCGGATGCGCGGGAGCCGATCCTCGCGATCCCCGGCGGGTCAGCGCCCGCAGCTCGGTGGGCGTCGCGCGGTAGACCTCGGCGATGGTGTCGTTGAACTGGCGCAGGCTCCCGAAGCCCGCGGCGAACGCGATGTCGCCGACCGGCAGATCGGTGGAGGCGAGGAGCGCCCGCGCGGTCTGCGCGCGGTGCGCCCGGGCGAGGGCCAGGGGCCCGGCGCCGAGCTCGGCGGTCAGCACCCGGGTGAGGTGCCGCGAGGTGTATCCCAGGCGGCGGGCGAGGCCCTCCACCCCCTCGCGCTCCACGACGCCGTCCTGCACCAGGCGCATCGCCCGCGAGGCGAGGTCGTCGCGCAGGTTCCAGTCGGGGGATCCCGGCACCGCGTCCGGCTGGCAGCGCTTGCAGGCGCGCAGCCCCTCCTCGTGGGCGGCGGCCGCGGTGCGGAAGAAGCTCACGTTGCCCGGTTTCGGCGTGATCGCGGGGCAGCTCGGACGGCAGTAAATGCCGGTCGTGCGCACCCCGGCGATGAACTGCCCGTCGAAGCGGGCGTCGCGCGCCGCGAGGGCGCCGTACATCTCGTCGAAGCCCAGAGCGCCCATGCCGCCCATCCTCGCAGGGGCCTCCGACGGGGCCTAGCGGGATTCGGACATGGCGGCGGGCTTCGTAAGCTGAACCGATGAGCATCGAGGCCGTCTCCGCCCTCCCGCCCGACATGGACCTGCAGGAATCCCTGCGTCGCGAGCTCGGCGAGGTCGTGCGCACCGACCCGGTGGCGCTGCGGGCCGCCCAGGGAGACCGCTCCGGCCATGTCTCCTCCGAGCCGCCGCTCGCCGTCGTCGAGGCGCGCAGCACCGCGGACGTGCAGGCGGCGATGCGGTTCGCGACGGCGCACCGGATCCCGGTCGTGCCCCGCGGCGCGGGGAGCGGCCTCGCCGGCGCCGCGCAGGCGGGCGGCGGCGAGCTCGTCGTCTCGACCGCGTCGATGACCCGGGTGCTCGAGATCTCGCGGGACGACGAGCTCGCGGTCGTCGAGCCGGGCGTCGTCAACGCCGATCTCAACGACCAGCTGGCCGCGCACGGCCTGTTCTGGGCGCCGGACCCGGCGAGCCGCGCGATCTCGACGGTCGGCGGCAACATCGCGACGAACGCGGGTGGTCTGCACTGCGTCAAGTACGGGGTCACCCGGGAGGCCGTCCTGGCGCTCGAGGTCGTCCTCGCGGACGGCCGCGTCATTCGCACCGGTCACCGCACCGTCAAGGGCGTCACGGGCTACGACCTGACGGCCCTCATGATCGGCTCTGAGGGGACCCTCGGCATCGTCACCGAGGCGACCCTGCGGCTGCGGCCGGTCCCGCGCGGGGTGCCCGTCACCCTGTCCGCCGCCTTCGACTCCGTGGAGCAGGCGGCGCGGGCCGCGTCGGTCATGGTGGCGAGCGGGGTCCGCCCCGCCGTGCTGGAGCTGCTCGATGCGACGGCGCTCGCCGGCCTCGGCGCCTACCTCGACCTCGATCTCGGCGGACGCGGCGCGCAGCTGCTCGTCCAGACCGACGGCGACGCCGCCGAGCGGGAGGCGGTGGACGCGGAGACGATCATCCGGACCCTCGGCGGCCGGGTGGAGCGCAGCGCGACCCCCGAGGACGGCGAGCGCCTGTTCGAGATCCGGCGCGCCTTCCACGCCTCCAACGAGGCGCAGGGCGCGGTTCTCATCGAGGACGTCGCGGTGCCGCGGAGCGCGCTGCCCGCCATGTTCGCCGCGATCGAGGCCGTGCAGGAGAGGTACGGCATCCGGATCCCGACCGTCGCACACGCGGGCGACGGCAACCTCCACCCCAACTTCGTGTTCGAGGCCGACACCGTGGACGGCTTCGTCGAGGTGCCGTCACACGTCTGGGAGGCGGCGGACGAGCTGTTCCAGGCCTGCCTGCGGCTCGGCGGCACCCTCACGGGGGAGCACGGGGTCGGTCTGCTGAAGCGCCGCTGGCTGCGCGACGAGCTGGGCGACGACGTCCTCGAACTGCAGCGCGGGCTCAAGGCGGTGTTCGACCCGCTCGGGCTCCTCAACCCCGGCAAGGCGGTCTGAGGAGTCGGAATACCCCGGCGGTCGGGTCGGTTGCATCAAGTGACGTGATGATGACGGACACGATGAACATGACCAGCACCCCTCGGACCACCAGCAGCCGCACCGCTCGCAGCCGTGCGGTCGATCAGGCCGCCGGCACGGGCCGCGGAACGGCGACGCTGACCGCGGTGCCCTCGGCGCAGCGCCCCGCGCGTCTCGCGGTGCCGCGTCCCACGGTCGGCCGCCTCCGGCTGCGCCCGACGCGACGCGGGCGCGGTTTCGTGGTGGGCATCGTCGACGCGGCGGGGCCCGACACGAACGGCTTCGCCCCCCGCGACCGCGTCGCGTGGCGCGACGCCGGTGACGAGCTGCCGGAGCTGCTGCTCATGGACCAGGACGACGTGCTCGGCGTGCCCGGGTGGGTGAGCGACGAGCAGGTCGTCAGCTATCTCGGGCCCGGGCTGATCGCGCGAGCCCTCGTGCGGACGCGTCCGTTCGCACGCGGCGAGGACGTCCGGATCGTGTCGAACGACCGGGTGGTGGCCGAGATGACGAGCGCGTGGGCTCGCTCCCTCGGCGCGCACGTCGTGGATCCCGCCTCCGTGAGCGCGGTCGCGATCCACGACGACGTGCGCATCCGCCGGGCGGGTCTCGGCAGTCACGGGCGTCTCGCCCAGGCCGCGGTGGAGGTTTTCCAGGCGATCCGCCGGGGCGTCTTCGACGGCGTCCCGGCGGTCGCGGAGGCCGACTCGCGCATCGCCGCCTGACCCGCGATCGGGCGGCCCCGGCCGGCTCGCGCCGCCGCCTAGGCTGAGCGCATGGTCGAGGAGAACGACGCCCATGCCGCCGAGCTGCACGAGGAGATCGTGCCGTTCCTCGGCGAGCGGGTCGTGACGATGTTCGCGTTCGCGGTCGCCGACGGCTTCCCGGCTCCGGCGGTCGCCGAGCCCTACCGACGCGAGATCGAGGAGTCGGGCGACGACCCGCTCGACCCCCAGGTGACCGAGGCGGAGCGGCTCCTCCTCGACTGGGGTCGGCTCCGCGGGGCGGGGCGCGCCGGCGAGCAGCCGGAGCTCTCCGAGCGCATCGCCGAGACCTTCCAGCCGAAGCTGCGCGAGCTGCTCGAGTCGTACGCGTCGGCCGTCGTCGACCGCTGCCGTCGCGAGATCGTCCGATGAGCACCCCCGCACCCCAGGGCGGCCCGCCGCCGGGCGCGCCGGTCGGGGGAGCCGTGCTCGCGGCGCCCGCGGACATGCAGGCGCACGCGGCCCAGCCGCTCCACCCGCCGCAGCTCGCGCGGCCGCGCCGCGACACCGGCATCCTCCTCGGCGCCATCATCGGCTACATCGTCGTCGGGGTCGCGATCCTGCTCGTCATCGCGTACCTCGCGCTGGTGCTGGGCGGCACGATCCTCTTCATCGCCGGGTTCATGGCGCTCATCCCGCTCACGATCGTCCTGCTCGGGGCCTGGTGGCTCGACCGCTGGGAGCCGGAGCCGATCGGGGTGCGGATCTTCGCCTTCCTGTGGGGAGCCGGGTCATCGATCGTCATCGCGCTCCTGGTCGACACCGCGGCGCAGGTCTTCATCAAGGCCCACGGTGGACCCAACGGCGTCACGGAGTTCGTGCAGGCCGTGGTGCAGGCGCCGATGGTCGAGGAGGGTGCGAAGGGGCTCGGCGTCCTGCTGATCTTCCTCGTCGCCAACAAGTACTTCGACGGGCCGGTCGACGGCATCGTCTACGCGGCGACCGTCGCCGCCGGCTTCGCGTTCAGCGAGAACATCCAGTACTTCGGGCTCGGTATCGCCGACGCGAAGAGCCTCGGCGACGTGATCTTCCTGTTCGTGCTGCGCGGGCTGCTGTCGCCCTTCGCCCACGCGATGTTCACCTCGATGACCGGTCTCTTCATCGGGCTCGCCGCGCTCCGCGGCGGCCGCTGGCTCGGCGTCCTGTTCGCGATCATCGGCTGGATCCCCGCGGTGCTGCTGCACGCGTTCTGGAACGGCTCGCTCTCCTTCGTCTCCGACTTCTTCGGCTACTACCTCGTGGTGCAGGTGCCGCTCTTCGTGCTCACGATCGTCATGGTCGTGCTTCTGCGGCGGCGCGAGGTGCGGCTCACCCAACAGCGCCTCGGCGACTACGCCGCCGCCGGCTGGTTCAACCAGGGCGACATCATCTCGATCGCCACCCCGGGCGGGCGTCGGCAGGCGCGGGCGTGGGCGGCGATGCGCGGCGTCCGTCCCGTGATGAAGAACTACATCCGGGATGCGACCCGGCTGGCGCTGACTCGCAACCGGATCGTCGTGGGGCGGGATCGCGCGTCGGCGCAGCTCGACGAGGCGGCGCTTCTGACGCGCATCTCGACGGAGCGCGCGCAGCTGCGGGCGGCGGCCGCCGCGCCGGTCGCGCCCCCTCCTCCGGGCTTCTGAGACCGGGCTTCTAGAAGCCGGTGACCCGCGACACGATCGACCACCCGATCCAGCCGACCACCACCACGACGCCGATCACGGCGCCGAGCGAGACGCCGTGGCGCAGCCGCGCGCCCTGCGGCGCGACCACGTCGCCGACGATCGAGCTCGCGACCCGGTCATCGCGGTAGTGCTCGGTCTGGCTGGCGGCTTTCGCGCCGACGGTGTCGACGATGCGGAAGAAGCGCTGATACGTCGAGGGGTCGTCCATGTCGAGCGGCCGCGAGGAGTACGCGAAGAACCAGTCGTCGACGATCTCGACGTCGAACGGCGCGGCCTCGTCGATGAGGAGGGCCATGAGGTCGGGCGTGAACACGTAGAGCGCGTCGGTCTCGTAGTCCTTCGGGCAGTACAGCGTGAAGTACCGGTCGAAGTCGCCCTCGAGGTGGAGGATCTGATCGCGGGCCAGCGCGACCGGCAGGTTGGTGCCGAGGACCCCGTTGTTCTGGCGCGAGTCGAGCACGATGTTCGGGAGCCGGCGGTCGAGCCGGATCGCCAGGAAGCTCCAGTGGTGGGTCGTCTGGTTCTTGCCCGATCCCGTCGTGTACTCGTACCCGCCCATGTCGACGAACCGCCCGGTGCGCGTGCTCACGTGCTCGCGCACGATGCGCTGCGATCCCAGCTGGAAGACCAGGCCGGGGTACCCCGGCATGAGCGCCTGCGGGGCGAAGTCGAGGCCGTTCGCCCGGGCGAACGCGTCGATGCGGGCCCAGCGACCCCAGCGTCCGCCGCTGCGCAGGAGACGGCGCACGACCACCACGGCGCCGCCGATCGGGAGGATCAGGAAGAGCAGTCCGATGACCGCGCCGATCGGCGAACCGTTCCGGATCGCGCCCACCATCGTGGTGGCGGCGACGCCGCCGAAGATCACGATCGCGATCCCGCCGGCGAGCAGACCGACGGCCGCGCTCATGAGCTGCGCCGGCGACATCTCCGCCCAGGGAGCGCCGGAGGCCCGCGCGGCGGCCCGGTAGGCCTGCACGGCGGAGGGAGGTATCGGCGCGGTCAGCGGCGCGAGATCGAGCGTCGTCGGCATGGGGCCCATCCAAGCGCACCGGCGGTTAAAGACTGATCGCCCAGTGGCGGGTCGAAGACTCCGGCTCTTCTGGGCGATCAGTTGATCTGCATCCAGGATGCGCCGACCGGGCCGCGAGGTCAACCCCTGCGTAGCATCGGACGGGTGAGTCGCGTGGTCCGGTTCGACCGGTTCGGGGGTCCCGAGGTCCTGCAGGTGGTCGAGGAGCCGGTTGCCGAGCCCGGCCCGGGCGAGGTGCGGGTCGCTCTGCGGGCCGCCGGCCTCAACCCGGCCGACTACAAGCGCCGCGCCGCGCCGGGTCCCTACGACGTGACCTTCCCGGCGGGCATCGGACGCGAGCTCGCCGGCATCGTCGAGGCGACCGGTCCCGGCGTCGAGCGGCTCGTGGCGGGCGACCAGGTCTTCGGCTCCGTCCCGGACGGTGCGTTCGCGGAGCGGCTCGTGCAGGCGGAGAGCTACTTCGAACGAAAGCCCCTCGGCCTCGACTGGGAGACCGCGGGCGGCCTCGCCCTCGCCGGCCAGACCGCCTGGGACGCGCTCGGCTCGCAGGATCTCCGCGCGGGCGACACGATCCTCGTGAGCGCGGCGGCGGGTGGCGTCGGCACGGTGCTGACGCAGCTCGCCGTCCACCGCGGCATCCGGGTGATCGGCAGCGCGTCGCGCGGCAACCACGACTGGCTCCGCTCCCGCGGCGTCGAGCCGGTCGAGTACGGCGACGGTCTCGTCGCCGCGGTCCGCGCCCTGGCACCGGACGGCATCACCGCCGCCTTCGACCTCCACGGCGCGGACGCGGTGCGCCAGTTCCTCGAACTCGGGGTCGACCCCGAGCGCATCAACACCAACGCGACCGATCCCGAGCCGTTCGGCATCCGCCGGGTCGGCCGCGGGCCGACGGACCTCGACACCCTCGGCGCGCTCGCGGCCCTGGTGGTCGCCGGTCGGATCGAGCTGCCGATCGCCGCCGCCTATCCGTTCGACCGCGTCCGCGACGCGTTCGAGCGCCTCGAGATCGGTCACGTGCGCGGCAAGGTCGTGCTCACGGGCGACGCGCCGGTGTCGGTGGAGCTCGCTACACCGGAGCCATGACCGACACGCAGACCGTGAGCACCTGGGTCGAGGGCTACCGCCGGGCCTGGGAGAGCAACGCCGAGGCCGACATCCGCGCCCTGTTCACCGACGACGCCGTCTACCGCGACGCCCCGTGGGAGGAGCCGCGCACCGGTGTCGACGCGATCGCGGCGAACTGGACCGAGCACGCCGACCAGCCGGGGGAGTGGACCTTCGAGGTGGGCCCGATCCACGTGGACGGCGACACCGCCTTCGTGCAGGCGGTGACCGACTACCTGCAGCGCGGCGTCGTCTACGACAACCTCTGGATCATCGGCTTCGCGCCCGACGGCCGTGCGGCCTCGTTCACCGAGTGGTACATGAAGCGCGGATCCTGACCGCTCGTCGAACGCCGAGCGTGCTCTCGACGAGGCCGCAGCCTCGTCATAGGGTCCGCCAAGAGATCGGGCGTGCGATGAGGACATGGATGAGACCCCGACCCCCGACGACCGCGTCACGCCCCCGACCGCCCCGGCCCTGCAGCCGACTTCCGCCCCCGCATCGCGTCGCCGCACGCGGGTGATCATCGGCGGCGCCACCGCGCTCGCCCTCGGTGTCGCCGCCAGCGGGCTCGGCCTCACGGTGGCCGCGGGCGGTCTGCTCGAGCACCTCATCGCGCCGACGTCGCGGTCGACGGTCGAGCCCGGGATCTATCGTGGCGGCAACGCGACCGGCGGGCAGCGCGCCCCGTTCGGCGGCTACGGGTTCGGATCCGGCGGCTCCTCGTCGGCCCCCGGCACCACCTCGAGCGCGACGGCCGCCTCCGCCGCGCAGAAGAAGGGCGTCGTGACAATCGTGTCGCAGCTCGGGTACGACGGGAACTCCGAGGCGGCCGGGACGGGCGTCATCCTGACCGCCAACGGCCGCATCCTCACCAACAACCACGTCGTCGAGGGGTCGACCTCGATCTCGGTCACCGTCGAGAGCACCGGCCAGACGTACACCGCGAAGGTGGTCGGCACCGACGCCACCGACGACGTGGCGGTGCTCCAGCTCGTGAACGCCGACGGCTCGAAGGTCACCGGTCTGACGGCCGCGAAGATCGACGCGAGCGGTCTCCGCGTCGGCGACACCGTCACCGACGTCGGCAATGCGGGCGGCACGGGCGAGCTGGTCGTCGCGAGCGGCACCGTCGCGGCGCTGCAGCAGACGATCCAGGTCGCCGACGAGTCGACCGGCGCGCAGAAGTCGCTGAGCGGGCTGGTGGAGCTCGACGCCGACATCCAGTCGGGCGACTCCGGCGGCCCGGTGCTCGACGCCCAGGGCGAGGTCGCGGGCATCGCGACGGCCGCCTCCACCGGCAGCCGCGACGTCACCGGTTACGCCATCCCGATCACGACCGCGATGGCGGTCGTGGATCGGATCGTCGCCGGCGACGCGAGCGGCACGATCATGATCGGCCTGCCGCCGTTCCTCGGTGTCGAGCTGGCATCGGACCAGCAGTCCGGGGGCGCCACGATCGCGGGCGTGATCGACGGGATGCCGGCGGCGCAGGCGGGCATCGCCGCCGGCTCCGTGATCACCGCGGTCGACGGCACCGCGGTCAGCGACGCGGCCGGGCTGCAGGCGGCCATCGCGGCGCACCGCGTCGGCGATCAGATCTCGATCTCGTGGACGGACGCGAGCGGCGTCGCGCACCAGGCCCCGGTCACCCTGATCGCCGGGCCGGCCGCGTGAGACTTCGACACGGAGATCGACGCTGAGAGACTGACGCTGAGAGACGGACGCTGAGAGACCGCAGATGATCCGGCTGCGGATGTTGCCGTCCCCCGTTCGGGTGTCCGTAGGATGGCCGACATGACCGCAGCGACTCTCAGTCTTCCGCTGCGTTCGAGTTGTGCACGTTGCGGCGTGGGGGCGCCCGTGAACAGCCGGTTCTGCTCGGCCTGCGGCACCGCCCTCGCGGCGGAGCGGGTGGCGGCTCCGGTCGATGTGGCGACCCGGCGCACCGTCCAGTTCGGCATCCTCACGATCGCCGCGAACATCGTGGTCGGCGCCGCGACGTTCGGCGTCGTCTACCTGGTGTCGGGCGCGCCGCGGTACATCACCGCGGCACTGCTCCTCGAGGCGCTCCACCTCCTGGTGGTGGGCGCGCTCGCGCTGCAGACGCTCCGCTTCGGTGTCCGGGCGGTCCAGCACCGCCGTGACGGCCGCACCCGGATCGGCCCCTGGCCGATCGTGGCGATGACGGTCGCGGGACTCGTGCTGCTGTCGCTGTTCGCGTCGTTCGCGCTCGTGGCGGCGATGGACCTGGGCGCGCTGTAGTCGATCAGCCGTCGACCGCGGCGAGAGCCGTGTCGAACGCGTCCTTCGCCGCGTCGCCGAACAGCACGAAGACCACCCGGTCGACGTCGGACCGGGCTCCGGCGACCGTGTCGATCGCGATCCGCGCGGCGTCGTCCATCGGCCACCCGTAGACGCCGGCGCTGACCGCCGGAAACGCGACGGTCTGCGCCCCGAGCTCGTCGCTCACCCGGAGGGACTCGCGGTAGCAGGAGGCGAGGGTCGCCGAGCGGTCCTCGCGCGGTGACCACACCGGGCCGACCGTGTGGATCACCCACTCCGCCGGCAGCCGTCCGGCCGTCGTGGCGACGGCTCCGCCGGCCGGGAGGCCGTCGGGCAGCACCGTGGCGCGCAGCTCGCAGCATGCCGCCAGGATCTCGGGGCCGCCCGCCCGATGGATCGCGCCGTCCACCCCGCCGCCGCCGAGCAGTGAGGAGTTCGCCGCGTTGACGATCGCGTCCACCGCCACCCGGGTGATGTCGCCGCGCAGGGTCTCGATCCGCATCCGACTCACCCCTTGACGCAGGCGCCCGACGACACGGTCGCGTTCAGCCCGGGGGCCTGCTGCACGACCGGCGAGAGCTCCGCGTCGGTCATGGCGTACCCGAGGTTCGACTGGTTGGCGCTCCGCGCGAAGACGATGCCGGCGATCCGACCGTCGGTGGCGAGCAGCGGACCACCCGAGTTGCCCGGCTCCACGGTCGCGTTGAGGGAGTAGATCTCGCGGACCACGCGGTCGCGGTCGTAGATGTCGTCGACGCTCGACCGCGTGACGGCGAGCACCTTGGCCGAGCCGGTCGTGAAGGGGCCGCCGAACGGATAGCCGTCGACGACGGCGTCCGTCCCGGCGTCGAGCGTGTCGCCCATCGCGATCGGCGCGACCTGGAGGCCCGGGACGGCGAGCACCGCGAGGTCCTTCTCGGGGTCGAAGAACACGATCCGCGCCTCGAGCGCCTGCCCGTTCGGGGCCTCCACGACGGGCTGGGAGACCCCGGCCACGACGTGGGCGTTGGTGACGACCCGACCGTTCGTCACGACGAAGCCGGAGCCCGACTGGTTCTGGCCGCAGGCGTAGGCGGTGCCGCTGATCCGGACGACCGACTCGGCCGAGCGCTGGAGCGCCTGCGTGTCGGTGGGGCCGGTGGGCGGCGCGGTCGGCGTCGGACCGCCGAGATCGAGGGTGGGCAGGCCCTCCGAGAGCACGGTCGAGCGGAGCTGCGCGAGCGCGGCCTCCAGCGGGTCCGGCGTCGCGGCCGAGATCGCCTTCAGCACCCAGGAGTTGCCGGCGGCGCTCGAGAGGACGGGGATGCCGAGGCCGCCGATCCCGCTGCCGATCGTGCCGATGACCAGCGCCGCGACCACGAGATTGGCGACACCGCCGAAGAACCGGTCGATCGGATTCAGGCCCGTGCGTCGTCGTCGCAGCGAGCGGCCGACGAGCGCGCCGAGGCCGTGCCCGCCGAGCAGCAGCACGCCCGCCGCCGCGACGATCACGAAGGTGCGCCAGAACGGGTCGGGCACGATCGTCGCGAGCACCGGGATGAGGAAGAACGCGACGACTCCGCCGGCGACGACGCCGAGGATCGCGCTGGCGCTCCGCACGAAGCCGTTGCGGATCCCCTCGCCGAGGTAGACGAGGAGCAGCAGGACGAGCAGCACGTCGAGAAGGCGTGCGGCGATCATGCGCTCAGTGTGCCAGCCGTCGGCTGTGGGAGCTGTCGGGGCCCGCCGTGATCACGCCGAGCGTGTCGGGGCGGTCTCCTTCTTCTCCTCCTCCGCGCTCTCGTCCTCCGCGTCGCGGATGTGCTCGTCGGTGCGCTTCTTGGAGAGCCGGAACCGCATCGCGAGGACGTAGATCACCACGGTCACGACCGCGTTGATCAGGAAGACCCAGCCGAACAGTTCCGGGTGCGTCTCCGGATCGCAGAGCCAGCTGATGAGCGCCATCGCGGTGAACCAGGGGAGCAGCCAGACGGCGCCCTCGCGGAAGTCGAGCTTCTGCCGCGTGCCGCGGGCCCGGCCGACGAGCTGGAAGATCAGGAGCAGGACGTAGCCGATCAGGATCGTGGCGAACAGCTTCGAGTTCGTGGTCCACCCGGCCCAGTAGACGATCATGTTCGACGCGTAGAAGCCGAGCAGCGGGATCACGTCGCCGAACGGGAGCTTGAAGGGGCGCTCGCGCTCCGGCTCCACGCGTCGCAGGACGCCGACCGCGAGCGGTCCGACGCCGAACGAGATGACGGTCGCGCTCGTGATGAATCCGACGAGCTGCTGCCAGCTCGGGAACGGCAGGAGCACGATGAGTCCCGCCACGAGCGTCACGACCAGCCCGACCCACGGGACGCCGTGCGTGTTGATCCGGCCGAGGGCGGCGGGCGCGTTGCCGTTCTTGGCGAGCGCGTAGCTCACCCGCGACGAGACCGCGGTGGTGATGAGCCCGGTGTCGGCGGGGGAGACGATCGCGTCGATGTAGAGGATGAAGGCGAGCCAACCGAGTCCGGCGAGCGTCGCGATCGCCGCCAGCGGCCCGGCGTCGTTCGTGAAGCTCAGCTTCTCCCACCCGCCGGATCCCAGCAGCTTCGCCGGCACCCCCAGCGTGAAGGCGACCTGCAGGCCCGCGTAGATCAGGGCCGTGATGCCGACGGAGCCGATCACGGCGAGCGGGATGTTGCGCTTGGGGTTGCGCGACTCCCCGGCGAGCTCGATGCCTTGCCGGAATCCGACGAACGAGAACACGATGCCCGCCGTCGAGATGGCGATGAACACGCCCGGGACCCCGCCGGGCGCGAAGCCGTGGCTCGTGAAGTTGGCGGGGCTGCCCATCGACGTCGTGCCGAGCGCCGTGATGATGAACACCGCGATGACGAGGACGATGATGCCGAGCTTCCACCAGACCAGCACGTTGTTGATCTGCGCGAAGAGCTTCACGCCGAAGTAGTTGAGCAGTACGAACACCGCGAGCAGCAGAACGGCGGTCGCGTAGCCGAGCGGCGTGAGGACGTGCTGCACCTCGCCGCCGGCCTTCGCCGCCTCCGTGAACGGGAAGAACCGGGTCGCATAGGTGAGCGCGCCCTCCGTCTCGATCGCCGGCACCGTCACGGTCGCCACCCAGGTCACGAACCCGAGCGAGAAGCTCGTGAACTGCCCCCAGACGAGATGCGGATACCGGATGACGCCGCCCGAGATGGGGAACATCGGCCCGAGCTCGGCATACGTCAGCGCCAGCAGCATGATCAGGATCCCGCCGATCAGCCACGAGAAGATCGCTGCCGGCCCGGCGATCCTCGACGCGTTGAACGCGCCGAACAGCCAGCCGGATCCGATGATCCAGCCGATGCTCGCGAAGAGGAGCCCGAGGGCCCCGATGTCGCGCTTCAGCTTGGGCTGGGCGGCGCTCCCGCCGCGGGTGGATGTGCTGGTGCTCGTCATCGTCGAAGATCCCTCCGGCTCCGACGTTGCTCCTCGGGGGCTCCGGTCGGAGGCGACTGCCAGCGCGCTCTCAGCCCGCGGACGGCTCCTCATACGGCGGCGATATGGTCGGTCGGCGAGAGTGGGGGCATGATCCGGCAGCATCCGCTCCTGACCGCCCTGACGGTGCTCTACCTCGGCGGCGTCGCCTGGATGACCCTCGGGCCGCAGCCGACCGGGGTGGTCCACGCCGCCGGGATCTGGCAGCTGCTGGGGATCCTGCGCGAGCACCCCTCGCTCGCCTGGATCCGCTATTCCGACATCGAGTTCGCGGCCAACGTCGCGATGTTCGCGCCGCTCGGGCTCTTCCTCCTGCTGCTCCTGGGGCGACGCCGCTGGTGGATCGCGCTGCTCGCGGGACCGCTGCTCAGCCTCGGCATCGAGACGGCCCAGCTGTTCATCCCGGGGCGCGTCTCGGACGTGCGGGATCTCGTCTCCAACTCGATCGGCACGGTGCTCGGGCTGGTGGCGGGGCTGGTCATCACGTGGCCGGCCGCCGTGCGGCGGCGGCGCGCTGCCCGGACGCGCACGGGGGAGATGCGGCTGGTCTGACCGGGTGCGCCGCGCTCTGCTAACCTCTGAAGGTTGCCGTCACGACGGCCGCGGAGACAGAGAGCCGCTCCATCGGGGAGCGCGCACCGCGCAACGAGAGGAAGGGGATCCCATCTATGGCACTCGACAGTGAGACCAAGAAGGCGATCATCGACGAGTACGCGACCACGCCGGGCGACACGGGTTCCCCCGAGGTCCAGGTCGCGATGCTCACGAAGCGCATCAAGGACCTGACCGAGCACCTCAAGGAGCACAAGCACGACCATCACTCGCGTCGTGGTCTGCTGCTCCTCGTGGGCCAGCGTCGCCGCCTGCTGGGCTACCTGCAGGACATCGACATCGAGCGCTACCGCTCGCTGATCGAGCGACTGGGTCTTCGCCGCTAGTCGACGACACCGCGAACTTCTTGCGACGGGCCGTCCTCCTCCGGGAGGGCGGCCCGTTCGTCGTTCCCGGCCCCAGTTCCTTCCCCACATTCGACACAAAAGCCCTGTGCAGCCTGCCGACGACAGGGCCTTTGTGCACACGCACCGCGGGTGCGGGACGGCGGGCGGGCGCGGGACGGCGGCGGGCCGTACGCTCGTCGGGTGAGCGACCAGCGACGCAGCAGCCTCCGCCGCGTCAGCGTCGCGCGCACCGCGATCCTCGTCGTGCTCGTGCTGCTCGCGTTGGCGTCGTTCACGCCGATGCTCGGGCCGTTCCGGATCCTCTTCCGCGGGGTGCTGATGCTCGGCGTCGTCGTGCTGCTCGGGAGCTACCTGTGGCCGTGGATCCGGCGGTTCTGGCCGGTGATCCGCCGCGCCTGGCGCGCGGGGCGGGACTGACCCGGATCGGAGCGTCTCCGCGTCAGGCGAGCGACGGCACGCCGGCGACCCGCAGCAGGTCGAGGCGGGAGGCGTCCTCCGACCCCGGCGCGGTCGTGTAGACGACGATCCGCAGGTCGCCCCCCGGCACCGACAGCACGTCGCAGTCGACGGTGATCGGGCCGACCGCCGTGGCGACGGCCGTCTTGCGGCTCGCGCGATGATGCGCGATCCGGGCGACGGCCCAGCGGCGCTCGAACTCCGGCGATCCGGCGCGGAGCCGAGCGACGAGCTGGGCGAGCACGGGATCCCCGGGGTAGCGCCCGACGGCGGCGCGCAGCTCGGCCACGAGGTCGGAGGCGAAGTCCTCGGCGTGCTGGTCGTCGAAATCCATCGGACCGCTGCCGACCATGAAGTGCCGCCACACGAGATTCCGTTCGAGTCCGGTGGTGCGCGGGACCTCGCCCGAGATCGCGGCCCAGAGCGGATTCCAGAGCAGGATGTCGAAGGTCGCCGTGAAGACGGCGAGCGGAACGTCGCCGAGCCGGTCGACCATCCGCTGCACCCCCGGCGTGATGTGCCGCGGCACCAGACCCGCCGCGGGCGGAGCCGCGCCCGCCACCCGGTAGAGATGGTCGCGCTCCTCGTCGGTGAGCCGCAGCGCGCGGGCGAGCGCGCCGAGCAGCTGCGGCGACGGATTGGTCGCGCGGCCCTGTTCGAGCCGGACGATGTAGTCGACGCTCACGCCGGCGAGCGCCGCGAGCTCCTCGCGCCGGAGCCCGGGTGTGCGTCGACCGGCCCCGGCGGGGAGCCCGGCCTCCTCCGGGGTGACGCGCTCGCGCCACGACTTGAGGGCGCTCGCGAACTCGGTCACCCGACCATCGTGCCCCCGTCGGCGCGGGCGTGGGTGGTACCGGCGGTCCCACCGTTGAGTGGTGCCTGGGTGCGCCGGCGGCCCCGGCGGAGGGTGGGGGCATGACCACGACACTCATCACCGGGGCGAACCGCAGCCTCGGGCTCGAGACCGCCCGCCGCCTCGTGGAGGCCGGCCACACCGTCTACGCCGGGATGCGCGATCCGGCCGCGGGCGATGCCGCCCGCGAGCTTGGCGCCATCCCGATGGCGCTCGACGTCACGGACCAGGCCGGCGTGGACGCCGCGATTGCCGCACTCCCGGAGCTGGATGTGCTCGTCAACAACGCGGGCGTCCTCGGCCCGCTCGTCGCCATCGACGACCTCACCGCCGACGATCTCGCCGCGACGTTCGAGGTGAACGTGCTCGGGCTCGTGCGGGTGACGCAGGCGGCGCTGCCGCTCCTGCGCCGGTCGGCCAACCCCGTCATCGTCAACGTCGCCTCGGGGGTGGGCTGGCCGCGCTGGCTCACCACGCCCGGGCGCGACGAGTTCCCGGTACCGAGCGTCCCGTACGCGTCGTCGAAGACGGCGGTGATCACGTTGACGGTGCAGTACGCGAAGAACCTGCCCGGAATGCGCGTCAACGTCAGCGACCCCGGCTACACCGACACCGACTTCAACGGCCATGCCGGCCACCAGACGGTCACCGAGGGGACCGATGCGACCGTCGCGCTCGCGACGATCGGACCGGACGGGCCGACTGGGGAGTTCCACGATCGGTTCGGGCGGATCGCGTACTGAGGCTCGGCGCGACGGTGCGGTTCTCGATACGGCCCCAGAGCGGCCTGTTCGACTCGCTCAGGCCGCGGCGGTCGCCGTCGCGAGGTCGCGGAACACGCCGCGGTTGAGCTCGAACGCGCGGTTGACCTCGACGAGGACGCGCTCGCGCTCCGCGTCGTCCCACGAGACCGCGTCGAGCTGCGCGCGGTAGGTGTCCTTGAAGTCCTTCGGCTTCGCGATCCCGGCGAACAGGTAGAAGCCCACCCCGTTCGTCTCGAAGCCGAAGCGGCGCTGCAGCAGCGTCCGGATCACCTGGCCGCCCGACAGGTCGCCGAGGTAGCGGGTGTAGTGGTGCGCGACGAAGCCGCCCGCCCATCCGGAGATCGCGTAGATGCGGTCGACGTAGGCGCGCGTCGCGTCGAGCGGCGCCACCACGTCGAACCAGTCCGGTCCGATGAGGTACTCGAGGTCGGCCTCGATCGCGGGCATGCGCGTGAGGGCCGGATGCGCGAACGCGGCGATCGCCGGATCCGACATCATGACGTCGGCGACCGCCTCGAGGGCCTGGTACACGAAGTACTGCTGCGTCATCAGCGCCACGTAGTGCTCGCGGGTGCCGTCCCCGCCGAGGAGCTCGGTGATGAACGGCGAGGACTCCGCCGACTCGTGCGCGGCGCGGGTGCGCTCGCGCACGAGCTGCGAGAACGGGATCACGGTCACGACGGCTCCCTGGGTCGGGTCGGGCCGGGGTGGCTCGGGTTGAGGGTCACCTTACCTCGTGCCGGCGGTATGCCGGCGGAGCGATATTCTCGATGCATGGCCGTCGCATCCACCGTCGAGGAGTACATCGGCGGCTACCCGCCCGAGGTCCGGGTGCTGCTGCTGCGCCTGCGTGAGACGCTGCGCCAGGCCGTGCCGAACGGCGTCGAGACGATGGCGCTCGGCATGCCGACCCTCATGGTCGACGGCAGCCCGGTGATCTCGTGGGTCGCCGCGAAGAAGCACGTCACCGTGCAGACCCGCGGCCAGCTGCCGCCGGCGCTCGCCCGCGAGGCGGAGGACTACCGCGTCGACGACGGTGTCCAGTTCCCGTACCGCAAGGAGGTGCCGTTCGAGTTCATC
Organism: Pseudolysinimonas sp.; assembly: GCF_051954455.1. Classification (GTDB taxonomy): domain Bacteria; phylum Actinomycetota; class Actinomycetes; order Actinomycetales; family Microbacteriaceae; genus Pseudolysinimonas. The sequence goes on along the minus strand of NZ_JBQCHS010000014.1, from coordinate 17,567 downwards.
GCCGACCTCGCCAAGCACCTCGCGGCGAACCCGCGCTAGGCGTTCGTCTGCTCGCCGAGGACCCCGGCGAGCAGACCGGGGAAGCGCGAGTCGACGACATCGCGGCGCAGTCGTGCGTCCTTGCCGCGACCGCGCATCCGGTACTCGACGAGCCCGGCCTCGCGCAGCGTGCGCAGGTGGTGCGAGACCGTCGACTTCTGAAGATCGAGCCCCCAGCTCTCGACGGCGCATGAGTGCCAGTCGCCGTCGACGAGGCGCTGGAGCATCGAGAGCCGGTTGGGGTCGGCCATCGCGCCGAGGACGTCGGTGAGCACCATGTCCTCCGCGGCGGGGGGCTCGGGCAGGGCACCGTGATGGACCGCGTCGGCCACGCCGGACTCCCTCCCCAATGGTTCGATATGCATCGAACCATTGCGCTACAGTGGACGGTATGACGTCCATCGAACCATCGTACTCGCGTGCCGGCCTCGCCGTCCGCTGGATGGTGCTCGCCTTCGCGCTGTTCCTCATCGGGACCAACAGCTTCATCATCGCCGGCGTGCTCCCGCAGATCGCGCGCGACCTGCGCGTGCCCGCCACGGACGTCGGTTACACGATCACCGTGTACTCGATCCTCGTCGCGGTGCTCGCGCCCGCCGTCGCCGTCCTGCTGCCCCGGCTGTCCCGCACCGTCCTCATGACGGCGGGTCTCGCGGCCTTCGCCGTCGGCGTCGTGGTCGCGGCGCTCGCCCCCGACTTCGCGGTCTTCACCGCCGGGCGGGTCATCGCCTCCCTCGGCGGCGCGGCCGTCGTCCCCACCGCGACCGCAGCGGGAGCCTCCATCACACCGCCCGCGCGCCGCGGTCAGGCGATCGCGGTCGTGGGCATCGGGTTCACGGCAGCGAGCGCGGTCGGCGCACCGCTCGGCACGGCCATCGCCTCGGTCAGCACCTGGCGGGTCCCCATGCTCGGGGTCGCCGCGCTCACCCTCGTCATCGGTGCTGCCCTGGCGCTCGTGGTGCGCCGGGTCCCGCTCGGTGAGCCGATCACGCTCACCCGCCGATTCGCGATCCTCCGCGACGGCCGGATCCTGCTCCCGCTCGCGACCACGCTGCTCGTCGCCGCCGGCTTCAACCTCGTCTTCATCTTCAGCTCGGCCGTCACGGGGCAGACCGGCGTCGTGCTCGCGGTGCTGCTGCTGATCTACGGCGTGTTCGGGATCGTCGGCAACACCGTCAGCGGACCGCTCACCGACCGCTTCGGCAGTCGCCGCGTCGGCACCGCGTTCATGGCCCTCGAGATCGTCGCGCTGGCCGCCATCGCGGTCGTCGGCCACAGCGTCGTCGGGCTCGCGGTCGCGTTCGTCGTCTGGGGCGTCTCCGCGTTCGCGTCGGTCATCCCGATCCAGCACCGCCTGCTCGCGGTCGATCCGCGCACCGCGTCCGTCGCGATCTCGTGGTTCAGCACGGCGCTCTACGTCGGGATCGCCGTCGCGCCGATCGTCGGCGCGGTGGCGCTCTCGACGGGGGAGTCGGCGCTCATCCCGGTGGGAGGCGCGATCCTCACGGTCCTCGGCCTCGCCGCCTTCCTCACCGGGTACATCGTGCGGAGGGGCCACGCGGTGACGGCCGCGCAAGAGACGCTCGCCGTCGACGCCGCCGAGCGGGTCTGAGGGATCGCTACCCTCGGGGCATGACCCCGGACCGGCTGGCCCAGCTCACGGGCCTTCGACGGGCGCGCGACCTGATGGATCGCGAGTACGCCCGCCCGCTCGACGTCGCGGCGATGGCGGCGGCGGCGTACATGTCGCCCGCGCACTTCTCCCGGCAGTTCCGCGCCGCCTACGGCGAGACGCCCTACGGCTACCTCATGACCCGGCGGATCGAGCGGTCGATGGCGCTGCTCCGCGGCGGGATGAGCGTCACCGACGCCTGCATGGCCGTCGGGGCGACCTCGCTCGGCTCGTTCAGCTCCACGTTCACGCGGATCGTGGGCGAGTCGCCGAGCGCGTACCGGGCCCGGGAGCACGCGGCCATCGAGGCGATGCCGGAGTGCTTCGCGCGGATCCTCGGCCGCCCGCCCTACGTCGGCGCGTCCAGCAGGATCGGAGAAGGATCTGCGCTCGCGCGCTCGTAGCCTGACCGGATGAGGATCGCAGTCCAGTACGTCAACGTCACCGTCCGCGACGTCGACGAGGCCCTTCCCTTCTACCGCGACGGCCTCGGGCTCGACGTCGTCAGCGACGTGGCCTCGGGCGACCACCGGTGGCTCGGCCTCGGCAGCCCGGAGCAGCCGGGCTTCGCCCTCGTCCTGAGCGACCCGCACGCAGGCCGCTCGCAGGACGACGGCGACGCCGTCGAGGAGCTGCTCGTGAAGGGGATGCTGCCCGGCCCGATCGTGTTCCGCACCGACGATCTCGACGCGACCTTCGAGCGCGTCGCCGCGACCGGGGCCGAGGTCATGCAGGAGCCGTCCGACCAGCCGTGGGGCCCGCGCGACTGCGCCTTCCGCGATCCGTCGGGCAACCACGTGCGGATCTCGCAGGCGTAGCCCGGTCGGCCTCCGCCACCCGGCGATCGCTCGGATCCGGCGGAGTAGCGTGCGGCTCATGGGAACCATGGTCGACATCGAGGGCGTGGCCGCGTACCGCGCCGAGCCCGTCGCGCCGCCGAAGGGCGGCCTCATCCTGATCGAGGAGATCTGGGGGCTCGTGCCGCACATCACGGCCGTCGCCGACCGGTTCGCGGGGGAGGGCTACGTCGTGCTCGCGCCGGAACTGCTCGGCGACATCATCGGCTCGGCCAACGGGCAGGAGCTGATGGAGGCCCGCAACGACCCCGACGAGGAGCGCCGGAACGCTGTTCAGCCGGTCCTGCGCGGGCTGTTCTCGGCCATGGGCGACCCGGAGTTCGCCGCGGGCGCGGTGGCGAAGCTCGTCAAGGTGGTCGACGCCCTCGAGACCGAGCCCGGCGTCGACGGACGCATCGGCGTGCTCGGGTTCTGCTTCGGCGGCACCTACTCGTTCGCACTGGCGGCGGCCGACCCGCGCGTGCGCGCGGCCGTCCCGTTCTACGGCAGCGCTCCGTCCGCGGAGGACATCGCCCGCATCCAGGCCCCCGTGCTCGCGCTCTACGGTCAGCACGACGAACGGCTCATCGAGGCCCTGCCGGGCGTGGAGCGCGCGTTCGCCGACGCCGGCGTCGACTTCCCCGACCACGTGTACCCCGACTCCGGTCACGCGTTCTTCAACGACACCAACCCGCACTCCTACAACGCGGCCGATGCCGACGACGCCTGGCGACGCGCGACCGCGTTCCTCGCGGAGCACCTGCGCTGAACCACCGTCGGAGTGCGTCCTAGAGTCGGAGCATGGAGCAACTCCGACTCGGCGGCAGCGGGCTGCTGGTCTCCCGCATCATCCTCGGCTGCATGAGCTACGGCGACTCGTCGCGCGGCGGTCACGCGTGGACGCTGGGGCTCGACGAGTCGCGGCCGTTCTATCGGAGAGCGTGGGAAGCGGGGATCACCACCTTCGACACCGCGAACGTCTACTCGCTGGGGTCCAGCGAGGAGTTCCTCCGGATCCTCATGGGCGAGATCGCGAAGCGCGACGAGTACGTCCTCGCCACCAAGGTGCACGGGCGCATGTTCGACGGGCCGAAGGGCGGCGGCCTCAGCCGCGCCGCGATCCTCACCGCGATCGACGACAGCCTGCGCCGGCTCGGCACCGACTACGTCGACCTCTACCAGATCCACCGCTGGGATCCGGAGGTGCCGATCGAGGAGACGATGGAGGCGCTCCACGACGTCGTGCGCGCCGGCAAGGCCCGCTACATCGGCGCCTCGTCGATGTGGACGTGGCAGTTCGCGCAGGCGCAGCACGTCGCCGACCTGAACGGCTGGACGCGCTTCGTCTCGATGCAGGACCAGTACTCGTTGCTCTACCGCGAGGAGGAGCGCGAGATGCACCCTTATTGCGTCGACCAGGGCGTCGGCGTCATCCCGTGGAGCCCGATCGCGCGCGGCCGGCTCGCGCGGCCATGGGGCGAGGAGACGGATCGTTCGCAGACCGATCAGGTGAGCGCACGCCTCTACCGGCAGCAGGTCGAGAGCGATCGCCGGATCGTGGAGGCCGTGGGCGAGATCGCGGAGGAGCGCGGCGTCACCCGCGCCCAGGTCGCCTACGCGTGGGTGCTGCACCAGCCGGCCGTCACGGCTCCGATCGTCGGGGCGACGAAGCCCGGCCAGCTCGACGATGCGATCGCCGCCGTCGACCTGGAGCTGAGCGACGAGCAGCTACGGCGCCTCGCCGAGCCGTACGCGCCGCGGAACGCGGAGGGATTCTGATGAGCATCGGATACGACACCGACGCCGAGCTCGAGCGCAACGACCGCGGCGCCGGCAAGCTGAACGACTACGCGTACGGCCTGCTGGCGCGCAACAAGCGCATCCGCCTGACCCTCGCGGGCAGCGACGCGTGCCAGGACGAGCTGCAGACCGTGCTCGACCAGGCCGGCGACCAGATCGAGACCGCCATCTCGCCGCGGACCCAGGCGCAGGACCGCGACGACGCGCCCATCGTGGTGCGCCTGTTCACGGGGCGCCGGGTGAGCGGCCCGGTAGGGATGGTGCCGCGCGGCCTCGAGTCGGTCGTCGACGAGAACCTGCGGCGCCTCGATGACGCGTTCGGCGCGGCCCGGATCCCGGTCGAGATCGTGCGCAAGCGGGGGCAGCTGCGCGTGCAGCTGCTGATGGGCGAGGTCCGCTCGAAGCTGACCTGACCCCGGCTACTCGGCCGGGGTGTCGTCCTGCGCGGCCTGCTGCTGCGCGATCTCCTCGCGGATCGCGTTCATGTCGAGAGCGCGCGCCTGCGCGATCACGTCGTCGAGAGCGGGCTTCGGCAGCGCGCCGGCCTGGGCGAACACGCCGATGCCGTCGCGGAAGATCATGAGGGTCGGGATCGCCTGGATGCCGAGCGCGCCCGCCAGATTCGGCTGGGCCTCGGTGTCGACCTTGCCGAACACGATGTCGGCGTTGTCCTCCGAGGCGCCGTCGTAGATCGGGGCGAACGCCTTGCACGGGCCGCACCAGTCGGCCCAGAAGTCGACGAGCACGATGCCGTCGCCCAGCACGGTGCTCTCGAAGGTGTCCTCGGTCAGCTCCACAGTCGCCATGCCCTCCAGGCTAGGCTCCGGCCATGTCCGCCCGCCGGATCGCCCTGGCGCTGTTCGCTCTCGGCGCTCTCGGCGCGCTCCTCGCCGGCTGCGCCCCGATCGACGCCGTGCGCGGGATCGCGGGGCGCTGGCAGCAGGATGGGGACTCCGCGGCGTTCTACGACGTCGGCTCCGTCGCTCCCGGCCGGCCGGGGGAGATCGTCCGCTCGCAGGCGCTCGTCGGGCCGCCCGCCGGGAGCCGGGCCTGGCGCATCCTCTACCACTCGACCGACCAGGACGACCGCGACATCGTCGTGAGCGGGATCGTCGTGATGCCGACGGCGCCGTCGCCGCCGAGCGGCCGGGCGATCGTGTCGTGGGCGCATCCGACGACCGGGGTCGCTCCGGTGTGCGCGCCGTCCCGCACGATCGGGGGGACATCGCTCATCCCGGGCCTGCACGGGTTCCTCGCCGCCGGCGACGTCGTCGCGGCGGCCGACTACCCGGGCCTCGGCGTCGCGAACCCGTCGAGCTATCTGATCGGGCGGGCGGAGGGTCGCAGCGTGCTCGACGCGGCGCGCGCGGCGCGGAATCTCATCGGGTCGGAGGCGGGAACCGACCTGCTGCTCTGGGGGCATTCGCAGGGCGGCCAGGCGGCTCTCTTCGCGGCGCAGGAGCAGCGCGCCTACGCCCCGGAGCTCCGGCTCCGCGCGCTCGCGGTCGCCGCGCCGGCGAGCGATCTCGCCGCACTCCTGCGGGACCATCTCGACGATCTGTCGGGCGTGGCGATCGGCTCCTACGCCTACAGCGCCTATGCGGCCGCGTACGACGTGCCGCTCGACGGGATCCTCACCGCGGAGGGGATCGCGGCCACGCCGTCGATGACGCGCCTCTGCCTCCTCAGCCAGGTCGGCGCGATCCACAGCATCGCGCGGCCGCTCGTCGGCGGGTACACGACGGCGGACCCGGGCTCCACCGAGCCGTGGGCGTCGCTCCTCGCCGAGAACACCCCGGGCGGGGTGCCGATCGGGGTGCCGATCCTCGTGGCCCAGGGGCTGAGGACGAGCTGGTGGACCCCGCCGTCACCACCGCGTTCGTCGGTCGCCTGTGCGCGGCGGGGGAGCACGTGCGCTACCTGCGGCTGCCGGAGGACGGTCATGGCGTGGTCGCGCTCGCGGCCGGCGGCCAGGTGGCGAGCTGGTTCCGCGAGGTGCAGGCCGGCGCCCTGCCGGCCTCCTCGTGCTGACACGCCCCGCAGCGCTCCTCGCCACCCGACGGGAACTCCGGATAGACTGAATCGACCGTCGACAGGCGGTCGCACACCCGGAGCAGGCCGGCACGAAGCTGGTCACCGGTGGTGATGCGCCGAATCCCTCAGTTCTGCAGCGCGATTCGGATCATTTCTACTGTTGGCCAGAGCAGCCCGGTTTGCCCCGCGCAGCTGCGCGGGGCGCGGCCCTTCCTGCCCGCTCCTGCTCCCAGAGCACAATTGGAGTGAACCCTTTATGGAGGGTCCCGAGATCAAGTTCGCCGAGGCCGTTCTCGACAACGGCAAGTTCGGCAAGCGCACCGTCCGGTTCGAGACCGGCCGGCTCGCGCAGCAGGCGCAGGGCGCGGTCGCCGCGTACCTCGACGAGGACACGATGATCCTCAGCGCCACCAGCGCGGGCAAGCACCCGCGCGACGGATTCGACTTCTTCCCGCTGACGGTGGACGTCGAGGAGCGGTCGTACGCCGCCGGCAAGATCCCCGGCTCGTTCTTCCGTCGCGAGGGTCGCCCCTCGACGGAGGCGATCCTGGTCTGCCGCCTCATCGACCGGCCGCTGCGCCCGACCTTCGTCGAGGGACTGCGCAACGAGGTCCAGATCGTCATCACGGTCCTCTCGATCGCGCCCGACGAGTTCTACGACGCCCTCGCCATCAACGCCGCGAGCGCGTCGACCCAGATCTCCGGCCTGCCGTTCTACGGCCCGGTCGCGGGCGTGCGCCTGGCGCTCATGCCGGGCAACGGCGCGGGCGACCAGTGGATCGCGTTCCCGAAGGCCAGCCAGCTCGCCGAGGCCGTGTTCGACCTCACCGTCGCCGGCCGCCTCGTCACCGACAAGGACGGGAACGAGGACGTGGCGATCATGATGGTCGAGGCGGAGGCGACCGAGGGCAGCTGGGAGCTCATCCGCTCCGGCGCCGTCAAGCCCGACGAGGCCGTCGTGGCCCAGGGTCTCGAGGCGGCGAAGCCGTTCCTCGCCCAGCTCGCCAAGGCCCAGGAGCAGCTCGCCGCCCAGTCGGCGAAGGAGATCCAGCAGTTCCCGCTGTTCCCGCCGTACACCGACGAGGCCTACAACGCGGTCGCCGAGCTCGCCTATGACGAGCTCAAGGACGTCTACCGGATCGCCGACAAGCTCGAGCGCCAGAACGCCGACGACGCGCTCAAGGAGCGCGTCAAGGCGACGATCCAGGAGCGCGTCGACGCCGGCTCGCTCTCGCCCGAGGTCGTCGGCCAGGTGAGCGCCGCCTACAAGTCGGTGTCGAAGATCGTGATGCGCACTCGCGTCCTCACCGAAGGCGTCCGCATCGACGGCCGCGGCCTGACCGACATCCGCGCGCTCGACGCCGAGGTCCAGGTCATCCCGCGCGTGCACGGATCGGCGATCTTCCAGCGCGGCGAGACCCAGATCCTGGGCGTCACCACGCTGAACATGCTCAAGATGGAGCAGCAGATCGACTCGCTGAGCCCGGTCACCAAGAAGCGCTACATGCACCACTACAACTTCCCGCCCTACTCGACCGGTGAGACCGGTCGCGTCGGGTCGCCGAAGCGTCGCGAGATCGGGCACGGCTTCCTCGCCGAGCGCGCGCTCGTGCCGGTGCTGCCGCCGCGCGAGGAGTTCCCTTACGCGATCCGTCAGGTCTCCGAGGCCCTCGGCTCGAACGGCTCCACCTCGATGGGCTCGGTCTGCGCGTCGACGCTGTCGCTGCTCAACGCCGGTGTGCCGCTCAAGGCGCCGGTCGCCGGCATCGCGATGGGCCTGATCTCGGACGAGGTCGACGGTGAGACGCGCTACGCGGCCCTCACCGACATCCTCGGCGCGGAGGACGCGCTCGGCGACATGGACTTCAAGGTCGCCGGCACGTCGGAGTTCGTCACCGCGATCCAGCTCGACACGAAGCTGGCCGGTCTGCCCTCGAGCGTGCTCGACGGCGCGCTGAAGCAGGCCAAGGAGGCGCGCACCGCGATCCTGGCGGTCATCAACCAGGCGATCGACGGCCCGGACGAGATGGCCCCGACCGCGCCGCGCGTGATCTCGGTCAACATCCCGGTCGACAAGATCGGCGAGCTGATCGGCCCCAAGGGCAAGACGATCAACGCGATCCAGGACGAGACCGCCGCCGACATCTCCATCGAGGAGGACGGCACCGTCTACATCGGCGCCGTCGACGGGCCGTCGGCCGAGGCCGCGCGCGCCCAGGTGCTCGCGATCGGCAACCCGTTGCAGCCCGAGGTGGGCGAGCGCTACCTCGGCACGGTCGTGAAGCTGGCGACGTTCGGGGCGTTCGTCTCCCTGCTCCCGGGCAAGGACGGCCTGCTGCACATCTCCGAGGTGCGCAAGCTCGCCGGGGGCAAGCGGGTCGAGAACGTCGAGGACGTCCTCGGCGTCGGCCAGAAGATCCAGGTGGAGATCACCAAGATCGACGACCGCGGCAAGCTCTCGCTCGCCCCGGTGATCGACGAGGCCGAGTCCGCCGACACCGACGGCTCCGCCGCGCACAGCGAGGGTCCGCTGGAGCCCGCCGAGGGCTGATCCGCGCGGGTCGAGTCGCCGGCTCCGGCGGTGCGGCGAGACCCGAACGAATGGGCGAAGGGGCGGCCCCGCGACGAGTTCGCGGGGCCGTTCCCCTTCTGAGGCCGTCCAACGTCTGCGGAAGGGACGGCGGGTGGTGCTCCGCCGTGCGCTGTGGACGACGTCGCTGAGGCGAAACTACGACGCGCCGCGTCGGGTCGCCAGAGGGTCGGGGTGAGTCTGGGCGCGCTCTGGGCGAGTGCTCAGCGAGCGCGGACCGACGGTCGCGACCCCCGGACGAGGGACGCGATGTTTTCTCGATAACTAGCCGATAACGATCCGGCGACACAAAGGGCCTCGCCTTACCACGCCCGGTACCTTCGAATCAAGGAGGCGAGCCATGACCGAGACGGCGCACACGGTGTCCGTCCGCACGCCGCTCTCCGTGCCCACCACCGCGCAGACGGCCACGATCGTGGACCCGGTCCCCGCCGAGCGGCGCCCGCTCGGGCTCGAGGGCCGCCGTGTCCTGCCGGTCGGCCTGAGCGGTCGACCGTTCGGGTGGACCCTCGATGCGGCCGGGTCCGATGCCGTGCTCGACGCGTTCCTCGCGGCAGGCGGCGACCTGATCGACACCGCGGACGCCTACGCCGGCGGTCGCAGCGAGATCATCCTCGGCAACTGGATGCGCTCGCGCCGTGCCCGCGACCGCATGGTCGTCGCCACGAAGGTCGGCACGGGCGCCGACCACCCGGGCGTGGGAGCGCGCGCCATCACGGCAGCGGTGCACGACTCGCTGCGCCGGCTCCGCACCGACCGCCTCGATCTGCTGGTGCTCCACGTGGACGACCCGGAGACCGACTTCGAGGAGACGCTGCTCGCGGTCGATGAGCTGATCCGCGCGGGATCGGTGCTCGGGTTCGGCGTCGCAGCGCACCCCGGCATGCGCCTGATCGAGGCCCGCATCGCCTGCGCGCAGCTCGGAGTCGCCCCGATGCTCGCGGTCCAGCCGGTCTACAACCTGCTCCATCGACGTGACTGGGAGCAGGGGATCGCACCGATCGCGGCGGCGCAGCGGCTGGCGGTGATGCCGCGTTATTCGCTCGCGGGAGGAGTTCTCGCCGGATCGGCGCCCGCGGCCCGGCGTCGTCTGCTCGGCCGTGGCTCCGCGCGGGCGGAGCACGAGGTCCTGAGCGCCGTCGACCAGATCGCGACCGAGGCGGATGCGACGATGGCGGCCGTCGCCATGGCGTGGCTCCTCAGCCGGCCGGACGTCGTCGCGCCCGTCGCGAGCGCGTCCACCACGGACGAGGTGATCGATCTCGTCTCGGCGACGCGACTTCGTCTCACCCGGCGCCAGCTGGGGATGCTGGACCGGGCGTCGCAGCCCTTCGCCTGAGCGACCTCAGGCGTTGATCCCGGCGATCTTGAGGCCCCCGCCGAACAGCAGGTAGGCGATCAGCAGGACGATCGCGATGACCGTGAGTGCGGCGCCCCCGCGCGCCCGGCCGCCGCGGACGGCGAGTCCGAGCACGAGCAGGATGAGCGTCGCCACCGCGAGGATCGCGGGCCCGAACGGGACACCGGCCACGAAGAGCGAGAGCGTGAAGAGCACGGCCGCGATGAGCTGGATGATGCCGATCACCGCGGAACGGGCGCGGATCCGGACGATCGCGTCGATGATCGCCAGCACGCCGCCCACGATGCCCAGGACGAAGAGCAGGTTGATGGCGGGCAGGGCGATGGTGATCACGGCGCGGCTCCTGTTCGACCGCGATCCGGCGTCGCGGCGGACTCACCGTAGCGGGAGGCGCCCCCTCGCCGGGTTCGCATCCAGGTCGCTGTCAGGCGAGGGCGGCCGCTCACGGGGTCAGGCCGTGGCGGCGTCGCCCAGCACGCGGTCGAACGCGCGCCGCAGCGACGTGGTGACCGCGATCGGGTCGCCCACGTAGCCGCCGCTCATCGCGCCGTCGCGCGCGAGCATGAGATCGTCGGCGATGTCGCCGGGCAGTGGCACGCCCATCCGCCGCAGCAGGTCCTCGAGCACGCCCAGGTACCAGTCGCGGTGGTCCTCGATCGCGCGGCGGACCGGGTGGTCGTGGTCGGGGAACTCGGCCGCGGCGTTCGCGAACGCGTCGCCGCGGAACTGCGGCGTCTCGATCGCGGCGACGATCGCGTCGCGCAGCGTGCGCAGGATCGCGGCGGGGTCGCCGGACTCGTGGGCGATCTCGGCCATCCGCTCGGCGACGGCCCGGTGACGGTACTCGACGTACGCGACGACCAGGCGCTCCTTCGAGCCGTAGTGCTTGTAGAACGTGGCCTTGGTGACGTGAGCGGCGGCGATGAGCCGGTCGACGCCGACCGTGCGGATGCCCTCGTCGTAGAAGAGCCGATCCGCGGTCTCGAGGATGCGCAGCTTGGCGGGCGCGAGGGGGGGCCCGGGGTCGGGGACCGGGATCTCGATCGGGCTGGTCATGTCGGGTTCTGCTTCCATCCTGGCGAAGATCGTGGCCGTGGCCGTCGCGGGGGGACGACGGCCACGGCATCACGGGGCGAGTTCGGGTCTCGCCGCTCGGAGACGTCGGTCAGGGGGTTCCAACGCCGGAGAGCCGAGTGGTCGGGGAACCGCTCGCTGGCCCGTGTGATGACGATAGCATGCGGACAGACAGACTTGTCTGTTTGTCCGCAGATAAGGTGAAGGGGTGTCGTCCCCACTTCAGGGAGTAGACCGTGACGTAGGCTCGCAGGCGTGAACGGCGCGGTGCGGCTCCCTCTCGATCTCGCGGATCTCGCCGTGGAGGCCTCAGGGGGCGCGCTCGTCCGGCGCACGATCCTTCCGAGCGGCGTGCGGGTGCTGAGCGAGCAGGTTCCGGGCGCCCAGAGCGCCACGATCGGGTACTGGGTGGCGGTCGGCTCGCGCGACGAGAAGCCGGCGACCTACGGATCCACCCACTTCCTCGAGCATCTGCTCTTCAAGGGCACGACGACGCGCACGGCGCTCGACATCGCGGTCGCGTTCGACGAGGTCGGCGGGGAGAACAACGCGCTCACCGCCAAGGAGTACACCTGCTACTACGCGAAGATCCGCGACGTCGACCTGCCGATGGCCGTCGCGGTGCTCGCCGACATGGTCACCTCGTCGCTCCTGGACCCGGAGGAGTTCGAGAGCGAGCGCGGCGTGATCCTCGAGGAGCTCGCGGCGGCCGACGACGACCCGGCCGACGTCGTGGGGGAGAGGCTCTTCGAGGCGGTCTTCGGTGATCATCCGCTCGGCCGCCCGATCGGCGGGAGCCCCGCCTCGATCCGCGGCGTCGACCGCGACGCGGTCCACGCCCACTACCGGGCGAACTACCGCCCGCAGGACCTCGTGGTCACCGTCGCCGGGGCCGTGGATCACGAGCTGCTGGTCGAAGAGGTCGAGGCCGGCCTCCGCGCGGCGGGGTGGGACCTCTCGATCGAGGCGGCGCCCGTGCCGCGTCGCCATCCCGCGCCGCCGTCCGGCCATCACCGGGGCGGACGCGCGCTCGTGCCCCGCCCGATCGAGCAGACCAACGTGATGCTCGGGATGCCCGGTCTCGATGCCGCGGACGACCGCAGGTCGACGCTCGTGGTGCTCAACTCGGTGCTCGGCGGCGGGATGTCGTCGCGCCTCTTCCAGGAGGTGCGCGAGCGGCGCGGGCTGGCGTACTCCGTCTACTCCTTCGCGTCGAGCTACAGCGACGGCGGGCTGCTCGGCCTCTACGCCGGCTGCTCGCCCCAGCGTGCCGGGCAGGTGGCCGAGCTCATGCTCGCGGAGCTGCGCCGCCTCGCGTCCCACGGCATCAGCGACGACGAGCTGCGGCGGGCGCTCGGTCAGCTCGGCGGAGCCTCCGCCCTGGCCCTTGAGGACTCCGACACCCGCATGAGCCGCCTCGGCCGGAGCGAGCTGACGCTCGGCGAGTTCGTGGACCTCGACGAGAGCCTCCGCCGCCTGTCGTTGGTGACCCGCGACGCGGTCCAGCAGCTCGCCGACGAGCTCGTCGCCGGCCCGCTCTCCGTCGCCGCGGTCGGCGCGGTCGACGAGACGACGTTCGCGGGGCTCGACGGCGAGTCCGCCGCGGCCTGACCCAGGGAAGAAGCATGTCGCGTTACCTCTATCTCGTGCGCCACGGCGAGCAGCAGGACGCCGAGCACGGTCTGCCCGACGGCCCGCTGAGTGCCCGGGGCGTCCGTCAGGCGCGCGCCATCGCCGAGCGACTGGGCGGTGTGCCGTTCGCGGGCGCGTGGACCTCGCCGCTGCAGCGAGCGCAGGAGACCGCCCGGATCATGACCGAGCGCATGCCGGCCATCGAGCCCGAGCCCTCGGCGCTGTTGATGGACTGCATCCCCTCCGGCCCCGGCGTCGACATGCCGCACGCCTTCGAGCCGTTCTTCGGCGGCGTGACGACCGACGAGATCGAGGCGGGCGAGGCGCAGATGGCCGACGCGCTCGCCGAGTGGATGGCGCCCTCGCGCGAGGACCGGCACGAGCTGCTCATCACGCACAACTTCGTGATCGGCAACTTCGTGCGCGAGGCGTTCGGCGCGGCGCCGTGGCGCTGGCTGGGGGTCAACCAGGCGAACTGCGGCCTGACGATCATCCGGGTGCGGTCGGCCAAGCCCCCCGTGCTCGTGACCCACAACGACCTCGGCCACCTGCCGCCGGAGCTGCGGACCGGCCTGTCGGCCGACCAGCCCTACTGACGCGGGTCGAGCAGCCGCGGCGCGGCGGATCGAGACCCGCTTCAGACCACGAGGTCCTTCGAGAACCAGGCCGTCGCGTTGGGGTTGTCGTTATACGCCGCGACCTCGAGGTACCCCGCGGAGCGGTACAGCCCCTGCGCCGCCTCGAGGGTGGCATTGGTGTCGAGGACGACGACCCGGGCGCCCAGCCCGACCGCCCGCGCCTCGAGCTCGGCGAGCAGCTCGCGGCCCCATCCGCGGCCCCGTGCCCGGTCGCGCAGGTAGAGATGCTTCACCTCGGCGCGGGTCGGCTCCAGCATCCGGACCCCGCCGCAGCCGACCGGCCCCAGATCGTCGGTGACGAGCAGGAAGACGCCCGCCGGGGGAGCGAACGCCGCGGGGTCGGGACGTGTCGGCCGGTACTCTCCGCCCTCGAAGGTGTCGGCCCGCATCGCGAAGTACTCGTCGAGCAGCTCCTGCGCCGCGGGATCGTCGACGGGAGCAGGACGGAAGACGGGCACCGGAGAAGGCTACCCAGCGCCGACTACGCTGGCGGCATGGTGTCGTCGGTGGCGGTCGTCGGGGCGACGGGGAGGATGGGGGCCCTCGCGGTCCGCCTGGTCGAGACGGCCGACGATCTCGCCCTCCACACCGCTCTCGGCTCGGCCGATCCGCTCGACGCCATCGCCGGCGCCGACCTCGTGCTCGACTTCACGGTGCCGGCCGTCTCGCCGGAGGTCGTCACGGCAGCGCTCGATCGGGGCATCCCGGCGCTCGTCGGCACCTCCGGCTGGAACGCGGACCGCATCCGCTCGCTCGAGACCCGCCTCGCCCTCACGCCCGAGCTCGGCGTCGTCATCGTGCCGAACTTCGCGCTCGGATCAGTGCTCGCCACCCGCTTCGCCGCGATGGCCGCGCCCTACTTCGACTCGATCGAGATCATCGAGGCCCATCACGCCGGCAAGATCGACTCGCCGTCCGGGACGGCGACCCGCACCGCGGAGCTCATCGGGCGCGCGCGGGCGGAGGCCGGGCCGGTCGCGGCGCCCCACGCCGACCAGCGTGCCCGCGGCCAGCAGGTCGCGAGCGTGCCGATCCACTCGCTGCGGATGAGCGGGGTCCTCGCGGAGCAGACCGTCGTCTTCGGCGGCACCGGCGAGGTGCTGCGCATCACGCACGAGACCCTCGGTGACGCGTCGTACGAGGCGGGGATCCTCCTCGGTCTGCGCGCGACACCGGCCGTACGCGGGGTCGTCGTCGGCCTCGAGAACCTGCTCGAGCTGGGCGCCTAGGGCGATGCGCGTCCGCATCGCGGTCGCCGTCATGGCGGCCCTGCTCGCCCTCTACCTCGTGTTCGCGATCCGCTACGGACTCGTGCTGCTCGGTGTCGGCACACCGGTCGCGATCGGACTCGGCGTCGGGATGCTCGTCCTGCCGCTCCTCGCGCTCGGGCTCACGGCCGCGGAGCTGGTGTTCGCGGTGCGCGCCGAAGCGCTGGGGCGCCGGCTCGAGGCGGAGGGCGGGCTGCCCACCGAGCAGCTGCCGCTGACCGCCAGCGGGCGCATCGAGCGCGGCGCCGCCGACGAGGTGTTCCCGACCTACCGCGCCGCCGTCGAGGCGGACCCCGAGAACTGGCGTCCGTGGTTCCGGCTGGCGCTCGCCTATGACGCGTCCGGCGACCGCCGCCGGGCGCGCTGGGCGACCCGCACCGCGATCCGGCTGTCCCGCGCGCGGGTCGAGTAGGCCGCCCTGCGGCCGTATCCTCCCGCACGGATGCCTCGATACGCGCCCGCGGCGCTACTCGGCCCGCTCGGGCGCGACGACGGCGTCGATCGCGTCCTCGACGCGCTCGTGCCGCCAGGCGAAGCCGTCCGCCGCGAGCCGCTCGGGGACGACCTTCATGCTGTCGAGCAGGATCGACTGCCCCGCCTCGCCGAGCAGTGCGCGGATCGCCCCCTCGGGGGCCCGGAGCAGGTACGGCCGGTGCATCCGGCGCGCGAACCCGTGGGTGATCCGGTCGCTCGTCGCGAACGTCGGCCCGACCAGGTTGACGGGCCCGGCGAGCTCGGAGCGGGTGAGGAGGTGCACCATCGCCGCCACCTCGTCGTGCAGGCTGATCCAGGGCCAGTGCTGCCCGCCGGTGCCGAACCGGGTGCCGAGGCCGAGCCCCGTGAGCGTGCGCACCGGCGCCATGCCCCCGCCGCGGGCGATGACCACGCCGGTGCGGACCTGCACGACGCGCGTCGCCGCCGGCGCGAGGCGCGCGGTGGCCTCCCACTCCTCGACGAGGTCCGGGAAGAAGCCCTCGCCGCGCGACGACCCCTCGGTCAGCCGCTCACCCGGCCGGTCGCCGTAGAAGCCGACCGCCGATCCGCTCACGAACACCCGCGGGGGCGTGCGCACCTGGTTCATCGCGTCGGCGAGCGTCCGCGTCGCGGCGACGCGCGACTCCACGAGCTCCCGACGGTAACCGCGGGTCCACGGCAGCCGCGCGATCGACGCGCCCGACAGGTTGACGACCGCGTCGACGTCGGCGACCGCCCGCACGTCGATCGTGCGCGCCGACGGCGCCCAGTTGACCTCGTGATCGCCCGACGGGCGGCGCCGCACGAGTCGGCGCACCTCGTGCCCGTCGGCGCGCAACGTGCGGACCAGCTCCGTGCCGATCAGCCCGGAGGCGCCGGCGACGAGGACCCGCACGGGTCAGGCCAGGCTGGCTTCGAGGGTGATCGGGATCCCGGCGAGCGCCTTCGACACCGGGCAGTTCGTCTTCGCGTCCTCGGCGAAGCGCTGGAACTCGTCCGCCGAGATGCCGGGGACCTTGGCGCTCACCAGGAGGTGGCTGCCGGTGATGCCGTCGGGGAGCTGGAACGTCACGGCGGCCGTGACCTGCAGACTCTCGGGCGCATGCCCGGCCTCGCCGAGGGCGTTCGAGAGCGCCATCGAATAGCACGCCGAGTGCGCCGCGCCGAGGAGCTCCTCGGGCGTCGTCACGCCGGTCTCGCCCTCGGACCGCGCCTTCCAGTCGACGGCGAATTCGGCCGCGTCGCTCGAATCCAGGGACGTCGTGCCGCGGCCCGACATCAGGTCGCCGAACCAGAGGGTGGTCGCTTCGCTCGTGACTGCCATGGGGCTCAGCCTATGTCGCTGACGGCCGGTGGGGGAGGCTCGGGCTACGGTGAGAGCCGTGCCCGAGGACGCCGCCCCGCAGACCGCTCCCGCCCCCGAATTCCGCTCGGAGATGACCGTCGAGCTGGTGCGTGCGAGCGCCGACGACTCCGACGTGCTGTTCGCCGCCCGCGTCTCGACGCAGGGCGAGAAGACCCTCGACGCGGCCGCGGCCGGCACGGGGGCGACGGATCGCGACCGGGGGCTCATCAACTACCTGATGCGCGACCGGCACGGCTCGCCGTTCGAGCACAACTCGATGACCTTCTACGTGCAGGCGCCGATCTTCGTGTTCCGCGAGTTCATGCGGCACCGGATCGCCTCCTACAACGAGGAGAGCGGGCGCTACCGCGAGCTGCGGCCGGTGTTCTACGTGCCCGGGCCCGAGCGCAAGCTGGTGCAGCAGGGCAAGCCGGGCGCCTACGAGTTCGTCGACGGCACCCCCGAGCAGCACGCCCTGGTGGACGCCGAGGTCCGGCGCAGCTGCACCCAGGCCTACGAGGCCTACCAGCGGATGCTGGCCGCCGGGGTGGCACGGGAGGTGGCCCGGGTCGTGCTGCCGGTCACCATCTACTCCTCGATGTACGTGACCATGAACGCCCGGTCGCTGATGAACTTCCTGTCCCTGCGGACGCACGAGCCGGAGGCCAAGTTCGTCAGCTACCCGTTGTACGAGATGGAAGTCGCGGCGAGGAAGGTGGAGGCGGAGTTTGCCGGGGCGTTCCCGCTGACCCACAAGGCGTTCGTCGAAAACGGTCGGGTAGCCCCCTGACTACCTCCCCATTAT
>NZ_JBQCHS010000013.1:0-180193 GCF_051954455.1 Pseudolysinimonas sp. | reverse complement strand
CTTCTACGACGACGGGCCGCTCAGCTACATCGCCGCGCTGCGTTCGCGGCTGCCGGAGAGCGACGCCGATCGCGCGGAGGCGCTGTTCGCGCTGCTCCTCGGCGAGCCGCACCGCCAGCGCCTGCTCGGGCTGCGGCCGGCGCCGGACAGGGCGGAGGCCGCCGCCCACGCGAGCGCCGCCCTGAGCGCGCTCGGGATGACGGGGACGACGAGAGAGGGAGAGCGATGAGCGAACGGACGGTCGGCTTCATCGGCCTGGGGATCATGGGCGTGCCGATGGCGACGAATCTGGTGCGCGCCGGATTCGACGTCGTCGTGTGGGCGCGCTCGGCCGCGCCGGTGGACGAGCTGGTGGCCGCGGGCGCGCGGGCGGCGGGGGACGTGGCCGGCGTTTTCGAGGCGGCGGAGACGGTCATCCTGATGCTGCGCGACGAGCCGGCGGTGGATGCGGTGCTCTCGCGCGGAACGCCGGCGTTCGCCGCGCTGGTCGCCGACCGGACCGTGGTGCAGATGGGCACCTTCACGACGGCGTTCTCGCGCGCGCTCGCCGACGACGTCGCACGGGCGGGAGGCCGCTACGTCGAGGCGCCGGTGTCGGGATCGCGCGGTCCGGCCGTCGACGGCGCGCTCGTGGCGATGCTCGCCGGCGACGACGACGCGGTCGCGGAGGTCGAGCCGCTCATCGACCTGATGTGCGGGGCGCGCTTCCGCTGCGGCGACGTGCCGGCGGCCCTGGCGACGAAGCTCGCGGTCAACTCCTTCCTGATCACCATGGTCACCGGGCTGGCCGAGACCTTCCACATCGCCGAGCGCACCGGCGTCGACCCGGATGTGCTCCGGGCCGTGCTCGACGCGGGTCCGATGGCATCCGTCGTCTCGCGCGGCAAGGCCGCGAAGCTCAGGGAAGGCGACCTCTCGCCGCAGGCGGCGATCGCCGACGTCCGCAAGAACGCCCGGCTCGTGGAGGATGCGGCCGTGGCGACCGGGACGTCTCACCCGCTCAGCCGGGCGAGCCGCGAGCTCTACGACGAGGCGGTGGCGGCCGGGCTCGGTGCCGACGACATGATCGGCGTCATCTCCGCGCTGCGCGCCCGCACCGAGCGGATCGCCGATGCGGCGGGCGATCCCGACTGACGCGGTCCGTCATCCGTCGACGTCGAGCTGCGCGAGGAGCCGTCGCGCCAGGCCCTCGACCTCGTCGTGGAGCTCGGCCGGCCGCCGGATCCGGAAGGGCGCGTCGAGCTGCGCGAGCACCCCGGCCACCCAGTCGAGTCGCTCCGCCTCGATCGTGACGCACCACCATCCCGGATCCTCGGCCAACGCCTGGAGTCGGGCGATCGACTCGGGCAGCAGCCGCCGGATGCGCTCCTCGGGCGCGTGGACCTCCACCTCGACCCGATGCCGGCGCGGCGCGGACGCGAGAGAGGACGTCAGTAGCAGGGCAGGATCGGTCTCCGGCCGGCGGAACCGGCCCGTCCCGATCTCGAGGCGCTCGACGCGGTCGAGTCGGAACGTCCGGACCTCGTCCGATCGCGAGTCGAGCCCCACGAGGTACCAGCGGCCGTGGTGCTCGACCACGCCGTAGGGCAGGACGGTCCGGGTCGTCGTCGTGCCGTCGCGACGGTGGACGACGTGGAGCGGGCGACCCTCCTCGACCGCCCGCGAGGCCGTGAGCAGCGTGTCCGTCGACGCCTCCACCTCCGGGCCCACCGGGTCGGAGTCGGATGTCGTGGCCACGGCGGCCAGCCCGGCGACCTGCCCCGCCACGCGCGTCGGCAGCACCCGGCCCAGCTTCGCGGCGGCGGTCTCCGCGGCGGTGCGCACCCGGGCGGACGGCCCGGACCGCCGGACCGCGCCCAGCCCGAGGACCACCGCGACCGCCTCCTCCGCGTCGAGCATGAGCGGCGGCAGGCGGGCGCCCGCGGCGATGCGGAACCCGCCGTGGCGCCCTCGGACCGACTCGACGGGGATGTCGAGCTCGAGCAGCCGCTCGATGTCGCGCCGCGCGGTCCGCTCGTCGACGCCGAGTCGATCGGCGATCTCGCGGGCGGTGCGGAGGCCGCCGCCCTGCAACAGCTCGATGAGCGCGAGCAGGCGACCCGTAGGGCGCGACATCGACGGATTCCTCCATACCGGGCCGGAATCGCCCGCTTTTGACCCTAGCGTCGGGCTGTCGAAAGGAATCCCATGCACTTCGCCTCCGCCCGCGTCATCACCGACGACGTCGACAGGCTGGTCCCGTTCTACGAGGAGCTCCTGAGCGTCACCGCCGATCGCCCCGCCCCGGTCTTCGCCGTCTTCCGCGCCCCGACGGGCACGCTCGCGATCGGATCGACCGCCACGGTCCCGGTCGTCGGATTCGCCGAGCGCTCCGGCTCCGTGGTCGTCGAGTTCGAAGTCGGGAGCGCCGGCGAGGTCGACGCGGCGTTCGCGAGCCTCCGGGCACTCGGGGCGACGATCGTGCAGGAGCCCACGGTCATGCCGTGGGGCAACCGGTCGCTCCTCGTCGAGGACCCGGACGGCAACCTCGTCAACGTCTTCGCACCGCCGGCCCACTGATCGCGCGACGCGCGCAGGGCGATTGACCCCGGCCCTCCTTCGGGGTAGAACACAAAGGTGATACGTCGCATCTTTGCGCGTACGCGTGTGATCAAAGGGGAACATCGCATGAGACAACGCCGTCTTCTCGTCGCCGCCGGGGTCGCCGCCCTGGTCGCCGGCTTCACCGCCACCGGGGCCGCGCCGGCCATGGCGGCTCCGCCGTCCCGACCGATCGTGATCGTGGTGTCGCCGAAGGGGAACGACCACAACGACGGCGGCATCCGCAGCCCGCTCCGCTCGCTCGCCGCCGCACAGGCGCTCGCGCGCGCGGCCGCGCTCGCCGGTCGCGGGGTGCAGGTGCAGCTGACGAGCGGCACCTACCAGCTCGACAAGCCGCTGACCTTCGACGCCCGCGACTCCGGGCGGCCCGGGCACCCGGTCGAATGGACGGCCGCGCCGGGAGCGACCCCGGTCCTCTCCGGCGGCTCCCCGGTCTCCGGCTGGCGCATGTCCGACGCGTCGAAGAACATCTACGTCGCGTCGGTGCCGAAGGGGCACGACAGCCGGCAGCTGTACAAGAACGACCTCGCCGCGCCGCGGGCGTCGATCGCGATCGCGCGGAGCGACGTCACCGTCACGCCGTCGGGCATGGACATCGTGAACCCGGCGCTCGACTACCTCGCCACGCTGCCGGACCAGAACCGCATCGAGGTCGAGAGCCAGGACTCGTTCACCGATCGCTACGCCGCGGTGCAGAGCATCAGCGGCACGACCGTGACGATGCAGCAGCCGGGCTGGCAGAACAACAACTGGGGCTACGACACGCTCGCTCACCCGTTCGCGGGCGGCCAGCTGCTCCTCGAGAACTCGGCCGCGTTCCTGCAGCCGGGCCAGTGGTACCTCGACCCGACCGCCGGCCGCCTCTACTACCGTGCCGCGAGCGGGGAGGATCCGGCGGCGGAGTCGTTCGTGCTGCCGCGTCTGCAGTCGCTCGTGCAGGTCGCCGGGAGCTATGCGCGGCCCGTGCACGACCTGACGTTCTCGAAGCTGCGGTTCTCGTACTCGACGTGGCTGTCGCCCGGCACCTCGATCGGCTACGCCGACCAGCAGAACGGCGCCTTCATCCCGCGCACCGTTCCGCAGCCGGCCGACTACCTCTCGAGCTGCCAGTCCGGCTGCCCGCTCTTCGAGGGCGCCCGCAATTCCTGGGCGCAGATGCCGGCGGCGGTGCAGGTCGCGGCCGCGAAGACCGTCGCCTTCGCCGACGACACGTTTGCGCACCTCGGCCAGGTCGGACTCGGGATCGGCAACGACGCGGTGGCGAACGGATCGGGCACCGGCCTCGGTGTGGCCGGCGCGACGGTGCACCACAACCTCTTCACCGACCTCGGCGGGGCGGGCGTGGTGGTCGGTGGGATCGCGCCGGATGCGCACCACCCGAGCAGCCCGGCGATGACGGTCTCCGACGTCACGGTCGACGACAACCTCGTGACGGACGTGGCGAAGGACTACAAGGAGATGTCCGGCATCCTCTCGACCTACGTCTCCCACGCGGTCATCAGCCACAACGAGGTCTCGAACCTCGCCTACGACGGCATCGACATCGGCTGGGGCTGGGGTGCGAACGACCCGGGCGGCAGCCCCGACTACCAGAACCGCGGGCTGTACGCGTACCAGCCGGTGTACACGACACCGACCACGCTGAAGGACACCCAGGTCACCGACAACCTCATCCACGGCACGAAGAAGGTGTTCCACGACGGCGGCAGCCTCTACAACCTGTCGGCGAACCCGGGCTCCGTGTTCAGCGGCAACTACATCTACGACAACCGGCACACGGTGGGCCTCTACCTCGACGAGGGGTCGCGCTACGTGACCGAGAAGGACAACGTGGTGCAGGACTCCGGCGTGTGGGTGTTCACGAACGCCAGCAGCACCAACAACACGAGTGACAACCTCATCCAGCACAACTGGTTCAACGGCGGCGTGCAGCAGACGCCGGGTGCCGCGGAGCACCGTAATCAGATCGTCGACAACGTGCAGGTGACCGGCACGGCGTGGCCGGTCGACGCGCAGCAGGTCATCGCGGCGGCCGGCATCGAGCCGGCGCTGCGGACCTTCCCGGGCGTCACGCCGTAGGGACGCGGGGCAGCGGGGTGGTCGCGTCGACGCGCGGCCGCCCCGTTCTCCTGTCGGGGCCGTTCAGCGGATGACGGGATCGCCGTCCGCGTCGCCCACGCCGGCGAGGTCGGTAGCGCCCTCCCAGTCGCCCGGATGCCGGCAGGCGGCGGCGCCCAGGACGGCACCGCGTCGCAGGCGCTCGGCGAGGGGATCCCCGCGGAGGAGGCCGGCCAGGTAGCCGCCGACGAACGCGTCGCCGGCGCCGACCGTGTCGACGACCTCCACGGGCACGGCCTCGGCGCTCTCGCGCTCGCCGTCCTCCGCCGCGGCCACGCCCGCGCCGCCCGCCGTCACGATCACGTGATGGTGCCCGGCCGCGCCGAGCGCGTCGACCGCGTCGGCCGCCGAGCCGCCCGACCAGCGGGGGAGGAGCAGCCCGACCTCGTCGAGCCCGGTGATGAGGATGTCGGCGCGCTCGGCGAGGTCGCGGTGCACCGGCGACGCCTCCTCCGCCGACCAGAGGCGCGAGCGGTGGTTGACGTCGAACGACACGGTCGCCCCGAGCGCGCGGGCGCGGTCGACGGCCGTGAGGGTCGCCTCCCGCGCCTCCGGGGAGAGGGCGGGGGTGATGCCGGTCACGTGCAGGAGCGTCGTGGGCGTGAGGGGGAGGGCCGCGACGTCGTCGAGGTCGAGGCGGCTGCCCGCGCTGCCACGGCGGTAGTACGAGACGCTCGTGCGGGCGCCGGGATGGAGCTCCTTGATCAGCAGTCCGGTGGGCGCGAGCGGGTCGATCCGGGCGATCACCGTGACGCCCTCGGCGCGTAGTTCGCGCACGACGCGGCGGCCGAACGCGTCGTCGCCGACCCGGCCCAGCCAGGTCGCGGGGGTGCCGCTGCGGGCGGCCGCCATGGCGACGTTGGCCTCGGCACCGCCCGTGCCGAGCTCGGCGGTGGAGGCGCGCGAGAGCTCCCGACCGCGGACGACGCCGAGGGCCTCGCCGAAGGTGACGAGGTGGTCGATCACCGGCCGACCGCCGCGCGGAACGTGGCGGCGCGCTCGGCGATCTCGGCGAACCGGTGTTCGCGGATGAGGTCGCGCGGCGCGATCCAGCTCGTGCTGACGCAGAGCACGGGCTCGATCGCGTAGGCGGGGGCCTCGTCGAGGCCGATGCCGCCGCTGGGGACGAACCGGATGTCGGGGAACGGCCCGTGGAGCGCCGCGATCGCGGCGGGGCCGCCGAGCTGCGCGGCGGGGAAGAGCTTGAGGGTGCGGAGCCCGGCCGCGGTGGCGGTCATGACCTCGGTCGCGGTCGCGACGCCGGGGACCGGGAGGACGCCGTGCTTCCGGCAGGCGGCGACGACCTCCGCGCTCCAGCCGGGGCTCACGACGAAGCGCGCGCCCGCGTCGACGGTGGAACGCACCTGGGCCGCGTCGAGGACCGTGCCGGCACCGACGAGGAGACCCGCGCCGGCGACCGCCTCGATCGCGACGAGCCCCGCGGACGTGCGGAGGGTGATCTCGGCGCAGTCGACGCCGCCGTCGCGGAGCGCGCGGGCGAGGTCGGGCGCGTCGGCGGCGTCGTCGAGGACGACGACCGGCAGCACGCCGATCTCCCCGAGCTGCGTCGTGAGGTTCATCGGGCGAGCCATCCGCCGTCGACGGGGATCACGGCGCCGGAGACGTAGTCCGACGCCGAGGAGGCGAGGAACACGGCGACGCCGGCGAGGTCGTCGGGCCGGCCCCAGCGCCCGGCGGGGATCCGGGCGAGGATCGCGGCGGACCGGTCGGGGTCGGCCTGCAGCGCGGCGGTGTTGTCGGTCGCGATGTAGCCGGGCGCGATCGCGTTGACCGAGACGCCGTGCGCGGCCCACTCGTTGCCGAGGGCGCGGGTGAGGCCCGCGATCCCGGACTTCGCGGCCGCGTAGCCGGGGACGTTGATCCCGCCCTGGAAGCTCAGCATGCTCGCGGTGAAGATCACCTTGCCGGAGCCGCGGGCGAGCATCGGGCGGGCCAGCAGCTGGGTGAGGGCGAACTGGCTGGACAGGTCGACCTCGAGCACGCGGTCCCACCATTCCAGCGGGTGCTCGGCGGCGGGAGCGCGTTCGATGGTGCCGGCGTTGTTGACGAGGATGTCGGGCGCGCGCTCCGCGATCTCCTCGCCGAACGCGACCACCGCCTCCCGATCGGCGAAGTCGACGGCGCGCGCCTCGAAGCCGCGCCCGAGCGCGCGGATGCCGGCGCCCAGCTCGTCGTCGCCGCGCTGCTGCGAGCTGACCGCGACGATGTCGGCGCCCGCCTGGGCGAGGGCCTCGGCGATCGCGCGACCGATGCCGCGGCGGGCTCCGGTGACGACGGCGGTCCGCCCGGTCAGGTCGAACAGGCTCATGCGCCGGCTCCCGCGACGTCGACGAGGAGCTTCATCGCGCGACCGGCGGTGAGGTCCTCGATCGCGGCCTGTGTCTGGGCGAGCGGGACGACGCCGGTGACGATCGCGTCGACGGGGATCACCCCGGCGGCGAGCAGCTCCGCCGCCCGCTCGACGTCGGAGCGGCGGTAGACGCGTGCGCCGAGCAGGCGCAGCTCGCGCCAGAAGACGCGCTGCAGGTCGATCTCGCGCGGGGCCCCGTGGATGGCGACGACGACGATCGTGCCGCGCACCTTGGGCAGCGCGGTGAGCGTCTTGACGGCGGCCGCCGACCCGGACACCTCGAACACCACATCGGCGCCGACACCCCCGGTCCACTCGGTCACGAACCCGACCACGTCCGTCGCCGACGGGTCGACGACCTCGAACCCGAGGTCCGCGATCCGCTCCCGGCGGTTCGCGTCGACCTCCGCGATCAGCACCCGGGCGCCCGCGTGGCGGGCGACGGTGCCGATGAGCACCCCGATCGGACCGCCGCCGAGCACCACGACCCGATCGCCGGTCTGCAGCTCCGAGCGGCGGACGTCGTGCACCGCGACCGCCACCGGCTCGACGAGCGCCGCGGTGCGGAGGTCGAGACCGTCCGGCAGCGGCACCGCGATCGAGGCGGGCACGTTCCACCGCTGCTGGAGGGCGCCGGGGGAGTCGATGCCGACGAACTCCAGGTTCTGGCAGATGTGCTGGTTCCCGTCCAGGCATGCCGCGCAGGTGCCGTCCCACACCAGCGGCATCACGGTCAGCGCGTCGCCGACGCTCCAGCCGCTCACCCCGTCGCCGACCGCGGCGACCGTGCCCGACATCTCGTGCCCGAACACCAGGGGCGTCGTCACCCGCGCATCCATCCCGCCGTGCACGATGTGCAGGTCCGTCCCGCAGAGCCCGCAGTACGCGACGGCGATCTGCAATTCGCCCGGTCCCGGCGCCGGAGCGTCGACCGCGACCTCCTCGACGCGTCCGTCACCGACATAAGCCGCACCCTTCATCGGGTGTCCTCTCTCTCGCGCCCACGGAGCGGGGCATTGCAAACATGATACGTATGCCCTTATAGTCGCCACCGACGCACCCGTCGTCAATGAAGTCGACACTCCAAAGGACCCCACATGTTCCGAATCACACGAGCAGGTCACGGCCGCCGCTGGGCGGGCGTGATCGCCGGAGCGGGAGCGATCACCACGCTCCTCGCCCTGGCGGGCTGCAGCAGCAACGGCGGCGCTTCGAACGGGAAGTACGGCTTCCCCGAGGCGCAGCAGGACACCTCCTCCACCATCACCGTCTGGGTCGACGCCGATCGCTCCGCGGCGGTCACGGCGTTCGAGAAGGCCAACCCGAGCATCAAGGTGAAGGCCGTCACCTACGACGGCTCCGCCAACGGCTCGAACTCGTTCAAGACCAAGATGCAGCTCTTCGACCGCGCCGGCTCGGGCTGGCCCGACGTCGTGTTCTCCAGCCAGAACAACGACGCGTCGTGGGCGAGCCAGAAGACGAACGGCAAGCAGGCCTTCGCGGCGCAGCTCGACGGCGGCCTCGTGTCGAAGTCCACGCTGGACGGCTTCACCAAGGGCGCGCTCGACCCCTGCACCGTGAACGGCAAGGTCTACTGCCTCCGCAACGACCTCGCCCCGGTCGTGCTCTGGTACAACAAGACCCTCATGCAGCAGTTCGGCTACGACGTGCCGACCACCTGGGAGCAGTACCAGGCGATCAGCGAGAAGGTCGCGACCGAGCACCCCGGGTACATCACCGGCGCCGTCGGCGACACCTTCGCCTCGGAGATCTACTTCTGGAGCAGCAAGTGCCAGGCCAACGGCATCACCGGCCCGAAGTCGGTGACCGTGAACACGACCAGCAGCGAGTGCAAGCGCATGGCGTCGCTGCTCGACACCACGATCAAGAACGGCACGACGCCGAACATCAGCGTGTTCACGCCGGAGTTCGTCAAGAACGACACCGGCAAGGTGCTGATGATGCCCGGGCCGGCCTGGTACGCGGGCGCGATCTTCAACAACCCGCAGTCGCTCAACCTCCCCAAGGGCGAGCTCGGCGTCGCGCCGCCGCTCAGCTGGAAGGGTGAGGACGCCACCACCGGCGACGTCGGCGGCGGCACCTGGTTCATCAGCAGCCACTCGAAGAACCTGAAGAACGCCGAGAAGTTCGCCGAGTGGGTGACCACCGACGACGCCTACCAGGCCGACATCGCGCCCGGCTACCCGGCCTTCGCCAAGGCTGGAGACGCCTGGATCTCGAAGCAGGAGGGGACCGGCTACTACGGCACCTCGCTGGCGCCGATCACCACCGCCGGATCGCAGATCTGGTCGGGCTGGGGTGCCGGCAGCTTCAGCCAGGAGGCGATCTGGGCCAAGACGATCACGCCCGCGATCGCCAGCGGTCAGAGCCTGGTGAGCCTGCTCCCGACGTGGGAGACCGCCATCAAGAACCAGGCGCAGGTGAACGGCTACACCGTCAAGTGACGACGACGGCTGACGCCCCGCAGGCGGCCGTCGGCGCGGTGACCCCCCGCCGGCGGCCGCCCCGGCGGCACGATGGCGCCACGAGCGGGATGAGCTACCTGTTCGTGAGCCCGTACGCGGTGCTGGTGATCGTCTTCGGCATCCTCCCCGCGATGTACGCGCTCTACCTGTCGCTCACCACCGGCGACGGCGGCTTCGCGGGGCTCGCCAACTACGCGAAGGTGATCGCCGACTTCCGCTTCGTGCCGGCGGTCGTGCACGTCGCGCTGTACCTCGTCATCTGGCTGGTCGCGCTCATCGTCCTGGTGACGCTCCTCGCTCTCGTCGTGCACGCGATCCGCGTGCGGTGGCTGAGCCGCACCCTCCGGTTCGTGTTCTACCTGCCGGGGGCCCTCGCCGGGGCGTCGAGCGTCCTGCTGTGGCTGTTCGTGCTCGACCCGACCGCCAGCCCGGTCGCGGGTCTTCTGCACCTCTTCGGGTTCGGGAGCTTCGTCCAGGTGATCGTTCCGGCGAACCTGCCCGTCATCTTCGCGATCATCGCGTTCTGGACCGGCGCGGGCGGGTGGATCGTCATCATGTACGGCGCCCTCAACAACGTCAGCGACGACATCATCGAAGCCGCCCGCCTCGACGGCGCGGGGGCGGTGCAGATCGCGCTGCGCATTCAGCTGCCGCTGCTGCGCAAGTGGATCTCGTACATGGGCATCATGTCGCTCGCCGCCGGCAGTCAGCTTTTCGTCGAGCCGCAGCTGCTCTCGCAGGCCAGCAACGCGGTGGTGCCCAACGACTACTCGCTGAACCAGCTCGCCTACCAGTACGCGTTCCAGCAGAACGACTTCAACGGCTCGGCCGCCATCTCGCTGCTCCTGCTCGTCATCGCGCTCGCGCTCTCCGCGGTCTTCGTGACCCGCGGTGGCCTCTTCGAAAGGGACTGAGTCATGACGACGCTGGATTCCCGCCTCCCCGCACGCCGCACCCCGGGCCTCAGCGGCTGGAGCGGCCGCACGATCGTCGCGGTCGTGGTGGCGATCTTCGTGCTGTTCTTCGTCATCCCGATGCTCTGGCTGCTGTTCGCCGTGACGAAGTCGGCGCACGGCCTCATCGTCGACAACCCGTTCCTCCCGGGGAGCTTCGACGAGTTCGCCCGCAACTGGAACGAGCTGTTCGGGTTCCAGGACGGCGCCATCGGGCTGTGGGTCGGCAACTCCGCGATCTACACGGTCGGCGCGCTGGTCATCACGCTCGTGGTCAGCATCCCCGCCGGCTACGCGCTGGCCCTCACCGAGTTCCGGCTGCGGCAGACGCTCCTCGTGATCACGCTCGTCGTCATGCTGATCCCGAACACCGCGCTCGTGCTGCCGATCTTCCTCGAGCTGAACGCCGTGGGGCTCATCGGCAATCCGCTCTCGGTCATCCTGCCGATGTCGTTCTTCCCGTTCGGCGTCTACCTGACCTACATCTACTTCTCGACGAGCGTGCCGCGCGACCTGCTCGCCGCGGCGCGGATCGACGGGGCGTCCGAGCTCCAGGTGTTCACGCGGATCGCGCTCCCGCTCGCCGCGCCGATCGTCGCGCTGGTGGCGTTCTTCAGCTTCGTGCAGAACTGGAACAACTTCTTCCTGCCGTTCGTGATGCTGCCCTCGAGCGACGGCTACCCCGTGCAGGTCGGGCTCACCTCGCTGCTCGCGTCGACGCCCGCGTTCAACCCCAGCTCGGCCGGCGCCCAGTCGGTGCAGCTGCCGACGCTCGCCCTGGCCACCATCGTCTCCGTGCTGCCGGTGCTCATCGTCTTCCTCTTCTCGCAGCGCTTCCTGGTCGCCGGCATGACCGCGGGCGGAACGAAGGAATGAACCCCCCGGTCATGAAGGAGCACCCGTGAAGATCACCGGCCACCGCAGCATCGTCACCCAGCACGACTGGGGTCGGCGCATCGGCGACGCGAACGGCGTCATGCCGGACCCGCGCACCGACGTGCACGTGCTGATCCTGGAGACCGACGAGGGTCTCGAGGGCGTGGGCATGGGCGCGCACGGCGACATCGAGCGCGTCTTCGGCGCGATCGAGGGCGAGGATCCCCGCGCCGTCACCGCGCTGTACGACCGGATGCTCGACCGCGTCTTCAAGACCGGGCACGCCGGCGCCACGTTCGGCACGATCGGCGCCGTCGACCAGGCCCTCTGGGACCTCAAGGCGAAGGCCGCGGGGGAGCCGCTCTGGCGGACCCTCGGCGCGCGCGACCGCTACGTGCCCGGCTACGCCTCCGGCCTCGACATCGTCCTCGACGACGACTCGCTCGTGGCGCTCTACGAGCGCTTCGCCGAGCGCGGGTTCGGCGCGGCGAAGCTGAAGGGCGGCCGCGACCTGGATGCCGACATCCGACGGCTCGCCGCCCTCCGCGACGTGCTCGCGCGCAACTCGAGCAGCCCGGCGCTCATGTTCGACGCCAACGAGTCGTGGAATCGTTCGCAGGCGGTGCGGTACGTGACCGCCCTCGAGGAGCACGTCGACCTGACCTGGGTCGAGGAGCCCGTGCGCCGCTGGGACGCGGCCGGCATGGCGTCGGTGCGGCGCGGCATCAAGGCCGCGGTCGCGACCGGGGAGAACCTGACCGGTCTCGAGCAGTACCGTCCGCTCCTCGACGCCGACGCCGTCGACATCGTCCAGGTCGGCAACATCTGGGGCATCACGCACTTCCTCCGCGTCGCGGCGGTCGCGCACGGCCGCGACCTGCCCGTCAGCCCCGTCGCCTACCACGCCAACCCCGTCGCGCACGCGGCCGCGGCGGTACCGAATCACCTCGCGTTCGAGGTGCAGGATCTCGCGTCGCCGATCGGACTGCACGTCGACCAGAGCTACGAGGACGGCGGGATCGTGCTCGGCGACGAGCCGGGGATCGGCATCCGGATCGACGAGCAGGCGGTGGAGCACGCCCGCGCGGTCAACCCGCCCGCCGACGTCGAGGGCACGGCGGTGCGCCCGGGCCGCGCGGGGCTCCGACTCGTGCCCGACGCGCCGCTCGACAGCCCTCTGCCGGAGCGGGCCGCGCGATGAGCGATGAGACCGCGGTTCGACGTTTCGCCTTCACGGTCGGCGTCCGCCCCGAGAGGCGCGAGGAGTACCTCGAGCTGCACCGCAACGTGTGGCCCGGCGTCGAGCAGGCTCTCCGCGACGCGAACATCCGTAACTACTCGATCTTCGCGATCGGCGACGTGCTCTTCGGCTACTGGGAGTACGTGGGCGCCGACTACGAGGCCGACATGGCGCGACTCGACGCCGACCCGCTCTCGCGCGAGTGGCTCACGCACACCGACCCGTGCCAGGTGCGCATCGCCGAGGAGCGGACCCCGGGCGCGCTCTGGCAGCCGATGGACGAGATCTGGCACCTGTCGTGACGATCGACGCCCACGTCCATCTCTGGAACCGGGCCGTCGATCCGCAGGACTGGATCGATCCGGCGACCATGTCGGAGATCGCGCGCGACTTCGGAGCCGGCGACCTCGTCGAGATGCTCGACGCCTCGGGCGCGGAGGCCGCGGTGGTCGTCCAGGCGTCGAACAGCGCGGGGGAGACCGGGCGTCTGCTGGCGCTCGACGAGCCTCGGATCGCGGGCGTCGTGGGCTGGGTCGACCTGACTCGGGATGTGCCCGCGCAGCTCGCGGCGCTCGCCGGGTCGCCGCGGCCGCTCGTCGGCATCCGGCACCTCACGCACATCGACCCCGACCCGGAGTGGCTCGGCCGGCCCGAGGTCGGCGCCGGGCTCGAGGCGCTCGGCGCGGCGGGGCTCGGCTTCGACCTCGTGCTCCGCGCGGCCCAGCTGGGCCTCGCGGCCCGCGTCGCCGGGGAGCGCCCGGGCACGCGCTTCGTGCTCGACCATCTCGGCGGGATCGCCGAGGCCGAGGTCGCCGCCTGGGAGCCGGGGTTCCGCGCGATCGCCCGGCAGGCGAACGTCGTCGCGAAGCTCTCGGGGCTCTGGCGGATGGCCGCGGATCCGGCGGCGCTCGACCGCATCGTCGACGTCGCGCTGGAGGCGTTCGGCCCCGACCGGCTGATGTACGGATCCGACTGGCCGCTGGTGCGGATGGGCGGCGACGCCGCCGGCTGGCGCGCGCTCGTCGACGCGGCCCTCGCTCCGCTCTCCGCCGACGAACGCGCCGACGTGCTGACCGGGACGGCGACGCGGCACTACCGACTGTCGCGATGAGCCCGCACGACCTCTTCTCGCGAGTCCGGCTGGCCGGCGGGGTGCTCGGCATCGGCGGCGGCCCGCTCGGCAACCACGGCGTCGCGATCGACGACGCGACGGCGTCCGCGACGCTCGACCGCGCGTGGGATCGCGGCGTGCGCTACCTCGACACCGCCCCGCACTACGGCCTCGGGCTGTCGGAGCGGCGGGTGGGATCCTTCCTCGCCGACCGGCCCCGCGACGAGTACCTGCTGTCCACGAAGGTCGGGCGGCTCATCCGGCCGAACCCGGAGCCGCGGGCGCTCGACGACGACGGCTTCGTCGTGCCGGGCGACCTCCGCCGGGTGTGGGACTTCACCCTCGACGGCGTGCGCAGCTCGCTCGACGAGAGCCGCGAGCGGCTCGGGGTCGACCCCGACATCCTGCTCGCGCACGACCCCGACCAGGCGCCCGGCGACCCGGTCCGCGAGGCGCTCGCCGCGCTCGCGACGCTCCGCGGCGAGGGGCGCGTGCGGGCGATCGGTGTCGGGACGAACTCCACCGCCGGGCTCGCCGAGCTGCTCGACGCGGGGCTCATCGACGTGGTGATGCTCGCCAACCGCTACTCGCTCCTCGACCCCGGTGCCGTCGACACGGTGCTCGAGCCCGCACGCCGCGCGGGCGCGGCGGTCGTCGCGGTCGGGGTCTACGCGACCGGGTTGCTCGCCACCCCCCGCCCGAGTCCGGATGCGACGTTCGAGTACGGCCCGGCGACGCCCGAGGTCCGGGCGCGGGCCGTGCGCATCGCCGAGATCTGCGAGGCGCACGGGGTCGATCTGCCGACCGCGGCGCTCGCCTTCCCGCAGCGGCATCCCGCGGTCGTCGGCATCGCGGTGGGGATGCGCTCGCCGGCGGAGGTCGACCAGAACGCGGACCGTCTCGCGACGCCCGTGCCCGAGGCTCTCTGGGGCGACCTCGTCAGCGCGGACCTGCTCCCCGCCGCGGCCGCCGGACTGGCCTAGTCGTCGTCGTCCGGCTGGAACCGGCGGTGCTGCCAGGCGTCGAAGATGTGGGCGCGCATCGCCGCCTCGGCGGCCGCCGGGTCGCCCGCGCGGATCGCCTCGACGACGCGGGCGTGCTCCTCGAGGGTCGACTCGAACGCGCCGGGGTAGGCGATGCCCTGGAAGCGGCTGCTCGTCTGCGCCCGACCGTAGAGGTTGCGGGCGATGTTCGCGGCGAGGCGGTTGCCCGAGAGCTCCATGATCGTGAGGTGGAACACGGCGTCGGCCTGCCGGAACACCTCACCCTCCTGCTGCGCCTCGCGCATCGTCTCGAGCGCGTGCTCGATGCGGCTGAGCTGGGCGTCGGTGTGCGAGCTCGCGACGGCGCTCGCCATGACGCCCTCGAGGGCGCCGCGGACCGCGGTGAGGTCGTCGAGCAGCGCCAGCGACCGGTCGTTGTCGATGAGAGCGGCGAGCACCACGGGGTCGAGCATGTTCCAGCTACCGCTCCGGGCGACCTGCGTGCCGCGCCCCTGGGCGACGACCACGAGCCCCTTCTCCTCCAGCCGCTTCGCCGCCTCCCGGATCACGGTGCGGCTCACGCCGAAGCGCTCGCTCAGCGGCCCCTCCGGCGGCAGCAGATCGCCCTCGCCGAACTGGCCCGTCACGATGAGGTCGACCAGGGAGCGGACGACGGCCGCGCTCAGCCGGCGGCCCATGTGGTCGGTGGGGACGCCGGGGCCGTTCTCCGCCGCCGCCGTCATGCCGGAATCCTAGCGATCCGGAGTCCTTCACCGCGTGCTGCGCGGGTCGCCCGCGTAGCCTCGATTCCGATGTCCTGCTTCCGTTCCGTGCCGCTTGCGCGCGCCACCCCCGGGCTGGTGGTGAGGGTGGCGTGAGGGATGACATGGTGGCGCTGCCGGGCGGCGGGTTCCGGATGGGGTCGGGGTTCTACCCGGAGGAGGGGCCGGTCCACGAGGAGTGGGTGGGGCCGTTCGAGCTGGATCGGTATGCGGTGACGAACGCCGATTTCGCGGAGTTCGTGGCGGCGACCGGGTATGTGACGACGGCGGAGCAGCCGCTGGATCCGGCGATGTTCCCGAATGCGGATCTGGCGAGCCTCGAGCCGGGGTCGCTGGTGTTCACCCCGACGGACGGTCCGGTGGATCTGCGGGACTGGCGGCAGTGGTGGCGGTGGGTGCCGGGCGCGAGTTGGCGTCACCCGTATGGGCCCGGGTCGACGGTCGAGGGTCGGGAGGATCATCCGGTGGTGCAGGTCGCCTTCGCGGATGCGGTCGCGTTCGCGGTGTGGGCGGGCAAGCGGCTGGCGACAGAAGCGGAGTGGGAGTACGCCGCGCGCGGCGGCCTGGATCAGGCGGTGTTCGCGTGGGGGGATGAGCCCAACGACGGGATGCGGGCGAACAGCTGGCAGGGCCGGTTCCCGTATCTGAACACGGGCGCCGGGTCGGGGTCGTGGGTCGGGACGGCGCCGGTGGGGAGTTTCCCGCCGAACGGATTCGGGTTGCATGAGATGACCGGCAACACGTGGGAGTGGACCTCGACGTGGTGGACGGACCGGCTGCAGGATCCCGCGACGACGTGCATGTGCTCGCCCGACTCGGCGCGCTCGGGCAGCATCGCGCCGGGGGATGTGACCCCGCGGCACGTGACCAAGGGCGGCTCGCACCTGTGCGCGCCGGAGTACTGCCTGCGCTACCGGCCCGCGGCGCGCAGCGCCCAGACCGAGGACTCCTCCACCACCCACCTCGGCTTCCGCTGCGCCCGGTAACCGGCGCTCCAGGGAAGGCGTCGACCGCTGGGATAGCATGACGCCGCCGCGAGAGCGAGGGGGTCGGATGGCCGACGAGACGCGCGCCGCCACCCTGCACGACGTCGCCCGCGAGGCGGGGGTCTCCCTCGCCACCGCATCACGGGCGCTGAACGGCAGCACGCGCAAGGTCGCGGACGCCTACCGCGAGCGGGTGCTCGCCGCCGCGCACCGCCTGAACTACACGCCGAACCTCGCCGCCCAGGCGGTCGTCCGCGGGAGGACCCGGTCCATCGGGCTGGTCGTCAGCGACATCGAGGACCCATATTTCTCGTCGATCGCCGCGGGCGTGTTCCGCGCGGCGGAGCGGGCGGGTCTGGTGGTCACCATCGCCGTCTCCGACCGGCGCCCGGAGCGGCAGATCGAGCTCGTCGGAGCCCTGCGCAGCCAGCGCCCCCAGGCTCTGCTGCTGGTCGGCAGTCGCGTCGCCGACCCGGCGATCGACGCCCGCCTCGAGAGCGAGCTGCGCGGGTTCCAGGCCGAGGGCGGACGGGTGGCGCTGGTCAGCCAGGAGGGCCTGCCGTTCGACACGGTGGTGCCCGAGAACCGGGAAGGCGCCCGATTGCTGGCCGAGCGCCTGCTCGAGCTCGGCTACCGGCGGTTCGCGCTCCTCACGGGGCCGGCCGGGCTCCTGACCGCCGCGGACCGCACCGCCGGGTACCGCGAAGCGCTCGCGGCCGGCGGGGTCGACCTCCCCGAGGAGCTCGTCGTCCACGCCGAGTTCAGCCGGGACGGGGGGTACGCGGCAGCTGGCGAGCTGCTGCGCCGCGGTCTCGATCTCGATGTGGTGCTGACCGGCAACGACGTCATGGCGGTCGGGGCGATGGCGCGGTTCCGCGAGCACGGGATGGCGCTGCCCGGCGACCTCGCGATCGCGGGTTTCGACGACATCGCGACGCTGCGCGACGTGACGCCGGCGCTCACCACCCTCCACCTGCCGCTCGCCCGTCTCGGGGAGGCGGCCGTCGAGCTCGCGCTGGGCGACCCGGAGCCGGAACCGCGCGCCGTGCGGATCGGTGGCCATGTCGTGGTCCGGCAGAGCACGCCGCCGCGCGGCTGAGCCGCACGATCCCGCTTGCACCGCGGGGCCGCGACGACTACCGTCGCTGGCGGTAAACGCTTTCCAACGGAACGGGACGACGTGTCGCAGACGAGCATCGGCATCATCATGAACGGCGTCTCGGGGCGCATGGGCTACCGGCAGCACCTCGTGCGGTCGATCCTCGCCATCCGGGAGCAGGGCGGGGTGCTGCTCTCCGACGGGAGCCGGGTCATGCCCGAGCCGCTGCTCGTCGGGCGCAGCGGGGAGAAGCTCCGCGAGATCGCCGAGCGCCACGGCCTGGACCACTGGACGACGGACCTCGACGCGGCGCTCGCCGACGACCGCTGGCCCGTCTACGCCGACTTCCTCGTGACCCGCGCCCGGGTGCCCGCCATCACGAGGGCCATCGCCGCCGGCAAGGCGATCTACACCGAGAAGCCGACCGCCGAGACGACGGAGGACGCCCTCGAGCTCGCCCGGCTGGCCACGGAGGCCGGCGTCAAGAACGGCGTCGTGCACGACAAGATCTACCTGCCGGGGCTGCGCAAGCTCCGCCGCCTCGTGGAGTCGGGGTTCTTCGGCCGCATCCTGTCGGTGCGCGGCGAGTTCGGCTACTGGGTCTTCGAGGGCGACTGGCAGGCCGCGCAGCGCCCCAGCTGGAACTACCGCAGCGAGGACGGCGGGGGCATCGTCGTCGACATGTTCCCCCACTGGAACTACGTGCTCGAGACGATCGTGGGGCGGGTCGAATCGGTGTACGCGCGTGCCGTGACCCACATCCCCGAACGCGTGGACGAGGCGGGACGGGCATACGCCGCGACCGCCGACGACGCCGCCTACGCCGTCTTCGAGCTCGAGGGCGGCGTGGTCGCGCAGATCAACTCCAGCTGGGACGTCCGCGTCAACCGCGACGAGCTCGTCGAGTTCCAGGTCGACGGCACCCTCGGCAGCGCGGTCGTCGGACTCTTCGGCTGCAAGATCCAGCCGCGGAACGCGACGCCGAAGCCGACCTGGAACCCCGACATCCCCGACACCCGGGACTACGCCGCGAACTGGATCGAGGTGCCCGACAACGACGGCCTCGAGAACGGGTTCAAGCTGCAGTGGGAGGACTTCATCCGCCACGTCGTCGAGGACGGCCCGCACCCGTACGACCTGCTCGCCGGAGCGCGCGGCGTGCAGCTGGCGGAGATGGGGCTCGAGAGCTCGCGGACCGGCCGGCGTCTCGAGCTGCCCGAGCTGGGCTGACGCCATGAGCGACCTGCTCCTCGTCGACCCGACCGGCCGCACGTCGACCGCCGAGCTTCGCGCGGCGCCCGCGTTCACTCGACCGGCCGCGCCGCTCGCCTCCCGCACCGCCTACGCCGCCGCCCATGTCGTGCCCCGGGCGGCCGCCGAGAACGTGCCCGGCGCGCCGGCCGACATCGACTGGGACGCCACCCTCGCGTTCCGTCACCACGTCTGGTCGTGGGGGCTCGGCGTCGCCGACGCGATGGACACCGCGCAGCGCAACATGGGCCTCGATCCGCCCGCCACGCGCGAGCTGATCGCCCGTAGCGCCCGCGAGGCCGCTTTCGTCGGCGGCGCGCTCGTCGTGGGGGTGAATACCGACCAGGTGGCCGAGGAGTCGATCGCGCTCGACCGTGTCGTCGACGCCTACCTCGAGCAGCTCGCCTTCGCCGAAGACGCCGGGGCCGGCGTCGTGCTCATGGCCTCCCGCCACCTCGCGCGTGCGGCCGACACCCCCGCCGACTACGAGAGGGTCTACCGCGAGGTGCTCGCGCGCGCCTCCCGGCCCGTGGTGCTGCATTGGCTTGGGGCCGCGTTCGATCCGATGCTGGCCGGCTACTTCGGGTCGGACGATGTCGCCACGGCGACCGCCACCGTGATCCGGATCATCGAGGAGAACGTCGACCGGGTCGACGGGATCAAGATGAGCCTCCTCGACGCGGAGGCGGAGATCGCCGTGCGATCGCGCCTGCCCGACGGCGTCACGCTCTACACGGGTGACGACTTCAACTACGTCCGGCTCATCGAGGGCGACGGCGAGCGGCACTCCGACGCCCTGCTCGGCGCGTTCGCGGCGATCGCCCCGAACGCATCCGCGGCGATCCAGGCCCTCGACCGGAGCGATGTCGAGGGGTACCGGGCGATCCTCGAGCCGACCGAGGCGCTCGCCCGCCAGGTCTTCGCGGCTCCCACGTTCTACTACAAGACCGGGGTCGCCTTCCTCTCCTGGCTCAACGGCCACCAGGATGCGTTCGTGATGGTCGGCGGCCTCCACTCGGCGCGGAGTCTGCCGCACCTCTCCGAGATCGTGCGGCTCGCGAACGAGGCCGCCGCGCTCGAGCGACCGGAGCTCGCCGCCGAGCGCTGGCACGCGCTCCTCGCGCTGCACGGGATCGCGCGATGAGCCCGCGGCTCTCCCTGAACCAGGCGACGATCAAGCGCGCAACGCTCCGCGAGGCGCTCGACACGACGCGCACGGCCGGGATCGCCGGCATCGGGCTCTGGCGCGAGCCGGTCGCCGAGGTCGGGGTCGACGACGCCGTACGGCTCGTCGCCGACTCGGGCCTGCGCGTCTCCAGCCTCTGCCGCGGCGGCTTCTTCACCGCCCCCGAAGGGGAGGAGCGGGTGGTGGCGCTCGACGACAACCGGCGTGCGATCGAGGAGACGGCCGCGCTCGCGGCGGCGGGTGCCGACGGGTCCGCGGCCGCGCTCGTGCTGGTGGCGGGCGGGCTGCCGGCCGGCGACCGCGACCTCGCCGGGGCGCGCGAGCGCGTGCGCGACGCGATCGGCGCGCTGGAGGACGATGCCTCGGCCGCGGGCGTGACGCTCGCGATCGAGCCGCTCCACCCGATGTACGCCGCCGACCGCGCCGTCGTCTCGACGCTCGGGCAGGCGATCGACATCGCCGAGCAGTTCGGCCCGGCCGTCGGTGTCGTCGTCGACACCTTCCACGTCTGGTGGGACCCGCAGGTGCTCGAGCAGATCGCCCGCGCGGGCCGCGGCGGACGCATCGCGAGCTATCAGGTCTGCGACTGGATCACCCCGCTGCCGGCCGACGTCCTGCTCGCGCGCGGCGTCCCGGGCGACGGGCACATCGACTTCGGGCCCCTGGGCGCCGCGGTGCGCGACGCCGGATGGACGGGCGACGTCGAGGTGGAGATCTTCCATCAGGACATCTGGGACGCCCCCTTCGCCGAGGTCGCGGCGCGCGTCGCCGTCGCCTTCGACCGCTGGATCGAGCCCACGCTGGTCTGAGCCGAGCGCGCCGACCCCGGGTGAGGGTCCGCGCCCTCGCGGCGCCCCCGCGTCGAACCGCTTGAATCGACGCTTGCGCCTGCCCGGATTCCGTCGTATCTTCATCGTCGAAGCGGTTCGACGATGAACGAGGAGGCGACATGGTCACCATCGGCGACGTCGCCCTCCACGCGGGCGTCTCGCGCAGCACCGTGTCGTACGCGCTCTCGGGCAAGCGCTCGATCTCCGAAGACACCCGCCGCCGGATCGCGGAGGCCATCGCCGACCTCGGCTTCACCCCGAACGCGGGGGCGCGTGCCCTCGCCACGTCGCAGACCATGGTCATCGGCCTCTTCGTCCAGTTCTTCGAGGACGAGTTCTCGCCGGCCATGATGCAGTACGTCCTGCCGGTCTCCGACGCCGCGCGCGAGGCCGGCTACGACATCCTCATGGTCACCGAGCAGGACGGACCGCGGGCGCTCCGCCGGATCGCCGACTCCGGCATGGTCGACGGGATCCTGCTGCTGAACGTCGCGCACGACGACCCCCGGATGCCCGTGCTGCGGAGCGTGCGGCAGCCCGGCGCGATGGTCGGCCTCCCGCGCGACACGACCGGCGTCGACGCCTTCGACCTCTCCTTCGAGGACGGCGCGCGGCTCCTCGTCGACCACCTGCACGAGCTCGGCCACCGCACGGTGGTCCTCATCACGCCGCAGACCCACGTCTTCGAGCGCGGGGGCGCCTACGCCTGGCGGTTCCGCGACGCGGCCCTGCAGCGGGCGGCCGACTACGGCATCCGCGTCTTCTCCTTCCCCGGCGAGACCCGGCAGCCCGAGAGCGGGGCGCAGGTGCAGCGCATCCTCGACGCGACGGGCGAGGCGACCGCCTGGATCGTGCACAACGACGCCACCATCGCCGCGATCCCGCCCGTGCTCCACGCGCGCGGCGTGCGCGTGCCCGAGGACCTGTCGGTCGTCGGGATCTTCTCCGAGGACTTCGGGCGACTGTTCTCGCTGCCGTTCACGGCGGCCGAGACCAACCCGGACAAGCTGGGCCGCGCCGCGGTCCAGGCACTCGTGCGACGGATGGTCGATCCGGACGGCACCGCTGCCGCCGGGGCGAGCTTCATCGCGCCCACGCTCACCGATCGCGGCAGCACCGCGCGTGCCGCCGCGCGCCCCTGAGCACCACCCGCACACCCCGAACACCGCATCATCCGCACCATTCAGAGAGGAATCACCCGTGGATATCACCCGACGCGGCCGCCTCGCCGGCGCCGCCCTGCTCACGGCCGGCATCGTCGCCGCTGCCCTCACCGGCTGCTCCGGATCGAACTCCGGCTCGTCCGGCTCGGCCGGCGGCACCTACACGTTCTGGGACCCGTACCCCCAGTACGACGCGTCGTCGGCCTGGGCCAAGGTCATCGACCAGTGCGGCTCGTCGGCCGGCGTGAAGATCAAGCGCACCGGATACGACACGAGCGACCTGACCAACAAGGCCCTGCTCGCGGGGCAGCAGAGCAACTCGCCCGACATCCTGCTCGTCGACAACCCGGTCGTCTCGACGCTCGCCTCGGCCGGCATCCTGACCACGACCGCGGAGAACAAGCTCGACGCGGGCGACGTGTCGAAGAACATCCTCGGCGCGGGCGTCATCGACGGCAAGACGTACGGGGTCCCGATCGGCGCCAACACCCTCGCGCTGTACTACAACCCGAAGGTGCTCCAGGCCGCCGGTGTCGACATCTCGAGCGTCAAGGACTGGGCCTCGCTCACGGACGCGCTCGCCAAGGTCGTCGCGTCCGGCCACAAGGGCATCACGTTCTCGGGCATCAACACCGAGGAGGGGAGCTTCCAGTTCCTGCCGTGGTTCTGGGGCGCGGGCGCCGACCTCACGAACCTCGACTCCGACAAGGCGGTCGCCGCACTGACCCTCTGGACCGACTGGATCAAGAAGGGCTACGCCCCGAACTCGGTGATCCAGAACACCCAGACCACGTCGTGGCAGGAGATGCAGACCGGCGACTTCGCGTTCTCGGAGAACGGCACCTGGCAGAAGGCCGACGCGGCCAAGAACGGCTTCCAGGTCATCCCCCTGCCCGCCGAGAACGGCGGCTCGGCCCCCGCGCCGACCGGCGGCGAGTTCCTCACGATCCCGGTCCAGAAGGACTCGGCGCGCTACGCCACCTCGGCGAAGATCGTCGCGTGCCTGACGTCGACGAAGAACGTCGTGAACACCGACAACACGCTCAACTACATCGGCGCGACGAGCGCGGTGCAGGAGAAGCAGCTCGCCGGCGACCCGACGCTCAAGCCGTGGATCGACGCCGTGCAGGTCGCGAAGGCCCGCACGGGCGACAACCTCGGGACCAAGTACCCGAAGATCTCCGAGCAGCTGTGGACCGCCATGCAGAAGGCCGAGAGCGGCAGCGCCAGCCCCGCCGACGCCCTGAAGGCCGCCCAGACCGCGGCCGCCGCGGCGACCAAGTAGTGACCGAGTAATCAGACCGGGAGGTGGATCACGTGACGAGCACGCCGACAGGAGTCCGACGACGTCGGAGTCCCCGGCAGGGACGATGGGCGGCCCTGGCGTTCATCGCCCCCGTCGTGATCTACCTCCTGGTCTTCTACGCCTATCCGCTCGGCCGCAACGTCGAGCTGAGCGTGCGGGACTACACCGTCCGGTCGTTCGTCGACGGGACGGCCCCCTTCGTCGGGTTCTCGAACTACGCCGCCGTCTTCGCCAACCCGACGTTCGGGCCGGCCCTGCTCAACACGGCGCTCTTCGTCGGGCTCTCGATCGTGTTCCAATTCACGATCGGGCTCGCGCTGGCGGTCTTCTTCTTCCGACGCTTCCCGCTGAACGGGATCCTCCGGGCCCTCTTCCTCGTGCCGTGGCTGCTGCCGCTGCTGGTCTCCGCGTCGACCTGGTCGTGGATGATGAACAGCGACTCCGGCGTCGTCAACGCGTTCCTCGAGGCGGTGGGCATCGGCCAGATCAACTGGCTCACCTCGCCGCAGTGGTCGCTCGTCGCGGTCCTCATCGCGAACATCTGGATCGGGATCCCGTTCAACCTGGTGATCCTCTACAGCGGCCTGCAGTCGATCCCCTCCGAGATCTACGAGGCCGCGTCGATCGACGGCGCGAACGGCTGGCAGAAGTTCTGGCGGATCACGTTCCCGCTGCTGCGCCCGGTCTCGGCGATCACGATCCTGCTCGGGCTCGTCTACACGCTCAAGGTGTTCGACATCATCTGGATCATGACCCGCGGCGGTCCCGCGGACTCGTCGACGACCTTCGCGATCTGGGCCTACCGACTCGGCTTCGGGAGCCTCATCCCGAACTTCAGTCCGGCGGCGGCGGTGGGCAACCTGCTCATCCTCATCGCCCTCGTCTTCGGGCTCATCTACATCCGCACGCAGCGTCGACTGGACCCCGCATGACCCGCACCCGCTCCGGGATCACGACGGCGATCGGCGTCGTCCTGACCGCCCTCATGCTGTTCCCCGTCTACTGGATGGTGAACGTCTCGCTCACCCCGTCGCAGAACCTGCGCAAGAGTCCGCCGAACCTGCTGCCTCTCGACGCGACGTTCGACGGCTACGCGCGCGTCTTCTCCCAGCAGCTGCCGTTCCTCGGGACGAGCCTGCTGGTCGGCCTCGGGACGGTCGTCCTCACCCTGGCGCTCTCGGCGCCGGCGGCGTACAGCCTCGCGAAGCTCCGCCCCCGCGGCGGGAGCGCGCTGAGCTTCATCCTCCTGATCGCCCAGATGATCCCGGCGATCATCATGGCGATGGGCTTCTACGCCATCTACCTCAACATCGGGATCCTCAACACGGTGTGGGGCCTGATCATCGCGGACTCCACGATCGCGGTGCCGTTCGGGGTGCTCATCTTCACGGCGTTCATGTCCGGCATCCCGAACGAGCTGCTCCAGGCGGCGACGATCGACGGCGCCGGGTACTGGCGCACCTTCCGCTCCGTCGTGCTGCCGGTGAGCCGCAACTCCATCGTCACGGTGTCGCTCTTCGCGTTCCTCTGGGCGTGGTCGGACTTCATCTTCGCGACGACGCTCGACGGGGGAGGCGACCTCCAGCCGATCACGCTCGGCATCTACCGCTACATCGGCAACAACAATCAGGAATGGAACGCGATCATGGCGACCGCGGTGGTCGCGTCGATCCCGACGGCGGTGCTCCTGGTGGCGGCGCAGCGCTTCGTCGCGGCGGGCGTGACCGCGGGTGCGGTGAAGGACTGATGGCGGCTGCATCCCGGGGTGCGGTCCTGGCGCCCGTCGTCCCCTCGCGCGCGGTGCTGCGGCCGCTCGGCCTCGACGAGGTCCGGCTCATGGGCGGCTTCTGGCGCGCCTGGCAGGACCTCAACGCCGCCACGATCCTCGACCACTGCGAGGCGTGGATGGAGCGGATCGGCTGGATCGGCAACTTCGACGCCGCCGCGGCGGGAGGCGCCTTCGAGCACGCCGGGCAGTTCGCCTTCGTCGACTCCGAGGTCTACAAGCTGCTCGAGGCGATGGCGTGGGAGCTGGGCGCGCGCCCCGACGCCGGCCTGCGGTCGCGCTTCGACGCGCTCGTCGCCCGGGTCGCGGCGGCGCAGGAGCCGGACGGCTACCTGCACACCGCGTTCGGCCGCCCCGGGCAGCCGGCGCGCTGGTCGGATCTGGAGCAGGGCCACGAGCTGTACTGCGCGGGCCACCTCATCCAG
The DNA here is from genome assembly GCF_051954455.1 of Pseudolysinimonas sp. GTDB lineage: Bacteria > Actinomycetota > Actinomycetes > Actinomycetales > Microbacteriaceae > Pseudolysinimonas. The sequence goes on along the minus strand of NZ_JBQCHS010000013.1, from coordinate 154,640 downwards.
GCGGCCGTCGCCCGGCTGCGGAGCGGTCACGACGACCTGCTGGTCGAGGTCGCGCGCCGCGTCGCGGACCTGCTCGTCGTCGAGTTCGGCGCCGCCGGGCGCGACGCCGTGTGCGGGCACCCCGAGGTCGAGATGGCGCTCGTCGAGTTCGGCCGTGCGACCGGCCGGCCCGCGTACGTCGAGCTCGCGCGGCTGTTCGTCGAGCGGCGCGGCCGGGGCCTCCTCGATCCGGGTGAGCGCGGGGCCGCCTACTACCTCGACGACCGCCCCGTCCGCGACGCCGACGTGCTGCGCGGGCACGCCGTGCGGGCCCTGTACCTGGCTGCCGGTGCGCTCGACGTGGCCGACGAGACCGGCGACGCCGAGCTGGCCGCGGCCGTCGAGCGGCAGTGGGCGGCGACCGTCGCCCGCCGCACCTACCTGACCGGAGCCATGGGATCGCACCATCAGGACGAGGCCTACGGCGACGACTGGGAGCTGCCGGCCGATCGTGCGTACGGCGAGACCTGCGCGGGCGTCGCCTCCGTGATGCTGAGCTGGCGGCTGCTGCTGCGCACGGGCGACGACCGCTACGCTGACCTCATCGAGCGCACGCTGCTCAACAACGTGCTCGCCTCGCCCCGGGAGGACGGCCGCGCCTTCTTCTACTCGAACACGCTGCACCAGCGCACCCGCGGGCAGGCCGTCGGCGACGACGAGCTGAACCCGCGCGCCGAGGCGGGGCTCCGGGCGCCGTGGTTCGAGGTCAGCTGCTGCCCGACCAACGTGGCGCGCACGCTCGCCTCGATCGCAGGCTACCTCGCGACGGCGACCGACGACGGCGTCCAGCTGCACCAGTACGCGGACGCCGAGATCGCGACTCCGGTCGCGGGCGGTCGGCTCGTCCTGCGGGTGCGGACCGCCTATCCCGACGAGGGGGTCGTGCGGATCGAGGTCGTCGAGGCGCCGGGCGCTGCGGTCGCGCTGCGGCTCCGGATCCCGCCGTTCGCCCGCGGCGCGGCGACCCTCGACGGAGAGCCGATCGACGCGGCCGCCTCCCATGTCGAGGTGCGCCGGGTGCTCGCGCCCGGCACCGGGCTGGAGCTCCGGCTCCCGCGCCGGCTCCGCCGCATCGTGCCGGACCCCCGGATCGACGCCGTGCGCGGCTCGTCGGCCTACGAGCACGGGCCCGACGTGCTCGCCGTCGAGTCGGTCGACCTGCCGGGCGGCCTCGACGTCGACGACCTCGTCGCCCGCGGGGCGGTCCGCCTGGTCGACGGCATCGCGACCGCCGAGCTCGCCGTCCGGGTCCGCCCCGACGACGGCTGGCCGTACCCGGCCGACGACGCCGCGGCGACCGTGCGGCCGATCGGCCCGATCCCCCTTCTTCCCTACCGCCGATGGGGCAACCGGGGCCCGTCGACCATGCGGGTCTGGATCCCCGATGAGGAGCCGGCATGACATTCACGCGGGACGGCGACGCGATCGTCTGGCGCGGCGAGGGCGAGACCCTGCGGGTCGAGCCGTGGGGCGCCGACGCGGTGCGCGTGCGCTCGGTCGCGCGGGGCGACATCCGCGACGACGACTTCGCCCTGCTGCCGAAGCCCGAGACCCCGTCGAGCGTCGAGATCCACGGCGACGTCGCGCGGCTGCGGGTCGGCCGGATCGTGGCGGAGCTCACCGAGCGCGAGTTCGAGGACTGGACGACCGGATACGACGTCGGCCGCTGCCGGGTCGCGTTCACGGAGGCCGACGGCCGCCCGCTCCTCGCCGAGCTCGACGAGGGCGGCTCGCTCGAGCTGCGCGCCCGGGAGCACCGGCCGATCCTCGGCACCTCCGCCTACCGCCTGACAGCAGGGTTCTGCTCCCCGGCGGACGAGCACCTCGTCGGCATGGGGCTCTACCAGCAGGACCTCATCGACCTGAAGGGCACGACGCTCGAGCTCGCGCACCGCAACTCGCAGTCGTCGGTGCCGTTCGTCATCTCGAGCGCCGGGTACGGGTTCCTCTGGCACAACCCGGCGATCGGGCGGGCCACCTTCGGGCGCAACCGCACCGAATGGTTCGCCGAGTCGACCGAGCAGCTCGACTACTGGGTCACCGCGGGCCACTCGCCCCGCGAGATCGTGCGGGCGTACGCCGATGCGACCGGCCACGCGCCGATGATGCCCGATCACGGGCTCGGGTTCTGGCAGTGCAAGCTCCGCTACTGGAACCAGGAGCAGCTGCTCGAGGTCGCGCGCGAGCACGCGCGGCGCGGCATCCCGCTCGACGTGATCGTCGCCGACTTCTTCCACTGGCCGAAGATGGGCGACTACCGCTTCGAGGAGGAGTTCTGGCCCGACCCCGACGCGATGGTCGCGGAGCTGAACGAGCTCGGCATCGAGCTCATGGTCTCCGTCTGGCCGCAGGTCGACGTCGCGTCGGAGAACTTCGACCGGTTCCGGCGCGAGAACCTGCTCGTCACGTCGGATCGCGGCATGGACCTGCAGATGGCGTTCGGCGGGCTCAGCCGCTTCCTCGACGTGACCAACCCCGCCGCGCGCGAGGCGGTATGGGAGCTCTGCCGGCGGAACTATTGGGAGAAGGGCGTCCGCACCTTCTGGCTGGACGAGGCGGAGCCCGAGTACGGCGTCTACGACTTCGACAACTACCGGTACCACCTCGGCCCGAACGTGCAGGTCGGCAACCTCTACCCGCAGCTCTTCGCCCGGGCGTTCTCCGACGGGATGCGGGCGGAGGGCGCGACCGACGTCGTCAACCTCCTGCGCGCCGCGTGGGCGGGCAGCCAGCGCTACGGGGCGCTCGTCTGGTCGGGCGACATCCACTCCACGTGGGAGGACCTGCGGCGCCAGGTCGTCGCCGGCATCCACATGGGCGCCGCCGGGATCCCGTGGTTCACGACCGACATCGGCGGCTTCCACGACGGCCGCGGCGACGATCCCGCGTTCGTGGAGCTGCTCATCCGGTGGTTCCAGTTCGGCGCCTTCTCGCCGGTCATGCGCCTGCACGGTGACCGCCGCCCCGCGACGCCCGTGCGCGCCGCCGACGGCTCGGAGCGGGTGCCGACCGGCGCCGACAACGAGATCTGGTCGTTCGGCGACGAGGCCTACGGCATCCTCCGCGACCACATCGGGCTGCGCGAACGGCTGAGGGACTACCTCCGCGAGGTGATGCGCGAGGCGCACCGCGACGGGCAGCCGGTGATGCGCGGCCTGTTCCACGAGTTCCCCGATGACGCCGAGGCCTGGACCGTGGGCGACGAGTACCTGCTCGGCCCCGACCTCCTCGTCGCGCCGGTGCTCGAGCCCGGGGCGCGGTCGCGTCGGGTCTACCTCCCCGCCGGGGCCCGGTGGACCGACCTGCGCGGCGGCGCGGCCCACGAGCCGGGCTGGTCGACGGTCGCGGCCCCCCTCGAATCGATCCCCGTCTTCGTGCGCGACGGCGGCCGGGAGGAGCTGCGCGGGCTGCGCTGATCCCTCGCCCGGCTCCGCCTCGGCTAGCGTGTCGTCCACGACTTCCGAAGGGTGGACGACGTGGCGACGATCGACGATGTCGCGCGGCTCGCGGGGGTCTCCGCCAGCACCGTCTCCTACGCCATGTCGGGCAAGCGGCCGATCTCGGCGGCGACCCGCGCCCGCATCGACCGCGCCGTCCAGGAGCTCGGGTTCACGCCGCACGCGGGCGCCCGCGCGCTCGCCACGGCGCGCACGATGGTCATCGGGCTGTTCGTGCAGTTCCTCGCGTCCGAGTTCCCGCCCGCGATGCTGCAGTACGTGCTGCCGATCGCGGACGCGGCGCGGGAGGCCGGGTACGACATCCTCATGCTCACCGAGGAGGACGGCCCGGCGGCGCTGCGGCGCGTGGGCTCGACCGGCATGGTCGATGGTTTCATCCTGCTGAACGTCGTCGACCGCGATCCGCGCCTCGCCGAGCTGCGGCGGCTGCACCAGCCCGCCGCGCTCGTCGGCCTCCCCGCCGACACCGAGGGCCTGTCGGTGGTCGACCTCGACTTCGCGGCGGCCGCCCGGCTCGTCGTCGACCGGCTCCACGCCGACGGGCACCGCAGCACGGTTCTCATCACGCCGAGCACGGAGGTCATCGCGATGGGCGGGGCGTACGCCTGGCGGTTCCGCGACGCGTTCCTCGGTCGGGCGGCGGAGCACGGCATCCGGGTGCGCACGCACGCGGGCGCGACGATCCAGCCGGAGCTCGGCGAGCAGCTCGGCGGGATCCTCGACGACCTCGGCGACGCGACGTCGCTCGTGGTGCACAACGACGCGCAGATCGCGGCCCTCCCCTCGCTCCTGTCGGCCCGCGGCATCGAGGTGCCCCGCGACCTCTCGGTCATCAGCCTGTTCTCCGAGGAGTTCGGCCGGCTGTTCTCGCTGCCCTTCACCTCGATCGAGACCGGCCCGGATCGGCTGGGCCGTCACGCGGTCGCGTCGCTCCTCGCCCAGATCGACGGCGCCGACGACGCGGGCGGCGTGAGCTTCGTCGCACCGGCGCTGGTCGAGCGGGGGAGCGTCGCGCCGCCCTCGCGCTGACCCGCCGCATGGCAGTGTTGTCCCGACGTCCGCGGGGACGGGATCTGGAGGCGGGATGGACGAGCCGTCCTGGGCGTGGCCGGAGCTCCACGACGGACAGCGCGCCGTGCTCCGCGAGGTGCTCGTGCACGGCTCGCGCTCGCGTGCGGACCTCGCCCGCCGGACCGGCTTCTCGCGCACGAGCCTGACCCGACTCACCCGCGACCTCGTCGATCTCGACTTCATCGTCGAGGGCGAGATGCGCCCGAAGGGCGGCCGCGGCCGGCCCGAGGAGATGCTCGACCTCCGGCCCGAGTCCGCGCACTTCGCCGGCGTGAAGCTCACCGGCGACGCGCTCTACGCCGTGGTGACCGACCTCAACGCGCGCATCGTCGACCGCGTGGAGCGCGCCCTCCCGGCGCGCGGGGTGCCGGAGGTCGTGGAGCTCATCCGCGCGACGGTCGCCGAGTTCCGCTCCCGGCACGCCCGGCTCGCCGCGATCGGGGTGTGCCTCGCCGGTGACGTCGAGGATGCGCCGGAGGGGGCCACCGTCGTCGGGTCGCACTTCCTCGGCTGGGATCGCGTCCCGCTCCAGCGCCTCATGACGGAGGCCACCGGGCTGCCCGTCGTCGTGTCGAACGACGTCCAGGCGCTCACCGTCGGGCACCACTGGTTCGGCGCGGGGGTGGGCTGCACCTCGCTCGGCGTCGTGTCGTTCGGGGCGGGCATCGGCGCGGGGCTCGTCGTGCACGACGAGCTCGTCCGCGGCACCCGCGGCCACCCCGGCAAGGTCGGCCACCTCGCGGCGACCTCCGGTGCCGACGATCCGGTGTGCGACCGCGGCCACCGCGGATGCGTCTCCGCCTGGGTGACCGAGAAGGCGGTCGTCGCGAACGCGGGCACGCAGGACTTCGCCGACGCGATCCGCCGGGCGGAGTCCGGCGACGCGATCGCGGTCCGCGCCGTCGAGGGGGCGGCCCGCGCGCTCGGCGCGGCCATCGCGTACCTCGTCGACCTGGTGGATCCCGAGAAGGTCGTCGTCACCGGCGAAGGGCTGCCGATCGCGCGTTCCGCGCCCGCTCGGCTGCAGGACGGGATCGCCGAGCACCTCGATCCGGCGTCCGAGCCCGTGCCCGTCGACCTGCAGGACTTCGACTTCGCCGACTACGCGTGGGCGGCCGCGATCACGGCGATCCGGCGCGTCGTCCAGCCCCACGAGCTGCAGCGCGGGGCCGTCGCTTGACATTTAGTTTCGTGTAGGGACAAAATAGCGCAGCCGGGCAGGAGCCCGGTGTCTCCGGCGGTCGCAGCATCCCCTCCGCCGCCTCTACAAAGGAGTAGCGCACCGATGAGAAAGTCCCTCCGCGCGGCCGCCATCGCGGTCGTCGCCGCGGCCGGCCTCGTGCTCGCCGCCTGCTCGGGTCAGTCCGGGAGCGGCGACGGCAAGGTCGTCCACCTGACCTACTGGACCTGGGCCCCCGGCATCGCCAAGATCACCCAGCAGTGGAACAAGACCCACCCCGACATCCAGGTGAAGGTCGTCCAGGCGGCCGGAGCCGACGACATCCTGGCGAAGCTGCTCGCCGCCGAGCGCGCGGGCAACGGCCCGGACATCGCCGCGGCCGAGTACCAGAAGCTCCCGAACCTCGTCGTCTCGGGCGCCGCAGCCGACATCACCTCGGAGGTCGGCGCGATCAAGAAGGACTACACCGCCTCCACCTGGCAGCTCGCCACGGTCGGCGGCAAGGTCTACGGCATCCCGCAGGACACGGCGCCGATGGTGCTCATGTACCGCGCCGACCTCTTCCAGAAGTACGGCCTCGAGCTGCCGAAGACGTGGGACGACTACGCCGCGCTCGCCGCGAAGGTCAAGCAGGTCGCGCCGAGCGCGTTCCTCGGCGGCTACCCGGATGACGGCTCCACCTTCGCCGGCTACACGCAGCCGCTCAAGGACAGCGCCTGGTACTCGACCGACGGCAAGAGCTGGAAGGTCGGCATCGACGACGCCGCCAACAAGCGGGTCGCGGACTTCTGGCAGCCGCTCGTGGAGAAGGGCCTCGTCGACACGACCCACTTCTTCACCCCGGAGTGGAACACCGAGATGAACAACGGCACCCTCCTCACCTGGACCGCGGGCGTCTGGGCGCCGGGCACCATCGAGTCGGTCGCGCCGGACACCAAGGGCGACTGGCGGATCGCGCCGATGCCCTCGTGGGACGGCGAGCAGCAGGTCGGCTTCATGGGCGGCTCCACCGCCATGGTGACGAAGACCTCCAAGCACCCCAAGGAGGCCGTCGAGTTCCTGTCGTGGCTGAACGCCTCCAAGGACGGCGCGTCGCGACTGGCCGTCGGCGGGCTGTTCCCGGCCTCGATCCCCGGTCAGGAGAGCCTCAGCGGCCTCTCGGTGCCGCCGATCGTCGAGGGTCAGGACGACTTCTGGACGGTCGCGCAGCACATCGCCAAGCACACCGCCAAGGTGACCTGGGGTCCGAACGTGCAGGTCGCGTACGACACCTACGCCGACGCGATCAAGGCCGCGACGACGAACAAGACGCCGTACGCCGATGCGCTGACGAAGACCCAGGACGCGGTCGTGGCCGACCTCAAGAAGACGGGCTTCACCGTCACCAAGTAGCACCGAGCGATCCGGGGCGGCCGTCCGGCGGCCGCCCCGGTCCCGTGCGAAGGGAGCACTCATGACCACCGCCGCGCCGGTCGCCCTGCGACGCCGCCGCGGCTCGACCCGCCCCCGGGTCGCGCCCTGGGCCTTTCTCGCCCCTGCGATCGTGCTGTTCACGGTCTTCCTGCTGATCCCGATGGGATACGCGATCTACCTGAGCTTCGTGGGCCTCCGCGTGCAGGGCGGCGCGTTCGGCACCCGCCAGCAGGTCTTCGTCGGCCTGGACAACTACGTCGCCGCGCTGACCGCCCCCGAGTTCCTCGCCTCGCTGCAGCGGCTCGCCCTGTTCGGCGTCGTCACGGTGCCGCTCACCCTCGGGCTCGCGCTGCTCTTCGCGCTCCTGCTCGACCTGCCGGGCGTGCGGGCGATCCGCTTCGCGCGGACCGCGATCTTCCTGCCCTACGCCGTGCCGGGCGTCATCGCGACGCTGCTGTGGGGCTTCATGTACCTCCCGAGCACGAGCCCCTTCAACTACGTGCTGAAGGCGGTCGGTCTTCCGCCGTTCGACTTCCTGAACGGCTCCAACGTGTACGGCGCCCTCGCCAACATCGGCGTCTGGGGCGGCGTCGGATTCAACATGATCGTGCTGTACACCGCGCTGCGGTCCATCCCGACCGACATCTACGAGGCGGCCAAGATCGACGGGGCCTCCGAGTGGCAGATCGCCTGGCGGATCAAGATCCCGCTGCTCGCGCCCGCCCTCGTGCTCACCCTGCTGTTCTCGCTCATCGGGACCCTGCAGGCGTACTCGGAGCCGACCACGCTGAAGTCGCTCTCCAACTCGATCTCGTCGACCTTCTTCCCGCTCATGAAGGTGTACCAGGACGCGTTCAGCCTCGACGACGTCTCCGGCGCGGCCGCCGCGTCGGTGATCCTCGCGCTCGGGACCCTCATCGTCTCGCTGCTCCTGCTGCGTGCGCTCCAGCGCCGGACGTTCGACGACGGGAGGGCCCGATGAGCGCCGTCTCCGTTCCCCGCGGGCGGCTGCACCGCTCCCGCGTCGTCCCGACGATCGTCCTGATCCTCGGGGCGGTCTACACGCTGATCCCGATCCTCTGGGTCGTGACCGCGTCCTCCAAGTCGCGGGGCGAGCTGTTCTCGAGCTTCTCGTTCATCCCGGGCACCGGCTTCGGGCAGAATCTCGGCGACCTGCTCACCTACGAGGGCGGCGTGTTCTGGAGCTGGGCGCTCAACAGCCTCATCTACGCCGGCGGCGGTGCGGTGCTCTCGACGCTCGTCTCGGCGATGGCGGGGTACGCGCTCGCCCGGTACCGGTTCCCGGGCCGCGCGATCGTGTTCACGGTGCTGCTCGCGGGCGTCATGCTGCCGCAGATCACGGTCGCGATCCCGCAGTACTTCCTGGTCTCGGCGATCGGCCTCGCGAACACCCAGTGGTCGGTGCTGCTGCCGAGCATCATCAACCCGTTCGGGATCTACCTCGCGTGCATCTACGCGCAGGGAGCGGTGCCCGACGAGACCGTCGAGGCGTCGCGCATCGACGGGGCGAGCGAGTTCCGCACCTTCCGGTCGATCGCTCTGCCGATGATGATGCCCGGTCTCGTGACCGTGTTCATGCTGCAGTTCATCGGCATCTGGAACAACTTCCTGCTGCCGTTCCTCATGCTGAGCGACGAGTCGAAGTTCCCGCTGACCACCGGCCTCTACCTGCTGCTGAACCGCGGCACCGGCACGCCCGCGCTGTACAGCCTGGCCATCATGGGGGCGCTGCTCTCGATCGTGCCCATCGTGGTCCTCATGCTGTTCCTGCAGCGGTACTGGCGCCTCGACCTCATCAGCGGGAGCCTCAAGGGATGACGATGCCTCACCCGGACGGCGTCGCGAGCCCACTCGACGTCGTCTCGCACGCCGCCGACCTCCCGGAGCCGCGCCGGTTCCCCGCGATCGCGCCCGGGTTCGCCTACGGCGGCGACTACAACCCGGAGCAGTGGCCGGAATCGGTGTGGGCGGAGGATGTCGAGCTCATGCGCCGGGCGGGCGTCACGACCGTCACGGTCGGCGTCTTCTCGTGGGGGCTGCTCGAGACCGCGGACGGCGTGTTCGAGTGGGGGTGGCTCGACCGCGTGCTCGACCTGCTGCACGAGAACGGCATCGGGGTGGCGCTCGCGACGCCGACCGCGGCCCCGCCGATGTGGCTGCTGCGCGCGCACCCCGAGATCGCGACCGTCGACGAGCGCGGCGTGCGCACCGCTCCGGGCGGGCGGCTGGCGTGGTCGCCGAGCTCCGCGGTGTTCCGGCGCTACGCGCTGCGGATCGTGCGGGCGATGGCCGAGCGCTACGGCTCGCACCCCGCCGTGCGCCTCTGGCACGTGAGCAACGAGATCGGCAACGAGAACGCGCAGTGCTTCAGCGACGAGACGACCGTCGCGTGGCGCGCGTGGCTCGCCGACCGGCACGGCGACGTCGACGCGGTCAACGCGGCCTGGGGCACCGCGTTCTGGGGGCACCGTTACGGCTCGATCGACGAGATCGACCCGCCGCGCTTCTCGCGCACCGCGCACAACCCGGGGCTGCGGCTCGACTGGGCGCGCTTCACCTCCGACGCGCTGCTCGGCCACTACCTCGCCGAGCGCGCCGTGCTCCGCGAGGTCACCCCGCACCTCCCCGTCACGACCAACTTCATGGTGATGGGCGACCCGGGCACCGACGACTACGCGCGCTGGGCGCGCGAGGTCGACATCGTCGCCAACGACCACTACCTCCGGCCCGAGGTCGAGGACCGCGCCGGCGACCTGGCGTTCAGCGCCGACCGGGTGCGGGGGATGGGCGAGGGCCGTCCATGGCTGCTCATGGAGCACTCCACGAGCGCCGTCAACTGGCAGGGCGTCAACCTCGCCAAGGACCCGGGTCAGCTGGCGCGGAACAGCCTGGCGCACATCGCCCGCGGATCGCAGGGCGCCCTCTACTTCCAGTGGCGGCAGTCCTCGGCGGGCGCCGAGCAGTACCACTCCGGGATGGTGCCGCACGCCGGCGCCGACAGCCGGGTCTTCCGCGAGGTCGTCGAGTTCGGCGCGCTCCTCGGCCGGATCGCCCCGGCCGCCGCGACGACCGTGGAGCGGGCGCGCGTCGCGATCCTGTTCGACGACCAGGCGGCGTGGGCGCTGCGGGCGGGCCCCGGCCCGACCGACCGGCTCCGCGCCTTCGACCTGCCGCAGCTGCTGCACCGGACCCTCACCGCGCGCGGGATCGGGGTCGACGTGCTGCCGACCTCGGCGCCCCTCGACGACCGCGACCTGATCCTCGTCCCGACCGTTCCGGTCGTCGGGGAACCGGTCGCCGCCGCGCTGGCCGCGGCCGCGGAACGCGGGGCCCAGGTGCTCGTCGGGTTCTCGACGGGCGTGCTCGACGAGAACGGCCGGGTGCTGACCGGCGGATACCCCGGCCGGCTGCGCGAGCTCCTCGGGGTCCGGTCGACCGAGGTCCGGCCGCTCGCTCCCGGCGAGAGCGCGGCGACCGACGCCGGATGGACCGCGAGCCTGTGGACCGAGGACCTCGAGCTCCGCGGCGCCGAGGCGCTCGTCCGCTGGAGCGGCGGCGTGCTCGACGGCGTCCCGCTGCTGACCCGCCGCCCCGTCGGGGAGGGCGCGGCCCTCTACCTCGCGACCCGTCCCGACGAGCGCGGCGCGGCCGACATCATCGACCGTCTGGTCGACGCGGCCGCACTCGCCCCGGTGGCGGAGATCGATCCCGGCCTCGAGGCGACCCGCCGCATCGGCGACGCCGGGTCGTTCCTCTTCGTCATTAACCACGATACCGATGCGCCGCGAGCCGTCCGCGCCCACGGCGTCGACCTGGTGTCGGGCCGGTCGTCGGCCGGCTCGTTCGAGATCCCGCCCGGCGGCGTCGCCGTCATCCAGGAGGCACGATGAAGTTCACGGACGGGTTCTGGCAGCTGCGCCCGGGCGTCACCGCGCTGTACGCGCAGGAGGCGCACGACATCGTCGCCGACGGGCGGCGGCTCGTCGTCACCGCGCCGACGAAGGCGATCGAGCGGCGCGGCGACGTGCTCAACCGCCCCGTGATGATGGTCACCGTCAGCTCGCCGCTCGAGGGCGTCGTCCGGGTACGGATCGAGCACCACCGCGGCGGCGCGGTCGCCGACGGCTTCGACCTGGTCGGCGCGGGCGAGGACACCGGCGAGATCGAGGTCGACGCCGAGCGCGGCGTCCTCCGGACCGGCGGCCTCGAGGCGCGGGTCGGCCTCGGCGGCCCGTGGAGCCTGGAGTTCCGACACGGCGAGCGCCTCCTCACGTCCTCCGGCCACAAGTCGCTCGGCTACCTGCGCCTCGCGCCGGATGCCGAGGTCGACCGCGGAATCGTCACGAACGCCCGCACCGGATCGCCCGCGCCCGACGGGCCCGCCTACGTCCACGAACAGCTGGAGCTCGGCGTGGGGGAGTCGATCTACGGTCTCGGCGAGCGGTTCGGTCCGCTCGTCAAGAACGGCCAGGTCGTCGAGGTGTGGAACGCCGACGGCGGCACCTCGAGCGAGCAGGCGTACAAGAACGTCCCCTTCTACCTGTCGAGCCGCGGCTACGGGGTGCTCGTCAACTCCTCGCGCCACGTCTCGTTCGAGGTCGGGTCCGAGGCGGTCGAGCGCGTGCAGTTCTCCGTCGCGGGCGAGGCGCTCGAATACCTCGTCATCGACGGGCCGACGCCGGCCGACGTCCTCGAGCGCTACACGCGGCTGACCGGCCGCCCGGCGAAGGTGCCCGCCTGGTCCTACGGGCTGTGGCTCTCGACGAGCTTCACGACCGACTACGACGAGGCGACGGTGACGTCGTTCGTCGACGCGATGGCCGAGCGCGACCTCCCGCTCAGCGTCTTCCACTTCGACTGCTTCTGGATGCGCGAGTTCAACTGGTGCGACTTCGAGTGGGACCCGCGGGTCTTCCCCGACCCGAAGGGCATGCTCGCGCGGCTGCACGCCAAGGACCTCCGCATCTGCGTCTGGATCAACCCCTACATCGCCCAGCGCTCGCCGCTGTTCGACGAGGCGGCCGCCGCCGGCTACCTGGTCCGCCGTCCGGACGGCACTGTCTGGCAGTGGGATCTCTGGCAGGCCGGCATGGGCGTCGTCGACTTTACGAACCCGGATGCGGTGCGCTGGTTCCAGGACCAGCTGCGGCGCCTGCTGCGCCAGGGGGTCGACTGCTTCAAGACCGACTTCGGCGAGCGGATCCCGACCGACGTCGTCTGGCACGACGGCTCCGACCCCGAGCGCATGCACAACTGGTACGCCCAGCTCTACAACCAGGCGGTGTTCGAGGTCCTCACCGAGGAGCGCGGCACGGGCGACGCGGTCGTCTTCGCGCGCTCGGCGACGGTCGGCGGGCAGCGGATGCCGGTGCACTGGGGCGGCGACTCCACGTCGACCTTCGCCTCGATGGCCGAGACCCTGCGCGGCGGTCTCTCGCTCGCCCTCAGCGGCTTCGCCTTCTGGAGCCACGACATCGGCGGCTTCGAGGGCACGCCGGATGCGGGCGTGTACAAGCGCTGGACCGCGTTCGGCCTGCTCTCGAGCCACACCCGGTTCCACGGCAGCGGCTCGTACCGCGTGCCGTGGGCGTTCGACGAGGAGGCCGTCGAGGTGACGCGTCGCTTCGCCCACCTCAAGATGCGCCTCATGCCCTACCTCTACGCGGCGGGTCTCGAGGCGCACGAGCGGGGCATCCCGGTCATGCGCCCCATGCCGGTCGCCTACCCCGACGACCCGGCCACCGCGCACCTCGACCGGCAGTACATGCTCGGCCCCGACATCCTCGTCGCGCCCGTGCTCGACCCGGAGGGCGTGGTCGACTTCTACCTGCCCGCGGGCCGCTGGACGGGCCTGCTCGACGGGGCGGTCGTCAAGGGAGGCGGGTGGCGCCGCGAGCGGCACGGCTTCGACTCGCTCCCGCTCTACGTGCGCGAGGGCGCCGTGCTCCCGATGAGCGCGCGCACCGACCGCCCCGACACCCCGTACCTCGACGACCTCGAGCTCGTGGTGTACCCGGGGCCGGAGGGCGAGCGCACGATCACCGTCACCGACCCGGACGGCCGCTCCGCCGAGTTCCGGGTGGGCGTCGCGTCGGGGGGCGTCCGCATCGAGAGCGACCTGGCCGCAGGATGGCGGGCGCGCCGCGCCGACGGCACCGCGGTCGCGGCGGCCGGGGGCAGGATCGACCTGCCATGAACACCGACCTCGATGCGGAGGCGCTGCTCGACTACCGCAGCTCCCAGACCGCGCCCGACGACTTCGACGACTTCTGGGCGGAGACGCTCGGCCGCGCGCGCTCGACCGCGACCGCGACCCGGGTCGTCCCCGTCGACGCCGGGCTCGTGACCCTCGACGTCGCCGACGTGACGTTCTCGGGGTTCGACGGCCAGCCGGTGCGGGCGTGGCTCCGGCGCCCCCGCGGGGGCGGGCGGCTCCCGCTCGTTGTCCAGTACGTCGGCTACGGCGGCGGACGCGGCCTGCCGACCGAGAACCTCCTCTGGGCGTCGGCCGGCTACGCCCACCTGCAGGTCGACGTGCGCGGGCAGGGCTCCATGTGGTCCGTCGGTGACACCCCCGACGACGCCCCGTCGGGGCCGCAGTCGCCGGGCTTCATGACGCGGGGAATCGGCTCGCCCGCCACCTCCTACCTCGTGCGGCTCATCACCGACGCGGTCCGCGGGCTCGACGCCGCGCTGGAACTACCGGACATCGACCCCGACCGGGTCGCGGTCCTCGGCACGAGCCAGGGCGGCGGCCTCTCGATCGCGGTCGCCGGGCTCCACGCGGGCGTCGGCCGGATGTTCGCGCACGTGCCGTTCCTCTGCGACTTCCCGCGCGCCGTCCGCATCCACGACGCGGACCCCTACGCCGAGATCGTGCGGTACCTCGCCGCGCACCGCGACCACGTCGACCGGGTGATGGAGACGCTGCGCTACGTCGACGGGGTCAACTTCGCCCGTCGCGCGACGGCACCCGCGTGGTTCGGCGCCGCCCTCATGGACGAGACGTGCAAGCCGTCGACGGTGGCGGGAGCCTTCCACGCGTACGCGGGCGAGAAGGAGCTCGAGCTCTTCCCCTTCAACGGGCACGAAGGCGGCGGCCCCTTCGCGGACGCCGGCATCCTGCGGCGGCTCGCGGCCTGACCTGCGGCGCGGTCCGGGTCAGTCGAGCCGCTCGGCCGGCGTCAGCTTCCGCCGCATGGTCCCGGCGTCCTCGCCCCAGACCTCGGCGTCGATACGGACCACGACGACCGTGTCGTCGGTGCGCGCGGTCCGGATCCCGACACCGGCGTCCTGCGCCGTCACCCGCAGCAGCCGGCGGATGCTCTCCGCGCTCTCGTCGTCCGGGACGACCCGAGCGGCCTGGCCCGTCTCCAGGCACTCCGCGAACATGCTGTCGCTCATGGCGCCGACGGCGGCGCTCACGCCCTCCGACTCCGCACCGCTCATCGGGCCTCCCGTCGTCCCCGTCGATTCACACGGTAGGCCCTCGCCGCCCGGGCGTCCCCGCGAAACGGCTGGGGACCGGCCGGGCGTCGCCGACCCGGCCTCTACCGTCGAGCCGTGCGCCCTCCCCGCGGTCCCGTCGCATGAGCCGGCCGCTCCGTGACTACGCGGCGATCGGCGACGGGCGGACCATCGCCCTCGTGGCGAGCGACGCGACGATCGACTGGTTCCCAATCCCGGGTCTCGACACCGCGCCCGCCTTCGCGGCGCTGCTCGATCCGGCCGGGGGCGCGATCCGGCTCCGCCCCACGGCGACGTTCTCGGCGCAGCGCCGCTACGAGCCCGGCACCAACGTGCTGGTCACCCGGTTCGTCACCGCCGACGGGATCGCCGAGGTCACCGATGCGCTCGTGACCGGCGTCGCGGGTCGGCTCCCGTGGACCGAGCTCGCCCGGCGGGTCCGCGGGATCGCCGGGTCGGTCGAGCTCGAGTGGGCGGTCGAGCCGGGCAACCTGTTCGGCGACGCCCCGCCCGAGCGGGTCCCGACGCCGTTCGGCCCGCTGCTGCGCTGCGACGCCGTCAACATCGCGCTCGTCGGATCCGGGCACGGCCGACTCGATCCGCACGATCCGGAGCACTGGGTCGCGGACGCGCCGCCGCGGTTCGCGGGCCGCTTCGCGACCGGACCGGGATCCGCGCACCTGGTCTGCGTCGTCGGCACCGACGGCGAGCCCGTGCACCTGCCCGACCCGCGCATCGTCGACGAGGGCGTCGACCGCACGATCGCCAACTGGCAGACCTGGTCGCGGGAGTTCAGCTGGGACCGCGGCCCGTGGGTGGAGCCGGTGCAGCGCAGCATGCTCGCCCTGAAGCTCCTCCTCTACAGCCCCACCGGCGCGATCGCGGCCGCGGCCACCACCTCGCTGCCCGAGTCGCGTGCGGGCGGCAAGAACTGGGACTACCGCTACGCCTGGATCCGCGACCTCGCCTACGCCGTCGACGCGATGCTCGACTTCGGGCTGCGCGAGGAGCCGCACGCGGCGACCTCCTGGATGCTCGACGCGCTGAAGGCGCACGGTGACGGCGTGCAGGTGTTCCTCCGCCTCGACGGGAGCCGCGACGGGGCGGTCCGCCGGGTGAAGGCCGAGGGGTGGGACGGCGTCGGCCCCGTGCTGCAGGGCAACCGGGCCGCCGACCAGCTGCAGCTCGGCATCTTCGCCGACGTCCTCGGGCTCCTCACCCGCTACGTCGAGAGCGGCAACATGCTCGACCTCGAGTCGAGCGACCTGCTCGCCCGGCTCGCGACGTGGGCGTGCGAACGGTGGCCGGAGAAGGACTCCGGGCTGTGGGAGCTGACCCGCAAGCGCCACTACGTCAGCAGCAAGATGGCCTGCTGGCAGGCGCTGGACGCGGCCTGTCGGCTCGCCGACGCCGGGCACATCACGCCCGATCCGAGCCTCGTGCGGCGCTGGCGGCGCAACCGCGACGCGATCCGGCGCTGGGTCGACGACAAGGGATGGTCGAAGAAGCGCGGCGCCTACGTCATGTGGCCGGGCAGCCGGCGCCTCGACGCGTCGGTGCTGCTGCACGCGCGGTCGGGCTTCGACACCGGGGAGCGGATGTCGCGCACGATCGATGCGCTGCGCGACGAGCTCGGCAGCGGGCCGCTGCTGCACCGCTACTCGGGCATGCCGTCGGAGGAGGGCGCCTTCGTCGCCTGCTCCTTCTGGCTGGCCGAGGCGCTCGCGCGCGTGGGCCGGATCGAGGAGGCGAGGGAGCTCATGGACGAGCTCGTCCGGCTGCCGAACGATGTCGGCATCCTCGCCGAGATGGTGGACCCCGCCGACGGCTCATTCCTCGGCAACCTCCCGCAGGCCCTCAGCCACCTGGCGCTCGTGCAGGCCGCCCGGACGATCACCGACCTGCTCGAGGGGCGCGAGACCGCGGAGCCTGGACGCCGCCCGGACAAGCGGTGATCGTCGGGTCGGCGTCGCGTAGACACGATCCGTGAGTCCATCCGGGGTCGAGCGCCCCACGATCTTCGCCCTCCCCGCCCTCGGATCCGGTGCCCGGTCCTTCGAGCCGCTCGCCGCCGCGCTCGCCGCCGACGCCGACCTCGTGGCGATCGACCTGCCCGGATTCGGCGGCCGCTCCGCCGCGGACGGCACGACGGTCGACGAGATGGTCGCGCTCGTGCTGCGCGAGATCCGCCGGCGCCAGCCGCACCGCTGGCTGCTCCTCGGGCACAGCATGGGCGGCAAGATCGCCTCCCTCGTGGCGGCCCGGACGCTGTCGGGCGACGCCCCCCTGTTCGGGCTCGCGGGGGTGGTGCTGCTGGCCGGCTCGCCGCCGTCGCCGGAGCCGATGGACGAGGACCGGCGCGAGCGCATGCTGTCGTGGACGGCCGACGGCTCCCGCCTCAACGCGGCGCAGATCCGCGAGTTCATCGACGGCAACGTGGGAGCGCCGCTGCCCGACGACCGGGACGCGCTGATGCGCGAGCTGCTCGCGGCCGCCGACCCGGAGGCCTGGACCGCCTGGCTGCAGCGCGGATCGCGGGAGGACCGCTCCGCCGAGACCGGCGTGCTCGACCTGCCCGCGCTCGTGATCGCCGGGGGAGAGGACGCCGACCTCGGCGAGGAGGCGCAGCGCGCGGTCAACGGCCCCGTCTACCCGCGCGCACGGTTCGCGACCCTCGACGGCGCCGGCCACCTGCTCCCGCTCGAGCGACCGGACGAGGTCGCCGCCGCGATCCGGCGCTGGTGGGCGGAGGAGGCCGGCACCGCCCCCGCGCTCCCGGCCGACTATGCGCGGATGCTCGCCTCCTCGCGCGTCGCCCCGCGCACGCGCGCCGCCCTCGCTCGTCGTGCGGTCGCCGACGACCTCGAGGCCACACCGCGCGCGCTCGACGCCGCACAGCTCGCACGGCTCCGGGTGCTGGCCGACCTGCTCCTGCCGCAGCCCGGACGCGCGATCGACCTCGCCGCGCGGGTGGATGCGCGGCTCGCCGCCGGCACGGGCGACGGATGGCGCAACGACCTGCTGCCGGCGGACCCCGAGGCCTACCGCGCCGGGCTGGACGTCCTGCGCGAGCTCGACGGGGCCGACGACGACCGGCGCCGGGCGATCGTCGCCGCCGCGATCGCGGGCGACGGTGCGGGCGTCGGTGCGGGCGTCGACGCGGCGCTCTCCCCGGAGGCGCTGCGGGCGTGGCTCGAGGACGTGCGGGTCGACCTCGTGCAGCAGTGGCTGGCCCACCCCGCCGCGATGGCCGCCATCGGGTACGACGGGGTCGCGAGTGGTGGCCAGCGGCTGCGCATCCAGGGCTTCGAGATCCTGGGGCTCGGCCGCCGCGAGGCATGGGAGCCCGCGATGACGGAGGGCGCCGCGTGAACCTGGACGGGATGCGCCGATACGGCACCGACGGCGAGGTCGACGTCGTCGTCGTCGGCACCGGCGCGGGCGGGGCGCCGCTCACGGCCGTGCTCGCGGAGCGCGGGCTCGCGGTCGTCGCCCTCGAGGCGGGGTCGAATCACGATCCGCAGCAGCACACGCCCGACGAGCTCGAGGCGGTCGACATCAACTGGATGGGCGAGCGGCTGAGCGGCGGCGGGACCCCGACGGCGTTCGGGCCCAACAACAGCGGTCGCGGCGTCGGGGGATCGACCCTGCACTGGGGCGCGTTCACCCCGCGCCCCGACGCGCGCGACCTGCGGCTCCGCTCCGAGACCGGCGTCGGCGCGGACTGGCCGATCGAGCACGCGGAGCTGATCGGCTGGGTCGAGCGCGTCGAGCGCGAGATCGGGGTCTCGGGGCCGTCGGGATATCCGTGGGACACCGGCCGCCGCTACGCGTACCCGCCCGCGGCCCGCAACGCCCCGGCCGACCTCATGGCGACGGGGGCGGAGCGGGTCGGCATCCGCGTCGCCGATGCGCCGGCCGCGCTCATCACCCGCGACCGGCATCAGGACGGCGTCGGCATCCGCCCGGCCTGCGCGAACTGCGGCACCTGCCACCAGGGCTGCCGCAGCACCGCGAAGGCGTCGATGGACACCACCTACCTGCCGCGCGCCGTCGCGGCCGGGGCGGAGATCCGTCCCGACGCGACCGTCCACGGGCTCGAGACCGACGCCGCCGGCCGGATCGTCGCCGTCGTCTACCGCCATGAGGGCCGCGACGTGCGGCAGCGCTGTCGGGCCGTCGTGCTCGCGGCCGGCGGGGTCGAGACGCCGCGCCTGCTCCTGCACGCGGGAATCGCCAACGCGAGTGGGCAGGTGGGGTGCAACTTCCTGGCGCACGGCGCCGTGCAGGTCTGGGGCCGGTTCGACGAGGAGGTCCGCGGCTACCGCGGGTACCCGTCGTCGCTGATCTCGGAGGACATGGTGCGCCCGGGCGACGCGTCGTTCGCCGGCGGCTACCTCATGCAGAGCCTCGGCGTCATGCCCGCGACCTGGGCGACGAGCGTCGCGCGCGCGGGCGTGTGGGGACGCGAGCTCGTCGACGCGCTGCTCGGCTACCGGTACATGGCGGGCATCGGCATCAACGCGGAGTGCCTGCCGAGCGAGGAGAACCGGCTGGAGCTCGCCGACGAGACCGACGAGCTCGGCGTGCCGCTCGCGCGGGTCACGTTCTCGGCGGGGGAGAACGAGCGGGCCATCGACGCGCACGCGGTCCCGGTGATGGAGGCCATCCTCCGGGCGGCGGGGGCGCGCTCGACGATGACCCTGCCGCGGAGCGCCCACACGATCGGCACGGCCCGGATGGGCGCGGACCCCGCGACGTCGGTCGTCGATCCCCGCGGGCGGAGCCACGAGATCGACAACCTGTGGGTCTGCGACGCGTCCGTGTTCCCGAGCTCGCTCGCCGCCAATCCCGCGCTCACGCTCATGGCGCTCTCGCTGCGGACGGCGGAGGCGATGCTCGCGGCCTGAGCGCCAGGCGCGAGTCCGGCCTCCCCGGCCGCGCCGCCCGTAGCGTGCGGCCATGGCCGATCAGTACGCGTTCGACAACCCGGTGACCCGCTACGGCCGGATCCACCCGCCGGAGCAGCTGCAGGACGAGCCCGGTCTGCAGAGCGGCATGGAGCCGCTGCCCGACCTCGGCGAGACGTCCTACCGCGGCACCGGCCGACTGACCGGCCGCCGGGCCCTCATCACCGGCGGCGACTCGGGGATCGGCGGCGCCGTCGCGATCGCGTACGCGCGGGAGGGTGCCGACGTCGCGATCTCGCACCTGCCGGAGGAGCAGTCCGACGCCGACCGGATCGTCGCGCTCATCGAGGAGGCGGGTCGGCACGCCGTCTCCCTCCCCGGCGACATCACGGAGGCGGCGTTCTGCCGCGAGCTGGTGGCGCGCGCGGTCGACGAGCTCGGCGGCCTCGACATCCTCGTCAACAACGCCGGCAAGCAGGTGGTCGCCGAGAGGCTCGAGGACCTCTCCGACGAGCAGTTCGAGCGCACCTACCGCACGAACGTGTTCGCCAACTTCTGGATCACCAAGGCCGCCCTGCCGCACCTCGGCCCCGGCTCCGCGATCATCTCGACCGCGTCCCTCGAGGCGTACCAGCCGGCCCCCGAGCGGATCGACTACGCGAGCACGAAGGCGGCGGTCAACAACCTCGCGAAGGGGCTCGCGCAGCAGCTCGCGCCGCGCGGCATCCGCGTCAACGTCGTCGCGCCGGGCGCGGTGTGGACGCCGCTGCAGGTCTCGCACGGCGTGACGATGGAGCAGATGACGCATTACGGCGAGGAGACCGCCTACGGCCGGTCGGGCCAGCCGGCGGAGCTCGCCCCCGCCTACGTCTTCCTCGCGTCGCCCGAGGCGAGCTTCGTGTCGGGCGCGACGCTCAGCGTCAACGGCGGGATGCCGACGCCGTAACGCCGCGCGTTGCTGAGCATCGCGTCCGGGGTCGGTTCCGGGCGCGGTTCGGAGCCTACGGTCGCCCTGTGACCGACCAGTACACGATGCAGGATCCCACCAAGCTCTACGCCGACCGCGTGCCCGACCCGCAGTCCCTCCCCGGCGCGGGAACCGACGCCGAGATGGCCGAGAACGTCCCCGCCGACCACGGCGAGGACACCTACCGCGGCTCCGGGCGCCTCGCCGGCCGGAAGGCGCTCATCACCGGCGGCGACTCCGGCATCGGCGCGGCCGTCGCGATCGCCTACGCGCGCGAGGGCGCCGACGTGGCGATCGTCTACCTGCCCGAGGAGGAGGAGGACGCGCAGCGCATCATCGGACTCATCGAGGACGCGGGGCGCACGGGCGTCGCGATCCCGGGCGACCTGACCAGCGCCGAGTTCGCCCGCGAGGCGGTGCAGCGCGCCGTCGACGGCCTCGGCGGGCTCGACATCGTCGTCAACAACGCGGCGAAGCAGCAGCATGTGGAGGACATCACCGAGCTCACCGACGAGGAGTTCGACCAGACGTTCCGCACCAACGCCTACGCGACCTTCTGGGTCACCAAGGCCGCCGTGCCGCACCTGCCGCCGGGCTCGGCGATCATCAACACGACGTCGATCCAGGCGTACGCGCCCTCGCCGAACCTGATCCACTACGCCGCGACGAAGGCGACGGTGAACAACCTGGCCAAGGGGCTCGCCGCGCAGCTCGCGCCGAAGGGGATCCGGGTCAACGCGGTCGCACCGGGCCCGATCTGGACCCCGCTGCAGCCGGCCGGGGGCCAGCCCCCGGAGGACCTGCCGTCGGTGGGCGAGCAGACCTACCTCGGTCGCTGGGGTCAGCCCGCGGAACTCGCGCCCGCGTTCGTATTCCTCGCGTCCGGCGAGTCGTCGTACGTCGTCGGCGAGACCCTCCACGTCGACGGCGGGATGCCGACGCCGTAGCCGGCCCGGTCGCGCGAGCGCC
This sequence comes from Pseudolysinimonas sp., assembly GCF_051954455.1. Classification (GTDB taxonomy): domain Bacteria; phylum Actinomycetota; class Actinomycetes; order Actinomycetales; family Microbacteriaceae; genus Pseudolysinimonas. The sequence continues at coordinate 133,145 of NZ_JBQCHS010000013.1, read as the reverse complement.
GGAGGGCGGGGTCAGGAGTTCGACTCCGCGTTCGCCCGCCGCGCGGTCGCGTTGTCGTCGGTCTGCCGGGAAGGGCCCGTCGTCCGCGGCGCGTCGTCCTCGTCCTTCTGGTCCACGGCGGCATCGTCGAACCACTTCGCGCCGCGGATGCGGACCGCCGCCACCGTGTCGTCCGTGCGGGCGGTGCGCACCTGGAGCCCGTCGTGCTCGGCGGTCGCCCGAATCAGCCGACGCACCTGCTCGGCCTTGTCCTCCTCGGGCACGACGCGTGCCGCTCCGCCCTCGTCGAAGACGGCGGTGTACATGTCGTCGGCCACCACCAGGGCCTCGGCATCCCACTCGTCCTCTTTGGTCATGTCGTCAGTGTCCGCCGTCCGCTGCAGCACTGGTGACCTCCGCAGCGGACATGCAGCCATCACGGATGCCGGTCCCGGGTCGGCTGTGACGAATGACGGAGACCGCGGCGTCCCGGCCGGGCTCACGCCCGTCGCCGCGCGGCCGGCGGGACGGGTGGCGCCGCGATCTCCGTCATTCGTCCCACGGGGGAGGATCGGGCGCGGATGGTGGATCACGGGGTCGGCGGTGTGACGATGGTCACCGTGAAGCGTGAGGTGCGCGTCGGCGTCGACGTCGTCGAGGCCACGATCGCGGAGTTGCGGGCGGCGCTCGAGGAGGGACGCACGACGAGCGTCGGCCTGGTGCGCGCCTACCGCGCGCGGATGGCCGCCTTCGACAGCGCGGGACCGCGGCTCAACGCGGTCGTCGTCCACAACCCCCACGCGGAGGTCGAAGCGCGCGCGTCGGACGAGCGCCGCGCCCGCGGGGAGGCACTCGGGCCGCTCGATGGCATCCCCTACACCGCGAAGGACAGCTACCTGGTGCGCGGGCTCACGGCCGCGGCGGGCAGCCCCGCCTTCGCGCACCTGGTCGCGCAGCGCGACGCGTTCACGATCGAGCGGCTGCGGGCCGCAGGGGCGATCTGCCTCGGCCTCACGAACATGCCGCCCATGGCGAACGGCGGGATGCAGCGCGGGCTCTACGGCCGAGCCGAGAGCCCGTACAACGCGGACTTCCTGCCGGCGGCCTTCGGATCCGGCTCGTCCAGCGGCTCCGGCGTCGCCAACGCCGCGAGCTTCGCGGCGTTCGGGCTCGGCGAGGAGACCTGGTCGAGCGGCCGCGCCCCCGCCTCCAACAACGCGCTCGTCGCCTACACCCCCTCGCGCGGCGTCATCTCGGTGCGCGGCAACTGGCCGCTCGTGCCGACGATGGACGTCGTGGTGCCGCACACCCGGACCGTGGCCGACCTGCTCGAGGTGCTCGACGTCGTGGTGGCGGACGACCCCGAGACGCGCGGCGACTTCTGGCGCGCGCAGCCGTGGCTGCCGCTGCCGCCGGCGTCCTCCGTCCGGCCGCGCAGCTACCCGGCGCTCGCGACCGAGGCGACCGGGGCGACCGGAGCTCTCGCCGGCCGCCGCATCGGGGTGCCGCGGATGTACATCGGCGCCGACCCGCTCGCCGGAGCCGCCGAGGACTCCGGCATCGGCGGGCCGACCGGGCAGCGCATCGACCCCCGCCCCTCGGTGCTCGCGCTCTGGGAGGCGGCCCGCGCCGACCTCGAACGTGCGGGCGCCGAGGTCGTCGAGGTCGACTTCCCGGCGGTGTCGAACTACGAGGGCGACCGCCCCGGCGCCCCGACGATCCGGACCCGCGGCCTCGTCGATCCGGCGGCGCTCCGGGCCGAGATCGTCGACCTGTCGGCGTGGGCCTGGGACGACTTCCTGCGCGCGAACGGCGACCCCGCGATCCCGGACCTGACGGTCGTCGACGGCGCCGCGATCTTCCCGCATCCCGAGGGCGCCCTGCCGGATCGGTACGACGGCTTCGACGACGACATCGCCGCGTACCCCGACCAGGCGCGCAAGCACCCGTACGCGGCCCTGACCGACATCCCGGAGATCGAGGAGCTGGTCCGCGGCCTCGACGCGACGGCGCGCGCCGACATCGACGAGTGGATGGATGCGGAGCGCCTCGACGCCGTGGTGTTCCCCGCGGTCGCCGACGTCGGCCCCGCCGACATGGACGTGAACCCCGCGTCCGCCGACCTCGGGTGGCGCAACGGGGTGTGGGTCGCGAACGGCAACCTCGCGATCCGGCACCTCGGCATCCCGACCGTCACCGTCCCGATGGGCACGATGGCCGACATCGGGATGCCGGTCGGGCTCACCTTCGCAGGTCGCCGCGACGACGACGTGACCCTTCTGCGGCTGGCGGCCGCGTTCGACGCGATCGGGCCGCGCCGCACTCCGCCCCCGCGGGCCGGCGCGCTCGGGGACGAGCCGATGGCGGGGCGACCCGAGGGGAGAACCGGATGACCTGGACGATGCCGCCCGAGGGCGACCCGCACGAGCGCACCTGGATGGCGTGGCCGAGCAGCGGCTACACGCTCGGCGACACCGAGGCGGACGCCGACGAGGCCCGCCGCACCTGGGTCGCCGTCGCGCACGCGGTGGCCGGATTCGAGCCGGTGGTGATGGTCGTCGACCCGGAGGCGGAGGGGATCGCCCGCCGGTGGCTCGGCTCCGAGATCGAGATCCTCGTGGCGCCGCTCGACGATGCCTGGATGCGCGACATCGGCCCGACGTTCGTGCGCGACGGCGACCGCCTCGGCGCCGTCGACTGGGTGTTCAACGGCTGGGGCGCGCAGGACTGGGCGACCTGGGAGAAGGACCGGCACATCGGGCGCATCGTCGCCGAGGTCGCCGGGGCCGAGCGCATCCCGTCCGAGCTCGTGAACGAGGGCGGCGGCATCCACGTCGACGGGGCGGGCACGGTGCTCGTCACGCGCACCGTGCAGCTCGATCCGGGGCGCAACCCCGGCATGACGGAGGCCGAGGTCGAGGCGGAGCTCGCCCGCACGCTCGGCGTCTCGACCGCGATCTGGCTGCCGCGCGGCCTCACCCGCGATTCCGAGCGGCTCGGCACCCGGGGCCACGTCGACATCGTCGCGACGTTCGCGCGGCCGGGCGTCGTGCTCGTGCACACGCAGCAGGACCCGGCGCACCCCGACCACGCGGTCAGCCGCGAGGTGACCGAAGTGCTGCGCGCCGCCCGCGACGCGGAGGGGCGGTCGCTCGAGATCGTCGACGTGCCGGCGCCCGAGACGCTCCGCGACGACGAGGGCTGGGTCGACCACAGCTACATCAACCACCTGCTCGTGAACGGCGGCGTCATCGCGTGCTCCTTCGACGATCCGGCCGACGCGCGCGCGGCGGAGGTGCTGCGGGAGGCCTACGGCGATCGCGAGGTCGTCACGGTCGACGCGCGGCCGCTCTTCGCACGCGGGGGCGGCATCCACTGCATCACCCAGCAGCAGCCGCGGGTGTCGTGAGGGGCGAGTCGTGACCGGCGAGCTGTTCGACTGGTTCCGCCACGTCGAGGTGGCGGCCCCGACCGTCCCCGTCGACGAGGTGCGCCGCCTGGTCGCCGACGAGTTCGGGATGGACGCGGAGCCGGAGGCCTGGGGCAGCCAGCAGGATCAGAACCTCCTGCTGCGCCGGCCCGGCGGCGGGGCGCCGATCGGCGTGCTGAAGATCAGCAACCCGGTCGTGAGCGCCGCTGAGATCGACCTGCAGGATCGCGCGGCCGCGCGGGTCGCCGAGCGCGCCCCCGGCCTCCGCGTGCCCCGTCTCGTCGTCGGACCGCGCGGCCCGGCCCGCGGGCGCTGGCGCACCTCGCAGGGGGAGTTCGACGCCCGCGTGATCGAGTTCGTCGCGGGCGCCACCCTCATGGGTTCGGACTACCTCTCCCCGCGGACGGCGGCCCGGATCGGCGGTCTCGCCGCCGAGGTGTCGCTCGCGCTCGCGGGCCTCGACGATCCGGCCGCGGCGCGCATCCACCAATGGGACCCGCAGCACGCCCTGCGGGTGATCGAGACGCTGCTGCCCGACGAGACCGACGCCGGGATCCGCGCCGAGGTCGAGCGGGCGCGCGACACGGCCGCCGCGCGACTGAGCCCGATCGCCGACCTGCTGCCGCGCCAGCTCGCGCATCTCGACGTCACCGACGACAACGTCCTCGCCCCGGCGGGCCCGATCCGGCTGCCCGACGCGGTCATCGACTTCGGCGACGTCACCGCGACGTGGGCGGTCGGCGAGCTGGCCCACCCGATCGCCTCGCTGCTGCACCACGACGGCATGACCGTCCCCGGGGTCCTCCCGACGGTCCGCGCGTTCCACGCCCGTCGGCCGCTCTCGTCGGAGGAGGCCGACGCGCTCTGGCCGCTCGTGGTCCTCCGCGGCGCGGTCCTCGTGCTCAGCGGGCGCCAGCAGGTGCGCGTCGACGACGACAACCGCTACGCGAGCACGGCGCTCGACCGGGAGCTGCGCATCCTCCGGCAGGCCGTCTCCGAGCCGCTCGACGTCGTCACGGCTCTCGTCCGGAGCGCCCTCGGGCTCCCGGTCGCCCGCCCGACCTGGCGCGGCCCCGCCGCGCTCGCCCTCCCCGAGCCGGTCGTCGTGCTCGACGCCGGCACGACCGCCCCGTTGAACGACGAGGGGCGGTGGGCCGACGCGGACGCGATCGAGGCCGGGGCGTTCCGCCTGCTGGATGCGGGCGCCGGCGCCGTCGTGCTGCCCGCGTTCGCGCCGGTGCTCACCGGGGCGCGGGCGCTCTCGGCGAGCGAGCCGGCGAGCGTCCCGCTCGCGTCGATGCTGTGGGTCGCGGGCGACCTCCGCCGGCCGGCGGCCGAGGACCTGGTCCACGACGGCGTGCGGGTCGGGATCTCCGGCGTGGGCGAGGTGATCGCGGCGCGCACCGCGACCCGCGTGACGGTGACCCGCGACGGCACGGCCCGGTCGGGCGGCCCGGACCTCCCGGAGCGCGTGACCGCGCGGATGGCGCCCGGCTGGCGCGCGATCGCCGGCGACCCGGCGCCCGCTCTCGGGCTCGCCCCCGCGCCGACCGACCCCGACGACCTGCTCCGCCGCCGCGAGGCGGTCGTCGCCGAGCCGCAGGAGCACTACTACGCCGACCCGCCGGAGATCGAGCGCGGCTGGCGGGAGCATCTCATCGACACCGACGGCCGCGTCTACCTCGACATGGTCAACAACATCGCGTCGATCGGGCACGCGCACCCGCGCCTGGTCGCGGCCGCCGGGCGGCAGCTGCGCCTCCTCAACACCAACTCCCGCTTCAACTACCGCGCCATCGTCGAGTACGGCGAGCGCCTCGCGGCGACGCTGCCGGACGAGCTCGACACCGTCTTCTTCGTCAACTCCGGGTCCGAGTCCGTCGACCTCGCGCTGCGGCTCGCGATGGCGGCGACGGGGCGCCCCGACGCGATCGCGATGCGGGAGGCGTACCACGGCTGGACCTACGCCTCGGACGCGATCTCGACCTCCGTCGCCGACAACCCGAACGCGCTCGCCACCCGGCCCGGTTGGGTGCACACCGTCGACGCCGCCAACGGCTACCGCGGGACCCATCGCGGCGCCGACGCCGCGCGCTACGCGCCCGAGGCGGTCGAGCGGATCCGGGAGCTCGCCGCCGAGGGGCGCCCGCCGGCGGCCTTCATCTGCGAGTCGTTCTTCGGCAACGCCGGCGGCGTCGCGCTGCCGGACGGCTACCTCCGCGAGGTCTACGCGGCGGTGCGCGCGGAGGGCGGCCTCGCGATCTCCGACGAGGTGCAGGTCGGCTTCGGGCGGCTCGGCGACTGGTTCTGGGGCTTCGAGCAGCAGGGCGTCGTGCCCGACATCGTCGCGGTGGCGAAGTCGATCGGTGCCGGCCACCCGATCGGCGTCGTCGTCACCCGGCGCGAGATCGCGGACCGCTACCGCACCGGCGGCTACTTCTTCTCCTCGACGGGGGGATCGCCGGTGTCGTCGGTCGTCGGCATGACGGTGCTCGACGTCATCCGCGACGAGCGCCTCCAGGAGAACGCCCGCGACACGGGCGCGCACCTGAAGGCGCGGCTCGAGGAGCTGGGGGAGCGCCACCCGCTCGTCGGCGCGGTCCACGGCGCGGGACTCTACCTCGGCGTCGAGTTCGTGCGCGACCGTGCCACGCTCGAGCCCGCCACGGAGGAGACCGCCGCGATCTGCGACCGGCTCCTCGAGCTCGGCGTCATCATGCAGCCGACCGGCGACCACCAGAACGTGCTGAAGATCAAGCCGCCGCTCGTCGTGAGCCGCGCGTCGGTCGACTTCTTCGCCGACGCGCTCGACCGGGTGCTGACCACCGGCTGGTGAGGATCGACGGTGATCACTCGATCAGGACTTCGGCGGCGGATATTGCTGCCAGTCGTCGCGCCCAGCGTCCGGGCCTGACTCCGAGTTCATCGATCGGATGTAGTCGCCCAGGTAAGGCAACGAGAACGTGACGTAGCCGCGACCGTCGGATTGCACGTAGCCGCTTTCGATGAGCCGCTTCTTGTACACCTGGACGTATTGATCCGAGACCCCCATGCGTTCGACGATGTCCGCGATCTTGGTTCGCGACTCATCGAGCGCCATCGCAGCGACGAACTCCCGATCCTTCTCCGAGAGGTCCTGATACACGCGGCTGATGACCCGACGTTCCACGGCTGTGATCGCTCGACTCTGTGCGGCCCGGGCGTCCGCCAAGGTGATCGAAGGTCCTGATCCACTGCTTCGCCAGGCGAAATCGCCGGCGAGCTGCACCAGGTAGGGATACCCCTGGCTGATGCTGACGAGGAGGGCCAGTGCGTCGTCATCGACGCGCTTGCCGCCGATACGAATCGTCTCGGCGAGGACGTGCCGAGTCTCCGGCGGGCTCAGCCGTCGGAAGTCGAGTTCGCGTGATCGGCGAAGGAAGGTGGTGTGCTCCTGTTCGACGAGGGCCTCGAGGTCGAGGCGAATGCCGGCGAACACCACCATCACATTGGCACCCTCGGCGATGGCGTGAGAGATCTCGAGGGCGAACCGCGATAACTCCCGCAGGCGGACTTTGCCCGAGGAGACCTCGTCGATCGTGATCAGGACGCCGGCGGGCGGGTGATGCTCGGCGAGCACATCCGAGAGAGCCACGAGGTCGCGGCGCAGGAGAGGTCTGACTTCGCGATGGCGGTCGACGTACTCCCACTGGGCGTTGAGCTGCCAGATCCCGAGGCCGGTGAGACGTGCTCGAGTGCCCTGGTCGAGCTGCTGGAGCAGAGAAGGGATGGCGGTTTCCATCACACGATCCATCAACCCCGCGCTGGCGTCGTCGCTGATGACCAGCCAGCCGCGGTTCCTGGCTGCGTCTTGAAGTACCGAGAGCAAAGACGTCTTGCCCGACCCCCGCAAGCCCGACACCAGCACCGACTGGCTTTCACCGAAGTCGAGGGTCTCGAATACGTCGGTCAGCTCAGCCAAGTCGGTTTCGTGGCCGCCGAAGACGAGAGGGCGCCGTCCGTAGCCGGGGCTGAACGGGCTGGGCTCGTAGTCGCGTTCTACAGTCACTCCGCCAAGGTAACCCGAAACGCTATTTAGTGTATTTATTTTTCGTCGGATGCCCGCCTATTCAACACGTTCGACCGCTCCTCCCGCGATCCGGCTCAGCGGCCGGCGGCGAGCTCCTCGGGCAGCAACGCGTAGGTGCGGGCGTGCGCGGTGCGCGCCCCGTTCGTCATGTAGCCGACGAGCGGCAGCGGGGCGGTCACGACGGTCGACTCGCGGAGCACGGCCCCGCCGGGGGCGGGTGTCGCGGTCGTCCGGGTGACGAGCGAGCAGCCGCGGATCACGCGCACCGTCCCGACGAGCGACGTCGGCGAGGTGCGCTGCATCCGCGCCGGGAACCGCACGGTGTAGCGCAGCGGCCCGAGCGCAGGCCGCTCGACCACCCGCCAGTCCTCCCACGGCCCCGCTGCGTCGTCCCCGCGCGCCTCGACCTCGGCCGACACCAGGAACGGGTGGAGACCGTGATGGCTCGCCAGGTCGGCCAGACGGTCGATGGCTGCGGCGGGCGTCACCGGCACGATCGTCGTCAGCTCGAAGCGGCGCTCGGCCACCGGCGGCTACCGCACCCGGAAGGTCGCGGAGCGCTCCGCGGTCGCGTCCGGACCGACGTAGACCTCGAACTCGGCCGCGTCGAGGGTCCAGTCGCGGGTCGCGGCGCTCCAGTACCGGCGCTGGTCGGGGCCGACCGTGAACGCGACGCGCTCCGTCGCCCCGGCGGCGAGCTCGACCACGCGGAAGGCGGTGAGCTTCCGCAGCGGCCGCGACGAGGTCCCCGAGCGCTGGTGCAGGTAGAGCTGGGCGACCTCGACGCCGTCGATCGCGGAGGTGTTGGTGAGCTCCACCGTCACCTCGATCCGGCCGTCGCGGTCGCATTCCGGTGTCGACACGGCGACCTCGCCGTAGGAGAAGGTCGCGTACGAGAGGCCGAAGCCGAACGGGTAGAGCGGGGTGCTCTGCTCGTCCCAGTAGCGCTGCCCCTGCTTCTGCGGGTCATGGGAGCGGGTGACGGCGTGGTGCATCGGCACCTGCCCGACGCTCCGCGGCCAGGTGAACGGCAGCCGCCCGCGCGGGGTCGCGTCGCCGACCAGCAGGTCCGCGACCGCCTCGCCGCCGCGCGTGCCGGGGTACCAGACCTCGAGGATCGCGGGCACGTGCTCCGACGCCCAGCGCAGGTCGAGCGGGCGGCCGCTCATGAGCACGAGGACGACGGGCGTGCCGGTCGCGACGACCTCCTCGAGCAGCCGCTGCTGGGCGCCCGGCAGCTCGAGGGAGGCGCGCGACGCGTTCTCGCCGATCATCTCCTGGTTCTCACCGAGGACGAGGATCGCGACCTCGGCGGCCGAGGCGGCCGCCACCGCCCCCGCGATCAGCTCATCCGGGTCACCGGTGGGCGGCACGGGCGGCTCGAACATGTCGAACAGCGACGGGAACTCGCGCGTCACCCGCGGCACGCCGGCCGCGTGCGTGACGGTGACGGCGGTGCCCAGGCGGGCGCGGACCCCGTCGAGGATCGTCACGGTCTCGTCGAGGTCGTAGTCGAACACCCACGGGCCGAGGGTGTCGCGCTTCGAGCCGGCGTAGGGACCGATGACGGCGACCTGGGAGAGCGCGGAGGCATCGAGCGGCAGGACGCCGCCCTCGTTGCGCAGCAGGACCGCGGAGGCGGCCGCCGTCGCGCGGGCGACGTCGCGATGCGCCGGGTCGGCCAGCACGCGCGCGGCCGCCTCCTCGTCGACGTACGGGTCGTCGAACAGCCCGAGCGCCTCCTTCGCGGCGAGCAGCCGGCGCACGCTCGTGTCGAGCTCCGTCTCGCTCACCCGGCCCGACTCCACCGCGTCGACGAGGTGCGCGAAGGCGGGATCGGCGATCGCCATCTCCAGGTCGAGCCCGGCCTGGAGGGCCCGCACCCCCGCATCCGTCGGGCCTTCCGCGAAGTGGTGCGTCTCGAGATCCTTGACCGAGTTCGCGTCGCTCACGACGAACCCCTCGAAGCCGAACGCGTCGCGCAGCACATCGGTCAGCAGCCAGCGGTTGCCGCTCGCCGGAACCCCGTTGAGGTCCATGTACGCCGCCATGATGTTGCCGGCGCCCGCCTCGATCGCCGCACGGAACGGCGGGAGGTAGACGTTCCAGAGCTCCTGGTCGGAGATCTCCGACTGGTCGTAGTCGCGGCCGCCGAGCGCCGCCCCGTAGCCGGCGAAGTGCTTGGGCCCGGCGAGGATCCGATCGGCCGGGATGCGATCCGCGCCCCCGCCCTGGAACCCGCGCACCTGCGCCGCCGCCACGATCCCGCCGAGCAGCGGGTCCTCCCCGGCGCCCTCGATCATCCGCCCCCACCGCGCGTCGCGCGCGATGTCGACCATGGGCGCGAAGGTCCAGCGGATGCCGACGGCGCGCGCCTCGGCCGCCGCGACCGCCTGCGCGCGCTCGACGATCCCGGCGTCCCACGTCGCCGCCATGGCGATCGGCACGGGCAGGATCGTGCGGAGCCCGTGAATCACGTCGAACCCGAACAGCACCGGGATCCCGTGCGCGTTCCCCGCGATCGCGCGGCGCTGCAGCGCGTTGATCCGCGCCGGGTCCGTCACGAACAGCAACGACCCGACGCCGCCGGCGTCGAGCGCCGCGTCCACGGCCCGCGGCTGGCCGGCGACGTCGCCTACCACGTCCGAGGTCGCGCCCTCGGGCAGCGAGAACGAGAAGTACTGGATCAGCTGGCCGACCTTGTCGGCGACGCTCATCCGCGCAAGGAGCTCCTCGACGCGGGGGCTGGGGGCAACCGTCACGCCCTCATCGTAGGAGCGCGCGGCGCCCGGCGGGAGGTCCGCCGGGCGCCGTCGCGGCTACTCGACGGTGCCGTTCCGCCGTCGGATCACGACGATCAACCCGCCCGTCAGCAGCAGCATGATCGCCGCCGCCAGCCCCGGCTGCAGCAGGTCGCTGCCGGTCAGGGCCAGCCCGGCCGGCGGGTCCGTCGCCACGGTCACGGTCGACGGGTCGCTCGTGATCGTGCCCCCGTTCGGGAGCGTGCCCGATACGGTCGCCGTGTTCTGGATCCGGCCGCCGGTGCTCAGGTCCGCGGCGACGACCGTGTAGGTCGCCGTGCAGGTGAAGGTCGCGGCCGGGGCCAGGGGCGAGACGCCGGTGGGGCAGCTCAGCGCGGACATCGTCCCGTGCCCGGTGAACGAGGTCTCGCGCACGGCCGGGCTCGTGATCGTCACGTTGCCCGTGTTGGTGACCCGGAACGAGTACGTGATGACGTCGCCGACGTGGGTGACCGTGCCGACGCTCGCCGACTTCACGAGCGTGAGCGCCGGCGCCGGGCTCGTCGTGACCGTCGCGGTGGACGGCGTCGAGACCGGAGGCGTGGTGCCCGCGGGCGACTGCGCGGTCACGGTGGCGGTGTTGGTCAGCGTGCCCGCATCGACGTCCGCCTGGGTCAGCGTGTAGTCGGCCGTGCAGGTCACGTCGTCCCCGGGCGCCAGCGTGATGGGACCGGCCGGGCAGGTGATCGGACCGAGACCCGCGGTGCCGGAGAAGCCGCTGTCGGTGATGATCGGATTCTGCAGCGTCACGTTGCCGGTGTTCGTGATGAGGAACGAGAAGACGACGCGCTGGTTCACCGCGGCCGCCGTCGGGTTGGCGCTCTTCACGATCGAGATCGCCGGCGTCCGGGTCGCGTCGACGCGCGCGCTCGACGGTCCGCTCACCACGTCGGCGCCGGTCGGCGGGGTGCCGGTGGCCGTCGCCGTGTTGGTGATCGCGCCGGAGTCGACATCCGCCTGGGTCGCGGTGTACGCGGCGGTGCAGGTCTCGAACTGCCCGGCGAGCAGCGTCGTCTGCGGGCAGTTGAGCGCTCCGAGGGTGCCGGTGCCCGAGAACGCGGTCTCGTCGACGCCGATCCCGCTGAGGCTCACGTTGCCGGTGTTGGTGATCAGGAACGAGAACGTGACGGCCTGGCCCGCCGCGGTGATCGTGGTCGGGCTCACCGACTTCGCGAGGGTGATACCGGGCGCCGGCGGCGTCGGCACCACGGCCGACGAGGGCGTCGACGTCACCGGCGTGGTCGATCCGGCGGGAGTCCCCTCCGCGGTCGCGCTGTTGCTCACGCTGCCGGCGTTCAGGTCGTCGGAGGTGAGGACGTAGTCGACGTCGCACGTCATCTGGGCACCGGGTGCGAGGGACGTCTGCGGACAGGGCGGGTTCGTCGGGAATGCGCCGGTACCGGTGAACCCGCTGTCGGTCACGACGATGCCGCTCAGCGCGACGTTGCCCGTGTTGGTGACGACGAAGTGGTACGTCAACGTCTGGCCGGGCACGAAGGTGGCCGGACCCGACGGCGTCACGGACTTCACGATCGAGATGCCCGGGGCGGGTGCGGTGGCCGGGGTCGAGGTGGTCGACGGTGTCGAGGTGATCGCCGGCCCGGTCGGCGGGGTCCCGGAGGCAGTGGCGCTGTTGTCGACCGAGCCGGCCGTCACGTCCGCCGCGGTGACGGTGTAGAGCGCATCAGCCGTGCAGGTCACGGCCGCGCCCGGGGCCAACGAGGGGGTCGGGCAGGTGACGGCTCCGGCCTTCGCATCGGTCACGCCGACCCCGGTGAGGGGCACGTCGCCCGAGTTGGTCACGGTGAACGTGTACGCGATGGTGTCGCCCGCGTCCGTCACGCCGTTGCCGTTGACGTCGGTCGGGGCGCCCGCGTGCTTGACGAGGGTGATCGCCGGGCTCTGGAAGGCCACGTCCGCGGTGCCCGGAGCGTTCAACCCGGTGGTCGTCACGTTGCCCGGCCCGTTGCTGTACGACCCGGGAGTCGCCGACGTGACGTCGACCGAGACGGTGCAGGACGCCATGCCCGCGCTGAGGTTGCCGGTGACGCCGACCGTCGTCGCGCCCGCGGGCGCGGTGACCACGCCGGCCGGGCAGGTGGTGGCGACGGCGGGCGTCGCCGCCACGGTCAGTCCGCTCGGGAGCGCGTCGGAGAACGACCAGCCGTTCTTCGCGGCGAGCTCGGTCGTATTGGTGACCGTGAACGTCAGCGTCGAGGTGCCGCCGGTCGGAGCGATCGCCGGGCTGAACGACTTGTCGAGCTGGGGTGTGACATCGAGGATGCGGAGGTTGTCGAACGCGGCGTCGTTGCCGGCGCCCGATCCGTTCGCGTTCTGCAGACGGACACCGACGGCCGAACCCGAGAAGAGGATCGAGCCGTTCGACGTGTAGGTGCCGACCCGCGCGGTGTCCGCGGCGACCACGCCGCTGGCCGGGACGGCGACGTTCGTGCCCGACGAGCACACGTTGATCTGGCCGCCGACGTTCGTCGCCGTTCCGTTCGCGGCGACGAAGGCGAACTGATAGAGCGGCGACGACGCGACCGGCGGGCAGTTGATGGCGGCCGCGTCGACCTGGAAGGTCAGGTAGCGACCGGACGACGACGCGAGCGGGATGCCGCTCGTCGTCGCGAACTCCACGGCGTTGGCGCCCGGGTTGTTCTCGGTGTAGGCGGTCACCGCGTGGTTCGTCGCCGGGGTCGCCGATCCGGCGTGCACGCCGAGCGCGTAGGCGAGCTGGTTGAGCCGGGACGTGTCGGTCGTGCTGACGCAGTTGCCGAGCGTCGTGTACGGGGTGTTGAAGTTGCGGATCTGACCGTTGCAGGCGGTGAGCCAGACGTTGTCCGCGGTGTAGGTCTGTCCCGTGGGGCCCGTGTAGGAGGTGAGGCCGACCGGAGTGGTGCCGACCCCGTTCTCGAAGGTCTCGGAGTACACCACTCCCGGCGCCTGTGGTGTCCCGGGAGTCCCAGGAGCCGCCTGCGTCGGCAGTGCCGGCTGCACGAAGACCCCGGCCATCGCCGCGATCACGGCGGTGGCGAGGAGGGCGGCGGCAGCTCGCGCCCTCCGGGAACGGACGTCGACAATCGCACGGGCGCGAACGGCCACGTAGAACTCCCCTGCATCGCGTACGGCGTCCCCAGCCGCTCGGATCACGCAGATTCCGAGCCCGCGATGAAGTTGAGACTAGCGTGAATTCTCCGGAGCGCCAGCCCCGGATCCGAAAGGCGTCGTCAGCGCGAGGTCTCGCCGAAGCCCAGCGGCTCGCGCGTGAACCGGTAGGTCGCCCAGTTGAGCGCCTGCACCGATCCGTCGGGGCGGCGCCGCACGGTCAGCCGCTCGCCGCGCTCGCGGCCCGCCACGGTGCGGAAGGCGTCCGTGCCGTCCGGCTCGAAGACCGACGGCGGCGAGCTCGACTCCGGGCCGCCGACGACCGCCTCGAGTCGTCCCGACCGGATCCGGAACGTGAACGGGGCGCCCTCGGAGAACCACAGTCCGACGAGCGGCTCCAGGCCGGGAACGGCCGTGCCCGGCGTCCACGGGTCGAGCGGCGCGGGATCGTGGGCGACGACGTGGGCGCCGAGCCGGATCGCGGTGCCGGCCGGATCCTTCGATCCCGTGTTGTTCGTGAGCACGACCCCCGTCGTGCCGGACTCGCGGTGCGAGAAGACGCCTGTGATGCCGCCGGGGGTGCCGCCGGTGTGGCCGAACCAGGTGCGGCCGTCGACGCGCGCGATCATGAACCCGAGGCCGTGCGCGGCGCTGAACTCGTCGTCGCGCACGGCGCGCGGCTCGAGCATCTCGGACACGGTGTCGCGGCGGAGCACCGACTCGTCGGGGTCGAGCAGGAACCCGTGCCAGCGTGCCAGATCGGCGACCGTGCTCGCGAGGCCGCCCGCGGCCTGGAGGATGCCGAGGAACAGCTCGGGCTCGTCGACCGGGACGTCGGTGAAAGGGGAGACGTAGTAGCGCCCCGCCATCGGCGCCCGCGGTTCGAGCGTCGTGTCGTGCAGGCCGATCGGATCGAGCAGGCGCGCCCGCAGGCTCTCCGTCCACGGCCGGCCGTCGAGGCGTCCGATGATCTCGCCGAGGACGATGTACCCGAGGTTGCTGTAGTGCCAGGTCGCGTGCGGCTCGAGCACCCGCTCGGCGGCGTTCCAGTCGTCGACGAAGCGGCCCGCGTCGGGGATCTCGAGGGTGTCCCAGAACTCGGGCGCGACCGACTCGCGCTGCATCCCGCTCACGTGGGTGAGCAGCTGCCGCACGGTCACGCCGGGCCGGCGGCTGCCGGGCAGGAGGTCGTCGACCTGATCGTCGAGCCGCAACCGCCCCTCGTCGCGCAGCTGCATGATCATCGACGCGACGAAGGTCTTCGTGTTGCTGGCGATGAGGAACTGCGTGTCGACGTCGAGCGGCACCGTCGGGTCGGCGAGGTCGGCCCGGCCGACGCCGGCGCTCCAGACCAGGTCGCCGCGGTGCGCGACGCCGGCTGCGAGCGCCGGGGTGCGGCTGGCCCGCTGAGCCTCCACCGCCATCCGATCGAGGCTCCGTCGGGTGGTGTCGAGCAGCTCGTAGGCCATCGCCCGATCCTACGAGCCGCGCCGTGACCCGCCGTCGTCGCCGGGAGGGCAGGATGGAGCCATGGCACGCCTCATCCTCGGGATCATCGTCGCGCTCATCGGCTGCGCGCTGCCGATCGCCCTGATCGAGCTCGTCGGGCAGACCGGCAACGCCGGATTCTGGGGCCTCATCCCGGTCGCCCTGCTCGGCGGCATCGGTCTGCTGTGGGCGGGCACCCGCATCGTCCGGTGACGGTCGCGCCCGCGCGCGTCGTCCTGCGACCCGCCGCCGACGACGACCTGGACGCGATCGTCGGGGTCTTCCTCGCCTGCTGGGGAGGCTCGTACGCGGAGGTCATGCCGGCCGGGCTCGTCGCGCGCATGACCCCGGCGTCCGCCCGGGAGCTCTGGGCGCGGACGCTCGCGGGGCCGACCGAGGTCGTCGTGGCCGTGGCCGCCGAGGTGCTGGGGGTCGTCGGGTTCCGCCTCGAGGAGGACGGCGGCTACGTCGCGTCGCTCTACGTCGCGCCCGCGGCGCAGGGCACGGGAGCCGGCGGTGCGCTGCTCGCCGAGGCGGAGCGCCGGCTCGCGGAGCTCGGCGCGCACCGCGCGACGCTCTGGGTCTTCGAGGCCAACGAGCCGTCGCGCGTGTTCTACGAGCGTCGGGGATGGCGGCTCACCGGCGAGCGCGAGGTGCAGGAGGAGTGGGGCGAGCCCCAGCTGCGGATGGCGAAGGAGCTCGCGGCAGGTCACCGCTAACCCGCCCCGCCGCTCCGGGTCGGCCGCCGCCGGCCCTCGACCGCGGTGAAGGTCGCGGCGAGCGTCGCCGAGACGCGGTCGGGCCGGCGCTGGGCGACGCCGATGAAGATGACGTCGACGATCATGAGCTGCGCCATGCGGCTCGACATCGCGCCGAACCGGTAGCGCGTCTCGCGCGACGCGGTCGTGAGCACCGCATCCGCGAGCTGGGCGAGCGGCGACTCGGGGAAGTTCGTGACCGCGACCGTGAAGGCGCCGACGGCCGCCGCGGTGCGGAGCGAGGAGAGCGCCTCCTCGGTCTCGCCGGAGTGGGAGAAGGCGATCGCGACCGCGCCCGGCGGCAGCACGGCCGCGCTCGTCAGGGCGAGGTGCGCGTCGGTCCACGCGTTCGCGAGCAGGCCGATCCGCCGCAGCTTCTGCTGCAGGTCCTGAGCGGCCAGGCCGCTCGACGCCTGGCCGTAGACGTCGACCACCGGCGCGTCGACGATGCGCCCCACGACCTGCTCCACCTCGGCGAGATCGAGGAGCGCCGCCGTGTCCTCGACGGCGCGCGCCTCCTGGAACGCGAGCTTGCGCACGACTTCGGCGATGCCGTCCGCGGGGTCGATGTCGCCCTCGGATACTCCGAACGCCACCCGCCGGTCGGCCTCGCCGGCGGCGGCGCGCGCGAGCTCGAGGCGCAGCCGGGTGTAGCCGTCCAGGCCGACCGACTGCGCCAGCCGCATCACCGTGGTGGGGGAGACGCCGTTGCGGGTCGCGAGCTCGACGATCGTGAGGCCGGCGGCCGTGGTCGGGTCGGCGAGCAGATCCTCCGCCACCCGGCGCTCGCTCGGGCGCAGGCCGGGCAGCGCCTGCTGCAGCCGCACCAGCACGTTCTCCGTCATCGGCGCACCTCCTCGACGCCTCACCGTAGCCGGGCGACGCGACGGCGCGTCCGTCGCGAGAGGAAGAAATTTACAAACTCGAAAAAGAACGGGGCAAAAAATGACGTAACGTGTGTCCGAACATCGCAGTTCGCGATGCGTCACAGCAGACGCTCACCCTGAGGAGTCCCCCATGAAGGTCACCCGAACGAGGGCCCGCTCCCTCCTCGCCGGCACCGCGGCCCTCGCCGCCTCGGCGCTCCTGCTCGCCGGCTGCTCCGGCACCGCCGCGAAGCCCGGTCCGGCCAAGGCGGACGCACAGTTCGTCTTCGGCATCACCGCCGACCCGACGCAGCTCGTGCCGTGGACCTCGACCTCCGAGCAGTCGGTGCAGCTGCTGTCGCAGATCTACACGCCGCTCCTCACCACCGACGACAAGGGCGTGCCGACGGCCGACCTCGCCGACCTGCCCAAGGTCAGCTCCGACGGGCTGACCTACACGTTCACCCTCAAGAAGGGCGCGAAGTTCAGCGACGGCTCCGCGCTCGACTCGACCGACGTCAAGTACACCTTCGACAAGATCATGGACCCGGCGCAGAAGGCGGCGTCACGCTCCTACTTCGCCTCCGTCGCGAGCGTCGACGCGACCGACCCGCAGACCGTCACGGTGCACCTCTCGCACCCCGACGCGTCGTTCCCCGCCGGCCTCACGGGCGTCAACACCGGCATCGTCCCCTCCGACGTCTCGATCGAGAGCCTCCAGACCAAGCCCGTCGGCTCCGGCCCGTTCGTGTTCAGCTCGCGGGTGCCGAACGAATCGATCACGCTGACCCGCAACCCCGACTTCTTCGGCGGCAAGGTCGGTGTCGCGAAGCTCCAGTTCCGCGTCATCCCCGACCAGCAGGCGATGGTCTCCGCGCTCAAGACCGGGGCCGTCGACGCGAGCGAGTTCGACAACCCGGTGACGGCGAAGTCGGCGACCTCCGCGAAGGTCGCGATCAAGAAGGCCGGGAGCCTCCAGTACCGCGTATTGCAGCTCCGCGCCGCCGACCCCGTGCTCGCCAACGTCAACAGCCGCCTCGCGATCCAGTGCGCGCTCTCGCGGCAGGACATCATCGACTCGGCCGCGCTCGGCGCCGGCACCGTCACCGGCCCGATCACCTCGCCGCAGTACCGCTCCGACCCGAACGACCAGCCCTGCCCGAAGCAGGATCTCGCGAAGGCGAAGGACTACCTCAAGAAGGCCGGCACCCCCGACGGATTCTCGCTGAACGTCATGACCTCGCAGGGCCTCTACTCGACCGCGGTCGACGAGGCGCAGGCCGTGCAGTCCGAGCTCGGCAAGGTCGGGATCAAGGTCAACGTCGAGTCGCTCGACTCCGACACCTACGTGCAGCGCTGGCTCGCCGGCGACTTCCAGGCCGCGATCGCGCAGAACGCGGGCAACGCCGACCCCAACACGATGTACGCGCGCTACTTCACCTCGACCGGATCCTTCAACAAGGTCGCCGGGTACAGCTCGCCGACGCTCGACCAGCTCTTCTCGCAGGCCGTCGCCACGACGGACGTCGCGAAGCGCAAGGCGATCTACCAGAAGATCTCGGCCGAGCTCGTCGACAACGCGGTGTGGGTGTGGACCTTCACGCCGCAGACCTTCCTCGCCGTCAACACCTCCGTGTCCGACTTCCCGGTCCGGCTCGACGGCAACATCTCGACGCTGTGGAAGGCGACGGTGTCCTGACCGTGATCCTCGCCGGGCTCCGGCATCCCGTCGTCCGTCGCGTCGGCGAGGCGGTCCTCACCCTGATCGGGGTGTCGATCCTCACCTTCGTGCTGCTGCGCGTGATCCCGGGTAACCAGATCACCGCGCAGTACGGCACAGAGGCGGGCAACCTCTCCTCCGCGCAGATCGCCTCGCTCGAGGCCTACTACGGCATCGACAAGCCGCTCATCGTGCAGTACTTCACGTGGCTCGGCGGCGTGCTGACCGGCAACCTCGGCGTCTCGCTCACCTCGCACCTGAGCGTCGCGTCGATGACCGCGCAGGCGCTGCCGAACACGCTCGAGCTCGCGGTGCTCGCGATCGTCGTCGGCCTCGTGCTCGGCGTGCCGGGCGGGGTGCTGGCCGCGAGCCGGCCGCAGAAGCTGCGCGACAACGCGGCGCAGTTCCTCAGTCTGTTCGCGCTCTCGATCCCGACGTTCCTCCTGGCGACCGTCATCGCGAGCTGGCTCGCGAACACGATCGGGTGGTACCCGAACGGTGAGGGCTACCGCACCCTCCTCGAGGACCCGGGCCTCAACCTCCAGCAGATGCTGCTGCCCGCGCTCGTGCTCGGCATCAGCATCGCGCCGCCCGTGCTGCAGACCACGCGCACCTCGATCCTCGCGATCCGGTCCGAGGACTTCGTGCGCACCGCGCGCGCGAAGGGGGTGCCCGAGCGGCAGCTGCAGGTCCGGCACATCCTGCGCAACGCCCTCATCCCGGTCGTCACGATCAGCGGCCTCCAGTTCGGGTTCCTGCTCGGCGGGGCGGTCGTGACCGAGCAGATCTTCGCGATCCCCGGGGTCGGGCGCCAGGTGCTCCTCGGGCTGAATCAGAAGGAGTACGCCGTGGTGCAGAGCACGGTGCTCATCATCGCCACGATGTTCGTCGTCGTGAACCTCCTGACCGACGTGCTGTACCGCGTCGTCGACCCGAAGGTGCGGGTCCGATGAGCGCCGCCGCCGACGCCCACGGCGTCCCCGACGTCGCGCTCGACGCGGGCCGGCGCACCCGGGTCTGGCGCGCCGCGTTCGCGACCCCCGCCGGCATCGTCGGCATCGTGCTGATGCTGGTCGTCGTCGTGCTGGCGCTGCTCGCGGTGTTCGGCATCACGCCGTACGACCCCGCCCGGCAGAGCGTCCAGGACTCGCTCCGGGGGCCGGACGGGCAGCACTGGTTCGGCACCGACCAGTTCGGCCGCGACATCTTCTCGCGCGTCGCATCGGGCCTCGCCAACTCGCTGCTCATCGCGATCCTCTCGGTCGCCGCGGCCGCCGTCGTCGGCACGCTCCTCGGCGTGCTCGCCGGGTACTACCAGGGCGTGCTCGACCGGCTCGTCGGCGTCGTCACCAACGTGCTGTTCGCGTTCCCGTCGCTGCTCCTCGCGCTCGCGCTCGCCGCGACCCTCGCCCGCAGCGCGTTCACGGTCGCCCTCGCCATCGCCATCGTCTACCTGCCGATCTTCGTGCGCGTCGCGCGCGGACCCGTGCTCAGCCTGCGGAACGCGGAGTACGTGCTCGCCTCGACCGCGATCGGCCGCAGCCGGCTCTCGACGCTGTTCGCCCACATCGTGCCGAACATGCGCGGCATCCTCGTCGTGCAGGTGACGCTCTCGCTGTCATGGGCGATCCTGACGGAGGCGTCGCTCAGCTTCCTCGGATTCGGCACGCCGCCGCCGGCCGCCTCGCTCGGCGGGATGGTCTACGCCGCGCAGACGCTCTCCGGGGTCGCGCCGTGGATGCTCTTCTTCCCGGGCGGCGCGATCATCGTGGCCGTCATCGGCCTCAACCTGCTCGGCGACAGCCTGCGGGCCGCCCTCGATCCCCGTACCGGAGGCCGCTGATGCCAGCCCCGACCCCCGACCCCGTCGAGCTCGACCAGCTCGCCACCGAGGCCGTGGCCGAGAACGGCCGCCACCTCGACGAGCTCTCCGTCGCCGAACTCGTCGAGCTCATGAACGAGCGGGACGCGACCATCCCGGGCGCGGTCCGCACGGCGCTCCCCGTCATCGCCGCCGCGATCGAGGGCGCCGTGCGGCGGATGCGCGCGGGCGGCCGGCTGATCTACGTCGGTGCCGGCACCTCGGGGCGGCTCGGCGTGCTCGACGCCTCGGAGGTGCCGCCGACCTTCGGGGTGCGCGACGTCGTCGTCGGCGTGATCGCCGGCGGCCCCGACGCGCTGGTGTCGTCGGTCGAGGCCGCGGAGGACCGGGAGGATACCGGCGCCCGCGACGTCGCCGCGCTCGAGGTCGGACCGGACGACACGGTGGTCGGGATCGCCTCGAGCGGCCGCACGCCCTACGTCATCGGCGCGGTGCGCGAGGCGGCCCGCCGCGGCGCGCTCACCGTCGGCCTCTCCTGCAACCTCGGTGCCCCGCTCAGCGCGGCCGTCGACCACGGGATCGAGATCCCGGTCGGGCCGGAGGTCGTCTCGGGCTCGACCCGGCTCGGCGCCGGCACCGCCACGAAGATGGTGCTCAACATGTTCTCGACCATCACGATGGTCGGGCTCGGCAAGACGTACGGGTCGCTCATGGTCGACGTGCTCGCCACCAACGCGAAGCTCGTGCGCCGCGCGCTGCGGATCGTGACGACCGCGACGGGCGTCGACGAGGCGACCGCGCGGGAGGCCCTCGACCGCTCCGGCTGGCACGCCAAGGTCGCGATCGCGATGCTCGTCTCCGGCCTCGACGCGGACGAGGCCCGGCGCCGGCTCGACGCGGCCGGCGGCATCCTCCGCACCGTCATCGAGAGCGGGAGGGGAGCCTGATGCGCGTCCTCGGCATGATCTCCGGCACGTCGCACGACGGCATCGACGTCGCGATCGTCGACTTCGAGGTCGTCGGCGACGAGCTCCGCGCGCGGATCGAGCACACCGACTCGCTCCCGTACGAGCCCCACCTCCGTCGCCGGCTCCTCGCGGCCCTGCCGCCCGCGGCCGTCGGCTTCGACGTCGTGTGCGAGCTCGACACCCTCATCGGGCAGGCGTTCGCCGACGCCGCGCGGGCTGCGCTCGACGCGCACGGCGGGCCTGTCGACGCCGTCTGCAGCCACGGCCAGACCGTGTTCCACTGGGTCGACGGTGCGCACGCGCTCGGCACCCTGCAGATCGGCGAGCCGTCGTGGATCGCGGAGGCGACGGGCCTGCCCGTCCTCTCCCACCTCCGCTCGGCCGACGTCGCCGCGGGCGGCCACGGCGCCCCGCTCGTGCCGGTGCTCGACGTCGCGCTCCTGGAGGGCGATCGCCGCGCCGGGCGGCGCGCGGGCGCCCTCAACCTCGGCGGCATCGCCAACGTCACCGCGGTCGCCGCCGACGCGGATCCGGTCGCGTGGGACATCGGGCCGGCCAACGCCCTCATCGACGCCGCGGTGGCCGACGCGACCGGGGGAGGGAGCCTGTTCGACCGCGACGGGGCGCTCGCGGCCGCGGGCCGGGTCATCTCCGCGCTCCTCGACGTGCTGCTCGCCGAGCCGTACTACCGGCTCGCCCCGCCCAAGAGCTCGGGCAAGGAGCTGTTCCACCTCGCCTATGTGCGGGACGCCGTCCGGCGCGCGGGCGTCACCGCGCCGCGCCTGGAGGACCTCGTCGCGACCCTCACCGAGCTCACCGCCGTGACGGTCGCCGACGCCCTGCGGGAGGCCCGCCTCGAGCGGGTGCTGGTGTCCGGCGGCGGGGTGCGCAACCCGGTGCTGCTGGACCGGATCCGGGCGCTCGCCGCGGGCGTCGCGATCGAGCCGGTCGACGTGGCGGGCGTGCCCTCCGACGAGAAGGAGGCCGTCGCGTTCGCGCTCATCGGCTGGGCGACCCTGCACGGTCTCCCCGGCAACGTCCCGAGCTGCACCGGCGCGCGCGGCCCCCGGGTGCTCGGCCGGCTGAGCCCCGCGCCGGGGGCCCCGCTGCCCGCGACCGAGGCCCTGCCCGCCTGGCCGCGGGTCGCCTTCGCCGCGGGGGCCGACGCGTGAGCGCCGCGGAGGCCGTCGCGGCCCTGCTCGCCTTGGGGGAGGAGGGCGCCCGCCCGGCGTCCGCCTCCGTCGCGATCTGGGCGGGGGACGACCTGGACCTCGCGGCCGGCGGGTGGGCCGTCCCGGCCGAGATCGGCGACGGCATCCCGATGACGAGCGCGCTGCTCCTCGACTGCGCCTCGGTCACCAAGGCGTTCGCGACGACGACGATCGCGATGCTGCTCGTTGCCCGCGGCGAGCTCCGGCTCGAGACCCGGGTGCGCGAGATCCTGCCCGCCTTCGTCCCGGCCGGATCCGACGCGATCACCGTCGAGCACCTCCTGACCCACACCGCCGGCCTCGCCCCGTGGCAGCCGCTCTACTGCGTGACGCGGGACCGCGACGAGGCGCTCGCGCTCGTGCAGCGGCTGCCGCTCCAGGAGCGCCCCGGCACCGTCTTCCGGTACTCCGACCTCGGTTTCATGCTCGCCGGCCTCGTGCTGGAGCGCATCGCGTCGGCGCGGCTCGACGAGCTGTTCCGCACGATGATCGCCGAGCCCCTCGGCATCCGCGCCCGGTTCGGGCCGGTTCCGGCGGACCTCGCCGCTGCGGGTGCGGACAGCGACGCCTGGGAGCACCGCATGGTCGCGACCGGCGATCCGTACCCCGTCGCGGCGCGCCCCGGCGACTTCGCCGGATGGCGTCGCGGTCTCGTGCGCGGCACCGCCGGCGACGTCAACGCGGCACACGCCCTCGGCGGCGTCTCGGGGCATGCCGGCCTCTTCGCCACGGCCGGCGACCTGGCGCGCATCGCCCGCGCCCTCTCCGCCGGCGAGCTCGTGCCCGCCGAGATCGTTGAGTTGTTCGCTCGCCCCTCCGCCGTCGAGCCGTCGCAGGGCGTGGGGTTCCGGCTCCGCGAGCTGCCGGGCGCCTCCCCGCGCCGGCTGCTCTGGCATCCGGGCTTCACCGGCACCTACGCCGCGTTCTCGCCCGACGGGCCGTTCGCGATCGCCGGCGGCGCGATGCGCCTGGTCGGCACGATCGGCCCGCTGACCGACGACGACCGCCTCCGGCGCGAGCCCGTCCCGGGGCCCCGCGTCACCGAGCTCATGCACGAGCTCGCCGGCCGTCACGCCGGCCGTCACGCCGACCCGAGCAGGGAGACCCGATGACCATCCCCGGAGCCCCCGAGGCCGGCGCCCCGGTCCTCTCGATCCGCGACCTCGCGGTGACGTTCACGACCTCACGCGGCGAGTTCGAGGCGATCCGCGGCATCGACCTCGAGCTCTCGGCGGGGGAGACCGTCGCCGTGGTCGGCGAGTCCGGCTCCGGCAAGTCGACCCTCGCGGCGGCGATCAACCGGCTGCTCGCCGACAACGGCCGCATCTCGTCCGGCTCGATCCGGCTGAGCGACGTCGACCTGACGAGCGCGAGCCGGAAGACGATGGTCGGCATCCGCGGCAACCGGATCGGCCTCGTGCCGCAGGATCCGATGACCAACCTCGACCCTGCGATGCGCGTCGGCGACCAGATCGTGGAGGCGCTCCGCGTGCACGGGCTCGCCCGCGGTGCGGAGGCGAAGCGGCAGGCGGTGGAGCTGCTGGAGGCCGCCGGCATCGAGGACGCGGAGCTGCGCTCCCGGCAGTACCCGCACGAGTTCTCGGGCGGCATGCGCCAGCGGGTGCTCATCGCGATGGCGCTCGCCTGCCGCCCCGAGATCCTCCTCGCCGACGAGCCGACCTCGGCGCTCGACGTCACCGTCCAGCGCCTCGTCCTCGACCAGATGGGCCGGCTCGCCTCCGAGCTCGGCGCCGCCGTGCTGCTCATCACCCACGACCTCGCGCTCGCGGCCGAGCGTGCGGACCGCGTCGTTGTCATGTTCCGCGGCGAGATCGTCGAGACCGGCCCGGCCGCCGATATCGTCGCCCGCCCGCGGCACGAGTACACCCAGCGGCTCCTCGCCGCGGCGCCCGGCATCGCCCGCCCCAAGGTCGTGCCGCCGGACCCGGCCGAGCCGGAGCCGGAGCCGCTCCTCCGGCTCGAGGGGGTCGTCAAGACCTACCGGCTCCGCGGTCGGCGCGAGCCGTTCCGCGCCGTCGACGGGGTCGACCTCGTCGTGCCGCGCGGGCGCACCGTGGCCATCGTGGGGGAGTCGGGATCCGGCAAGTCCACGACCGCGAAGCTCGCGCTCCGGCTGGAGGCCGCCGACGCGGGCCGGGTCGTCTACCGCGGCGAGGACGTCACCCGCCGGCGCGGCGACGCCCTCCGCGCGTTCCGCCGCTCGGTCCAGCCCGTGTTCCAGAACCCGTACGGGTCGCTCGACCCGCGCTTCACGATCGGTCAGGTCGTCGCCGAGCCGCTGCGCGTGCACGGGATCGGCGACGGGCCGGCCCGTGAGCGCGCCGTCGCGGCCCTCCTCGACAAGGTCGCCCTGCCCGCCTCGTTCGCCGACCGCTACCCGCACGAGCTCTCGGGCGGTCAGCGCCAGCGCGTCGCGATCGCCCGCGCGCTCGCCCTGGAGCCCGAGCTCGTGGTGCTCGACGAGGCGGTCAGCGCCCTGGACGTGCTGGTGCAGGAGCAGATCCTCGACCTCATGGTGACGCTGCAGCGCGACCTCGGGCTCTCGTACCTCTTCATCACGCACGACCTCGCGGTCGTGCGGCTCGTCGCGCACCACGTCGCGGTGATGAGGTCGGGTGCGATCGTCGAGAGCGGCGTCCCGGACGCGATCTTCCGCGATCCGCAGCAGGAGTACACGCGGCAGCTCATCGAGGCGGTGCCCGGGCGGGAGCTCGCGGGCTGACGCCGGGCCGTGCCGTACTAGGTTGACCGCATGCCGACGACGGAGCCCCGATGACCGCGACCGTGCTGCCCACCGGCGCCCTGCTGGACGCCCTGGAGCCGTGGCGCGCCGAGGAGTTCGCCGCCCACCTCGACCGCGCGCGGGAGCACATCCGGCCGTGGGTCGGCCCGTCGTTCGTGACCACCGACGTCGAGGGCGCTCGCCGCACCCTCCAGCGCTACGCCGACGGCGCCGCGCGGGACGGCATCCGCATCTTCGGGATCTGGGCCGACGGCGTGCTCGTCGGCGGGGTCATGTTCGTGGAGTTCAGCACGGCGACGGGCGGGTGCGAGATCGGCTGCTGGTCGGAGCCGGCGGGCGAGGGGCGCGGCCACGTCGGCGCCGCGGTCCGCGAGCTGCTGCGCTACGCGTTCGAGGTGCGGGGGCTGCACCGCGCCGAGTGGCGCTGCCGCACCGACAACGCGCGCAGCATCGCGCTCGCCGAGCGGCTCGGCATGACGTTCGAGGGGGTGCTCCGCGAGGCGTGGCCCGTCGCGGGGGTCTTCCACGACAAGGCGGTGTACTCGCTGCTCGCGCAGGAGTGGGAGGCCGCGCGATGACGGCCCCCGACGACACCCTGACGCCGGAGCTCGAGGAGGCGATCGCGCTCGGCTACGCCCGCCGCGACCGCGACGACATGGCGCCGACGATCCGCTACTTCGAGGAGCTGCTGGAGCGGCATCCCGGCCATCCGGTCCTCACCTACGAGGTCGCCGGCGCGTACGACACGGCCGGCCGGGAGGCGGAGGCGCGGGAGCGCTATGAGGAGGCGCTGCGGCTCGGGCTCTCGGGCGAGGCGCTGCGGCGGTGCCTCTGCCAGTACGGCAGCACGCTGCGGTGGCTCGGCGACCTCCCGGCGTCGCTCGCGGTCCTCGAGCGGGCCCGGCGCGAGTTCCCGGAGTCGGACGCCGTGCGGGTCTTCCTGGCGCTCACGCTCGAGGAGCTCGGCCGCGGCGACGAGGCGCTCGGCACCCTGCTCGGCATCGTGACCGCGCACGCCGAGGTCACCGATCTCGGGCGCTACGCGACGGGTCTCGCCGGCCTCGCCGACTGGCTGATCGCCGGGCGACCCGAGGACTGAGCGCCTAGGCCGGGGCGCCGGACGCCGCTCCGGTCCGGATCCGGACCTCCCGCTCCATGCGCTTCTCGTGCCGGGCGCGGCCCTTGACCGCCTCGGCCTCGCGGCTCTTCGGCGGCGCGCTCGTGACGAGCCGGTCGAGCATCCGCCGGGTCGCCTCCGCGATCTCGTCGATCGCCTGCTCGAACGCGGCGGCGTTGGCGCGCGACGGGCGCGTGGATCCGCTCACCTTGCGCACGAACTGCAGCGCCGCCTCGCGGACCTCGTCGTCCGTGGTCGGCGGCTCGAAGTTGTGGAGGCAGCGGATGTTGCGGCACATGCGGGCAGGGTAGCCCCGGCCTCGGCTCCCGCCCGAGCCTCAGGCCGGGCGCGGGCCCGCGTGCGCCGCCGGCGGGCGCGATCCCATCCGGCGCGCGAGCTCGTCCGCGACGCGGCGGACCTCCTCCGCGAGCCCCGCCCAGGCCTCCTCCGGGTAGCGCTCGGCGGGGAAGCTCACCGTCACGGCGGCCTGCGGCCAGCCCGTGCGGTCGGCGAAGGCAACCGCGACCGAGGCGATCCCCGCGGTGACCTCGCCGTCCTCGAAGCCGTGCCCGCGACGGCGGACCTCCTCGAGCACCGCGCGCAGCTGCGCGGGCGTATGAGGGCCGCGCTCGGACCGTCCGGCGAGCGACGCCCCGTCCGGAAAGAGGGCCCGCACCTGCGCCCGCGGCAGCAGGGCGAGCATGGCCCGGCCGCTCGCCGTGAGGTGGGCCGGGAGCCGGACCCCGACATCCGTCACGAGCGCCGGCCGGTGCGGGGCGCGCTCCTCGAGCAGGTAGATCACGTCGCGCCCGTGCAGCACCGCGAGGTGCGCGCTCTCGCCGATCCGGTCGACGAGGGCGGCGAGCAGACGCGCGCCGGCGCGGGCCAGCGGCTCCTGCCGCAGGTAGCCGGAGCTCAGCTCGAACGCGGCGACGCCGAGCGCGTAGCGGCGCTCCTCGGGGAGATGCACCACGAGGCCCTCGTGCTGCAGCGCGCGCAGGTGCTGGTACAGCGTCGAGCGCGGCAGGCGCAGCTCGCGGGCGACCACGGTGGCGGCGACCGGGCCGCGCTGACCGGCGAGGAAGCGCAGCACGGCCAGCACCTCGACGGCGGCGGGCGAGGTTCCCGCGACCGCGTCCATCGCTCCTCCTCCGGCGTCCGGGATCCCGGACGGTTTTCGTCCAGCATGCCACCCGGGGACGACCCCGGCGGAGTGGAATTCCGTGCATGCCGATCGTCGAGGATCTCGCCGCCGTCCCGATCACCGGGGCGGACCTGTCGGCCGAGGACGTGGTCCGCGTCGCCCGCTGCGGCGCCCCCGTCGCCGTCGCCGAGGCGGCGCTCGACGCGGTCGCCGCCTCCCGCGCCGTGATCGACGCGCTCGCGCGCGACGCCGTGCCGCACTACGGCGTCTCGACCGGGTTCGGCGCGCTCGCCTCGACCTCGATCCCGCCCGAGAAGCGTCGCGCGCTGCAGGCGTCGCTCATCCGCTCGCATGCGGCGGGCGCCGGACCGGAGGTGGAGGCCGAGGTCGTCCGCGCGACGCAGCTGCTGCGCCTGCGCACCCTCGCCACCGGGCGGACGGGCGTGCGGCCCGAGGTCGTCGGCCTCTACGCCGCCATGCTGAATGCCGGGATCACCCCGGTCGTGCACGAGAACGGGTCGCTCGGGTGCTCGGGCGATCTCGCGCCCCTGGCGCACATCGCGCTCGCCGCGACCGGCGAGGGCGATGTCACCGTGGACGGCCATCGGATGCCGGCGGCCGCCGCGCTCGCCGCCGCCGGCCTCGCCCCGGTCGAGCTGGTCGAGAAGGAGGGCCTCGCCCTCATCAACGGCACCGACGGCATGCTCGGGATGCTGTGCCTCGCGATCCACGACCTCCGCGTGCTGCTCGACGCCGCCGACGCGGCCGCCGCCATGAGCGTCGAGGCGCTGCTCGGCACCGACCGCGTGTTCGCCGCCGACCTGCAGGCGCTGCGGCCGCATCCCGGTCAGCGTCGCTCGGCCGCCGCGATCCGGGCGATGCTCGCGGGGTCGCCGATCGTCGCGAGCCATGCCGGCCCGGACGACATCCGCGTGCAGGACGCTTACTCCCTGCGCTGCGCGCCCCAGGTGCACGGCGCCGCCCGCGACACCGTCGACCACGCGGAGCGGGTCGCCGCGATCGAGCTCGGCGCCGCGATCGACAACCCCGTCGTCACCCCGGACGGCCGCGTGGAGTCGAACGGCAACTTCCACGGGGCGCCCGTCGGCTACGTGCTCGACTTCCTCGCCATCGCGGCCGCCGACGTCGCCTCGATGTCGGAGCGGCGCACCGACCGCATGCTCGACCCGGCGCGCAGCC
The DNA here is from genome assembly GCF_051954455.1 of Pseudolysinimonas sp. Taxonomy (GTDB): domain Bacteria; phylum Actinomycetota; class Actinomycetes; order Actinomycetales; family Microbacteriaceae; genus Pseudolysinimonas. The sequence goes on along the minus strand of NZ_JBQCHS010000013.1, from coordinate 104,700 downwards.
ACGGCCTCCCGCCCTTCCTGGCCGAGGACCCCGGCGTCGACTCCGGCCTCATGATCGCGCAGTACACGGCGGCGTCGATCGTCTCCGACCTCAAGCGGCTCGCCGTCCCCGCCTCCGTCGACTCGATCCCCACCTCGGCGATGCAGGAGGACCACGTCTCGATGGGATGGTCGGCCGCCCGCAAGCTGCGCCGCTCCGTCGACGGGTTGCGCCAGGTGGTCGCGATCGAGCTGCTGACGGCCGCCCGCGCGCTCGACCACCGCGCGCCGCTCCCGTCGAGCACGCCGATCACGCGGCTGCGGGAGCTGCTGCGCGAGGCGACGCCGGGCGCCGGGCCCGACCGGTTCCTGGCCCCCGAGATCGCGGCCGTGACCGCGCTGCTCGCCGAGGAGCGGCACCTGCCGATCGTCGGATCCGTCATCGAGGAGGACGCATGACCCCCGGACCCCGCCCCGTCCGCGCCCCGCGCGGCCGCGAGCTCACCGCCCGCAGCTGGCAGACCGAGGCGCCGCTGCGGATGCTCATGAACAACCTCGACCCCGAGGTCGCGGAGCGCCCCGACGACCTCGTCGTCTACGGCGGCACCGGGCGCGCGGCGCGCAGCTGGGAGGCCTACGACGCGATCGTGCGGACCCTCACGACGCTCGACGACGACGAGACGCTGCTCGTGCAGTCGGGCAAGCCGGTGGGCGTCTTCCGCACCCACGAATGGGCGCCTCGCGTGCTCATCGCCAACTCGAACCTCGTCGGCGACTGGGCGACGTGGCCCGAGTTCCGCCGCCTGGAGGGCCTCGGGCTCACGATGTACGGCCAGATGACCGCGGGCTCGTGGATCTACATCGGCACGCAGGGCATCCTCCAGGGCACCTACGAGTGCTTCGCCGAGATCGCGCGCCAGCGCTTCGGAGGCTCCCTCGCCGGCACGCTCACCGTCACCGGGGGATGCGGCGGGATGGGCGGTGCGCAGCCGCTCGCCGTGACGATGAACGGCGGCGTCGTCGTCATCGTCGACGTCGACGAGTCCCGGTTGCGGCGGCGGATCGACCACGGCTATCTCGACGAGCTCGCGGCGGACCTCGACGACGCCCTCGCCCGCGCGGCCGTCGCCGTCGCGGAGCGGCGCCCGCTCTCGATCGGGCTCGTCGGCAACACGGCCGAGGTGCTGCCCGAGCTGCTCTGCCGGGAGGCGCCGGTCGACATCGTCACCGACCAGACGAGCGCGCACGATCCCCTCAGCTACCTGCCCGTGGGCGTCGCGGTCGAGGACTGGCGGGGCGCGGCGGATAGCGATCCGGCCGGGTTCACCGAGCGCGCCTACGCCTCGATGGCGCGGCATGTGGAGGCCATGGCCGGCTTCGCCCGTCGCGGCGCGGAGGTGTTCGACTACGGCAACTCGCTCCGGGCGGGCGCAGAGCTCGGCGGCTACGGGGACGCCTTCGAGGTGCCGGGGTTCGTGCCCGCGTACATCCGGCCGCTCTTCGAGGAGGGCAAGGGGCCGTTCCGCTGGGCCGCGCTCTCGGGCGACCCGGCCGACATCCTCGAGACGGATCGCGCCGTGCTCGAGCTGTTCCCGGAGGACGAGGCGCTGCGGCGCTGGATCACGCAGGCCCAGGAGAAGGTGCGCTTCGAGGGCCTGCCCGCCCGGATCTGCTGGCTCGGCTACCAGGAGCGCCATCGGGCCGGCCTCCGCTTCAACGAGCTCGTCGCGTCGGGCCGCGTGTCGGCGCCGATCGTCATCGGGCGCGATCACCTCGACTCCGGCTCCGTCGCGTCGCCCTACCGCGAGACCGAGGCGATGAAGGACGGCTCCGACGCGATCGCCGACTGGCCGCTGCTGAACGCCCTGCTCAACACGGCGTCGGGGGCGACCTGGGTGTCGATCCACCACGGCGGCGGCGTCGGCATCGGCCGCAGCATCCACGCCGGTCAGGTGATCGTGGCCGACGGCACGGAGCTCGCCGCGCAGAAGCTGGCGCGGGTCCTGACGAACGACCCCGGCTCCGGCGTCATGCGACACGTCGACGCGGGCTACGCGCACGCGGCCGAGGTCGCGCGCGAGCGCGGGCTGCGCGTGCCCATGCTCGAGGGCTGAGATGGCGACCCTCGTCACGAACATCGGCGAGCTGAGAACGCTCGCCGCCGGCGACGAGCCGCGCCGCGACGCCGCCCTCGTGATCGACGGCGGGCGGATCGCGTGGATCGGTTCCGCCCGGGACGCACCCGCCGCCGACGAGGCCTACGACGCCGAGGGCGGCGCGGTTCTGCCTGGCTGGGTCGACTCCCACACCCACCTCGTCTTCGCCGGCGACCGGGCGGCGGAGTTCGAGGAGCGCATGGCGGGCCGGCCGTATGCCGCGGGCGGCATCCATCGCACCGTCGCGGCCACGAGGGCCGCGTCGGACGACGAGCTCCGCGCCAACCTCCGCCGACTGCGCGCCGAGGCCGCGGCGCAGGGGACGACGTTCCTGGAGACGAAGACCGGGTACGCCCTCGACGTCGAGGGCGAGCGACGGTCGGCGGAGATCGCGGCCGAGGTCGCCGACGTCGTCACCTTCCTCGGCGCGCACGTCGTCCCCGAGGGGGCCGACCCGGCCGCCTACCTGACGTCGGCCACCGGCCCGATGCTCGCCGCGGTCCGGCCGCACGTCGCGTTCGTCGACGTGTTCTGCGAGGCGGGGGCGTTCGATCCGGACCAGGCGCGGGCCGTGCTCGAGGCGGGACGCGCAGCCGGCCTCCGCCTCAAGGTGCACGGCAACCAGCTCGGCCAGTCGGGCGGGGTCGCGCTCGCGGTCGAGCTCGGCGCGACGAGCGTCGACCACGCGAACCACCTGTCGGCGGTCGATGTGGACGCGCTCGCCGCCTCCGACACCGTCGTGACGCTGCTGCCGTGCGCCGACCTCTCGACCCGGCAGCCGTTCCCGCCGGCGCGGGCGCTGCTCGACGCGGGCGCGACCGTCGCGCTCGCGACGAACGCCAACCCCGGCTCGTCGTTCACGACGTCCATGGCGTTCTGTATCGCGACCGCGGTGCTGCAGCTGCACCTGACCGTCGACGAGGCGCTGCGGGCGGCGACGCGCGGGGGAGCACGGGCGCTCGGGCGCGATCCCGACGCCGACGGGATCGGAGCGCTCGTCGTCGGCGGCCCGGCCGACCTCCAGCTGCTCGCCGCGCCCTCCGCGTCGCACCTCGCCTACCGCCCGGGGGTGCCGCTCACGCGGGCGGTCTGGAAGGGCGGCGTGCGGATCCATGGCTGAGCTCCACGACGATCCGCTCTGGCCGCGGGCGGGCGGCTGGCCGCCGCCGGAGCCCGGCGAACGGGCCGACGTCGCCCTCGTCGGCGTGCCCACCTGGCGCACCTCGATCACGCCCGGCGGCTGCGGCGCGACACCCGCCGCGGTGCGCGGGGCCCTCCGCCGGTACTCGCTCGAGACCGGGCTGCGCGTCGTCGACGCGGGCGACCTCGTCGATCCGGACGCGTCGTCCGACGTCGCCGCAGCGGTGATCGCCGCGCTCGACGCGCGGCTCGTCATCGCGCTCGGCGGCGACAACGCCGCGACCGTGCCCGTCGCGCTCGGCCGGGGCGCCGACGCCCTCGTGACGGTCGACGCGCATCACGACCTCCGCGACGGGGTCTCGAACGGGTCGCCCGTGCGCCGGCTGATGGAGGCGGGCATCCCGGGAGCGCGCATCGCGCAGCTCGGCATCGAGCCGCTCGCGAACTCCGCCGCCTACCGCGCGCGCGCCGAGGCCGCGGGCATCGCGGTGGTCGAGCGCCGCGAGCTCCGCGCCTCCCCGATGACGATCGCGATGCCGCGCGCCCTCGATGCCGTCGGTGCCGGCGGCCGCCGGATCCATGTGGATCTCGACGTCGATGCGTGCGACCGCGCCGTCGCGCCGGGCTGCCCGGCCTCGCTGCCCGGCGGGATCGCGGCCCTCGAACTCCGCGACGCCGCGTTCGCCGCCGGTGCGCATCTCGGGGTCGTCTCCCTCGATCTCACGGAGGTCGATGCGACGCGGGACGCCCCCGACGCCCGGACCGTGCGGCTCGTCGCGCTCTGCGTGCTCGAGGCCATCCGCGGGTTCGCGACGCGCCCGGCCGGGTCCGGCGGCACGCCGTAGGCCGAGCGGCGTCAGACGTCCCAGTCGAGGGTGCTGCCCGGGTCGGGGAGGGCCGGCCGGGCGTGGTGGTCGCGGATCGCGTCGCGCACCTCGTCGAGGAACGGCCGGACCTCGAGGTCCGCGACCGGCTCCGCGACCGGCTCCGCGACGATCTGGCTCGCCGGCCCGACCAGGACCTTCAGCACCTCCGGCCCCTCCGCTCCGACGGCCGGGACGTCGAGGGTGGCCGCGCGGCCCGCGTTGGCGAGCACCGCGGCGTACTCCAGGAGCGCCTCGGCCACCTCGTCGGTGGTGACGAAGGCGCCGCCGCCGTAGCTCACCCGCTGCATGCCTCGACGGTGCCAGACGGCTCCGCAACCGAGCGCCGACGCTCAGCCAACGCCCCGAGTGGTGGCCCTGGTCATCGCCTGGGCGCCACGGCCGCCCGTCGACGCCCGTGCCTACCGTCGACCGCAAACTCCAGGAGAGGGAAAGGACGCATCATGAGCGGCAAGCTGCTGTTCCTCGCCGGCCTCGCGGTCGGCTTCGTCGTCGGCGCACGTCAGGGTCGCGGAGCGTACGAGAGGCTGAAGGCACGGGCCTCCGATCTGTGGGCTCGCACCGCGCCGGGGAGGGCCTGATCATGCCCGACTGCACCGTCATCGCGACCTTCCAGGTCACGACCGAGGCCGATCGGGCCCAGGTTCAGGCACTGCTCGACCAGGGGCTCCGGGAGCTCGCGCCCATCGCCTCGCGGTACGGGGTGACGATCCGCGACGGTTCCGCGACCATCGAGGAGTAGGGGAGCCCTTCTCCCAGCCGGCGCTCAGAGTGCCGTGATCACGGGTGGGAGACGCCGGTCCAGGCACCGGACGGTCCCGCGGGGCGCCTGCTCGAGGCGCCGCATGAGACGGCCCTCATCCCCCGCCCGTACCGTCGTGGAGCGGCCGACAAGCCGAGGAAGAGGCAACAGCATGAGCGTCGTCGATACCCGGGCGACCCCCACGATCGAGCAGGAGCAGCCGGCGGAGTCCTCGCCGGTCAGGCGGTGGCAGGTGATCGCGATCGTCGTCGCCGGTTACGTGGCGGCCGCGGGCGCGGTCCTGGCGACGCTCCTGCTCCCGGTCCGATGACCCGCGGGCCGGCGGCCGGCGACCGGGGAGGCGTCACGCCGGTCCTGATCGTCGTGACCGCCGTGGTCGCGCTGGCCGCCCTCGCGGCGGCGGGGTACGGCGGCTGGTTCATCCTCACCCACTGACCCCGCGGTTTACGTGGACGATATGCGGCGGCTCCTACCATGGCCCCGTGCGGGTACTGGTCGTCGAGGATGAGCCGCTCATGGCCGGGGCGATCCGCGACGGCCTCCGTCTCGAGGCGATCGCGGCCGACCTCGCCGGCGACGGCGACACCGCGCTCGAGCTGCTCGCGGTCAACGCCTACGACATCGCCGTCCTCGATCGCGACAACCCCGGGCCGTCGGGCGACGAGGTCGCCGCGCACATCGTCGCCTCGGGCAGCGGGATCCCGATCCTCATGCTCACCGCCGCCGATCGCCTCGACGACAAGGCGTCCGGCTTCGAGCTCGGCGCCGACGACTACCTTACGAAGCCCTTCGAGCTCCGCGAGCTGACCCTCCGGCTGCGGGCGCTCGATCGTCGGCGCGCCCACCGCCGACCGCCGGTCCGGGAGATCGCCGGGCTGCGGCTCGACCCGTTCCGTCGCGAGGTCGTCCGCGACGGCCGCTATGTCGCGCTCACTCGCTAGCAGTTCGCGGTGCTCGAGGTGCTGGTCTCGGCGGAGGGCGGGGTCGTCTCCGCCGAGGAGCTGCTCGAGCGGGCCTGGGACGAGAACGCGGACCCGTTCACCAACGCCGTGCGGATCACGGTGTCGGCCCTGCGCAAGCGGCTCGGCGAGCCGTGGGTGATCGCCACGGTCCCGGGCGTCGGCTACCGCATCACAGACGGCGGCCCGGCCGACGGGGCCGCCCGTGCCTAGGCGCCCGGGGCTGAGCGTCCGGCTGCGCCTCACGCTCAGCTACGCCGGGTTCCTCGTCATCGCGGGCGGGCTCCTCCTCGCGGTCACGTACGTGTTCCTCCTGCGGTACGTGCCGACGTCGTCGTTCGACGGCCCGGGGCGCTACGACCTCATCCGGGCCTATCTGCCCGCCGCCTCCTGGGCGATGGTGTTCCTGCTGGCGCTGGGGATCGTCGGCGGCTGGGTCCTCTCCGGGGTCATGCTCGCGCCCCTCGCGCGGATCACGGTCGCGACCCGGCGGGCGGCGGCCGGCTCCCTCTCCCACCGCATCGAACTCGAGGGGCGCCAGGACGAGTTCCGGGAGCTGGCCGACAGCTTCGATCGGATGCTCGCGCGGATCGAGGCGCAGCTCGCCGAGCAGGCGCGGTTCGCCGCGAACGCCTCGCACGAACTCCGCACCCCGCTCGCGATCTCGCAGACGCTCCTCGACGTCGCTGCGAACGACCCCGACCGCGACCCCGCCGAGCTCATCGGGCGGCTGCGGACGGTCAACGACCGCGCGATCGAGCTGACGGAGGCCTTGCTCGTGCTGAGCCGGGCCGAGCAACGGGCCTTCGCCCGCGAGCGGGTCGATCTCTCGCTCGTGGCCGAGCAGGCGGCCGAGTCGCTGCTGCCCATCGCGGAGCGCAACGGCGTCGCCGTGGAGGTGCTCGGCGACGCGGCGGCCGCGCTCGGGTCTCCCGCGCTCCTGCTGCAGGTGGCGACCAACCTCCTGCACAACGCGATCGTGCACAACCTGCCGGAGGGCGGATCCGTCCGGATGGGGACGGCGCGCGCGGTCGGCGGCGTCCTCCTCGGTGTGGAGAACACGGGCGAGCGCCTCGCCCCGGAGCAGATCACGACGCTGACCGAGCCGTTCCAGCGGGGCACATCGCGCATCCGCAGCGATCAGGCGGGCGTGGGTCTCGGGCTCGCGATCGTCAAGAGCATCGTGCAGGCCCACGACGGGGTGCTGACGGTGGAGGCCCGGGAGGGCGGCGGGCTGCGCGTGACGGTGCGCCTCCCCTCGGCGCCCGCGGCCGCCTGACGTATCGCGCGCATATCGGCAATCGCATACGCGTCGGCAACGCGACGCTTCCTTGACTGGAGGCATGACCGCCACCGCCGCCCTCCCCCTCCCGCCCCGACTCGCGCACCGGCCTCCGGTCGGCCTCACCGTCTACGGTTGCGCGCCCGCGGAGGCCGCGCTCTTCCGAGAGCTGGCCCCGCGGCACGGTGTCGTGCCCGCGCTGGTCGGCGCCCCGCTCGCGCTCGTCGGCGACGCGGTGCTCCCGGCGCCGGGGAACGCGAGCGTGAGCGTGGAGCACACCTCCGAGGTGACGGCTGCGATGCTGGGCGCCTTGCACCGAGCGGGGGTGCGGCACGTGGCCACGCGCAGCATCGGCGTCGATCACATCGACCAGGCCGCCGCACGGGAGCACGGCATCGCCGTCACGAACGCCCGGTACGGTCCCGACGGCGTCGCCGACTTCACGGTCATGCTGATCCTCATGGCCGTCCGCCACGCAGGGAACGCGATCCGCGCGACGACACGTCGCGACCTCCGGCTCGGGGGGCGGCGCGACGCAGAGCTGCGCGAGCTCACCGTCGGCGTCGTGGGCGCCGGGCGGATCGGCGCCGCCGTGGTCGAACGGCTCCGCGGCTTCGGGTGCCGCGTCGTCGCCCACGATCCGGGCGGGACCTCCCGTGCGGCGGAGCGGGTCGGGCTCGCGGAGCTGCTGCGATCGAGCGACGTCGTCACCCTGCATGCCCCGCTCAGCGCCGCGACCCGGCACCTCATCGGCCGCGCGGAGCTCGCGGCGATGAAGCCGGGCGCGATCCTCGTCAACACGGCTCGAGGAGGTCTCGTGGACACCGTCGCCCTGCTCGGGGCGCTCGAGGCCGGGCACCTGGGCGGAGCCGCCCTCGATGTGATCGAGGGCGAGGACGCGGGGGAGGGCAACCCGTACCTCGGGCTGCTGCGCGCGCTCCCGAACGTCGTCGTCACGCCGCACACCGCCTACTTCACCGAGCGGGCGCTCCGCGACACGGTCGAGGAGACTCTCGTCATGGCCGTCGAGCTGGCCCGATGAGCCGCCCCGTCGTCGCGTTCCTCTTCGGTGGCGCGTCGGACGAGCACGACGTCTCGGTGAAGTCGGCGGGCGAGATCGCCGCCGCGCTCGACACGACACGATGGGAGCCGGTCTGGATCGGCATCACCCGATCCGGGGCCTGGATGCTCTGCGACGGGCCGGCAGCCGGGTGGCAGGACGGGAGCCTCCGCCGCGCCGTCGTATCGCCCGATCGCGACGTGCACGGGCTCCTCGTCGCCGAGGCCGATGGCGTGCGGGAGCTGCGCATCGACGCGGTCTTCCCGGTGCTGCACGGGCGAGGCGGCGAGGACGGCGCCGTTCAGGGGCTGCTCGAGCTCTCCGGCATCCCGTACGTGGGCTGCGACATCGCGGGCTCCGCGGTCTGCATGGACAAGGCCCTCGCGTACGTGGTCGCGCACTCCGCCGGGATCCCGACCCCGTCGTTCACGATCGTGCACGACGACCCGGTCCCGCCCGCGGTCGAGTACCCCGTGTTCGTGAAGCCGGCGCGCTCGGGGTCGTCGTTCGGTGTCCGCCGCGTCGACGCGCCGGGCGACCTGCCGGACGCGGTCGCGGACGCCCGCCGCTACGACCGGAAGGTGCTCATCGAGGGCGCCGTCGTCGGCACCGAGGTCGGCTGCGCCGTGATGGGCTCGGGGCCGGAACTCCTGGTCGGCGAGGTCGACATGATCACGATGGAGCACGGCTTCTTCCGCATCCACCAGGAGGCGGCGCCGGAGCAGGGCTCCGAGAACGCCGTCGTCACGGTCCCGGCGCCGGTCCCGCACGAGGTCCGCGACCGGATCCGCTCGACCGCCACGGCGATCTACCGGGCGCTCGGTTGCTCGGGGTTGGCGCGCGTCGACATGTTCCTCCGCCCCGACGGCGAGGTCGTGCTGAACGAGGTCAACACGCTGCCGGGCTTCACGTCGTACAGCCGGTATCCGCGGATGATGGCCGCCGCCGGCATCGGGATGACGGAGCTCGTGACCCGCCTCCTCGACGCCGCCCTGGCCGGCGCGCCCGTCCGGGTGCCGTGATGCACCCGGGGTTCGTCTTCCTCGACGAGGCGCTCGGCGGGGTGCGGTGGGACGCGAAGTACGCGACCTGGGACAACTTCACGGGCGCCCCGGTCGACGGCTACGAGGCGAACCGGGTGGTCGGATCGCTCGCGCTCGCCGAGGCGCTGCTCCGCGCGACGGGGCACGCGGGGGCGGAGGGGCTCGGCCTCCTGCTCTGGGACGGCTACCGCCCGCAGCGTGCGGTCGATCGGTTCCGCGACTGGGCGCGCGAGCCCGAGGACGGGCGCACCAAGGCGCGCTTCTACCCCCGGATCGAGCGCGCCGACATGTTCCGGCAGGGCTACGTCGCCGACCGCTCGGGGCACAGCCGCGGCGCCGCCGTCGATCTGACGCTGTACCGGCTCGACACCGGCGAGCTGCTGCCGATGGGCGGCGGGCACGACCTCATGGACGCGCTGTCGCATCACGGCGCGTCGGAGGCGACGGCGTCCGAGGCGGCGGCGCGGGCGACGCTCGCCCGGATCATGACGGGGAGCGGATTCCGCCCGTACGCGTGCGAGTGGTGGCACTACGCGCTCGCGGAGGAGCCGCATCCCGACGAGTACTTCGACTTCCCGCTGGCGGGCTGACCGTCGCGGGCCGGCTCCCGGGTAGCGTGCCCGGGTGAGCACGATGCGCGCCGTCCGGGTCCTGGCGTTCGGGCAGGAACCCGAGCTGGTCGACGTGCCCGTCCCCGCTCCGGGCCCGCGCGACGCGCTCGTCCGCGTCGAGGCGACGGGGCTCTGCCGCAGCGACGCGCACGCCTGGCGGGGCGCCGACGAGACGGCGCGTGCGCCCTACACGCCCGGCCACGAGTTCGTGGGAATCGTTGCGGCGGTCGGGGCGGAGGTGACACGCGTCGGGATCGGGCAGCGGGTGACCACCCCGTTCGTGTGCGGCTGCGGCGCGTGCGACGACTGCCGGGCGGGGCGCGCCCAGGTGTGCCGGTTCCAGGAGCAGCCGGGCTTCACCTACGACGGGTCGTTCGCGGAGTACGTCCTCATCCGCAACGCCGACCTGAACGCCGTGGTCGTGCCCGACGACGTCGATCCCGCGGGAGCGGCGCTCCTCGGCTGCCGATTCGCGACCTCCTACCGGGGGCTGGTCGACCGCGCCGCGCTCCGGGCCGGAGAGACGGTGGCCGTGCTCGGCTGCGGCGGGGTGGGCCTCTCGGCCGTCCTCATCGCGGTCGCCCTGGAGGCGCGGGTCGTCGCCGTCGACGTGGCGCCGGCCGCGCTCGAGCGCGCGCGGGCGGCCGGCGCGCACCGCACCGTCGGCATCGAGGGCCTCGACGACGATGCGGCGGTCGCCGCGATCCGCGGGGCGACGGACGGCGGGCCCGCGGTGGCGGTCGAGGCGCTCGGACGGGCGGCGACCCTCGCGGTCGGGGTGCGGTCGCTCGCGAGCGAGGGCCGGCTCGTGCAGATCGGGCTGCTCGGCGAGGATCCTGTCGTGCCGATGGGCGAGGTGATCGCACGCGAGCTCGCCGTCCTCGGCAGCCACGGCATGGCGGCGGCCGACTACCCGCGCCTGCTCGACCTGGTGCGGTCAGGCGGACTCGATCCCGCCTCCCTCGTCACCCGCACGATCGCGCTCGACGAGGCCCCCGCCGCGCTCAGCGCCCTCGGCGCCGGCACCGCGGCACCCGGAGTGACGATGATCCGCCCCTGACCCGTCGTCACCCGCGGTCCGAATCACGGAGATCCGGTCGCTTCGCCGCTGGGTGTCCGATGCCGCGGGTGCGGGGGTCAGGATCTCCGTGATTCGGACGACCAGCGCCGACGCGAGGGGACCTCGCCTGTCTTAGAGACGCATGGGGATGCGCTTGGTCGGCTGTGGCCGTGTCGATGCGATCGGAGGTGGCGCGGTGCCGGCGTGGCTGAGCGGGATACCCGTGGCGGGCGGTGCTGCGCTGATCGGGTCGGCCTCGGTCGCGGCAGCGGTCCTGATCGCCGCCGTCGCGACCGCCCGCTCGCGTCGACTCGTGATCGCGCTGCTCTCGGCGGTGCCCGGAGCGGCCGTCGGGCTCGCGACCGCGTGGATCACGACCGTCCCGCTCGATCTCTTCGACGTGCAGCTCAGCCCGGTGTCGACCGCGTGGATCGGCGCCGCCTTCGCCGCGGCCGGCGTCGCGGTCGCCGCGATCATCCAGGGCGGAACGCGGCGGCGGGTGCTCGGGGCGGTCGCCCTCGTGCTCGCGCTCCTCTCCGGCGCCCTCGGCGTGAACGCGGACTTCGGCCAGTACACGACCCTCGGGTCCTTCGTCGACCAGCCGATCGCGCTGCCGCTCGCGCGTCAGCTCGCGACGGCGCAGGCCGCCAACGCCCCCGGGACCGCCCCGCTCACCGCCGCGGCGGCCTCCGCGCCGGCCGCGGAGCTGTGGCGCGACACGCCGATCCCGAGCGCCCCGCACGACGGTGTCGTGGCGCAGGTCACGATCCCGGCGACGGTCTCGCACTTCCCTGCCCGCCCGGCCTACGTGTACCTGCCGCCGGCCGCGCAGGTGCCGGACCCCCCGCGCCTGCCGGTGCTGATCTTCCTCTCCGGTCAGCCCGGGGCGCCGCAGAACGTCATCCAGTCCGGCCGGATGGCCGACATCATGAACGCCTTCGCGCACGCCCACGGCGGCCTCGCGCCCATCGTCGTCGCCCCCGACCAGCTCGGCTCGCCCGCGTCGAACCCGATGTGCGTCGACTCCCCGCTCGGCGACTCGGCGACCTACCTCACGGTCGACGTGCCGAACTGGATCCGCACCCACCTCGCCGTCCAGCCGCAGCGCTCCGCGTGGGCGATCGGCGGGTTCTCGCAGGGCGGCACCTGCTCGATCCAGCTCGGCGCCGGATTCCCGAAGCTGTTCGGCAGCATCATCGACGTCTCGGGGCAGGTCCACCCCATCAACGGGAGCGTCGCCCAGACCATCGCGCGCGGCTTCGGCGGGGACGCCGCGAAGTACCGGGCCGCCCAGCCCCTCTCCCTCCTCGCCGCGCATGCGCCGTACTCTCACGTCGTGGGGGTCTTCGGGTCGGGAGCGCTCGACGCGAAGTACACGCCGGAGGCGAACACGGTCGCCGCGGCCGCCCGGGCGGCCGGGATCCGGACCTCGCGCGTCGTCTCGCCGGGCACAGCCCATGACTGGCACACCGTGCAGTGGGTCCTCGGCCGGCCGAGCACCCCGGTCTGGCGCCACCTCGGGATCGAGAAGCCATGACGCGGATCACCCGGTTCCTGCATCGCGCGCGACGCTATCCGGCGACGCTCGTCATCACGCTCCTGCTCGCGGGCCTCGGCATCACCGCGCTCGCGACCGGATCGCGCGGCCCATTCACGCTCGAGAGCGCCGGCCTCGACGCAGCGGGGCTCGGCGCACGGCACTGGTGGGTCGTCCTGTCGTCGGTCGTGCCGGTCGGCGGCCTGCTCCAGCTGATCGTCACGCTCGTGGCCACCGTCATCGGGCTCGGCCTGGCGGAGCGCGCGATGGGCACGCGGCGCGTTGTCGTGGCGTTCGTCGTCACCGGCGTCGTCGCGTCGCTGGTCGGGATCGGCCTCCAGACGCTCGGCACGCAGCTCGGGGAATCGTGGTCGCGCGCCGTGAGCGAGACCGACACCGTCGATCCCCTGACACCCGTCGCGGGCGCGCTCGCGTGGGCGTCGGCGTGGCTCGGTCAGCTGTGGCGGCGGCGCGTGCGCACCGTGCTCGTGGGCGGCGGGGCCGCGCTCCTGCTCTACTCCGGGCAGCCGGCGGACCTCTACCTGCTCCTCGCCGTCGTCCTCGGCCTCGTCGCGGGCCGGTTGCGGCACCCGGTGGTGCGCGCACCGCGCGGCGCGCGGGAGACCCGCTCGATGCTGTCGATCGTCGCGGCGATCCTCGCCGTGGGGCCGGTGCTGACGGTCGTGTCGGCGACCCGGTACGGCCTCCTCTCGCCGCTCGGAGTGGCGCTCCTCGGGGGCGCCCCGCGCGGCACCGCGGTGTGCCGGGCGCAGGACGTCGGCGCCGCCTGCATCGAGGGACTGACACATCACCGCCTCACCACGCCGGGCGGCCTGCTCGTTGCACTCCTCCCGCTCGTGCTGCTGCTCGTCGGCGCGCGCGGTCTCGCGGCGGGCCGGCGCGCCGCGCTCGTCCTCGTCATCGTCGTCAGCCTCCTCAACTCCGTCGCCGCCGCCTGGTACCTCGGCGTGCTGCCCGTCGTGGGCGGTCCGTTCGCGACGGGTGTGCGGGCCGGGCACGAATGGGAGCTCGCCCTGTCGCTGATTGTCAGCACGCTCATCCCGCTGGCGTTCGCGGTCGTGCTGTTCGTCTTCCGGCGCCTGTTCCCGCTGCACACGTCGGCGGCGCGCGCGCGGATGGGCGGCGCGGTCGGCGGGATCGGGGCCGCCGTGGTCCTCGCCGTCGTCGTCGCCGTGGCCGTCCTGCACCCGCAGGGGTTCACGCCGGCGCCCCGCCCGCTCACGGTGCTGCTGTCGATCGTCGACCGGCTGACGCCCGCTCCCTTCCTCCGTCACGCGATCGCGCCGCTGCGCGGAACGGACCCCATCGGCGAGGTCACCTTGGCCGTCGTGGGTCCGCTCCTCTGGCTCGTCGTGCTCGCGGCTGCGCTCGTCGTGCTCGGCGGGCGCCGGGTCGAGGCCGCGACCGCCGAGGCCCCCGGCATCGACGGTCTCCTCGCCGGCGGCTCCGGCACGCTGGGGCACATGGCGACCTGGCCCGGCGTGCGGCTCTGGACGGCGCCCGACGGCGCGGCTGGGGTCGCGTACCGGCTCGTCGACGGGGCGGCGATCACGGTCGGCGACCCGGTCGGCCGCGTCGCCGACCCCGATGCGCTCCTCGACGGTTTCCTGCGCTTCTGCGACACCACCGCGTGGCAGCCCGTGTTCTACAGCGTGCACGCAGAGTGGGAGCGCCGGCTCCGCTCGCGCGGCTGGTCGTCGCTCGTCGTGGCGGAGGAGGCGGTCATCGACCCGGCGACCTTCCAGCTCGCGGGCAAGGCGATGCAGGAGGTGCGCACCTCGGTCAACCGGGCCGACCGGCTCGGGCTGCACGCGGAGTGGCTGGTCGGCGACCGGCTGCCGCGCCGCCGGATGGACCAGCTCATGGAGCTCTCCGACGAGTGGATGGCGGGCCGCGACCTGCCGGAGCTCGGATTCACGCTCGGCGGCCTCGACGAGCTGGAGGACCCGGACGTCGAGGTGGGCCTCGTCGTCGACGAGGAGGACCGCATCCTCGCCGTCACGAGCTGGCTGCCGGTGCGCCGCGACGGCGCCCTCGTCGGCCGCACGCTCGACGTCATGCGCCGCCGCCGCGACGCGCCGAACGGCACCATGGAGTTCCTCATCGCCGACGCCGTCGCCCGTGCGCGCGAGGCGGGCCTCGAGCTGGTGAGCCTGTCCGGCTCCCCGCTCGCACGGTCCGAGACCACGACCCCGGGACCGCTGGACCGCGTGCTCGGCTCGCTCGGCGGCGCGCTCGAGCCGGTCTACGGGTTCCGCTCCCTCATGCGCTTCAAGGCCAAGTTCAAGCCGGCGCTGCGGCCGATGTACCTGGTCGTGCGCGACCCGCTCGCGCTGCCGACGATCGGCGTCGCCATCGCGCGCGCCTACCTGCCGGGCGCGGGCCTGCGAGAAGCCCGAGCAGTGCTATCCGCGCGCTGAGCGGGGTCCACGATGGGAGCATGCACTTCCGTCATCTGGGCAACTCCGGCTTCAAGATCTCCGAGATCACCTACGGCAACTGGCTGACCCACGGGTCGCAGATCGAGAACGACGCGGCGACCGCGTGCGTGCACGCGGCGCTCGACGCGGGCATCACGACGTTCGACACCGCCGACGTCTACGCGAACACCGCCGCCGAGACCGTGCTCGGCGAGGCGCTGAAGGGCGAGCGCCGCGAGTCGCTCGAGATCATGACCAAGGTCTTCGGGCCGATCGGGCCGAAGGGTCACAACGACGTCGGGCTCTCGCGCAAGCACATCCACGACGGCGTCAACGGATCGCTGAAGCGCCTGCAGACCGACTACATCGACGTCTACCAGGCGCACCGCTTCGACCACTTCACGCCGATCGAGGAGACGATGCAGACCTTCGCCGACCTCGTCCGCGCGGGCAAGGTCCTCTACATCGGCGTGAGCGAGTGGACCGCCGACCAGCTGCGCGCCGGGCACACCCTGGCGCGGGAGCTCGGCATCCAGCTCGTCTCCAACCAGCCCGAGTACTCGGCGCTCTGGCGCGTGATCGAGGCCGAGGTTGAGCCGACCTCGCGCGAGCTCGGCATCTCGCAGGTGGTCTGGTCGCCGATCGCGCAGGGCGTGCTCACGGGCAAGTACCTGCCGGGTCAGCAGCCACCGGAGGGCTCGCGCGCGACCGACGAGAAGGGCGGCGCGAACATGATCAAGCGCTGGATGTCGGATGACGTGCTGAACCGCGTGCAGCAGCTCACGCCGATCGCCGACGAGCTCTCGCTGTCGCTCGCGCAGCTCGCGGTAGCCTGGGTGCTCCAGAACGACAACATCGCGACGGCGATCATCGGCGCCTCGCGGCCGGAGCAGGTCGTCGAGAACGCGAAGGCGTCGGGCGTCACGATCCCGACCGAGCTCATGTCGCGCATCGACGAGGTGCTCGGCGACGCCGTCGAGCGCGATCCGTCGATCACGGCGACGCGGTCGCCCGCGCAGCGCGAGGCCTGACCCGCGCGGGTCGAGGAGCCGGCGCGGCCGGCGTATCGAGACCTCCATTCGCGCTGGAAGGTCTCGATGCGCCGCGTCGCGGCTTCTCGACCCGCCGTAGCGTGGCGGCATGACCGACACCGCCGCCGCTCGGAAGCAGGATCGCGGCTTCTTCGGCCAGCCCCGCCCGCTCGCGACGCTGTTCGGCGTCGAGACCTGGGAGCGGTTCTCGTTCTACGGGATGCAGGGCATCCTCATCCTGTACCTGTACTTCTCGGTGGCGGACGGCGGTCTCGGCATCCCGAAGCCGGTCGCCACGGGCATCGTCGGAGCGTACGGCGGCGCGGTCTACCTCGCGACGATCCTCGGCGCGTGGCTCGCCGACCGGGTGCTCGGCGCGGAGCGGACGCTCTTCGCGTCGGCGGCCGTCGTCATGCTCGGCCACATCGCGCTCGCCCTGCTCCCCGGGCTCGTCGGCGTCGCGGTCGGGCTCGTGCTCATCGCGCTCGGCTCCGGCGGCGTGAAGGCGAACTCCGCGTCGATCCTCGGCATGCTGTACGAGCGCGGCGACACCCGTCGTGATGCCGGCTTCTCGCTCTACTACTTCGGGGTCAACCTCGGGGCTTTCTTCGGACCCCTCCTGACCGGGCTCCTGCAGTCGACGCTCGGATTCCACATCGGATTCGGGCTCGCCGCGGTCGGCATGGCGGCGGGACTCCTCCAGTACGCGGTGGGCCGGCGCCGGCTGCCGGACGCGGCGCGCGCCGTGACCGACCCGCTGCCCGCCTCCCGGCGCCTGCCGATGGTCCTCGTCGCGGTCGGCGCGCTCGTGGTGATCGCGGTCCTCATCCTGACGGGGGTGATCCGCGCCGACAACCTCGTCCTGGTCGTCATCGGCGTCGTGATCGTCGCCGCGGTCGTCTACTTCATCCGGATGATCTCCGACCGGGCGATCTCGTCGGACGAACGCAGCCGGGTCGTCGCCTTCATCCCGCTCTTCGTCGTCAACGCGGTCTTCTGGTCGCTGTACCAGCAGCAGTTCACGGCGGTGCCGATCTACACCGACGAGCGGCTCGACCGCCGCGTGTTCGGGTGGGAGTTCCCGATCCCGTGGGTGCAGTCCATCAACCCGGTCTTCATCCTCATCCTGTCCATCGTCTTCACGGCGATCTGGACCCGGCTCGGCGCGCGGCAGCCGAGCGCACCCGTGAAGTTCGCGCTCGGCGCGATCGTGATGGGCGCGGCGTTCCTGCTGTTCCTGCCGTTCTCGGGAACGGGACCGCACGGCACGCCGATCCTGGCTCTCGTGGCGATCATCCTCGTCTTCACGATCGCGGAACTCCTCATCTCGCCGCCTGGTCTCTCGGCCTCGACGAAGCTCGCGCCCGACAAGTACACGACGCAGATGGTCGCGCTGTACTACCTGTCGATCTCGCTCGGCACGGCGGCGTCGGGTCTGC
Organism: Pseudolysinimonas sp.; assembly: GCF_051954455.1. Lineage (GTDB taxonomy): Bacteria > Actinomycetota > Actinomycetes > Actinomycetales > Microbacteriaceae > Pseudolysinimonas. The sequence goes on along the minus strand of NZ_JBQCHS010000013.1, from coordinate 87,316 downwards.
TCGCGGGGTTCTACGCCCCGAAGGTCGAGGTGCCGTACTTCCTGCTGATCGGCGCCGCGGCGATCGTGGTCGGACTGGTGCTGCTCGCGGTCGCGCGTCCCGTGCTGCGGCTCATGCGCGGCGTCCGCTAGTGCGGGTCGAGTAGCGCCGACGGCGCGCATCGAGACCCCATGATCCAGTCCCTCGAGCTGATCCTCGACGAGGACGCCGACGCCGCGATCCGCGCGGAGTGGGAGGCGCTCGCCGCCGCCGGGCTCCCGAGTCAGGCGCTCCACCGCGGGGTGAGCAACCGCCCGCACGTGACGCTGCTGGTGCGGGCGGCGCTGCCCCTTCCCGGCTCCGTGGAGGGGATCCCGCTGCCGCTGGTGCTCGGATCGCCGATCGTCCTCGGGGTCGGCGAGCGGCGCACGATCGCGCGGCTGGTAGTGCCGTCGCGCGAGCTGCTGGAGCTGCACCGAGAGCTGCACGACGCCGTCGGGCCCGGCGACGACGCCCCGCACTCGACGCCGGGGGAGTTGACGCCGCACGTGACGCTCGCGCGGCGCGTGCCGCTCGCCGACGTGGGCCGGGCCGTCGCCCTGGTCGGTGCGGAGCTCCGCGCGACCGCCGTCGGCCTCCGCCACTGGAACGCGGACACCCGCGTCGTCACGACGGTCGCCGCTGGGGACAAATGACGGAGAATCCGCGCACCGCCGGCCGGAATCGGCGGTGGAACGGGGATGCCGGTGGCTCTCGGCGGGTGTCTTCCGTCATTCGTCGCCGCCGCGGTCTACTCGGCGCGAACCGGCCGGAACACCCAGAGGCGGTAGAGGGCGAAGCGCAGGACGGTGCCGAGGCCGAGGCCGATCACGTTGGCCGAGATGTTGTCGTCGGCGGTGGTCCGCAGCCCCAGCAGGTCATGGCTGACGGCGAGGCAGATGAGCGACACCGCGCTGCCGATGAGGCTCGCGGCGAAGAACTCGACGGCCTCCCGCAGCACGACGTGGCGCGGCCCGGTCCGGCGCTCCCGGCGGAACGCGATCGTGCGGTTGCCGATCCAGTTGACGAGGATCGCGAGCGACACCGAGATGGCCTTCGCCCAGAGCTCGCCGTTCGCGACGTGGGCCGGCGACAAGGCGGTGGCGCGCAGCGCGTTGAAGACGCCGACATCGACGAGGAATCCGACCCCGCCGACCGCGAGGAACGCGAGCCCCTGCCGCAGCAGCGTGCGGAGGCGGGACGGGACGACGAGGGCGTGCTCAGACACGGGCGGGCTCCGGCTCCGCCGGACTCGCGCGGCGTGCCCGGGCGCGCGCCCGTCCGGCTCGGCCGCCGAGGCCGGCGAGGCCCCACGCCGTGACGCGGACCAGGGCCTCCACGACGATGCGGCCGCTCATCTTGCTCTGTCCGAGCTCCCGGTCGGCGAACGTGATCGGCACCTCGGCGATGCGCAGCCCGGCGAGCACCGACCGCCACAGCATCTCGATCTGGAAGCTGTACCCGGAGCTGTGCACGCGCTCCGGGCGGATGCGGGGGAGCGCCGCCGCACGGTAGGCGCGGAAGCCGCTCGTCGCGTCGTGCTCCTCGATCCCGAGGGCGAGCCGCGCGTAGAGCGAGCCGGAGCGGGAGATGAGTCGACGGGAGAGCGGCCAGCCCTCGACGACGCCGCCGGGGATCCAGCGGGCCCCGATCGCGAGGTCCGCGTGGTCGAGGGCCGCGAGGAGCGCCGGCAGCTGCTCCGGGCGGTGCGAGCCGTCGGCGTCCATCTCCACGAGCACGTCGTGGCCTCGCTCGAGCCCCCAGGCGAAGGCCGCGAGGTAGGCGGCGCCGAGGCCCTGCTTGCCCGGCCGGTGCAGCACGTGCACGTGGGAGTCGCGCGCGGCGAGGGCGTCGGCGATGTCACCCGTGCCGTCCGGCGAGGCGTCGTCGGCGATCAGCACATGCGCGTCGGGGACCGCAGCGCGGACCCGGGCGACGATCGCGGCGATCGACTCGGCCTCGTCGTAGGTGGGGATGCACACCAGGGCGGTCATGACTCCAGGTCACCAAGCGCGGTCCCAGAAACGTCCCAGACGTCCCGGTTCCTTTCGTGGGAGATTTCTGTGACCGGGATGGGGAGCATCATCGCGAAGGAGGTCCGCCATGACCGACGATCGACCCCGCCTGCTGCTGATCGAGGACGACGCCAAGCTCGGCCCCGTCATGCGCGACGTGCTCGAGGAGGTCTACGCCGTCACGCTCTGCGCCGACGCGAAGAGCGGATTCGAGACGGCGCGCGACGGCGACTTCGACGTCATGGTCGTCGACCGGCGGCTCCCCGGTGCGGACGGCAGCGACGTCGTGCAGGCCCTGCGCTCCGGCGGTGTGACGACCCCGATGCTCATGCTGACGGCGCTCGGCACCGTGCACGACAAGGTGCGCGGACTCGACGCCGGCGCCAACGACTACCTGGTCAAGCCGTTCGAGTACCCGGAGCTGTTCGCCCGGCTGCGCGCGATCCGCCGCGTCTTCTCCGGCGAGGGCCCTTTCATCCGGATCGGCGCGTGGGAGTTCTACCCCGAGAGCCGCGCCGTGTACTCGCCGTACGACGGCCGCTCGATCCTCACGGAGCGCGAGAACCAGCTGCTGCGGCTGCTGGCCGAGAACCCGCAGCGGACCTTCTCGCGGGAGCAGATCCTGCGCTCGGTCTTCGACGAGAACGACCAGCCGGGCACCGTCGACACCTACGTCCACTACGTGCGACGCAAGACCGATGTCGACATGATCACGACCGTCCGCGGGCAGGGCTACCGCCTGGGCCAGCTCTAGCCCTCCCGCTCCGGCCGGTCCCGGCTCCGCACCATCATCGCGCCGCTGTGACGAATGACGGAGATCCGGGCGTCCGTGATGCCGTCGTCCCCGGGATCCGGCGGTCGGGTGCAGAGGGGTCGCGCGGATCTCCGTCATTCGTGTCAGCTTCGCGGGAGCAGGAGGAGGCGATCGGGGCCGTCTCAGACTCTTCTGGGAAGGGATGCGCTGGACTGGGGGGCATGCTCCGCCCGATCCGCCGCCCGCGCCGGCACCGACTCGGCACCGCCGCGCTCGCCGCGACGCTCGTCGGCGTCGCCGCGGTCGCGATCTCGGCGATGGGCTCCTGGATCCCGTCCCTCTGGGGCGATGAGGCCGCGAGCCTCCTGTCGGCGGAGCGTCCGCTGCCGACGCTGTTCGTCGAGCTGGGCCACGTCGACGCGGTGCACGGCACGTACTACCTCTTCCTGCACTTCTGGATCCAGGTGTTCGGAACCTCGCCGTTCGCCATCCGGTTCCCGAGCGCGCTCGCGGTCGGGATCTGCGCGGCCGGCGTCGTGCTGCTCGGCCGGCGGATGCGCTCCCTCCCGTTCGGGGTCGCGGCGGGCGTCATCGTCGCGGTGCTCCCGCGCACGACCTACGTCGGCGAGGAAGCGCGCTCGTACGCGATGACCATGACCGTCGCGACCTGGCTCACCCTGATCCTGGTCGTGGCGCTCACCCGGCACGGACGCGTTCGAGGGCTCTGGATCGCCTACGGCGTCCTGCTCGCCTTCGGCACCTACCTCTTCATGTACACGGCGCTCGTCGCGGTCGGGCACGCGCTCGTGCTGCTCGTCATCACGCGCCGACGCCGCGTGTTGAGGCCGTTCTTCTTCGCCGCCGGCGCGGCCGCGGTCGCCGCGGCGCCCCTCATCGTGGCGGGTGCGCTCCAGAAGGGCCAGATCGCCTTCCTCGCCGAGCGCGACGTCGTCACGCCCGAGTCGGTCTTCGTCTCCACCTGGTTCGGCACCGACTGGTTCGCGGTGCTCGGCTGGGCCCTGGTGCTCGGCGGAGTCGCGGTCGCCGTCGTCCCCTGGGTACGGCGACGCGCGGGTCTGGTCCGTCATCCGGCGGACCTCCTCATCGTCGCCTGGCTCATCGTGCCGTCGGGCGTGCTGATCGGCACGAGCCCGATCGTCGCCGGCTTCACCGCGCGGTACCTCGCCCTCTGCACCCCGGCGATCGCCCTGCTCATGACGCTCGCCCTCTTCTTCCTCGCCGCGCGCTGGCGCCCCGCGCTCGTGATCGGGACAGCCGTCGTCGTCGCGGCCGCGATCGTCCCGTGGGCGTCCGAGCGTGGTCCCTACGCGAAGAACCGCAGCGACTGGGCGGAGATCTCCGCCCACCTGCAGGAGGTCGCACGCCCCGGGGACGCCGTTCTGTTCGACGAGGGGACTCGACCGTCCCGCCGCACCCGGCTGGCGCTGCGGACCTACCCGATCGCGACCCCGCTGCGCGACCCGCTGCTGGCGGCGCCTTTCTGGCGGACCGACACCTGGTACGACCGGACCCTCCCCATCGGGACCGCCATCGCCGACGGCCGATTCGACGGCATCACCCGCGTGTGGGCGGTGGAGTACGCGAGCGGCGGCCACGTCGACCGCTACGGTCTCGCGGACCTCGAGCGGCTCGGGTTCCATCGCGGGCGGGTGCTCACCCAGCACACCAGCCGTATCATCGAACTGACCCGTCCTTTGAGTCTCCTGGGGCCCTGCTTGAGAAACTAGGCGGATGATCCCGCCGCAGCTCACGCGCCTCGGCCGCCGCGCTCGGCGCCTGCCCTCCCGCGTCGCCCGGGCGATCGAGTCGGAGTTGAGGGCCGCGGCCCGGCGCCGCCCCGTCCTCGACGAGGTGGTGCTGTACGAGTCCTTCGCGGGCAACGGCGCCCTCGACAACCCCGAGGCGATCTTCCGCGCCCTCCTCGAGGCGCCCGACCAGGCTCATCGCCGGCACGTCTGGGTGCTCGGCCGGGGGCACCGGGCATTCCGCGACGAGTTCCGCCGCGATCCGCGGGTCCGCTTCGTCCGTCCCGGCACCGGCGCCTACTGGCGGGCGGTGTCACGTGCGGGCGTGCTCATCAACAACGCGACCTTCCCGCCGGGCTTCGACAAGCGCCCCGGCCAGACCTACGTCAACACCTGGCACGGCACCCCGCTCAAGCACATGGGCTACGACATGCCCGACGGCGCGATGCAGTCGTCGAACGTGCAGCGCAACCTCCTCCAGGCCGACGTGCTGCTGTCGCAGAGCGCGTGGATGACCGAGCGCATGTACCTCGACGCCTACAAGCTGCGCGGACTGTTCCGCGGCCGGATCCTCGAGGTGGGCTACCCCCGCGTCGACCGGCAGGAGCTGACCGCGGAGGAGGCCGACACGGTCCTCGACGCGCTCCGGGTCGGGCATCCGCGCCGGCGCCTCGTCGTGTACGCGCCGACCTGGACAGGGGAGCGGTTCGGCGCCCCGCGCGACGAGGCCGACGCCATGCTCGCGACCGTGTCCGGGTTGCAGGAGCGGCTCGGGACCGGGTTCCGCGTCGTGCTGAAGGCCCACCAGTCGGTGCAGCACCTCCTCGCGGGCCGACCGGGCACGCGCGACGTGCTCGTCTCCAACGACGTGCCGACGAACCTCGTGCTCGGGGTGGCCGACCATCTCGTGACCGACTTCTCGTCGATCTTCTTCGACTTCCTCGCGCGCGACCGCCCGATCTCGTTCTACGTGCCCGACGCCGGCGCATACCGGGAGGAGCGCGGCGCGTACATGACCGAGGACGAGCTCCCCGGTCCGGTGCTGCGCGATCTGGACGCCCTCGCCGCCCGGATCGCCGCAGACGACGCCGCCGACGCCTTCCGCGACCGCCGACGGGAGTGGGCCGAGCGCTTCACGCTCCGCAGCGACGGGCACGCGTCCGAGCGGGTGATCGACGATGTCCTGCGCGACCACCGGGTCCGCGCCGCGGCGACCGGCGACGACCGTCGGCGCGTGCTCCTCTATCTCGGCGGCATGCGCTCGAACGGCATCACCAGCTCCGCGCTCGCGCTCCTCCGGACCCTCGACCACGACCGGCTCGACGTCTCCGTGCTGATCGCGCGCCCCGCCTCCCGTGATCAGCGCGCGAACCAGGAGCGCATCGACCCGCGGGTCCGCCAGTTCATCCGGCAGGGCGGGATGACGGCCTCGAAGCTGCGGATGCTCCGCCTGCGTCTCCGCGAGCGCCTCCGCCCGGACGCGGGCGAGACCGAGAACCAGCGCCGCCTCTACGCGGACGAGTGGCACCGCGTCTTCGGCGACGCGCGCTTCGACGCGATCGTGGACTTCTCCGGCTACAGCCGGTTCTGGAGCCAGATCCTGCTCCACTCCCCGGACGCGCGGCGCACCGTCTGGCAGCACAACGACATGGCGGCCGAGGAGCATCGTTCGCTGGGCGGGGGCCGACGGATGCGGCTGGCCGCGATGTTCGCGCTCTACCCGCGCTTCGACGCGCTCGTCTCCGTGTCGCCCACGCTGGCCGAGGTCAACCACGCCGCGTTCGGCGATCGTCCCGGTCTCGAGCGCACGCCGTTCCTCTCCGCCCGCAATCCGCTCGACCTCGACCGGATCCGGGCGGGCGCCTCGGCGCCGCTCGACGAGGGGCTGGAGCTGCCCGTGCTCGACGAGCGCGGGGTCACCCGGTTCGTCTCCGTCGGACGTCTCAGCCCCGAGAAGAACCAGCGGCGCCTGCTGCGGGCGTTCGCCGCGGTGCACCGCGACGCGCCGGCGACGCGGCTCGTGCTCGTCGGGGGCGGCCCGCTGCGCGCCGAGCTCGAGCGCGAGATCGCGCGGCTCGGGATCGTCGACGCCGTCACGCTGACGGGTCCGGTCGAGAACCCGTTCGCGGTCATGTCGGCCTGCGACTGCTTCGTGCTGTCGAGCGACTACGAGGGCCAGCCCATGGTGCTGCTCGAGGCCGCGGTGCTGGGGCTGCCGATCGTCAGCACCCGCTTCGGCTCGGTCCGCGACGCCCTGCCCCCGGAGGCGCTCACGGTGGTCGATCCGACTCCGGAGGCGCTCGCCGACGGGATGCGCGCCTACCTCGACGGCCGGGTGCCCCCGGCCGCGATCGACATCGAGGCCTACGGGCGCGCGACGGCCCGGGAGGCGGAGGCCGCGATCCTCGGCGTGGACGCGGGCTCGTCGCCGCGCGCCTCCTCGAGCAGCGTCTCGGCCTCGGCGAGCACGGAGATCGCTGCGCGAGCCGCGACGGCGAGCACGACGACTCCCGCGACGATGCCGATGATCCGGCCCATGACGTCCTCCGATCGATTCCGACCCACTAAGGATCCGCATGCCGATCACAGAACCCTCTAACCCCGCGTCGGGCCCGCGCCGAGCCGACGTCCACCGTGCCGTCGCGGTCCCGGCGCTGCGGCCCCGGGTGATCGTCGCGATCATCGGCGTCGTGCTCGTCGCGGCGGGCGGGATCGCGCTGCGCACGAGCTCCTTCGACCTGCCGGTCGACCGCGCGCTGAACACCGCGCACACGGGCGCGATCGGTGCCCTCGGCGATGCGGTCTACCGCTTCGTCGGTCCGGTGCCGGCGATCATCGGGACGGCCGTGCTGACGGCGATCCTCCTGCTCGTACGCCGCGATCTGCGGGTGGCCGCCGGATTCGCGGTCACCATCGCGGTCACCTGGCTCTCGTCGGCCGTGGTGAAGATCGCGGTCGCGCGACCGCGGCCCGATCCGTCGCTGCTGCCCCATCCGTCGCCCGCGCAGACCGACGCCTCCTACCCGAGCGGGCACGCCGTGTTCATCACGGCCCTGGTCGTGACGGCGGTGCTCGTCACGCGCTCGCCGGCGCTCCGCCGCGTGTGGGCGATCGTGGGCGGACTCGCCGTGATCGGCGTCGGCGTCCTGCTCGTCTCGGACGGCGTGCACTTCCCGACCGACGTGCTCGCCTCGTGGATCTGGAGCCTCAGCCTCGCCCCGCTCGTCGCCGCGGTCTGGGTCCTGATCGTCAGACCGCGGGGGGCCGGGCCGCGTCGACGTGAGGCACGCGCAGGCTGACCCGCAGTCCGTGCGGTTCGACGTTCTGCAGCTCGAGCCGGCCGTCCCCGCGATCGGCGACGCGCTGCACGATCGCGAGCCCGAGGCCCGCGCCCTCAGTCGCGGTCGAGACGCGGGTGAAGCGGGAGGTCGCCGTGGGCAGGAAGTCCTCCGGGATCCCGGGGCCGTCGTCCTCGATCGAGAGCTCCAGCTCATCCGGGCCGCGTCGCAGCAGCCCCCGGATCGTCGTGCCCGCGCCGCCCGCCGCGATCGCGTTCCGCACCAGGTTGTCGACGACGCGGCCGAGGTCCGTCGCCGTGATCGCGTAGCCGTCGGCGGCGGGGTCCCCGTCGGCCTCGAACTCGACCGCGACGCCGGACGGCTCCGCGACGAGACGCGAGCGCTCGCCCGCCGCCTGGAACTCGACGCCGAGCTCGACCGCCGTCCCGAGCGGCCGGCCGTGGTCCGACTCCAGGCTCGAGAGCGTGAGCAGGTCGACGGCGAGCTGCGAGAGGCGCTTCGCGGTCTGGTCGATGTCGAGGAGGCGGTCCGGGTCGTCCGGGTGCCGCTTCGCGAGCTCGACCTGTCCGCGGAGGACGGCGACCGGTGTGCGGAGCTCGTGGCTCGCATCCGCGACGACCTGCCGCTCGCGCGCGGTCGCCTCGCGCACGCGGGCGAGGAACGCGTTGAGCGTCGACGCGAGCGCCGAGACCTCGTCCTGCGCGGGGCCGACCGGGAGCAGCTCGTCCGACTCGGGCCCCTCGAGCGTCTCGGCGCGCCGCCGCATCGCGGTGATGGGCCGCAGGGCCGCCGTGGTGAGGAACCACGACGCGAACCCGAACCCGACGAGGAGCACGGCGCCGCCGATGAGCACGATGTTGGTCAGGTTGCCCATGACCACCTCGGTCGTCGTCGTCTCGTTGCGTGCCGCGACGACGCGCCAGATCCCGTCGGCGCGGTTCACGATCCGGGCGGTCACCAGGTAGTCGGTGTCGCCGCGGGTGACGAAGTGGGAGCCCGGCTCGAGCCGCGCCAGCCTCGTCAGGTCGTCGCGGAGGGGATCGGGGAGATCCCCGCTGGTCGCCTTGCCCGACGGATCGAAGATGACCAGCCGCTCCTCGCTCCTCGGCACGTCGGAGATCCCGCCGGGGTCCTGCTGCAGCAGCGACACGTACGGGGACGTGGCGCTGTACAGGATCCTCTTATCGGAGTTGATCTGGGCCTGCTGCACCTGCTGGAGGAGCAGCGCGCCCGCGGCGGTCAGGAGCACCGCCGCCACGAGCACGCTGCCGATGGTGATGCGCCAGCGGATGCTGAGCCGTCGCCACCATCGCATGCGGGCAATTCTCCCGCGTGCGGAACCCCGCCCGCTGCGCGCCGGGCTCACCCGGCCGCGGCCAGCCTCCCCACCGGCTGCTCGACGAGGTGCTGCGCGTACGCGGGCACCGTGAGGAACTCGGGGAACGCCTCGCCGAGCGCGCCCTCGCGGAAGAGCGCGAGCGCCGCGTCGTAGCGGTCGTCCGCGTGACGCGGCAGCTCGGCGAGCACGGCGGCCGCCACCGCGTCCACGTGCGCCCGGGTCACGGGTGTGCCCTCCTCGGTGCGGACGCCGTTGCGGATCCACTGCCAGAGCTGCGAGCGGCTGATCTCGGCGGTCGCCGCATCCTCCATGAGGTCGTCGATCGCGACCGCGCCGGTGCCGCGCAGCCACGCCTCCAGGTAGCGGAGCGCGACCGACACGTTGGTGCGGACGCCCGCGTCGGTGATGAGCGGGTCGTCGATGTGCACGTCGAGCAGCTGCGCGGCCGTGACGGCGACATCGTCGCGCATCCGGTCCAGCTGGTTCGGGCGGTCGCCGAGCACCGCGTCGAACTCCGCGGTCGCCACCTCGACGAGGTCCGGATGCGCGACCCACGAGCCGTCGAAGCCGGCCTCCGCCTCGCGGCGCTTGTCGGCTGCGACTTGCGCGAGCGCGCGCTCGGTGACCTCGGGTCGCCGCCGGTTCGGGATGAAGGCGCTCATCCCGCCGATCGCCTGCGCCCCGCGGCGGTGGCAGGTGGCGACGAGCAGGTCGGTGTACGCGCGCATGAACGGCACGGTCATCGTGATCCGGGCGCGGTCCGGCAGCAGGTAGCGCCGCCCGCGGCCGCGGAAGTGCTTGACGATCGAGAAGATGTAGTCCCAGCGCCCGGCGTTGAGGCCCGCGGCGTGGTCGCGCAGCTCGTAGAGGATCTCCTCCATCTCGAACGCCGCCGGGATCGTCTCGATGAGCACGGTCGCGCGGATCGTGCCGTGCTCGAGGCCGAGCGCGTTCTCGGTGAAGGTGAAGACGTCGTCCCAGAGCCGCGCCTCGAGGTGCGACTCGATCTTCGGCAGGTAGAAGTACGGGCCGCGGCCGCGCTCCACGAGCTCCCGCGCGTTGTGGAAGGCGTAGAGCCCGAAGTCGACCAGCGACGCCGAGGCGGGGGAGCCGATCCCGGCGCGGTCGACGTAGCGCAGGTGCTTCTCGACCAGGTGCCACCCCCGCGGCCGGAACACGATCGTGGGCGTCCGCTCGGCGGTCACCCGGTACTCGCGGCCGTCCGCGGTGGTGTGCTCGAGTTCGCCGCGGATCGCGTCGCGCAGCGTGCGCTGCCCGCCGACGATCCCGTCCCACGTCGGGCTCAGCGCGTCCTCGTGGTCGGCGAGCCAGACCCGGGCGCCCGAGTTGAGGGCGTTGATCGCCATCTTGGCGTCGGTCGGTCCGGTGATCTCGACGCGGCGGTCCTCGAGACCGGGCCCGGGGCCCGCGACGCGCCACGACGGCTCGCGGCGGACCGGCTCCGTCTCCGGCAGGAAGTCGAAGTCGCGGCCGTTCTCGATCTCGCCGGCGCGGCGCATCCGCGCGATGAGCCGCTCCTGGCGGCGGTGCGCGAACTGGTCGTGCAGGCGGGCGACGAAGCGCAGCGCCTCCGGGGTCAGGATCTCGGCGAACCGCTCCTCGGGGGCTGTCAGCTGTTCGATGCGAGTGGTGGTCATGATCGGTCTCCTCGTGTAGCGGTGCGACAGGTCGCACGGTGTGATGCGAATGGCGGCGCCGGTGCGACGAATCGCACCGGTCAGTGGAACTGGGCGGATTCGGTGGAGCCGGCGAGCGCGAGCGTCTGCGACTCCGGGTTGAGGGCGGTGGCGACGCGGTCGAAGTAGCCGGTGCCGACCTCGGCCTGGTGCCGGGTCGCGGTGTAGCCGCGCGCCTCCGACGCGAACTCGGCCTCCTGCAGCTCGACGTAGGCGCTCATCTGGGTCTCCGCGTAGCGGCTCGCGAGTTCGAACATCCCGTGGTTCAACGAGTGGAAGCCGGCCAGGGTGATGAACTGGAACGCGTACCCCATGGCCGACAGCTCGCGCTGGAACCGCGCGATGGTGTCGTCGTCGAGATGCCGGCGCCAGTTGAAGCTCGGCGAGCAGTTGTAGGCGAGCTTCTGGCTCGGGAACTCGGCGTGGATGCTCTCGGCGAAGGTGCGCGCGAGCTCCAGATCCGGCTCCGACGACTCGACCCACAGCAGGTCGGCGTAGGGCGCGTAGGCGTGGCCGCGCGCGAGCACCGACTCGATGCCGTTGCGGACCTCGTAGAAGCCCTCGGCGGTGCGCCCGCCGGTCAGGAACGGGCGGTCGCGCTCGTCGTGATCGCTCGTCAGCAGCGTCGCGGCCAGCGCATCGGTGCGGGCGATGACGATGGTGGGGGTCCCCGCCACGTCCGCGGCCAGGCGGGCCGCGTTGAGCGTGCGGATGTGCTGCCCGGTCGGCACGAGCACCTTGCCGCCCATGTGGCCGCACTTCTTCTCGCTCGCGAGCTGGTCCTCCCAGTGCACGCCGGCCGCGCCCGCCTCGATCATCTGGTGCATGAGCTCGTAGGCGTTGAGCGGGCCGCCGAATCCGGCCTCGGCGTCGGCGACGATGGGAGCCATCCAGTCCCGGTCGTCGGCCGTGCCCTGCGAGATCTGCCCCGCCCGCAGCAGCGCGTTGTTGATCCGCCGCACGACGGCCGGCACCGAGTTGGCCGGGTAGAGGCTCTGATCCGGGTAGGTCTGGCCGCTCAGGTTGCCGTCGGCTGCGACCTGCCAGCCCGAGAGGTAGATCGCCTGCAGCCCCGCGCGCACCTGCTGCACCGCCTGGTTGCCGGTGATCGCGCCGAGCGCCGCGATCCAGCGCGTGGGGTCGTCGTTCTCCTGGATCAGCTCCCAGAGCCGCTCCGCGCCGCGGCGGGCGAGGGTGCGCTCCTCGCGGACGGGTCCGCGCAGGGCGATGACTTCGTCGGCCGTGTAGTCGCGGCGGACGTCGCTCCAGCGCGGGTCGGCGGCCCACTCGGTCTCGAGCTCGGCGGCGGTCTGGGTCTGGTCTCCCGGTCGGGAGGGCTCGTTGCGGTTCATGCGGTCCACCGTGACCGGATCCGCGTCTGTCGAACCCGTCGGAGTCGACAGGAAAAGTGCCGAATTCCGGCTCCGTCGAAGAACCGACGGGTCCAGGATGGTCGGCATGGACTCCGAGCCCCCTACCGCGCCCGACGATGAGGGCATGCTCGATCCGCTCGTCGTCGGCCGCCGCATCCGTGCTCTCCGCGCCGAGCGGGGCATGAAGCTCGAGGACCTGGCACCCGTCATCGGCCGCTCGGTCTCGCAGATGTCGGTGATCGAGAACGGTCGGCGGGAGCTGAAGCTCGGCGAGCTCGAGCGGCTCGCCCGCGCGCTCGGCGTACGGGTCGACGAGCTGCTGCGCGCCGAGCCGCCGAGCCGGCGCGCCGCCCTCGAGGTCGCGCTGCAGCGGGCGCAGCGCGGCCCGCTCTACCAGGGGCTCGGCCTGCCGCCCCTGCCGGTGCGCAAGTCGCTGAGCGACGAGGCGATCGAGACGGTGCTCGGCCTGCACGCGGAGCTCGAGCGACTACACCGCGAGCGCGCGGCGACCCCCGAGGAGGCGCGTCGGGCGAACGGCGAGCTCCGCGCCGAGCAGAGCGCCCGCGGCAACTACTACCCGGAGCTCGAGCGCACCGCGACCGAGATGCTCGCCGCCGTCGGCCATGCCGGGGGGCCGCTCTCGCAGCGCACCGCCGCCGGGCTCGCCGGCCATCTCGGATTCGAGCTGCACTATGTGCCGGACCTCCCCGACTCCACGCGGAGCATCACCGACATCGAGCACGGCCGCATCTACCTGCCGATGCGCGCCGGGGCCGACCCGCGGTCCACGCTCCTGCAGGCGCTCGCCGCCCACGTGCTCGGCAAGCGCGAGCCGCAGGACTTCGGCGAGCTGCTGCGGCAGCGGGTCGAGACGAATTACCTGGCCGGCGCGCTGCTCGTGCCCGAGGCGAGCGCGGTCGAGTTCCTCACGGCGGCGAAGGGCGCGCGGGAGCTCTCGGTCGAGGATCTGCGCGACGCGTTCGCCGTGAGCTACGAGATCGCGGCGCACCGGTTCACCAACCTCGCGACCGAGCACCTCGGCATCCCGGTCCACTTCCTCAAGGTGCACGCGTCGGGAGCGATCTCGAAGGCGTACCAGAACGACGGCGCGCAGTTCCCTGTCGACGCGCTCGGCACGGTCGAGGGCCAGATCGTCTGCCGCTGGTGGAGCGCCCGGCAGGTGTTCGAGCGCCCCGACCGGATGACGCCCTACTCGCAGTACACCGACAAGCCCAAGGGCACCTACTGGTGCACCTCGCACGTGGCGTCGTCGTCGACGGGCGACTTCTCCATCAGCGTCGGCACGCGCTTCGCCGAGGCCAAGTGGTTCCGGGGGCGCGACACGGCGCACCGGCTCACCTCGCGCTGCCCCGACGAGTCGTGCTGCCGGCGGCCGGATGCGCGGCTCGCCCGGCGTTGGGACGACAAGGCCTGGCCGAGCGCGCGCCTCAACTCCTCGCTGCTCGCGGCGATGCCGACCGGCACCTTCACGGGCGTCGACCGCGCGGCCGTGTACGAGTTCCTCGAGGCGCACGCCCCCGCCTCGGACGACCGGTGACCAAATACCCTGCGGACGCGCCGGACGCAAGACCCGGCGGCGTGTCGGGTGCTGCGCCTAAGGTCGGACGCATGACCGATCAACTCACGCCTGCCGTGGCGGATGCCGCGACGACGTGGGTGCAGGTCACCGAGGAGCTCTGGGTGGCCTCGGCCGGGGGCGAGTTCGTCGGCACGATCGAGCGCGTCGAGGACCGCTACATCGCCGTCGACGGGCACGGCACACCGATCGGCGTGAACGGCGCCCTGGAGGGCGCGAAGGCGCGCTTCGACGATCGGCCTAAGGAGCTCGGGCTCCCGGGGCTGCGCCTCGGTCCGTTCGCCCGACTCGCCATGTGGCTGCGTCGTCGACGCTACGCACGGCTCGCGATGCGCCGGGGAGCAGCTACCGTCTCCCCATGACCGAGGAGCGCCGCGCGCCCACCCTGGTGGATGTGGCGCGGGCGTCGGGCGTGTCGCACCAGACGGTCTCGCGCGTGCTCAACGGCTTCGCCGGCATCCGCCCGGCGACCCGGGATCGCGTCCTCGCCGCGATCGACGAGCTCGGCTACCGGAGGAACCTGGCCGCTCGCGCGCTCGCCGCGGGGCGCACCCACAGCATCGGGATCCTCACCCCGTCGGTCCCCGAGCACGGGCCGACCAGCAGCCTGTTCGCCGTCGAGGGCGCGGCCCGGGAGCACGGCTACCGGCCGCTCGTGACCGCGGCGGCCGCCGACGACGCGGCGACGCGCGCCGCGCTCGGGTTCCTGCTCGATCAGGCCGTGGAGGCGCTCGTCGTCGTGGTGCCGCACGCGGGCGTGGTGCGCGCGCTCGAGGACCTCGGCGTCGTGCTGCCGGTCGTGGCGCTGCAGGCGCCCGCCGGCCCGACCGGCGACGTCGTCGGCGTCGACCACGCGCGAGGTGCGCGCCTCGCCACCGAGCACCTCGTCGCGCTCGGGCACCGCCGCATCCAGCACGTCTCGGGTCCCGCCGGATGGACGGAGTCGGCGGCGCGGCGTCGCGGCGTCGCCGAGGCGCTCGACGCGGCCGGGCTCGAGCGCCTGCCCGTGATCGAGGGCGATTGGACGGCGGCCGCGGGATTCGAGGCGGCGGGGCGACTGGATCCCGGCGTGACGGCGGTCGCGTGCGCGAACGACCAGCTGGCGATCGGCGTCATGGCGGCCCTCGCCGACAGCGGGCGGCGGGTGCCGGACGACATCAGCGTCACGGGCTTCGACGACCTGCCCGAGGCGGCCTTCCTGCGCCCCGCGCTCACGACCGTGCGGCAGGACTTCGACGAGATCGGTCGCCGGGCGGTCGAGCTCATCGTGCGGCGCCTGGACGGCGACGGGGGAGGCGCGGTGCAGCGGATCGCGATCGAGCCCGAGCTCGTCGTCCGCTCCTCGACCGCACCGGCTCGACCCGACCGCGTGTGAGCGCTAACATCGGGGCATGACTCCCGACGTCGAGAGCGCCATCGAGCGGACCCGCGCCGAGGTCGCGACCCTTCACGCGGAACTCGTCCGATACGGCCTCGTCGTCTGGACCGGGGGCAACGTCTCCGGTCGTGTCCCCGGCGCCGACCTCTTCGTCATCAAGCCGTCCGGGGTCTCGTACGACGACCTCGCGCCGGAGAACATGATCCTCTGCGACCTCGACGGCGACGTCGTGCCCGGCACCCCGGGCAGCGAGCGGAGCCCGTCGAGCGACACCGCGGCCCACGCGTACGTCTACCGCGAGATGCCCGAGGTCGGCGGCGTCGTGCACACCCATTCGACCTACGCGGTCGCCTGGGCGGCGCGCGGCGAGGAGATCCCCTGCGTCATCACGGGCATGGCCGACGAGTTCGGCGGCCCCATCCCGATCGGCCCCTTCGCGATCATCGGCGACGACTCCATCGGCCGCGGGATCGTCGAGACCCTCCGCGGGCACCGCTCGCGCGCGGTCCTCATGCAGAACCACGGCCCCTTCACGATCGGCGTCAGCGCGCGCGACGCGGTGAAGGCGGCGGTCATGTGCGAGGACGCGGCGCGCACCGTGCACATCGCGCGGCAGGCGGGCGAGCTCGTCCCGATCCCGCAGGAGAAGATCGACGCGCTCTACGCGCGCTACCAGAACGTGTACGGCCAGGCGACGGACGCCCGTCGCGAGGACGCGCGGTGAGCGGCGGTCTCGTCCTCGGCATCGAGCTGGGCTCGACCCGCATCAAGGCCTGCCTCGTCGACGCCGACGACCCCTCGCGGATCGTCGCGACCGGGTCGCACGAGTGGGAGAACCGTCTTGTCGACGGGCTCTGGACCTACGACCTCGACGAGGTGTGGTCGGGCGTCACCGCCGCGTACGCCGACCTCGGCACGGCCCCGGAGCGGCTCGCCGGCATCGGCGTGTCGGCCATGATGCACGGCTACCTGGCCTTCGACGCCGCGGGCGGGCTCCTCGTGCCGTTCCGCACCTGGCGCAACACCAACACCGGGCCCGCGGCGGCCGAGCTCACCGGGCTGTTCGGAGTCAACATCCCGCTCCGCTGGTCGATCGCGCATCTGCACCAGGCGGTGACGGACGCCGAGCCGCACATCCCGCGGATCGCCTCGGTCACGACGCTCGCCGGGTACGTGCACGAGCGCCTCACCGGGCGCCGGGTGCTCGGCGTCGGCGACGCCTCGGGGATGTTCCCGATCGACCCGGCGACGCGCGACTACGACGCCGAGCTCGTCCGCCGCTACGACGAGCTGGTCGGCGACCGCCTGCCGCACCCGCTCGCCGAGCTGCTGCCCGAGGTCCTCGTGGCCGGCCGGCCGGCGGGGGAGCTGACCGCCGAGGGCGCCGCCCTCCTCGACCCGAGCGGCGTCCTCCAGCCGGGCGCCACCGCCGCGCCGCCCGAGGGCGACGCGGGGACCGGGATGGTCGGGACCAACGCGATCGCCCCGCGCACCGGCAACGTCAGCGCCGGGACGAGCATCTTCGCGATGGTCGTGCTCGAGCGGCCGCTCGGCGCCGTGCACGAGGAGCTCGACGTCGTCACGACGCCGCTCGGCGACCCGGTCGCGATGGTGCACTGCAACAACGGGGCGAGCGAGGTCGCGGCGTGGGCGGGCGTCTTCGGGCGCTTCGCCGAGGCCGCCGGCACGCCGCTCGACACCGACGCGGTCTACGAGGCGCTCTTCCGCGAGGCGCTCGCGGGCGAGGCCGACGCGGGCGGCGTGATCGCCTACAACCACCTCGCGGGCGAGCCGATCGCCGGGCTGTCCGAGGGCCGGCCGCTGGTCGTGCGCCCGCCGGACGCCCGTCTCACCCTCGCCAACCTCATGCGCGCCCAGCTGTACGGCGTCTTCGGCACGCTCGCCCTCGGGATGCGGGTGCTCGACGAGGAGGGTGTCGCCCTGGAACGCATGTATGCCCACGGCGGTATGTTCCGCACCGCCGGGGTCGCCCAGCGCTTCCTCGCCGGCGCGCTCGGGGCTCCCGTCACGGTCGCGAGCGACACCGCCTCGGAGGGCGGGGCGTGGGGCATGGCCGTGCTCGCCGCCTTCGCCGCCCGTTCGACGACCGGCGACACCGACCTCGCCGGGTACCTCGACGACGCGGTCTTCACCGGCCCCGCCCCCGCGACGGCCGACCCCGACCCCGCCGACGTCGCCGGGTTCGGCGCCTACCTCGACCGCTACCGCGCCGGCCTCGACGTCGAGCGCGCCGCGATCCCCGCCGTCTCCACCACCCCCTCCCGAGAAGAAGAGCAATGACCTCGATCGTCCCCGACCTGAAGAAGTCCGTCGTCTGGTTCCTCACCGGCAGCCAGGGGCTGTACGGCGAGGAGACGCTGCGCCAGGTGGCGGAGCAGTCGAAGACCGTCGCGGCAGGACTCGCCGGCTCGGCCGACATCCCGGTCACCGTCGAGTGGAAGCCGGTGCTCACCGACCCCGAGTCGATCCGCCGCGCGATGCTCGACGCGAACGCCGACGACGCCGTGATCGGCGTCATCACCTGGATGCACACCTTCAGCCCGGCGAAGATGTGGATCTCGGGGCTCGACGCGCTGCAGAAGCCGCTCCTGCACCTGCACACCCAGGCCAACGTCGAGCTGCCGTGGGCCGACATCGACTTCGACTTCATGAACCTCAATCAGGCCGCCCACGGCGACCGGGAGTTCGGCTACATCGAGTCGCGCCTGAACATCGCGCGCACCACCGTCGTCGGCCACGTCTCCGATCCGGCCGTGACGCGACGCGTCGGCGTCTGGACGCGTGCCGCCGCGGGCCGCGCCGCCACCCGCGGCATGAAGGTCGCCCGGTTCGGCGACAACATGCGCTACGTCGCCGTGACGGAGGGCGACAAGACCGAGGCGGAGCTGCGGCTCGGCGTGCAGGTGAACACCTGGCCGGTCAACGAGCTCGCGGCCGCGGTCGCCGACCAGACGGACGCCGGCGTCGACGCGCTCGTCGCCGAGTACCTCGACCTGTACGACGTCGTGCCGGAGCTGCGTCCGGGCGGCGATCGCGCCGCCTCGCTCCGCGACGGCGCGCGCATCGAGCTGGGGCTGCGCTCCTTCCTCGAAGCGGGCGGGTTCCACGCGTTCACCGACTCGTTCGAGGACCTCGGCGACCTGACACAGCTGCCGGGCCTCGCGGTCCAGCGCCTCATGGCCGACGGCTACGGCTTCGGCGCGGAAGGCGACTGGAAGACGTCGGTGCTCGTGCGCACCGCCAACGTCATGGGCGCGGGCCTCGCGGGCGGCGCCAGCCTCATGGAGGACTACACGTACCACCTGGAGCCGGGGCAGGAGCTCATCCTCGGCGCCCACATGCTCGAGGTCTCGCCGACGCTGACGACCGCCAAGCCGAGCCTCGAGATCCACCCGCTCGGCATCGGCGGCAAGGACGACCCGGTGCGCCTGGTCTTCACGGCCGATCCCGGACCGGCGGTCGTCGTCGCGCTCAGTGACATGCGCGACCGGTTCCGGCTGGTGGCGAACGTCGTCGACAACGTCGCCCTGCCGCATCCGATGCCGAAGCTCCCGGTGGGCCGCGCGATCTGGAAGCCGCAGCCCGACTTCCGCACGTCCGCGACCGCGTGGCTCATGGCGGGCGCCGCGCACCACACGGTCATGTCGACGCAGGTCGGCGTGGACGTGTTCCGCGACTTCGCGAAGATGTCGGGCGTCGAGCTCCTGGTGATCGACGACGGCACGACCGTCGACGGCTTCGACCAGCAGCTGCGCTGGAACGCGGCCTACTACCGGCTCGCGCAGTCGATCTAGCGGGAGCTCGGCCCGCTCCCCGCCCCCTCGGTACCCGCGCGGTGGTGGAACGAATGACGGAGATCATGTCTCCGACGTGCGGAAGGTGGCCGGGATGACGGGGTCGAGACGCCCGGGCGGGCGCTGATCTCCGTCATTCGTGACAGTCGCGTCGAGGCGTGCGGCGGTCGTGACGGGAGGCGGGTCAGCGGGCGGAGCGGCGGCCGCGGTCGAGGAGCGGCCCGACGCGGTAGGGGATGAGTTCGCCCATGGAGAGCGATGTCTCGGTCCGCTCGACGCCGTCGATCGCGAGGATCGCGGCGTCCACGTCGAAGAGGCGGTGGATGTCGGGGGACACGACGGTCGCCACGAGGTCGGCTGAGCCGCTCATCCCGTGCGCCTGGACGACCTCCGGGATCGTCGCGATCTCGTCGACGATGCGGGCGAGGTCCTTCTGCCGCGTCGTCACCGAGATGAACGCGGTCACGGGGTAGCCGAGCGCCTCCGGGCTGATGCGCCGGTCGAACGCGAGGAACGCGCCGGCGTCCTCCAGCCGTGACATGCGCGCGTAGACCGTGTTGCGCGAGACGCCGAGCGTGTCGGCCAGGGCGACGAGCGACGCCCGCGGATCGTCGACGAGCGCGGCGAGGAGCTGCAGGTCGAGCGCGTCGAGACCGGGCATGGTGCACAGGGTACCCAAGATCTCCCTGCGTTTGATGAGCATTATGCGCAGTCGAGCAGGTATCTATTGAGCGGATCGGCCACCTCCGCGCAGAATGACCGCAACGGTCACGCGACGAGGCGGAGGCGATCATGGCGAGGGTGCCATCGGAGCTGGATGAGACGGACATCGTGCAGCTGCTCGATCCGAGCGGCGCGCGCCGCCCGTCGGCGGCGTACGACTCCCTCGCCGCCGACCTGACCCCCGACGACCTGCTCGCCCTCTACCGCGACATGCGCGTCATCCGCCGCATCGACGACGAGGCGACCGCCCTGCAGCGCCAGGGGGAGCTCGCGCTCTGGCCGCCGCTGCGAGGTCAGGAGGCGACCCAGCTCGCCTCGGCCCGGGCGCTCGGCGACGGCGACTTCGTGTTCACGAGCTACCGCGAGCACGGCGTCGCGTTCGCGCGCGGGGTGCGCGGCGTCGACCTCGTGCGGGTCTGGCGCGGGGCGACGGCCTCCGCCTGGCACCCGTACGAGCACCGCGTCGCGACGCCGCAGGTCATCATCGGCGCGCAGAGCCTGCACGCGACCGGCTGGGCCATGGGCGAGGTGCTCGCGAAGGGCGACCAGACCCCCGATGCCGGGGTGGCCTACTTCGGCGATGGCGCGATGAGCGAGGGCGACGTCGCGGAGGCCATGGTGTTCGCCGCCTCGTTCCGCCTGCCGGTCGTCTTCGTGTGCTCCAACAACCAGTGGGCGATCTCGGAGCCCGTGACGCTGCAGGCGCCGGGGACGCTCGCCGACCGAGGTCCCGGATTCGGCATCCCGTCGGTGCGCGTCGACGGCAACGATGTGCTCGCCGTCTACGCGGTGATGCGCGAGGCGCTGGATCGCGCCCGCGCTGGCGAGGGGCCGACCCTCATCGAGGCGGTCACCTACCGGATGGGACCTCACACCACCGCCGACGACCCCACCCGCTACCGCACGGCGGAGGAGCTCGCGGCGTGGGCGGAGCGCGATCCCGTCGACCGGCTGGAGCGCCTGCTGCGCGCCGAGGGGATCCTCACCGACGAGCGGGAGGCAGAGGTCGGCGCGGCCGCGGACGAGGCCGGCGGCGAGCTGCGGGCCGCGTGCATCGCCCTGCCGGACCCCGAACCGCTCGCCGTCTTCGATCACATCTACGCGGAGCCGAATCGGCAGATCGAGCGCGAGCGCGCCGAGTACGCCGCCTACCTCGACGGATTCCGCCTCGACGACGCCACGGAGGCCCGGCGATGACCATGCTCACCCTCGGAGGC
This sequence comes from Pseudolysinimonas sp., assembly GCF_051954455.1. GTDB lineage: Bacteria > Actinomycetota > Actinomycetes > Actinomycetales > Microbacteriaceae > Pseudolysinimonas. Next base: position 66,325 of record NZ_JBQCHS010000013.1, on the reverse strand, counting down.
GCGCTGCGCTCGGGCCTCCGTCGTGCCCTCGCCGAGGATCCGGACGTCGTCCTCCTCGGCGAGGACATCGGCGTGAACGGCGGCGTGTTCCGCGTGACCGACGGCCTGCAGCGGGAGTTCGGCCCGCGCCGGGTGATCGACACCCCGCTCGCGGAGTCCGCGATCCTCGGTACCGCGGTCGGCCTCGCCTACCGCGGGTTCCGGCCGGTGTGCGAGATCCAGTTCGACGGCTTCGTCTATCCCGCCTTCGACCAGATCGTGTCGCAGCTGGCGAAGATGCACTCCCGCACGAACGGCGACGTGCGGATGCCGATCACGATCCGCATCCCGCTCGGCGGCGGCATCGGCGCCGCCGAGCACCACTCGGAGTCGCCGGAGGCGTACTTCGCGCACACCGCGGGGCTCCGCACGGTCGTCGCGTCGACGCCGCAGGACGCCGCCGTGATGCTGCGCCAGGCGATCGCCTCGGACGACCCCGTCGTCTTCTTCGAGCCCAAGCGGCGCTATCACGTCAGGGCGGAGGTCAACGAGGAGGTGGACCTCGCGACGGCGCTCCCGCTCGACCGCGCGCGCGTCGTGGCGCGGGGCACGGATGCGACCGTGGTCGCCTACGGCGGCATGGTCGGCGTGTGCCTCGATGCCGCGGCGGCCGCCGCCGACGAGGGGGTCTCGCTCGAGGTGATCGACCTGCGGTCGCTGTCGCCGGTCGACTGGGACACCGTGGAGGCCTCCGTGCGGAGGACCGGCCGGCTCGTCGTCGTCCACGAGGCCGCCGGGCATGCCGGCTTCGGCGCGGAGATCGCGGCGACGCTCACCGGGCGCTGCTTCGAGCTCCTGCTCGCCGCACCCGTGCGCGTGACGGGGCACGACATCCCCTACCCGGTCGCGAAGCTCGAGAAGCACCACCTGCCGGACCTCGACCGCGTGCTCCACGGCGTGGACCGGGTGCTGGGGCGCGTCCTGGTGGTCGAGCCGGTCGAGACCACGGCCCCCGCGCGACCCGTTCCCTCCGCTCGCGAGCTCGTCCGATGACCGCCCGCGAGTTCGTGCTCCCCGACCTCGGCGAGGGTCTCACCGAGTCGGAGATCGTCAGCTGGCACGTCGCCGAGGGCGAGACGGTCGCCCTCAACCAGGTCATCGCTGAGGTCGAGACCGCCAAGGCCCTCGTCGAGCTGCCGTCGCCCGTCGCGGGCGTCGTCGCGCGCCTCCACGCGGAGCCGGGCGCGACGGTCTCGGTGGGCGAGCCGCTCGTCACCTTCGAGGTCGACGCCCCGCTGGTCGAGCCCGGCAAGGTCGACGCCCCGCCGGTCGATTCCTCGCCGACGACCGAGGTGCGCGAGCCGACGCTCGTCGGGTACGGCGCCGCACCCGAGCGCGGAGGCCGCCCGCGTCGCCGACCCCGCCGTGAGGTGCTCGCCCCGCCGCCCGCGCATCCCGACCCGGCGCACGAGCGCGTGCGCTCGACGCCGCCGGTGCGCACCCTCGCGCATCGGCTCGGGGTCGACATCGAGCAGGTGACGGGGCACGGGCCGGACGGCCTCGTGACGCGGGAGGACGTGGAGGGCGCCGCGAGCGGGGTCTCGGCACGCCCGCCGGAGGCGGATTCCTCGACCCACGACGGGGAGGACCGTCGGATCCCGGTGCACGGCGTGCGGAGGCGCACGGCCGAGGCGATGGTCGCGAGCGCGTTCACCGCGCCCCACGTGACGGTCTGGACCACGATCGACGTCACCCCGACGATGGAGCTGCTCGACCGCATCGCCGCGACACCGGAGGCCGCCGGCATCCGGGTCACGATCCTCGCGGCCGTCGCCCGCGCGACCTGCCTCGCCCTCCGGCGGCACCCCGAGCTCAACAGCTCGTGGGACGACGCCGCGCACGAGATCATCGAGTACGCGCGGATCGGGCTCGGGATCGCGGTCGCGACCGAGCGCGGGCTGGTCGTCCCGAACCTCCCCGACGCCGGCGGACTCGGCCTCCTCGACCTCGCCGCCGCGATCGGCGGCCTCGCGGAGCGGGCGCGCGCCGGTCGCACGGAGCCCGCGGCATTCGCGGGCGGCACGTTCACGATCAGCAACATCGGCGTCTTCGGCGTCGAGGGCGGCACCCCGATCCTCAACCCCGGGCAGACCGGCATCCTCGCCGCGGGCGCGGTCGTGCGGCGGCCGTGGGAGCACGAGGGCGGCATCGCGCTCCGGCAGGTGATGACGCTCAGCCTCTCGTTCGACCACCGCGTCGTCGACGGCGAGCAGGGGTCGCGCTTCCTCCACGACGTCGGCGCGCGGCTCGCCGACCCGGCCCTCGCCTTCGCGCGGAACTGAGCCGCGCCCCATGACCGTCCTCACGACCTCCGTCGACCCCGGCTCCGCGTCGGCCGCCGCGAACGACGCCGACCAGCGCGCCCTCGTCGCCGAGCTGCGCGAGCGCCTCGCGACCGCGGCCCTCGGCGGCTCGCCCGCCGCCCGCGAGAAGCACGTCGCCCGCGGCAAGCTGCTGGCGCGCGATCGGATCGACCGGCTCCTCGACGAGGACAGCCCCTTCCTCGAGATCGCGCCGCTCGCCGCCTTCGAGCTCTTCGACGACGACACCCCCGGGGCCGGCGTCGTCGCGGGCATCGGCGTCGTCTCCGGCCGGCTCGTGATCGTCGTCGCGAACGATGCGACCGTCAAGGGCGGCACGTACTCCCCGATGACGGTCAAGAAGCACCTCCGCGCGCAGGAGATCGCGCTCGAGAACCGGTTGCCGTGCGTCTACCTGGTCGACTCGGGCGGCGCGTTCCTGCCGATGCAGGACGAGGTGTTCCCCGACCGCGACCACTTCGGCCGCATCTTCTTCCACCAGGCGCGGCTGTCGGCCGCCGGGATCCCGCAGATCGCCGCCGTCATGGGCTCGTCGACGGCGGGTGGGGCCTACGTGCCCGCGATGAGCGACGAGACGGTCATCGTGCGAGGCGAGGGCACCATCTTCCTCGGCGGGCCACCGCTCGTGAAGGCCGCGATCGGCGAGGTCGTGACCGCGGAGGAGCTCGGCGGCGGGGAGCTGCACGCACGCACCTCCGGGGTCGTCGACCACCTCGCCGAAGACGACGAGCACGCGCTGGAGATCGTCCGCGGCATCGTCGCGACGCTCGCGCCCGATCCCGCACCGGTCTGGGAGGTGCTCGAGTCGATCGAACCCGTCGTCGATCCCGCGGGCCTCTACGCCGCCGTGCCGGTCGACGTGCAGCAGCCCTACGACCCGCGTGAGGTGATCGCCCGACTGGTGGACGGCTCCGCGTTCCAGGAGTTCAAGTCCGAGTACGGCACCACCCTCGTGACGGGCTTCGCCCGGATCCACGGGCATCCCGTCGGCGTCGTCGCCAACCACGGCGTGCTCCTCGGCGAGTCGTCGCGCAAGGGCGCGCACTTCATCGAGCTGTGCGACCAGCGCGGGATCCCGCTCCTGTTCCTGCAGAACATCTCCGGTTTCATGGTGGGCCGGGATGCCGAGGCCGCGGGCATCGCCAAGGACGGCGCGAAGATGGTGACCGCCGTCGCGACGACCCGGGTGCCGAAGCTCACCGTGATCGTCGGGGGCTCGTTCGGTGCCGGCAACTACTCGATGTGCGGTCGCGCCTACTCGCCGCGGTTCCTGTGGTCGTGGCCGGCCTCGCGCATCTCGGTCATGGGCGGCCCGCAGGCCGCGTCGGTGCTCTCGACCGTCAAGCGCGAGCAGCTCGAGGCGCGCGGCGAGGAGTGGTCGGCCGCCGACGAGGAGGCGTTCCGCGCCCCGATCCGCGAGAGCTACGAGCGTGCGGGCAGCCCGTACTACGCCACCGCCCGGCTCTGGGACGACGGCATCATCGACCCGCTCGACACCCGCCGGGTGCTCGGCATGGCCCTCGAGGTGTGCTCGCGCACGCCCCTGCCCGAGCCGCGCCTCGGGCTGTTCCGGATGTGACCGCGCCCATGGCCCCGCTCTTCTCCTCCGTCCTCGTGGCGAACCGCGGCGAGATCGCCGTCCGCGTGATCCGCACGCTGCGGCGGCTCGGCATCCGTGCGGTCGCGGCGTACTCGGATGCCGACGCCGGCGCGCTCCACGTCACGCTCGCCGACGAGGCCGTGCGCAGCGGGCCGGCGGCGGCGGCCGCGTCGTACCTGTCGATCCCGGCCCTCCTCGACGCCGCGAGGCGCACCGGGGCCGAGGCGATCCACCCCGGCTACGGCTTCCTCTCCGAGAGCCCGGAGCTCGCGCGCGCGTGCGCCGACGCCGGCATCGTCTTCATCGGCCCCGGGTCGGAGGCGATGACGGTCATGGCCGACAAGATCGTCGCCAAACAGACCGTCGCGGCGCGCGGGGTGCCGGTCGTGCCCGGCAGCGAGGGGCAGCGGCTGACCGACGACGAGCTCGTCGCGGCCGCCGCGACCGTCGGCTACCCGCTCCTCGTCAAGCCCGCGGCGGGCGGCGGCGGCACGGGCATGCAGGTCGTGGCCGAGGAGTCCGAGCTCGCCGGGGCGCTCGCCTCCGCCCGCCGCGTCGCGGCCTCGGCATTCGGCGACGACGACCTGCTGCTCGAGCGCTTCGTCGAGACGCCGCGGCACATCGAGCTGCAGGTGATGGCCGACCGCCACGGCGGCGTCATCCACCTCGGCGAGCGCGAGTGCTCGCTGCAGCGCCGCCACCAGAAGGTCATCGAGGAGGCGCCGTCCGAGCTCCTCACCCCGGCGCAGCGCGAGCGGATGGGCGCGGCGGCCTGCGAGGTCGCGCGGAGCGTCGGGTACGAGGGCGCCGGCACGGTCGAGTTCCTCGTCTCCGACCGCGACCCGGACACCTTCTTCTTCATCGAGATGAACACCCGCCTGCAGGTGGAGCACCCCGTCACCGAGCAGGTGACGGGCCTCGACCTCGTGGAGCTGCAGCTGCGGATCGCGGCGGGTGAGCCGCTCCCGCTGCGGCAGGAGGACGTGACGCTCACCGGCCATGCGATCGAGGCCCGGATCTACGCGGAGGCGCCGGCACGCGGCTTCCTCCCCGCGACCGGGGCGGTGCTCGATCTCGACGAGCCGACCGGGTCGGGGCGGCGCTGGGACAGCGGACTGACTCCGGGTCTCGTGGTCTCGGGCGACTACGACCCGATGCTCGCCAAGGCGATCGCGACCGGCGCCGACCGCGCCGAGGCGCTCGACCGGCTCGACGCCATGCTCGCGGAGGCGGTCATCCTCGGCGTCGACACCAACGTCGACTTCCTGCGCTCCCTCCTCGCCCTGTCCGACATGCAGGAAGGTCGCCTCGACGTCGGCCTCATCGACCGGCTGCCGCCCCGGGATCCCGCGGTTCCGTCGGATGCGGACCTCGCCGCCGTCGCGGATCTCCTGCATTTCGGGCCGCGCGCGGTGGGGCCGTGGGGGCTCGACGGGTGGCGCGCGGGGCGCGATCAGGCGCCGTCGACGGGCGCGCTGCGGGCGCTCGGCGGTCACGCCTACGCGTTCACGCACGACGGCGTCACGGAGACGGTCCGGATGGTGCCCGACCCCGACGGCTCGACCGTCTGGCTGCATCGCGCGAGTCGCACCCTCGCGATCGACGCGCCGGACCGGGCCACCCGCCTGGCGCGCCGGCTCGCCGCGGCCGAGCGGGCCGCCGGGCCGGTGAGCCCCGAGGTCCGCGCCGCCATGCCCGGCACCGTCGTGCAGGTCGCGGTCCGCGACGGCGACGTCGTGGCGGCGGGCGACCTCCTCGCGACGGTCGAGGCCATGAAGATGGAGCACCCGCTCACCGCCCCGCTCGCCGGCACCGTGCGCATCGCGCTCCAGCCCGGCCATCTCGTCCGGCGCGACCAGGTCGTCGCGACCATCGACCCCGATCCCGATCCCCAGGAGGACGCATGACCGAGTTGACCCCCGAGCAGGAGCGCCTCCGCGCCGACGTGCGCGCGTTCGCCGACGAGGTCGTCGCGCCGCGCGCCTACGAGTACGACACCGAGCGCCGGCTGCCGCTCGACATCATCGGCCAGATGGGCGACATGGGGCTCTTCGGCCTGCCGTTCCCCGTCGCGGACGGCGGGCAGGGCCGCGACTACGTCGACCTGTGCCTCGCCGTCGAGGCGCTGGCGCGGGTCGACCAGTCGATCGCCGTGACGCTCGAGGCGGGCGTCGGGCTCGGGATCATGCCAATCTTCCGGCACGGGACCGACCCCCAGAAGCAGCGCTTCCTCCCCGACCTGCTGGCCGGCCGGGCGCTCGCCGGCTTCGGCCTGACGGAGGCGGAGGCCGGATCCGACGCGGGCGCCACGAAGACGACCGCGCGCCTCGACGGCGCCGAGTGGGTCATCGACGGCACGAAGCAGTTCATCACCAACTCCGGGACCCCGATCACCTCCGTCGTGACCGTCACCGCGGTGACCGGCGAGCACCGGCGCGGCGACGGCTCCGTCAAGAAGGAGCTGTCGTCGATCCTCGTGCCGACCGACACCCCCGGATTCCGCGCGGAGCCGGCCTACGACAAGGTCGGCTGGCACACCTCCGACACGCACCCGCTGACCCTCACCGACGTCCGGGTGCCGGAGTCGAACCTGCTCGGCGAGCGCGGCCGCGGGTTCGCGAACTTCCTCCAGACGCTCGACGAGGGCCGGGTCGCGTTCGCGGCGCTCTGCGCGGGAGCCGCTCTCGGCTGCCTCGAGGAGGCGCTCCGCTACGCGCGGAGCCGCAACGTGTTCGGGCGCCCGATCGGCTCCAACCAGTACGTCGCGTTCAAGATCGCCCGCATGCAGGTGCGGGCCCACCAGGCGCACTTGGCGTGGATGGACGCCGCGCGCAAGCTGGTCGCGGGGGAGCCCTTCAAGGCGGAGGCGTCGATGGCGAAGCTGATCGGGTCGGAGGCCGCGATGGACAACGCGCGCGACGCGACGCAGGTGCTCGGCGGCTACGGCTTCCTCAACGAGAGCCCCGTCGCGCGGCACTACCGCGACTCCAAGATCCTCGAGATCGGCGAGGGGACCTCCGAGGTGCAGCTCATGGTGCTGACCCGGGAGCTCGGGCTCGCGACGGCGGACGGCCGATGAGCGACGCGCCCCGCGACGAGCCGACCGCCGTGCCGGGGCGCGTCGTCGAGCAGCGCGGCCTCTGGTTCGAGGAGTTCGAGGTCGGCACCCGCTACCTGCACCGCCCGGGCCGCACCGCGACGGAGGCCGACAACACCCTCTTCACGACCCTGACCATGAACAGCCAGGGCCTGCATCTCGACGCCGCCTGGGCGGCGCAGCAGGAGTTCGGCGAGCGGCTCGTCAACTCGATGTGGACGCTGTCGACGATGGTCGGGGCCTCCGTCGCGCAGCTGACTCTGGGCACGATCGTCGCGAACCTCGGATTCACCGAGGTCACCTTCCCGGCGCCGCTCCGGCACGGCGACACCCTCTACTCCGAGACGACGGTGCTCGACAAGCGGCTCTCGAACTCGCGGCCCGGGCAGGGCATCGTGACGCTCGAGCACGTCGGGCGGAATCAGGACGGGATCGTCGTCGGCCGCGCCGTCCGCACGACCCTCGTGCGGACCGCACCGGAGCCGCGACCGTGACGTTCGCGTTCGGCCCGGCCCTGCTGTTCTGCCCCGCGGATCGGCCGGACCGGTACCGCAAGGCGCTCGATCGGGCGGATGCCGTGATCCTCGACCTCGAGGATGCCGTCGCCCCCGATGCGCGCCCGGCCGCCCGCGCGGCGCTCGCCGCGAATCCGCTCGACCCGGCGCGGGTGATCGTGCGCGTGAACGAGACCGGCTCGGCCGATCAGGCGGAGGATCTGGCCGCCGTCCGGGCGGCCGCCTACCGGACCGTCATGATCCCGAAGGCCGACGCGCGCCTCGACGACGCGGCGCTCGCCGACCTCGACGTGATCGCGCTCTGCGAGACCGCGGCCGGGGTGCTCGACGCGCGGGCGCTTGCCGAGCGGCCGGGTGTCGTCGCGCTCATGTGGGGCGCGGAGGACCTCGTCGCCTCGCTCGGCGGCTCCGCGAGCCGCGACCGCGCGGGCGCCTACCGCGACGTGGCCCGGCACGCGCGCTCGACCGTGCTGCTCGCGGCGGGGGCCGCGGGGGCTGCGGCGATCGACACGGTGCACCTCGACATCGCCGACCTCGACGGGCTCGCGGCCGAGGCGGAGGACGCGGCCGCGGTCGGCTTCGCGGCGACCGCCTGCATCCACCCCTCCCACGTCGACGTCATCCGCCGCGCCTATGCGCCGAGCGACGTCGAGGTCGCCGACGCGCGCCGGATCGTCGACGCCGCGCGCGAACACGGCGGCGTCTTCCGCCTCGACGGCCGCATGGTCGACGGCCCCGTCATCCGCCACGCAGAGTCCGTCCTCCGCCGCGCCGCTCCGCGGGTCGAATAGCGCCGCTGGCGTGTACCGAGACCCTTTCCTGATCGACCCCGGCTACCGCGCGCCGGTGACGATCCACCGCGTGCCCCGCGCCCGCAGCGACAGGGTCACGCAGCGCGCGGCGAGGTAGCCCACGCAGAAGGCGAGCTGGATCGCGACCACCGCCGCCGCACCCGGCGGCGCGAGCGAGGCGAGGGCCAGCAGCGGCACGAACACGGCCAGGTTCACGACGCCGGTCCAGGCCAGGTACCGCGCGTCGCCCGCGCCGATGAGGATGCCGTCGAGCACGAACACCACCGCCCCGAGCGGCTGCGAGGCCGCGAGCACGAGCGCACCGGGCGCGATCGCGGCGCGCACCGCCGGATCCGAGGTGAAGAGTCCGCCGATCACCGGCGACGTCGCCGCGAGCAGTGCGCCGAGCACCAGCCCGGTGAGGACGCCCCAGCCGAGCAGCCGGCGCACGACCGCCCGCACCCGCGGCACGTCGGCGGCGCCGAGTCCATGGCCGGTGAGCGCCTGGCCGGCGATGGCGAAGGCGTCGAGCGCGAGCGCGAGGGTGCTGAACAGGGTGAAGACCACCTGCTGCGCCGCGAGCGTCGTGGTGCCCTCGCGGGTCGCGACGACGACGGTCGCCACGAGCGCCACCCGCAGCGACGCGGTGCGGACGAGCAGCCAGCCGCCCGTGAGCGCCGACGACGACACCCCGGCGACGCCGGGCCGGAGCCCCGCCCCGGTGCGACGGGCCGTCCGTACCGCGATGACGACGCAGGTCGTCGCCATCCCGGTCTGGGCGACGACGGTGCCGGCCGCCGATCCCGCGATGCCCCAGCCGACCGGGTAGATGAGGAGCGCGTTGAGCCCGGCGTTCGTCGCGAACCCGATCACCGCGATGACGAGGGGCGTCCGGGTGTCCTGCAGGCCGCGGAACAGCCCGACGGCGGCCGTCACGATGAGCATCGCGGGCAGTCCGAGCACGGCGATCCGGAGGTAGACGACGGCGGCCGCGGTGGTCCGGGCGCCGGCGCCGAACGCCCCGGCCAGCGCCGGGGCCGTGACCCAGCCGACCGCCGCCAGCACGACGCCGACCCCGAGGGCGAGCCACATCCCGTCGATGCCCGCGCGGATCGCGCCCCGCTCGTCGCCGGCGCCCAGGCGGCGAGCGACCGCCGGGGTCGTCGCGTAGGCGAGGAAGATCAGGAGCCCGATCGCCGTCTGCAGGATCGTCCCCGCGACGCCGAGCCCCGCGAGCTGCGTGGCTCCGAGATGCCCGACGAGAGCGCTGTCGGTGGCGAGGAACAGCGGCTCCGCGACGAGCGCCCCGAGCGCGGGCACCGCGAGCGCCGCGATCTCGCGGTCGAGCGGGGTCGGGCGGAGCGGGCGCCGGGCCGGGGTCACCTCCCGAGCTTGTCGGGATGCGTGATCCGCCACCAGTCGCTCGGCGGCCGGATGGTCGACTCAAGCACCACCGGCACCGTGACCGTCGTCGTCCCCGAGGTCCACGTCACGGCGCCGACCCGTTGCCCGGCCTTGCCGGTCGTGATCATGCCGGTCGACATCGTCACCGTGATGGGAGCGTTCGACCAGGTGGTCACCGTCGCGTCCCGGGCGAGCACCATGTGCGCGCTCGCGCCCCACCGCGTCGTGTAGGTGCCGACGACATCGCCCTCCCTTCCCAGCATCGTGCTGTGGAATCCGTTCACGACGTTGTGGAGCATCGTCTCGACGTCGCCGTCCACCGACTCCCGCGAACTCCCGCCCAGCACGACGCCGAAGACGCGGAGCGCCGGGCGGTCGAGGGCGGGCACCGGGACCGTGGCCGAGAACAGCAGGTCGGATCCCGTGTCGAGTGTGCCGGTCTTGATCCCGTCGACGCCGTTCCGGCCGAGCATGTCGTTCGTTGCGCTCATCCCGTCGACCGGGCTGCCGGGGATGTCGAGGGAGTGCAGACCGACGATCTCGGCGACGGCGGCGTTCGCCATGGCCAGCTTGCCGAGCGCGATGAGGTCCGCCGGCGTCGACCTGTTCCGGTCGTCGAGACCCGTCGGCTCGACCATCGCCGTGTGCGTGAGGCCGTTCGCGGCGAGCCACGTGCGGGTCGCCGCGAGGAACGCGCCCGGCGAGCCGTAGGCCCAGGTCGACAGCGCGGCGGCGTAGTTGGAGGCCGAGACGACGAGCATCGTCTCGAGCGCCTGGTGCTCGGTCATGCTGCTGCCGGTCGGCATGGGCGCGATCGTCGCGTTCTGCACGTAGTACTGGTCGTAGAGCGCGTGGTCGGCGGCGCTGAAGGTGATCAGCGGTCCGGGCGTCGTCGCCCCCGAGAGCGGTTTCGCCTTCAGGATGACGAGCGCCGTCACGATCTTGCTGATGCTCGCCATCGGCACGGCGTCGTCGCCGCTCTTCTGCCAGACGCCGCTCGCCCCCGGGCCCAGGTAGTCGTCGGCGCCCGCGACGCTGATCGCCGACGAGCCCTCCGGCGCCAGCACCGGCTGGGCGGCCGGCGGCGTGGCCACCGTGGGCTGGGCCAGGGAGGCGGAGGCCGCGCCGATCGGCGCGTTGAGCGCCCAGCCGACGTAGGAGGCGACGAGCGCCGCCACGAGCAGGAGGATCCCGCCCGTGACAGAGAGGCCGACGATGCGGCGGCGACGCCGACGGCGCCGGTCGACCGGGGTGCGCGGGGCGGGGGATCGGAGCGGTGCGCCCGCCGGCGTGGACCGCATGATCTCGGTGAGCTGCGCGAGGCCGTCGCCGTCGTTCCGCGCCATGCCGCCCCCGATCCGTTACTGAGCTTCGATCATGCTAGGCGCTCGCGGCGCGTGCCGTACCCGTCCCAGTGCACGACGTCCTCGAGCGGCTTGCGACGGGGCTCCGACCAGCGGCCGCCGTCCGGATAGCCCATCGGGATCAGGCACATCGTCAACGCGTCGTCGGGCAGGCCGAGCAGCTCGCGCACGTCGTCCTCGTGCCCGCGGTAGAGCGTCGTCAGGTTGGTGCCGACGCCGTACGCCCGCGCCGCGAGGAAGAGCTGCTGGACCGCGCCGTAGATCGACGAGCCGGTGAGCGGATCCGTCGACCCTCGTGCGCCGAGGAGCGCGGGGATGACCCACACCGGCGCCTCGGCGAGGTGGTTCGCGAGGTGTTCGGCGCCGAGGAACGCGCGGGCGCTCATCGGCAGCTCACCGGGCTCGGCGCTCAGGAAGGCGTCGCGCCGACCGCCGTAGGCGGCATTCCAGCCCTCGAGGTACCAGGAGGCGATGCGGTCCTTGACGACCTGGTCCCGCACGACGACCCATGCCCAGCGCTGCGCGTTGCCGCCCGACGGCCCGCGAACGGCCGCGTCGAGGACGGCCCAGATCACGTCGTCCGGGATCGGCTCCCTCGAGAGGCGGCGGCGGGCCGGGGTCGAGTGGAGGGCGTCGAGCACGGAGAGGTCGTCGGGGGTTTTCATGCCCCCAGTCTCACTCCGCCCCCTCGCCCCCGCGCGGCGTCGGGCGCGCCGCACCCGGCGGACGACGAGCGCCCCCACGGCGACGGCGGCCGCCGCGATCATGGCCGCGTCGAGCCACCCCGAGTAGCGGTCGACGAGGTCGAAGCGGCGGCCGAGGGCGGCTCCCGCGAGGATGAGCGCGCCGTTCCAGAGCGCGCTGCCGAGGGCGGTGAAGAGCACGAACCGCGCGACCGGCATGCGCTCGGCGCCCGCCGGGAGCGAGATGAGCGACCGGACGCCCGGCACCAGCCGCCCGAGGAGCACCGCGCGCCCGCCGTGCCGGGCGAACCAGCGGCTCGCGCCCTCCAGGTCCTCGCGGTCCAGGAGCGGGATCCGGGCGAGCAGCCGGATCGACCGCTCGCGCCCGAGCGCTGAGCCCGCTGCGTACAGCGCGAGGGCCCCGGCGAGCGACCCGGCGGTCGCCGCGAGCACGACGAGCGCGAGGTGCATCGACCCCGCCGTCGACAGGAAGCCGGCGAGCGGCAGGATCACCTCGCTCGGGATCGGCGGGAACACCGTCTCGAGCAGGATGAGCAGCCCCACCCCGACCTCGCCGAGGAGGTCGAGGGTGCGCGCGGCGAACCCGGTGAGGCCGTCCAGGCGCCCGAGATCGGCGTCCGTCATGCCGCCGGTCTACCGGACCGGCCTGGGCGCCGCCTCAGTCGACCGAGTTCGACAGCCCGTCGAGGGTCGCCACGTCGTCCGGCGCGAGCTCGAAGTCGAGCTCGCCGTTGGCGCGGATGCGCTCCGGGGTGACCGACTTGGGCAGCGCGACGACGCCGTGCTCGAGCAGATAGCGCAGCGACAGCTGGGCGGTGCTCACGCCGTACTTGTCGGCGAGCCCGGTGAGGCGCTCGTCGTCGAGCAGCTTGCCCGTCGCGAGCGGCGAGTACCCCTCGACGAGCACGCCGTGGGATCGACACCAGGCCGTGGTCTCCGGCTGCGTGTTGCCGATGAACCACCGGATCTGGTTCGCGTGCGGGGTCACGTCGGTCTCCGAGCCGAGCGACTCGAGGTCGGCGACGTCGAAGTTGGAGACGCCGATCGAGCGGACCTTCTGCTGGTCGTAGAGTTCCTCGAACACCTTCCAGACCTCGATGTTGCCGGCGCGGTGGTCGGATCCGATCGCCGTCCACGGCCACGGCGCGTGGATGAGGTAGAGGTCGATCACACCGAGGTCGAGCGTCGCGGTGGAGCGCTCGAAGGCGGCGCGCGCGCCGGCCGCGTCTTTGATCTCGGCGCGCAGCTTCGTCGTGATGAAGATCTCGTCGCGCGGGATGCCGCTGTCGCGGACCGCGCGGCCGACGCTCGCCTCGTTGCCGTAGGCCGCCGCGGTGTCGATGTGCCGGTAGCCGGCGTCGAGGGCGACGCGGACCGAGTCGTAGGTCTCCGGCCCGTCCGGGATCTGCCACGTGCCGAAGCCGACCTGCGGGATCCGGACACCGTTGCCGAGGCTGAGGGTTTCGAGGAGAGCGCTCACCCGATCGACGCTACGCCTCCCTCATCCGCCTCGTGCCGGGTCGCCGGGCGCGCTCAGGCGATACTCCGGGACCGCGTGAGAACCACGGCCTGCGCGGCGATGCCCACGGCGGCCGACGCGGCGATCACCATGCCGTAGACCGCGGCGACGGCCGTCGCGCCTGCCGAGGCGAGGAAGAGCCCCGCGACGATGGCCGGGACGCCGAGCGCCGTGTACGACACGACGTAGATCCCGGAGAGGAGTCCCGCGCGCTCGTGCGGGTGGGCCGACGGGACCAGCGACCGGACCGTGCCGGAGAAGCCCGCGCCGATCCCGACGCCGCCGAGCACCGCCGCGACCCACACGAGCGGGAACGCGGCCAGCACGACGCTCCCGACGAACGCGGCCGAGCCGACGACCGAGGCGGCGGCTCCCACGATCATGAGGCGGTGCGCCCCGACCTTCGCGCCGAGGAGGCTGGTGGCCGCTCCCGACCCGAAGGCGACGGCGCCGCCGACGCCGGCGATCAGGGGGCTCTCGAGGTGGAAGACGTCGCGCACGACGGTCGGGACGAGCCCGAGGAACAGGGCGCCGGTCATCCACGCGGCGGCGTTGACGGCGATGGTCGCCGCGAACCGGGACTGGAGGCGGCGCGGGATCGCGATGCGCGGACGCAGTGAGGCGAGCGCGCCCGCCATGGGCGTCGTCGACTCCGGCACGAACAGGGTCACGCCGACGCCCGCGACCGCGAGGGCGAGCAGCACCACCCACACCGTGGTCGCGGGGCTGCTGGAGAGCTGCGCCACGAGTCCCGCGAACAGCGAGCCGATGGCGAGGCCGATCGGCACGGCGGCGCTGACGAAGAGCGCGCCGAACCGCTTCGAACGCTCCGGCGCCAGCTCGACGATCGCCGCGCCGAACGCGCCGGCCCCGGCGCCGACCGAGACGCCCTGCAGCACGCGCGCGACGAGCACCCATTCGATCGACGGCGCCACGAGGAACACCGCGATCGCCATGGCCTGGACGGCGACGGCGGCGAGAAGCAGCGGGCGCCGTCCGACGTGATCGGAGAGCGATCCGACGACCAGCAGGGTCACGAGCAGCGCCACGGCGTAGACGCCGAACGCCAGCGTGACGAGCCACGGCGCGAATCCCCACCGCGACTCGTAGATCGGCAGCAGCGGGCTGGGGGCGCCGGCCGCGAGGAAGAGGGAGGCGAGAACCGTCGCCGTCGCCGCGAACGCGATCGTCGCGGGCAGGAGTCGACGCGGCCGCGCCGCGACGGTGGGGATGCTGAGGGTCTGGGTCACGGGGTCACCATATCGATTCAATGATTGAACTTGCAAGCTTCAACCAAGAAACCGATTGTGGTATCCTCCGACCATGCCGCTCGGATCGGATTACGCCTCCCAGCACTGCGCGATCGCCCGCTCGTTGGAGATCGTGGGCGAGCGGTGGACGCTCCTGATCGTGCGCGACCTCTTCTACGGGGTGCGGCGCTTCAACGACCTCCGCAAGCACATCGGAGCGCCGAGCGCGACCCTCGCCCAGCGTCTCGGCGACCTCGTCGAGGCGGGCGTCGTGGCACGCGTGCCCGGCCGCGGGGCGCGCGACGAGTATGAGCTCACCGAGCGCGGGCGGGCGCTCTGGCCCGTGCTGCGGGAACTCGGCACCTGGGGCGGCGCATGCCTCGATCCCGACGAGCGTCACGCCTACACGCACGCCACGTGCGGCAGCGTGCTGGTCGACGGACGCTGCCCGGCCTGCGGCATCGCCCCACCGGCCGAGGACATCGTGATGCACCCGGCCGAGCGACAGCCCGCCGACGCCGATGCCGACCCCGTGACCCGGGCGCTCGGCCGGCCGCATCGACTGCTCGAGCCCCTCGCCGTCTGACGCTCGCGCCGCTCCCGCGCCCGCGCGACAATGGCGTCATGCGGATCGACGACGCGGTGGCCGTGGTCACCGGAGGTGCATCGGGGCTCGGGGCGGCGACGGCGCGGGCGCTCGCCGAACGCGGGGCGACGGTGGTCGCCCTCGACCTGGCACGGAGCATCGAGAGCGCCGAGACCGTCCCGGGCCTGACGTACGCGGAGGCGGACGTCACCGACGCCGACGGCCTCGGGACCGCCATCGAGCGGGCCGCGGGGCTCGGCCCGCTGCGGGTCCTCGTCAACTGCGCGGGCATCGGCCCCTCGGAGCGCATCGTCGGCCGCAGGGGCATGCACGACCTCGCCCTCTACGCGCGCGTCGTCGGCATCAACCTGATCGGCACCTTCAACGCGCTCGCGCTGTGCGCGGCCCGGATGGCGGAGACGGAGCCGGTCGACGCCGACGGGCAACGCGGCGTCATCGTCAACACCGCCTCCGTCGCGGCCTTCGACGGGCAGGTCGGGCAGGCCGCCTACTCGTCGTCGAAGGGCGGCGTGGTGGGGATGACGCTCCCGGCCGCGCGCGATCTGGCGCAGCACGGCATCCGGGTCGTCACGATCGCGCCCGGCATCGTCGACACCCCGATGATGGCGACCGTCAGCGACGCGTACCGGGCGGCGCTCGCGGCGAGCGTGCCGTTCCCGGCGCGGCTCGCGCGGGCCGATGAATACGCCCGGCTGGCGCTCTCGATCATCGACCAGGACTACCTGAACGGCGAGGTCATCCGCCTCGACGGCGCGCTGCGGATGGCGCCGCGCTGACGTTCCGACCGCGGACATGGTCGCGCCTCGGGCATCCTCTGTCGAAGATGCACCGGGGCGCTGGATCGTCGCGGTCGGACCGGTGGGGTGAGCACTGCGCGCCGCCTCTGCCCCGCCGGTGAAGGCCTATGCCCGATCTCCCGGGCACCTCCGCAACCGTGCTGCGACGAAGTTGACTCCAGTGTGCCGCGCGACCCGAGCGGACGTCGAATCCGGGACCACCTCTTCCAGGTGGCTCTCTGGTTGAGCGCCCGCCACGGTCAGCGCGACGCGTCGGCGGTGGGCGCCACCGGTTCGCGCAGCGACTCCCAGTAGGGGGACTGCCAGCGGATGAGACCCGCATGCCGGCGGCGGAATGCCGCGAGGACGGGGTCCGAGAAGCGCATGCCCTGCACGCCGGTCACCACGAAGGAGCCGCCGAAGCGGGCCAGCCCTTCGCGAGCGAGCTCGGAGTAGTGCACGCGACCGCGCTCATGGACCTGCTCGATCATCCACTGCGCCACGTCGTACTGATTCACCTTGTTTCGGAGCGTAAGCAACCGCGGTCCGCTCGCGCGAGGGGTTGACAGACCCGCCCGTCGCGGGGCAGCCGAGGCCTAAAGCCCGTAGGGTTCTCGCCATGACCGACGCCCTCGACGCCGACCACATCGCGCACCTCCGCAGACGGCTGGAGTGGGAGACGGACGCCTCCGACGTCCATGCGGCGCAGGAGGCGGGGGAGCGATTCGTGCTCGTCGACACCCGGGGCGACGCGGCGTGGGCGCAGGGGCGCGCGGTCGGCGCGATCCACCTGCCGACGGCACGGATCGCGGAGGACGCGGCCGCCGAGATCCCGATCGACGTCCCGGTCGTCGTCTACTGCTGGGGCCCCGGATGCAACGGCGCCACGAAGGCCGCGCTCGCGTTCGCCCTCCAGGGCTACCGGGTGCGCGAGATGATCGGCGGCTTCGAGTACTGGGCGCGCGAGGGCTACCCGGTCGAGACCGACGGCGGTCGGATCCACCGCGCGCCCGATCCGCTCACCGCGCCGACCGCGGGCGTCGCCTGCGATTGCTGAGCCGCGGCCTTCAGGCGATGCGGCTCCCGGCGCCGAGCCGTCCCGCAGGCGCGCGGATCGCGTAGCCCGCTCCCACCAGCGCACCGGCTCCGAGCACCACGTGGATGAGAAGTCCCACGGCCCAGCCGGGTGCGGTCGCGTCGATGATCCTGGCCGGTGTCCAGCTGCTCTCGCCGCAGTCGCTGCGCAGGGTACCCGGAGGCAGCTGCGCGGTGCGTTCGCCGAGCTTGATCGTGCCGAACAGGTCCGTCGGCGACTGCCCGCGATGGAGATCGGTGGGCACGGCATCGGCGAGGATCACGTACGGGTTCGCGGCCAGCACCCACCACACCCGGTCGAAGCGCGGTTCCTGCGTCGTGAAGGTCCCGTCGGTGAGGCATTGCCCGTCGGCCGTCCACTGGGTCGAGCGGTAGGTGGCCGGCGTCGTCATCACGGTCCCGGCGATCCCGAAGGCGATGAGGGTGCCGACGCTCAGCAGGGCGATCAGCAGGTACGTGACGACGATCGAGAACAGCGGTCGTCGGAGCAGCCCGGAGAGCCCGACCCCGAGGGCGGAGACGACGCCCATCTCGACCGCGAGGACGAGCAGCGACACGACGATCGTCACGGGCGACACCCCGCCGAGCACGCACGCCCAGAGCAGGAACGGCACCGCGACGACCAGGAAGGCGAGGGACGAGGCCCACGCGGCGAGGAACTTCCCGAGCACGAGCTGCGGCGTCGTCACGAGGGTGACCTGGGTCGTCGCGAGCGTGCCGGCATCCCGATCGCCGTTGATCGCGTTGCCGCCGAGCGCCGGGGCGACGAGCGTGGCCAGCAGCAGCACGAAGTAGACGACCCCGGAGAACAGTCCGGCACCGGACCCGCGGGCACCGTTCAGGCTGAGGGCCCAGGTGACCACGACCGAGACGACGAGCACGAGGAAGGCGAAGACGCCGAGCAGCACGTACCAGGCGACGCCGCGCACCCGCTGGCGCAGCTCGATGGAGGCGATGGTGCCGATCCCCTGCAGGCTGTTCATCGCGCGCCGCCGTCGAGGTCGAGGAGCGTGTGCTCGAGGTCGCCGACCGCGGGCGCGAAGGACAGGACCGGCTCGCCCGCGCCGACCAGGATGCGCAGCAGAGCGGCCGCCGCTTCGTCGGTCGCGACGTCGACATCGAGGCCGTTCGGGGCGGTCCGGATCGCCTCCGCGGGGACCCCGGCGGCGGCGAGCGCGGCCGGCAGACCGCCGGGCGCCAGCGAGCGGATGCGCCACGGCCGGGCGCGGGCCCGGGCCGCCTCGATCCGCTCGTCGCTCGCGGTGACGCCGCCCTCGAGGTAGACGGCGTCGTCGGCCATCTCCTCGAGCTCCGCCAGCACGTGGCTCGACACGAGCACCGTCCGGCCCTCCTCGGCGAGACGGCGCAACAGCGTCCGCAGCTTGGCGCGGGCGGCGGGGTCGAGGCCCGACGCCGGCTCGTCCAGCAGCAGAACCGAGGGGTCGTGCACGAGCGCCCGGGCGAGGCTCAGCCGCTGCTTCTGGCCGCGCGACAGGACGCGGGTCGGCTGCTCGGCGAAGGGCACGAGGTCGACGAGCTCGATGAGCTCGCGTGCGCGGTCATCGGCGGCCGTGCGGTCGATGCCGTAGAGGCGGCCTGTCAGTCGCAGCGTCGCACGGACGGTGAGCGGGGCCCAGGAGCCGAGCACGTCCGGCATCCAACCGATCGCCGCGCGCACGGCGCGAGGGTCTGCCACCGGGTCGTGCCCTGCGATCCGGATCCCGCCCCGGTCCGGGCGCAACAGCGTGGCGAGCATGAGCAGCAGGGTCGTCTTGCCCGACCCGTTCGGACCGACGAGCGCCGTCACTCGGCCGGGCAGCGCGTCGAAGGTCACGTCGCGCACGGCGTGCACCGCACCGAAGGACCGCGCCAGACCCGAGACGTGGATGCCCCCGTCGATCGCGTCCCCCATGCGGCCACCCTAACCGCGCGCCGGCCGATCCCGACGGATCCTCCGGTCCGCGTGGCGGTCGCGGCCACGTCGCCGCGCCGCGCGTCAGACTGGCGCGATGAGAGTCCGCCGCCTCCTCGTCGTCGCGGCGCTCACCGCGGGGCTGGTGGTCGCGGGGGCGGCATTCGTCGCCGCCGCCGTCCGACTCACGACAGCGCCGGCGGGGCGGCTCCCGGGCGACCCGTTCGGCGCGCGCATGCCGAGCGGCGCCCGGGCGGTGTTCGACGAGCCGCAGTCCGCCGGCGACCGGGCCGCGGCGCGGCCCTTCGGCTTCCCGACGCGGTCGATCGAGTCGGCGACGGTCCGTCTGCTCGCTCGACCCGACGGACTGCTCGTGCTCGGCTGGAGGTCGTCCGTCGGGGAGATCTGCGAGGGCGTCTACCGGCCGGGTCCGACCTTCGAGCCGGTCAGCGGATGCTCGACACCGGGGGACTTCACGCAGGGCGGGGTCACCGTGCGCTGGCCGGACTCGCCGGACCTCGGCCCGATCGACATCCTGTGGCAGCCTGACGGCGGGATCACGCTGCTCAGCGCGCGACCGCCCGGCGGCATCCGGGTGACGCCGCGGCCGAGTCCGACCGCGACGATCGAAGGCGGTTAGGCCGTGAAGGGCAGCCCGAGCGCCGCGGCGACGCCCGGGTTGCGCACCGCACCGCCGGCCGTGTTGAGCCCCTTCGCGAGCGCCGGGTCGGCGGCGAGGGCCGCCTCCGCCCCTTGAGCCGCCAGGGCGAGCACGTAGGGGAGGGTCGCGTTGGTGAGCGCCACCGTCGACGTGTGCGCGACCGCGCCGGGCATGTTGGCGACGCAGTAGTACACCGACCCGTGCACGCGGAACGTGGGGTCGTCGTGCGTCGTCGCGTGGCTGCCCTCGAAGCACCCGCCCTGGTCGATCGCGATGTCGACGAGCACGCTGCCCTGCTTCATGCCGGCGACCATCTCATCGGTCACGAGCTTGGGGGCCGCCGCACCGGGGATCAGCACGGACCCGATCACGAGATCCGCCTCGCGCACCAGCTCGGTGATCGTGTAGGCGGTGCTGAGCGCGGTCTCGAGCGCCGGATGCGCGGCCTCGAGCTGGCGGAGCCGCGCCACGTTGATGTCGACGACGGTCACCTGCGCGCCCAGGCCGAGCGCGTTGATCGCCGCGTGCTCGCCCGCGACACCGCCGCCGATCACGACGACGCGCGCCTTGCGGGTGCCCGAGACGCCGCCCATGAGGACCCCGGCGCCGCCGTTCGGGCCCATGAGCTGGACCGCGCCGACGTAGGCGGAGAGCCGCCCGGCGATCTCGCTCATGGGCGCGAGGAGCGGCAGCGAGCGGTCGGCCAGCTGCACGGTCTCGTAGGCGATGCCGGTGGTGCCGGCCTCGAGGAGCGCGGTGGTGAGCGGTCGGTCGGCGGCGAGGTGCAGGTAGGTGAAGAGGGTGAGGTCCGGGCGCAGGAACCCGTACTCCGAGGCGATCGGCTCCTTGACCTTGAGCAGCAGCTCGGCGCGGCTCCAGACGTCCGCGGCCGACTCCACGATCGTCGCGCCGACGGAGGCGTACTGCTCGTCGGAGATGCCGGACGCGGCGCCCGCGCCCGTCTCGATGAGCACCTCGTGACCGCGACCGGTCAGCTCGTGCGCACCCGCCGCGGTGATCGCGACGCGGCTCTCGTTGTTCTTGACCTCACGGGGGATCCCGACGCGCATCCTCG
Organism: Pseudolysinimonas sp.; assembly: GCF_051954455.1. Lineage (GTDB taxonomy): Bacteria > Actinomycetota > Actinomycetes > Actinomycetales > Microbacteriaceae > Pseudolysinimonas. The sequence continues at coordinate 45,595 of NZ_JBQCHS010000013.1, read as the reverse complement.
CGCTCCTCTCGCTCTGCGACGAATCTGGCCGAATAGGCGGTCGAATGGAAGACTTGCCGAATGATCTACGGTCAAAGACGTGGGAGGCCGACGATGTCGACGATGAGCGGGTCCGAATCGGCGCCGGGGCGCAACGTCATGCGACGGGAACCGGACGCGATCGACCGGCGGCTGCTGGAGCTCCTGCGCGACGACGCCCGGATCCCGAACGCCCGGCTGGCGGAGGAGGTCGGGCTCGCGCCGTCGACCTGTCTCGCGCGGGTGCGCGCCCTCGTCGACGCCGGGGTCATCTCCGGGTTCCACGCTCGGCTCGACCCGCGCGCGCTCGGCCTGACGCTCGAGGCGCTCATCAGCGTCAGCATCCGATCCGGCGCGCGCACGGCGCTCGCGCACTTCGCCGAGGAGATGCGGCAGCTGCCGGAGGTGCAGCAGGTCTGGTTCCTCGGCGGCGCGGAGGACTTCATCCTCGACGTCGCGACGCGCGACTCCGATCACCTGCGCGAGTTCGTCGTCGAGAACCTGTCGAGCCATCCGTCGGTCGCGTCGACCCGGACCAGCGTCGTGTTCGAGCACACGACGCCGGGCCTCCGCCTGCCGTGACGCGGGTCGAGTAGGCCGCGCAGCGGACCCGCCAGGCGTGTCGGCTCAGAGGCGCGACCAGGCCTCCGTCAGGACGCCGCGGAGGATGCCCTCGATCTCGTCGAACTCGGCAGGCCCGATCGTGAGCGGCGGGGCGAGCTGGATGACGGGGTCGCCGCGGTCGTCGGCCCGGCAGTAGAGGCCCGCGTCGAAGAGCGCCTTCGACATGAACCCGCGGAGCAGTCGCTCCGACTCGGCGTCGTCGAACGTCTCCTTCGTCGCCTTGTCCTTCACGAGCTCGATGCCGAAGAAGTACCCGTCCCCCCGCACGTCGCCGACGATCGGCAGGTCGGTCAGCCGCTCGAGCGCCGCACGGAACGTCGGGGAGTTCTCGCGCACGTGCTCGTTGAGCCCCTCCTCCTCGAAGATGTCGAGGTTCGCGAGCGCGACGGCCGACGACACCGGGTGCCCGGCGAACGTGTAGCCGTGGTAGAAGCTCGTGGTGCCGTGGCGGAAGGGCTCGTAGATGCGGTCGGAGACGATGGTCGCGCCGATCGGCGAGTAGCCCGAAGTCATGGCCTTCGCGCACGTGATCATGTCGGGCTGGAAGCCGTAGCGCGACGATGCGAACCAGTCGCCGATCCGCCCGAAGCCGGTGATCACCTCGTCGGCCACGAGCAGCACGTCGTACTGGTCGCAGATCTCGCGGACCCGCTGGAAGTAGCCGGGAGGCGGCGGGAAGCATCCGCCGGAGTTCTGCACCGGCTCGAGGAACACCGCGGCCACCGTCTCGGGACCCTCGAACAGGATCATCTCCTCGATCCGGTTCGCGGCCCACCGGCCGAAGGCGGCCTCGGCCTGCTCGCGCGAGGCGCCGGGCTCGGGCACGAAGCCCATCTCCTCCGCCCGGTAGAAGTTGGTGTTGGGCACGCGGAACCCGCCGGGCGTCACGGGCTCGAACATCTGCTTCATGGCCGGGATGCCGGTGATCGCGAGCGCGCCCTGCGGGGTGCCGTGGTACGCCACGGCGCGTGAGATGACCTTGTGCTTGGTCGGCTGCCCCTGGAGCTTCCAGAAGTACTTGGCGAGCTTGAACGCGGTCTCGACCGCCTCGCCGCCGCCGGTCGAGAAGAAGACCCGGTTGAGGTCGCCCGGCGCGTACTGCGCGAGCCGGTCGGCCAGCTCGATCGCGTTCGGGTGGGCGTACGACCAGATGGGGAAGAACGCGAGCTGCTCCGCCTGCTGGGCCGCGACCTCCGCGAGCCGCTTGCGGCCGTGGCCCGCGTTGACGACGAACAGCCCGGAGAGTCCGTCGAAGTACCGCTTGCCCTGGGCGTCCCAGATGTGGTGGCCCTCGCCGCGCACGATGATGGGGACGCCGTGCTCCTCGAGCACCGACTGCCGCGTGAAGTGCATCCAGAGGTGATCCTTGGCCTTCTGCTGGAGCGCCGAATGATCGGTGCCCGGGATCAGCTGCTCGGTGATCGTCATGGGCTCACGATATCAACCGTCAAGGGCGAAGGATAGAGCGGAATCGGTCGACCAGTGGCTCGAAATAGACGGATTCCGCAACTCATGCTGCGGAACTTTGTGGTCCCGAACGATCTCCTGTACTCCTGTCGCCGCGGATCCGCAAGACCCCCGGGTGCGGTGCGCGTCGGTCCTAGCGTCGGATACGAGCGAGGGGCGGGGTGCATGAGCGTGATGGCGAGTGTGACGACGGCGGTCCTGTCGGCGGCCGCAGCGGTGGCTGCCGCGGTGGCGCTGTTGAGCGGGGTCGTCCGTTGAGCATCGCCACGCAGCTGCCCGGTGCCCGGGTGGCCCGCACCGCACAGGCGGCCGCTCCGCAGCTCCTGTCGCTCGCGACGAAGCGCCCCGACCTCGTCGAGGTGTCGTCGTCGCAGCGCGTCGTGGGCTACATCGAGGTCGTCGAGCACCTGTTCGTCGCCCTGGCGGGCCCGCGGTACGACCTCGCGGTCGAGATCGCGCAGGCCCACGACTTCACCCTCGCGCTCCACGCACTCCAGGAAGGAATCCGAGATGACGACATCTAAGCCGAACGGGGTGGCCATGCTCAGCCGGGTCAGCTCGCCGTACCTCCGCGCGCTCGGCGAGCTCCACGTGCTCGAGCTGCGCCTGCGCCACATGGCGCAGGGGCCGGCCGCCGGGATGGGGCCGTCGTGGCACGAGGCCACCGACTTCCTCCTCCAGCAGAACGCCGCGCTTCAGGAGCGTCTGGCCGAGGGGCCGCTCGTGGAGCACTCGCTCCACGTCCGAGCGGTCGACGGTTCCATGGTCCCCGCGGACATCGTCTTCGTGCAGCGCCTCGTGCGCCGCATGAGCTACCAGCTCGGCCTGATCACCGTGGAGCAGCCCTCGGTGGCGGGACAGCTGCCGACCGCTCCGGTCTCGACCATCTCCGCTGAGAAGCCGGCGGCCGCGGCGGCGATGGCGTCCTGAGCCTCAGGCCGGTGGTGCGGGCTCCGGGACGATGTGCATGCCCCCGGGCGAGTTCGCGGACTTGGTGAGGGCCTCGACCCAGGCAGGATTGATCGCCGCAGTCTTGGATCCGAAGTAATCGAAGACGAGGGAGACGTGAGGAGTGATCCAGATGGACGTACGACCGAAGCCGTTGCGCTCCGGATCGTTCCACGTGAACGCGAACGTCTCACCGCGGCGCAGCTTCGACCAGAAGACGACCTGCAGGTGGGCGAGCACGCGATCGTCGATCGTCGCCACGACCTTAGAGTCGTATGTCAGGGTGCCCACCGTCAAATCGTATGCGGCCGGCGGGTGACATCATGTCCATCGCCATGACCGAGAACGAGCTGCGGACGGCCATCGACGCCGATCAGATCTTCGCGCTCTACCAGCCGCAGGTCGACGTGACCTCCCGCCGCGTGGTCGCGGGGGAGGTGCTGGCGCGCTGGCGGCACCCTGACGCCGGCATCGTGTCGCCGCTGGAGTTCATCCCGCTGGCCGAGCGCACGGCCCTGATCGACGACATCGGCCTGCGCATGCTGCAGGCCGGATGGCAGGCCGCTCAGCGCTGGAACACCCCGGACATGCACGTCGGCGTCGCCGTGAACGTCTCGCCGGTGCAGCTCACCTCCGAGCGCCTCGACGAGGCGGTCTCGATGCTCGTGCAGCACACCGGCCTGCCGGCCGACACGCTGACGCTCGAGATCACGGAGTCGCATCGGATCCTCGACGTGCCGGGCGTGGCCGCACGTCTCGAGAGCCTGCGCGAGCTCGGGGTCGGCATCTCGATCGACGACTTCGGGGTGGGCTACTCCTCGATGGAGCGGGTGGAGGAGCTGCCCATCTCGGAGATCAAGATCGACATCTCGATGGTGCAGGACGACTCCGACGCCGGCTATGCGGCGTTCATGGAGATCGCGGAGTACGCGCACGACCGGGCGCTCCGTCTCGTCGCCGAGGGTGTCGAGACCGAGGCCCAGCTGGAGCGGGTCGATCGGCTGCACTGCGACCGCGCGCAGGGCTGGCTCTTCGGCGAGCCGCTCGACGACGCGGCCTTCGAGCGCGCGGTGCGCCCGGGACCGCTGCGCGGGCTCGACGACTGACGTCGTCGCAGCCCGAACCGGTCAGAGCTCGGTGTAGCCGGCCTCTGCTCCGAGATCGGCGGGCGTGTCCGCGACCTCGATCTGCGACCACGTCGCCGGCATGCCGGGCGAGAACAGGATCTCGATTCCCGGACCGCCCCGCAGGGGCGGGATCGTGACGTATCCGCCGCCCGCCCGGATCGCGTCCAGGATCTGCTGCTTGAGCGCGTCGACCGGATCGGGCAGGAAGTAGTCGCGACCGTCCACGGTCAGCCGATGGATGAGTGCCACGGCCCTAGTATGACAAGCACGATGGGTCATCTCCGCTACGGGTCGCCGACGCAGACCTTCGACATCGACGATCGCACGCTCGCCCACGTCGAGATCGTGACCCTCGCGAAGCTCCGCCGCGGCGAGCCGTTCGCTCTCACGATCCCCAGTCCGACGGGCGGCCGCAGCACGCTGTGGGTGAGCGGCTCGAGCACCCTCGTGTTCGAGCTCGACGGCGAGAGCGGCCCCATCGACCGGGCGTGGCTCGAGTCGCTGATCGACGCGGCCAACGGCGCGGCCGGCTTGCGCCTTCCCGCTGTCCCCGTCGAGTGAGCTCCATCGGGTAAGCGCGCCGTCGGAGGAGGCGCCGCTACTCCGCCGAGCGGTTCCGTCCCGCGCCCTTGGCGCGGTACATCGCCGCGTCCGCCCGGTCCAGGTTCTCGGCCGGGGATCGGTCGTGGTCGAGCGGGGCGATGCCGAAGGAGCCGGTGATCGTCACCGTCGGCCGGCCCGGCGTCTCGACCGGTCGCGCCACCGCCGCCAGGAGTCGCTCGGCGATCCGGGTCGCCTCGGCGACGCCGACGCCGCGGCACAGCAGGACGAACTCGTCGCCGCCGAGCCGCGCCACGACGTCGTCCGGCCGCGAGCTCTCGCGCAGCCGCTGGGCGACCGCCGTCAGCACGATGTCGCCGAACTCGTGGCCGTGGCTGTCGTTGATCGACTTGAAGCGGTCGAGGTCGACGAACAGCAGCGCCGCCCGCGCATCGTCCGCGACGGCGAGCTGGAGCTGCTCCGTGAGGTACCGCCGGTTGTGCAGCCCGGTGAGCGGGTCGAGCAGTGCCAGCCCCGCGAGCTCGGCGTCGGCGCGCCGCGCGAGCACGTCGCGCAGCTCGCGGCCTAGCTCGGTCGCGTCGGAGGCCGCGTCACCCCAGGGCAGCGACCGGCCGGAGACGCTCTGCTGCCACTCCGAGAACGAGTTGCGCGGCGACAGCGGGTCGGCCCGGTTGTCTTCGCCGAGGTCGCCGAGCCAGCGCACCACCTGGGCGGCCTCGCGCCGGAGGAAGAGCAGGCGGTCGTCGCCGCCGAGCGGCACGACGAGGAGCCCTGCGAAACCCGGCATGAGCCGGGCGAGATCCGGACGGTCGGCGGCCAGCGCGTCGGTGGCGACGGCGTCATCGCCGACCGCGTCGACGAGGGCGTCCCGGTCTCCGCCCGGCACGTCGCCGGCGACACGGACCATGCCGTCCACGCGGGCGATCACGCCCTCCGAGGGGATGAGGTCGCGCACTGTTCCGCGGCCGTCGAGGAGGGTCGCCAGCACGTCGCCCGACGCCATGAGCGGTGCCAGCAGCGCGGCCCGCCGCTCGCGCACGCGAAGGGTGCGGCTGAGTCGCTCGATCGATTCGAGCGCGACGATCTGGAGTGTGATCTGGCCGGCGAGCACCTCGAGCGCCCGGCGCAGCAGGATCGGCATACGGCGCTCGGTGCGGTGGGCGCAGGTGATCATCCCGATGAGACGCCCGTCGGAGATCATCGAGAGCGACACCGTGGTCGCCTGCCCCATGTTCCGCATGTACTGCAGATGGTGCGGCGAGACGGCGCGGAGCTCCGCCTGGCTGAGGTCGAGCGAGCTCGCGTCGCCCTCCAGGGCGAGCAGCGGCGTGCCCGGGTCGTCGGTGCTGACGATCGCGCGCGACAGCTTCGTGAGGTAGAGCTCGCGCGCCTGCACCGGGATGTCGGATGCCGGGAAGTGCAGGCCGGCGAACGACTCCATGTCGTCCGCCCTCGCCTCGGCGACGACCTCCCCGTGCCCGTCGTCGTAGAAGTGGTACATCATCACGCGGTCGTAGCCCGTGATCTCGCGCACCATCTCGACCGTTCGGCGTCGGATGGCGTCGACGTCGGAGAGCTGAGAGAGCTGCTGGATCGCGCCGACGACCGACAGGCGGGCGTAGTCGAGCGAGGTCACGGCCGGTTCGAGTTCGATGACGGCCCGGTCGCCGAGCTGGTGCGCGATGGCGTCGTAGGGCTCGCCGGCCAGCTCGACGCGCACGGGATCGATGTGCGCACCGGCGGCGACGGCCCACTCGAGGGTCTGGCTGCCGAGGTCGGCGACGTGGCGGCCGAGGAGGCTGCCGGCGTTCTCGCTCGCGACGGTGACCGTGCCCGAGACGGCGTCGACGCCGAGAAGGATCCCGTGCGACTGGATGCGGCCGGGAGTGCGGATGGCCTCCACCGAACATTCGGCGAGGCGCTGTCGCTCACTGACGGCGTGGAAATCGAGTGCGGCGTCGTCAGTCATGTGCTCCAACTTTGTATCAGGGCTGAAAACCCTGCGACACCCCTTGACCCGGTGTCCGCGAGCGACTATAGACGCATCCTCATCGGAACGGACTCAGTGCGGCCGGGGGTCAGGCATGTCTCTCGGGACGATCAAGCGCTGAGCCAGGCGCGCCAATCGGCGGGCAGGTTGGCGATGGTCATTCCCCGCTGCTCGTCGTCCGCAGCGGCGTACAGCTGGACGAGCGGCCACCGCTGCCCGCTCTCGTCGTGGTAGTCGAGGCGGAATAGGAGGTCCCGCCCCGCTGCCAGCTGGCGCTCGAGCCGGTGGAGGAGCCGGCCGAGGTACTCCTCGTCGGCGGGGAACATGGTGCCGTCCGCCGATTCGGTCGCGATGGTGTCGCCGCGCGATCCCGAGAAGTGGGCGCCACCACTCGCCGCGAACATCCGATCGCGTGTATCCAGCAGGCGGGCGACGCTGCCGGCCCAGCCGGCGACGTCCTTCGCGGTGGCGACGCTCCACGGGGGCGGGACAAAACGCTCGCGCTGCAGTCGCGGCACCGTCCTGTCCTCCGGATCCCGGAGCTTGACGGCGCGTGCGACCTCGCGCGCGACCAGCTCCAGTCGCGAGGCGTCGACCGCCACCTCGCCGAGGTGCTTCAGCACCACCTCGTTGGCGTGCCCGCTGCCCGCGAGCGGCCCCACGGCCTGCAACGTCATGGCCTCAGCCTCGCACCGTCCCCGGGTTCCGGCCAGGGCTTTGTGCCCCGTTCGGGGGCCCCGTACAATCGCGCGCCGAGCTAAGACAGTGATGGCCGGTGGAATCGATCCACCGGCCGTCACCGCTCCCAGTGAGGGACGACAACTAGACGCGCGTTCCGCGTCCGCTGATGAAGCGGACCAGCCACACGATGACCGCGATCACGAGCAGCACGATGCCGACCCAGAGCAGGAACTGCAGGGACTGCACGAACCCGCCCGTGAGCAGCAGGATGACCGCGATGATCGCGACGATGATCGCCAGGATGTTCATCTTCTTGACTCTCCCTCTCACGTCCGGCCGGGGCCGATCGGGTCGGGGGCCTCGCGTGGTACGACCTCCATGGTCCCGAGAGCGTGCGGTCGAGACGGTGCTTCTCCAGGCAACGACCAGGCGCTGTCAGTCGGCGTTCAGCCGCTGTCGGACCGCGACGAGCCTCAAGTCGTAGGCTCGGATCGCGGAGGTGGGCATGCCCGACGACCCGAAACGCATCGACCCCCGGTACGACCCGGCGTTCCAGCGCGGGTACCGGGGAGACGTCCGTACCCAGCCGCGAGGCGAGTCGGCGCTCCGCCGGACGCCGCCCGCGGATCCCCACCCGGCGCACGAGCGATCCGCCGCCACCTCTCCGGCTCCGGCGATGATCCCCGGGCCTCCCGCTCCCGCGCCGGTTCCGACCGCCGCGGAGCCGGTCGGAACGGCGGTCGTCCCGCACGCCTCCGAGCCGACCGTCCCGCCCGAGGTCTCGGCGACGCCGCGTGACGTCACCCGGAATCCCTTCTACCTCGCCGCCGGCGCGCTCGCCGTGCTCCTCATCGTCGGCGGTGCCGTGTGGCTCGGCCAGGGATTCGCGGCGATCGCCGACGGTCGCGCCGCGAGTGTCGTGGGCTACTACGCGGCCGCGACCATGACGGTCGGGGCGCCGCTCCTCATGGGCATCGGCGTGCTGATCATCGCCGGGCTGCTCTTCGTCCTGGCCCGGAGCTGGCGCCCGCGCGACGAGGCCTAAGCGCGGGGCTCGTCGGCCTGCGACGGTGGCTGTGGTGCGAGCGGTGCGGCCGGGCGGGTGCTGCGGAACGCCGCGATCAGGATGCGTGCGCAGCCGAGTGCCGTGAACGCGACCGCGATCACCAGCTGCAGGGTGAACCGGGGGTCGGCGATGGCGGCGAACACCTGCTGCCAGAACCGCCCGTCGACGAGCGCGTCGGCGACGCTGCGGCCCGTGACGTCCAGGTAGGAGGGGATCAGCTCCACCGCGAAACCGGAGATGTAGGCGAGCACCATGGTGGCCGCGGTGATGACGAGGACGGCGATCGCGCCGGTCCGGCTGAACGCCCCGTTGGAGCCGAGCCGGTAGAGGCGCAGCGCTCCCCAGGACACGCCGAACGCGACGATCGAGGCGACCAGGCCGAACGTCCAGAGCAGGTCCCACACCACGATCCCGGCGGGCAGGACGATGAGCGCGAGCGCGACGCCGCGCTGAACGTTCTCGGGCGGCGCGTCGAGCGATCCCGGCGCCGCCGGGGCCGCCGGGGGTGCGGGCTCCGGCTGCCGCCGCGAGGGCTCGGACGAGGTCATGCGCCCACCCTATGCCGGGCGGTCCTCAGCTCTGGCAGACGGGGCACCAGGTCACGACGCGCTCCTCGCCCTCACGACGGCCGAGCTCACCGCCGAGCAGGGTCGTGCCGCAGCGCCGGCACGGCTGGCCGGTGCGGCCGTACACCCAGCTGCGCCGACCCGGGCGCAGATCGCCGGTCGTCGACCGGGTGAAGCGGTCGCGGTTGGCCCGCAGCATCCGCCGGGCGAGCGCGACGAGCGCCGGCAGGTCGGCCACCTCGCCGATCGGGCGGGTCGGAAGGAGTCCGCGGACGAAGCAGAGCTCGTTGGCGTAGACGTTGCCGATGCCGGCGAGATTGCGCTGGTCGAGGATCGCGCCGAAGACGGTCTGCTCCGGCTCGGCGCGCAGCCGCCGCAGCGCCTCCTCCGGATCCCACGCGTGCGGGCCGGGACGCGTCGACGCCTCGGGGGCGAGGAGGTCGGGCCCCAGGTGGCCGACGACCGACTCCTCGTCGACGGTGGCGACCAGCTCGGTGACGCCGAGCTCGAACCCGATCGCGACGACGTCCGCGGCGCTCAGCACGGCGCGCGCCTGGAAGGCGGGGCGCGGCCAGCGCGCGCCGGGCGCGACGGTGCGCCAGGCTCCCTCCATCTTGAGGTGGGTGTGCAGGCTGAGGCCGCCGCTGAACCGGTGGAACAGGTGTTTGCCGACGCTCGCGACCTCGACGACCGTCTCGCCGGTCAGGTCGACGGTCGAGAACTGCGGCATCCGGACCTCGAAGCCGGTCAGCACCGAGCCCGCGAGTGCGCGGTTCTGCAGGAGCGCGGTGCGGTAGACGGTGTCGCCCTCGGGCATCCGATCAGCCCCGAAGCCGCAGGCCCTGCGGCGTCGCGGCGAACCCCGCCGCGATCAGCGCGTCGCCGAGCGGGGTGCCCATCGCGAAGGCGCCGTCGATCTTCTCGACGCGCATCCGGCCGCCGGTCGCGCGGACGGTGGCGGCGAGGGAGGAGGCGGCGGCGGATCGGCAGGCCGCGGTCCGCTCGGCGTCGTCGTGGGGCAGCAGGTCGAGCACCGTCTTGCCGCCGCGCTCGACGTAGAGCGCGAGCCCGCCGTCGACGAGCACGACGAGCGCACCGGCCTTCCGCCCCGGGCGGTGTCCTTCCATCTCCGGCCACGAGAGGGCGGCGCCGTACGGATTCGCCGGGTCGGTCGCGGCGAGGGTGATCGCGACCGGCGGCTCTCCGGAACCCGCGGACGGATCGTCCGGCTCCGCTGCGAACGCCCGCACGCGGTCGACGGTGGCGGGCGTCGCGAACTGGGCGGCGCCGAGCCCCTCGACGAAGTAGCCGCGGCGGGTCCGCCCGGTCTCCTCGAGGCCGGCGAGCACCTTGTAGGCGAGCGCGAAGCCGCCCGCCACGCCCTCGCTCTGCACCGCGCCGCGGGTCACGATCCCGTGCCGGTCGAGCAACTGCTCCGCGAGGGCGGCGGCACGCACCGTCGTCGCGGTCTCGGGCTGGGGGAGGAGGCTCCAGCGGCCCGCCACAGTCGGCGGCGCGGTCTGCGCGAGCGAGGCGGCGACCCGCGCGCGGGCGCGGTACTGCCGCCCGCGCGGCGTGCTGCGAGGACGGGTGGTCGTGGCGCCGAGGCGGGAGCGGAGCGGGGCGAGCGTGTCGTTCGTCACGAGCCCGGCCCAGACGAGATCCCAGAGAGCTCGGGCCACGTCGGTGTCGTCGGCCGGACCGTTCGCGGCGAGGGACTGCTGCTGCAGCTGCCGGAAGAAGAAGGCGCCGCCGCCGGTGAGCGCCAGCAGGATCCGGTCGTGCAGCTCCGTCATGCTGGCGAGCGGGGGCGCGTCGGGATCCGGCACCGGCAGCGTGAGCGGCGCGGTGTCGGCGAGGTGCAGCGCCAGCCACCCGTCACCCCCCGGCAGTTCGCCGCGGCCCGACCAGAGCACCTCGCCGGTGGTCGTGAGCTCGTCGAGCATCGCGGGCGAGAAGTCGCGCACCCGGCTCGGCAGGATGAGCGACTCCCACGCGGAGGCGGGGAGGGCGACGCCGCCGAGCTGATCGATCGCGGCGATGACGCCGTCGAGGCCGCGGAGGCCGGGCCGCGGCGATGCGCCGGCTTCGAGGGTGCCGACGTGCTGCCAGTCCGGCAGGAAGCGTCCGAGCGCGCGCTGGGGGACCGGCTCCACCTCGGACCGGAGGGCGGCCAGGGAGCGCGCCCGCAGCCGGCGGAGCACCTCCGCATCCACCCACTCGGTGCCGGTCGCGCCGGGCCGGAACTCGCCCTCCGCTGCGCGCCTGTCGGCCGCGAGCCGCCGGAGCGCGTCGGTCACGACGGCGACGCCGAGCCCGAGACGGGCGGCCGCGTCGCTCGCCGCGAACGGGCCGTGGGTGCGGACGTAGCGGCTGACGAGGTCGCCCACCGGGTCGGCGACGGGCTCGAGGAAGGCGGTCGGGACGCCGATCGGGAGCGGGACGCCGAGGGCGTCGCGGAGGCGCGACGCGTCCTCGATCACCGCCCAGCGCTCCTCACCCGCGATCGCGGCACGCAGGATGCGGTTCGCGCGGGCGAGATCGTCGAGGACCGGGACCGAGACGACGCCGTCGAGGGCGCGCGCCTCCAGCTCCGCGACCGTGAGCGGCCCCAGCATCCGCAGGAGGTCGACGAGTCCCTCGGCGTCCTTCGCGCGGCGCTCGGGCGCGAGCCGCTGCAGCTCGAGCTCGGTCTGCTCGATGACCTTCGGGTCGAGCAGCTCGCGGAGCTCGGCCCGGCCGAGCAGCTCGGCCAGCAGGGTCGGATCGAGCGAGAGCGCGGCCGCGCGGCGCTCGGCGAGCGGGGAGTCGCCCTCGTAGAGGAACGCGGCGACGTAGCCGAACAGCAGGGTGCGCGCGAAGGGCGACGGCACGTCGGTCTCGACCTCGACCATCCGCACCCGGTTGGCCGCGAGCTCCCGGGCGAGGGCGTCGAGGGCGGGCAGGTCGTAGACGTCCTGCAGGACCTCGCGCACCGTCTCGAGGATGATCGGGAAGCTCGGGTACTTGCGCGCCACCTCGAGCAGCTGCGCGCTGCGCTGTCGCTGCTGCCACAGGGGGGAGCGCCGGGTCGGGTTCATCCGCGGCAGGAGCAGCGCCCGCGCCGCCGACTCCCGGAACCGCGACGCGAACAGGGCCGAGCCGCCGACCTCGAGCGTCACGAGCTCGTCGAGCTCCTGCGGCTCGAAGAGGAAGAGCTCGGCGCCGGGCGGCTCCGCGTCGGTCTCGGGCAGCCGCACGACGATGCCGTCGTCGCCCGCCATGGCCGAGCCCTCCACGCCGAGGCGCTCGCGGATCCGCGCCGCGACCGCGAGCGCCCACGGCGAGTGCACCGGCATGCCGTACGGGGAGTGGAGGACGAGCCGCCAGTCGCCGAGCTCGTCGCGGAAGCGCTCGACGACGAGCGTCGTGTCGGTGGGGACGACGCCGGTCGCGTCCTTCTGCTCCTGCACGAAGCGGAGCAGGTTCGCCACCGCGTACTCATCGAGGCCGGCCGCGCGCAGCCGCTCGGCGACCGCGTCGGCCTTCCTGCCGGACGCGAGCAGCTCCGACGTGAAGGCGCCGATCGCCTTGCCGAGCTCCGCCGGCCTCCCGAGCCCGTCGCCCTTCCAGAACGGCACGCGCCCCGGCTGGCCGAACGCGGGGGAGACGAGCACCCGGTCGGAGGTGATCTCCTCGATCCGCCAGCTCGTCGCGCCGAGCGCGAAGACGTCGCCGACGCGCGACTCGTAGACCATCTCCTCGTCGAGCTCGCCGACGCGGCGCGCGCCCTCGTCCGCCCCGACGATGAAGACGCCGAACAGGCCGCGGTCGGGGATCGTGCCGCCCGAGGTGATCGCGAGCCGCTGCGAGCCGGGCCGGCCGGCGATCGTGTTGGCGACGCGGTCCCACACGATGCGGGGGCGGAGTTCCGCGAACTCGTCGCTCGGGTAGCGGCCCGCGAGGAGGTCGAGGGTCGCGTCGAACGCGGAGCGCGGCAGCGTGGCGAACGGGGCCGAGCGGCGCACCGTGTCGTACCACTCGTCGACGTCGACGCTCTGCCCGTCGGTACCGCCCAGGGCCGTCGCGGCGACGGTCTGCTGGGCGAGGATGTCGAGCGGGTTCTGCGGGATCGAGATCGCCTCGATGAGCCCGGCCGTCATCCGCTCGCTCGCGACCGTCGTGTGCAGCAGGTCGGCGCGGTGCTTCGGGAAGAGCACGCCCTTCGAGATCTCCCCGACCTGGTGACCCGCGCGGCCGACCCGCTGGAGGCCGCTCGCGACGCTCGGCGGCGACTCCACCTGGATGACGAGGTCGACGGCGCCCATGTCGATGCCGAGCTCGAGCGAACTCGTCGCGACGACGCAGCGCAGCCGCCCGGACTTGAGGTCGTCCTCGATGATCGCGCGCTGCTCCTTCGACACGGACCCGTGGTGGGCGCGGGCGAGCACCGGTGTCTCGGAGACCGCCGCCGCCACCCTGGCGGCCCCCGTGATGCCGGAGCCGCCGACGGCCTGCGCCGGGAACCCGGCCGGCGCCGCCCCGGTCAGCGACTCCTCGTACAGCTCGTTGATCGACGCCGTGAGCCGCTCCGCGAGCCGGCGCGAGTTCGCGAAGACGATGGTCGAGCGGTGCTGCAGGATCTCGTCGACGATCGCGCGGTCGACGTGCGGCCAGATCGAGCCGGCGCTCTGCAGCGCGCCCTCGTCGTCGTCGAGCGCCTCGTCCGTCTGGCGCGCCCCGAGCTCCGTCATGTCCTCGACCGGCACGACCACGCGCAGGTCGAACGTCTTCTGGATCGGCGGCTTGACGATGGAGACCGGCGCCGGTCCGCCGAGGAACCGCGCCACCTCCTCCACCGGCCGCACGGTCGCCGAGAGCCCGATGCGCTGCGCCGGCGCCTCGAGCATCGCGTCGAGCCGTTCCAGCGACACCGCGAGGTGGGCGCCGCGCTTCGTCGCCGCGACCGCGTGGATCTCATCGATGATCACCGTCTCGACCCCGGCGAGGGTCTCGCGCGCCGAACTCGTGAGCATGAGATAGAGCGACTCGGGTGTCGTGATGAGGATGTCCGGCGGCTCCCGCAGCAGCAGCCGGCGGTCGCCGGCGGGGGTGTCGCCCGAGCGCACGCCGACCGTGATCGGCGGCACCTCGGTGCCCATCCGCTTGGCGGTCTGGGTGATGCCGACGAGCGGCGCCCGGAGGTTCCGCTCGACGTCGACGCCGAGCGCCTTGAGCGGCGAGATGTAGAGGACCCGCGTGCGGTGCTTCCGCTCCGGCGGCGGCGGCGTCGCCGCGAGGCGGTCGAGCGACCACAGGAACGCCGACAGCGTCTTGCCGGAACCGGTGGGCGCCACCACGAGCGCGTGCCGTCCGGACGAGATCGCCTCCCACGCCCCGGCCTGCGCCGGCGTCGGCTCGCGGAACGCGCCTTCGAACCACGCCCGCGTGGCGGGCGAGAACGGATCGAGGGCGGAGGCCATCCCCATATCTTCCGACCGACCACCGTCGCGCCGCCGGGTTCTCAGCCCCGCTGCGGTGTCGGCGGCGATGTGTACGCTGTCCACATGGCGGCCACGGAGGCACCGGACGTCCCCGCCCGTTGGCGCGCCAACGTGGCGGTCTTCCTCGGCGGGCAGACGGTCTCGCTGTTCGGCTCGATGATCGTCCAGTACGCGGTCATGTGGTACGTGACGCTCGAGACGAAGTCCGGCTGGGCGCTCGCCCTCTACGCGCTCGCCGCGTTCGCACCGCAGGGGATCGTGTCGATCTTCGGCGGCACGCTCGCCGACCGGATCAACCGCCGGATCCTGGCATGGTCTCCGACGGCGTCATCGCGCTGACGACGCTCGCCCTCGCGCTCGTCATGATCTCGGGCATCACCGAGCTCGGGATCATCCTGCTGGCCGTCGGGGTGCGCTCGGTCGGCGCCGGGGTGCAGCAGCCGGCGGTGCAGGCGATGATCCCGCAGATCACGCCGCCGGATCAGCTCCTGCGGGTCAACGGGCTGTTCGGCACGGTGCAGTCGGCGATGACGCTCGTCGCGCCCGCCGCCGCGGGGCTCGTCTTCGGGCTGGTCGGGATCGTGCCCACGTTCTTCATCGACGTCGTCACCGCCGTCATCGGCATCGGCCTCATGGCGGTCGTGCGGGTGCCGTCGCTGCAGCGGATGACGGAGTCCACCACCGGCTACTTCGCCGACCTCGCCGACGGCCTGCGCTACGTCGGCGGGCACGGGGTCGTGCGGTGGCTGCTCGCCGTCTTCACGATCATCTTCCTGCTGACCGTCGCGCCGTCGTTCCTGACGCCGCTCATGATCGCGCGCTCGTTCGGCGACGAGCCGTGGATGCTCGCGGGGATGGAGATCGCGTTCGGCATCGGCATGACGCTCGGCGGGGTCGCGGTGTCGACGTTCCTCGCGAAGCGCAGCCGGCTCGGGCTCATCCTCGCCTCGACGTTCGGCTTCGCGATCCTCGACGTCGCGCTCGGATTCAGCCCGAACCTCTGGATCTTCTACGGCGTCATGTTCCTGTTCGGGCTCGTCGTGCCGGCGTTCTCGGCGCCCTTCATGACCCTCATCCAGGAGACCTCCGATCCGGAGAGGCTCGGCCGCGTGTTCTCCTACGTCGGCATCGTCATGGCGCTCGCGACGCCCATCGGCATGGTCGGGTTCGGTCCGCTCGCCGACGTCGTGAGCGTGCAGCTGCTGCTCGTGCTGGGCGGCGTCGCGACGGCGGCCGTCATGCTCATCGCAGTTCTCGTGCCGTCGGGGCGCGCCGCGATGCGGGCCGCGCGAGGCCCGGCGCCGGAGGGGCTGGACGCCGCGCCGGCCTAGTCGCGCTCGTCGGCCCCGCCGCCCAGCCGCTCGCGGAGGAAGGCGCCGGCATCCTCCGCCTCCCGCCGCGACACCGTGTGCCGCAGTCGCGGATAGAGCCGCGCGGTCGTCGTCGCGTGGGCGTCGAGCCACGCCGTCGTGCGGTCGATCGCGGACGGGCGGATCACGTCATCCATCCCGCCGCGCCCCCAGAAGACCGGCGGACGCCGCTCCCGCAGCTCGGCGTCGCGCTCGCGATCGCCGCGGACGGAGAAGCCGCCGAGGTTCACCGCGAACGCCACCCGGTCGGGATCGCGGCGGAGCAGCTCGAGCGCCATCGCGCCGCCCTGCGAGAACCCGCCCGCGCCGACGAGCGGCGGGGGCGGCAGGGTCGCGAGCCAGCCGAGCACGGCGTCGGCCGACGCGATCGCGTCCTCGGGTCGCGGATCGCCGCGCTCGTTGTCGGCGGCGAACCACGACCAGCGGTCGTCCTCGGGCCACGGCGCGCGCAGGTGGGCGATGACGTAGTCCTCGGGCCACGCCGCCGATGCGGCGACGAGCCGCTGCTCGCCGCTCACCCGGCCGTGCATCGCGAGCAGCAGCGGGCGGCCGAGCCGCGCCTCGGGCGAGGCGCTCCATCGGATCGCGTCGACGTCGAGCGCGACGGCCGGCGTCATCCCCGATGGGCCTCGACGAACGCGGCGGCGTCGGCGATCTCCTGCTCGGAGACCGCGTGCACGAGCCCCGGATAGGTGCGCTCCTCGAGCGCGGTCAGCGGGCGCGCCCACTCCACGAGCATGGTGTGCCAGGCCGCGGGGACCACGTCGTCGGACTCGCCCCAGCCGACGAAGAGCGGCGGGCGGCGGGCCGCGAGCGCGGTGTCGTCGCCGGTGCCGGGGAGGAATCCCGCGAGGCTCACCGCGTAGTCGAGCAGCTCCGGTCGGCGCCGCAGCACGTGCACCGTGATCGCGCCGCCCTGCGAGAAGCCGAGCAGACCGACCGAGGACGGCGCCGGCTGCGCCTCGATGAAGCGGATCACGGCATCCGCGGCGTCGTCGACCTGCGCCGGCAGCTCGGCCGTCTGCTCCGGCGGGAACCACGACCAGCCCGGCGGGAACGCGATCGGCGCGCGCACCGACCCGATCGCGAGGCCCTCGGGCAGCATCGGCACGATCGGCAGGAAGTCGTGCTCGTTCGCGCCCAGCCCGTGGAGGATGAGGAGGAGCGGGCGGCCCTCGCGATCGTCGCGGTTCCAGATGACGGCCGAGGCGTCGATCTCCATGTGTCGAGGCTAGCCCGCGCGAGCGGACACAATGGGGGCATGAGCTCCGTCGGCACCCCGGACCCGCCTCCCGACGACTTCGAGCCCCGCGAGCCGAACTCGGCGTGGCTGACCGATCAGGAGCTCGCCGACGTGCGTCGCCGGATCCCGATCCTGTACGTCGAGGCGGTGCCGGTGCGGGTCGACGGCCTCGGCGTCGTGACGAGCGTCGGGCTGCTGCTGCGCGCCAACGCGCACGGCGACATCACGCGCACGATCGTGAGCGGACGGGTCATGTTCGGCGAGACCCTGCGCGACGCCCTGTTCCGCCACCTCGAGAAGGACCTCGGGCCGATGGCGTTCCCGCAGCTGCCGGCGAGCCCGGTGCCGTTCCACGTCGCCGAGTACTTCCCGATCCCGGGGCTGAGCGCCTACGTCGACGAGCGCCAGCACGCCGTCGCGCTCGCCTACGTCGTGCCGATCACCGGCACCCTGGAGCCGCGTCAGGACGCGCTCGAGGTGTCGTGGCTGACGCCCGCCGAGGCGTCGAGCCCCGAGGTGCACGCCGAGCTGGAGGGAGGCCGCGGCACGCTGCTGCGCGCGGCGCTCGCCTCCGTCGGAGTGCTCGGCTAGGAGCGCCGAGATCGGCATCACGACGCCGGGCGGGCGCCGAGCAACCGATCGCGGCGTCGTGCGCCGCGCCGCGCCCGGCCGGCCGGGGCCTAGCGGGACGTGCCCGCCGGACGCCCGGCGCGGCGGCCGCCGCGACGCGGGTTGCCGGACGGAGCCGACTGGCCGCCGCCCGCGCGGGTCGAGCCGGAGCTCGCGCCGCCGCCGGACGACCACACGGGCGTGCTGCCGCCGCGGGTCGACGACTGGCCCGAGCGCGCCGCACCCGCGGACGATCCGGCAGCGCGACCCGAGCGATCGCGACGCGGACGGCCGGAGCCGGCGGGCTGCGCCGCGGCCTGGCCGTCGCGCGAGCGCTGCTGTGCGCCGCGCCCTCCGCCGGTGCCGCCGGCACGTGCCTCGCGATTCGCGCGCTTGCGCTGCGCATTGGCGCCGGTCGAGGCGCCGCCGCCACCCTGCGGACGCTGCTCGCGCGGCGCCGGGGTGACGTGAGCGGCGACCTCGCCGACGAGGGCGGTCACGGCCGCGTCGGAGGCGGTCACCCGCTGGATCGGCGCCGTGATGTCGGCGCGTCGGAGCAGCTGCTTGAGGTCGCCCTCCTGCGTCGGCAGGACGATCGTGACGACGTCGCCCGACGAGCCGGCTCGCGCGGTCCGGCCGCTGCGGTGGAGGTACGCCTTGTGCTCGGCCGGCGGATCGACGTGCACGACCAGCTCGACGTCGTCGACGTGCACGCCGCGCGCCGCGACGTCGGTCGCGACGAGCACGCGGATCTCGCCCGCGCCGAACGCCGCGAGGTTGCGCTCGCGGTGCGCCTGCGAGAGGTTGCCCTGCAGGTCGGCGGCCGGGATCCCGGACTCGGTGAGCGTGCGCGCCAGCTTCTTCGCCTGGTGCTTGGTGCGCATGAAGAGGATGCGACGGCCGGTGCCCGAGGCGAGCGCGCGCACGAGGTCGTTCTTGGCGGCGACGTCGGCCGCCCCGAACACGTGATGCGTCATGTCGACGACCGGCGAGGTCTCCTCGTCGACCTCGTGCCGCACGGGGCTGTGCAGGAAGCGGGCGACGAGCTTGTCGACGCCGCGGTCGAGCGTGGCGCTGAACAGCATCCGCTGCCCGTCGGCGGGGGTCGCGGCCATGATCCGCGTCACGCCGGGGAGGAAGCCGAGGTCGGCCATGTGGTCCGCCTCGTCGAGCACGGTGATCTCGATCGCGTCGAGGTGCGCCTGCTTCTGGCTCATGAGGTCCTCGAGGCGGCCCGGGCAGGCGACGACGATGTCCACGCCTGCCTTGAGCGCGGCGATCTGCCGGTTCGGCGAGACGCCGCCGAAGACCGTCGTCGTGGTGAGACCGTAGGCCGCGGCGAGCGGGGCGATGGTCGCCTCGATCTGGGTGGCGAGTTCGCGGGTCGGTGCGAGGACGAGGCCCAACGGACGGCCGGCGCGGCGCGCACCGCCGGCGAGGCGGGTGCCGAGACGGGCGACGAGCGGCAGCGCGAAGGCGAGCGTCTTGCCGGAGCCGGTGCGGCCCCGGCCGAGCACGTCGCGCCCCGCGAGGGAGTCGGGCAGCGTGTCGGCCTGGATCGGGAACGGGGTGGTCTTGCCCTCGGAGGTGAGCACCTCGAGGAGCGGATAGGGCACGCCGAGCGTGCCGAACGTGATGTCGGACATAGGAGTCGTACGGGTCTTTCGTGGGATGGGCGACGGCGCCGATGGGCGCAGAAGTTCGCCGCAGAGAAGATGTCAGCCGGGCCCTGAGCTGATGTCGACAGGCTCGATCAGCACACGGGCGGCGAGGGAAGCGTTCTACGACGCGGGCGGGCGCTGAGCTCCGCCGTCATCCACCGTATCAGTACGAGCCGAAATACAGCTCGCCGACGGGGATCTCGGCCGCGACCGTGTTGCCGGCGGGGGCGAGCGGGCACGCCCACGCGGGGTCGTAGGCGCACGACGGGTTGTACGCGAAGTTGAAGTCGATGACGAGCGTGTTCGCCGCCGGGTCGGAGCCGAGATCGGCGCCCTTGATGGTGTCGAGCAGGTAGCGCCCGCCGCCGTAGGTTCCGCCGTGCCGGCCCTTCAGGCCGTCCTTGACCGGCACGAAGAGGCCGCCGCCGTAGCCGGTGAGCCGCCAGACCTCCAACGACCCGACCTCCGGCACGCGCACGAGCCCGGCGCGCTCGAAGACGACCGTGCCGTCGGTGCCGGTCTCGAAGGCGAACCCGGTGGGGTCCGCCGGCTCGAGCTCGAGGGTGAAGCGCCACGCCGGATCGTAGTCGGCGACCGGGAGCCCGGTGAAGCCCGCGCGGTCCTCCGGCAGGAGCGGCGTGGCCGGGTGGTTCGCGAAGAGCGCGTCGCGTCCGTCGCGCCAGAGCCGGTGCGCCGTCGCCGGGTCGTCCTCGCGGCGCACCGTCTCGTAGAGCGCGAAGACCGTGCGGCGCCAGTCGACGACGTCGAGCGGGGTCATCGCGTGAACCGCGTCGCGAACGTCGGCGCCAGCTTCTTGAGCCGACCGCCGCGGTACTGCCAGAGCTCCCAGAGCGCCGGCCAGAACGGCACGGCCACCGGGCCGCGGAAGTCGAGCCGGTCGCGGTAGAGGGTCCGGCCGTCCTCGGTCGGCGACACGGCCATCCGGTGGCGCCAGAGCGTCAGCGGGGCGAGCGGTCCGGTGACCGGGTGGCCGGCGTCCTCGAGGATGCGGGTGTCGCCGCGCACCGTCCGCGACAGGTCGACGATCTGGTCGCCGAGCGGCACCAGGCCGGAGAACGAGGTGATCCGCAGGAGCGACGCCCCGTCGGGCCAGCGCTCGGGGAACACCGGCGGGTCGATCGGCTCGACGTTCGCGAAGGGGTGGAACACCTCCCGGAACACGTCGGGCGACTGCAGCGCCTCCCACGCGGCGTCGGGCGGGCAGTCGAGCACCAGCTTGAGGGCGACGCGCATGGCTCCAGCCTCCCACTGTCGGCGGTCGGCGGCATCATCCGGGCATGAGGTACTGGCTGGGTGTGGTGCAGCGCGAGCACGTCCTGCGCGGCGTCGCGCTCGGGATCGCGCAGACCAACCACGGCGCGAGGGCGGGCGTCGCGCGGATGCAGCCCGGCGACGGATTCGTCTACTACTCGCCGAAGACGAGCTACCCCCAGGGCGATCCGCTCCGCGAATTCACCGCGATCGGCCGCATCGCGCCGGGCGAGCCCTGGCAGTCGGAGGAAGGCGACTTCCGCCCCTGGCGACGCAAGGTCGACTACGACGGCGCCGCGGTCCCCGCCCCGATCGCGCCGCTCCTCGACGTGCTCGACCTCACCCGTGGCAACCCCAACTGGGGATTCCAGCTGCGCCGCGGCCACCTCGAGGTGACGCCGCATGACTTCGCCCTGATCGCCCGCGAGATGGGGGCGGATAGCCTGCTCGCGTGAGCGCGGCGTCCCAGACCTCCTACCAGGTGCGGTTCGACTGGGGCGCGCCCGGTCGCGACGCGATCGCGGTCGACGCCGACGCGGTCCTCTGGGTCGACCAGCTGGACGGCGCGGACGGATCCCGCACCCTCGAGGAGGCGGACGAGATCGCCGCGTGGGCGCTCGCCGAGCAGGAGCGGCTCGGCGGTCGCTTTCGCATCGCGGTGGTCGCCGCCGGAGCGGCACGCCCCGACGGGAGTTTGCGCTTCGCCGTCGAGGACCTCCTCGCCGCCGGCGCGATCATCGAGGCGATCGCCGGCGTCGGCATCGATCACCAGTCGCCCGAGGCCGCGGCGGCGGCGGCCGCCTACCGGGGCCTGCGCACCGCGACGCGGCATCTCGTCAGCGCCTCGGTCAGCGCCCGGGAGCTGCGCGCCGAGTAGCCTCGCGGCATGCCGAAGGACCGGGGATTGGTCACCTCCGCGATCGCTATCGTTGTCGCGTTGTCGATCGCGATCGTGCAATCGGCCGTGCATCTCGGCACCGGGGCGTGGCGGCCGATGCTCGACGGCGCGGCGACCTTCCTCGGGTTCGCTGCCCTCGCCGGTGCGATCAATCTGGCGCTCTTGTGGTGGGTGCGATCCGCGTCCCGCCGGGTGAAGCGCAAGCATCCGGAGGCCGACGTCTGGCTGATGTACGCCACGTCACAGACGAGGGCGGCGCTGCGCAGCGCCGGTCAGGCTGAGCCGATCGCGTTGGGGTGGGGTTTCGTCGGGGCTGATCGCAAGGGTTTCTTCCTGTGCTCGCGCGACGGTGCGGTCCTGCTCGGAGTCTGTTGGCCGCACGTGCTGGACGTGCAGCTCTCGATGAACTGGGTGTCGATCCTCGCGCCCGTCAAAGCGATCACCGCGACGATCGAGCGCCACGGACAGCGGACAGACATCCCGATCGGCCTCGGCCGCGCGGGCATCGGCGGGATCGGGCCTCTCCAGTGGGGGAGAGGCGGCGATCGCATGCTGGCGCGCTGGCAGGAGTTGCGGGAATCCCGCGAGGCCCCGGCGGGTTGACCCTCACATGGCTACCGCAACGCTGAACGGCACCGTCATCGCCGAGGCTCCGGCCGAGGACATCATCCACATCGAGGGCAACGCGTACTTCCCGCCCTCGAGCGTGAAGTCGGAGTTCCTCCAGGAGAGCCCGACGCCCTACACCTGCCCATGGAAGGGCGAGTGCCAGTACTTCTCCGTCAAGGACCCGGCCTCCGGCGAGCTGCTGCAGGACCGCGCCTGGAGCTACCCGACGCCGTATCCGACCGCGTTCGAGCGCGTCGGCAAGGACTTCTCCAATTACGTCGCGTTCTGGAAGGACGTCCAGGTCACGGAGTAGCGGCCTCCGCGCCGCCGTTCCGACGGCGGCGGACGATCCAGATCACGATCGCGGCGAGGAGGAGGAGCGCGGCGAGGATCGCGATCCCCGCGATGACCAACGGGCCTGCGTCCGCGGTCCGGGCGAGCGTCGCGGTCGGTGCTCCGACCTTCGGCTGCGCCGCGGAGCCGGATGCGGAGTCGGCGATGTCGACCGGCGCGCCGTCCGCGGTCACGGTGAGCGCGAGGGTCTTCAGCTGCGTCGCGGTGGACGCGGAACCTCCCGCCCCCCCGCGGGTGTCCGCCCCCGCGACGCCGCCCGCGCTGACGCCGCCGGTGGCGCTGTCGCCCATCCCGGTCGAGCAGGACGTGACGGTGAGCGATCCGCTCCGCGTCGTGCGAGGCGCGGCGTCGTCGCTGACGGCGACGCGGTACGACCCCGGCGCGAGCCCGGCGAACCGGACGCTGTGGGAACGGTCGTCGCCCCGCATGGAGACGACCGGCAGCTGCTGGCTCGAGCCGTCCGAGGTGAGCGCGACCTGGTAGCCGCGGCCGACGACCAGGTCGCCCAGATCCGCGGTGATCGGTGTCGTGCCCGTGCCGGACGTGCAGAGCGCGACGCTCGCGTCGAGGTCGATCGCGGAGGCGCAACCGGGGATCGTGATGTGCTGCGACGTCGAGAGCTCGTCATCCGACTGGTCGGTGACGCGGACGAGATAGTCGGTGCCCGCCACCAGACCGGAGAAGTGCTTGGTGACCTCGGGCTGGGTGCGGAACTGGAAGTGCGTCACCACGGCGCCGTCGGTCATCACCTCGACGAGGTAGGTCGTGCTGCGACGCAGCTCGCCGATCGTGAGGTCGAGACCCTGCTTCGCAGCTGATCCCGGGCTGATGCAGTTCGTGGCCGCGACCCGCAGCGATACCGGGTCGCACGGCGTCGTCGTGCCGCTCCACGTGGAGTCGGATCCGGTGCCCGACGAGAACGTGCGCCCGGCGCTGTCCGCGGCGAAGGAGTTGATCTGGATCGAGTATCGGTGCGCGACGCGGGGGTCGAACGCGTAGACGCCGGCGTAGCTGCCCGTGAAGACGCTCCAGTCGTCGCCGGACGCGTCCTTCTGGGCTGAGCCGTCGGTCTGGACCTCGCCGTCGACGACGACGCGGAGCTCGCCCTTGTCGGCGAAGCCCTGCGGCTTGACCGTGAGGGTCGAGCAGGTGGCCGAGACGCCGGGGGTCGCGGCGGAGGCGGCGACCGGGGCCGCGGAGGCGGCGGACGCGCCGGCGAGGGCCAGGGCGCCCGCGAGGGCGACGGTGACCAGGGCACCGGCGAACCGGGACATCGACATCATTCCTGTGTTCCTCATCGGCCGGTCGGGTTCCAGCCATCGGCGCCCGCGAGGTAGCTCGCGGCGGTGAAGCCGCCCGCCGCGGCGTCGCTCAGCTGCGGTCGCGTCGTCGGGTCGACGATCGCGGCACCCGGCCCCGAGTTCTGGTACTCGGAGAAGCGGCCCGCGGTCCACGTGGTCACGGCATCCCAGTCGTTCCAGGGCTTGGCGACGACGATCGCGGCGCCGAGCGCCGTGTTCCGCACGACGACCTGGGCCTGGCCCTGCGTCGAGTACGGCCGACCAAGGTAGATCGTGTTCGCGGCGCCGTCGGTCACGATGCTGCTGTTCGTGATCAGGAAGCCGTAGGGCGAACCGGCGGCGATCGACGAGTCGGTGAGGGAGGCGCCCGGCCGGTCGAGCACGTGGATCGTGCTCCGGTCGACGACGGTCACCGCGCGGCCGACGATCAGATCCGCGCCGCCCTCGATGAACGAGTTCGTGATGTAGATACGGCTGAACGTCGTGCTGTTGGCCGTGGAGGCGAGCACCGTCTGCTTGTCGCCGAGCAGTCGGACGTTGTCGAACACCTGCTTGTCACCGGCCTTGACCTGGACGGCCGTCGCCTGGGCGCCCGCCGAGGCGGCGACGCTCTGCAGCGTCAGCGATCGGAAGGTCCACTGGTTGCCGGAGACGGACATCGTCGGCACCGTTCCGCCGGGCGCCGTGATGACGACGTCGGCCGGGTTGCCGGTGGCGCCGACGATGTTGACGCCGTAACGGTTGCCGCTCACGACCGGACCCGTGTAGGTGCCAGGTTTCACGAGGATCGTGCGGTACCCCTGCGAGCTGTAGTCGGCGTTGTTGGCGAGGCTGCCGGGGTTGGCCGCCACGAGGGCGCCGGTGCCGTCGACCTGCCCGAGCACCGCCTGCAGGGTCGTGGCGTCGCCGGAGCCGTCGGCCGCGACGACGATGTCGACCTTGAGGGGCGTCGCCGCGGCGGCCGCGGAGGGCGCCGACGCGTTGCCGGATCCGTCCTTCGACACCACGGTGTAGGAGTACGTCGTGCCGATCGCCACGGTCGGGTCCGTGAACGACGTGCCGGCCGCGCCGACGGAGCCGATCAGCGCCGCGGTGCTCGAGCCGGAGGCGCGGTACACGTCGTAGCCGGCCAGGTCGGCGTCGCCGACCGCCGTCCAGTGGACGGTCACGGCGTTGCGACCGAGGACGGTCGAGACGCCCGTCGGGACCGCGGGCGGCACGTTGTCGCCGGGCGCCGGGACGACCGCGGCGCTGCTGCTCGGCGCCGACTCGTTGCCGGCGGTGTCGACCGCGGTCACGCGGTAGGCGTAGGACGTGCCGTTGACGAGCCCCGTATCGGTGAAGGAGGCGGCGGCGAGGGGAGCCGAGGTGATCTTGGTGCCGTCGCGGTACACGTTGTAGCCGGCGAGGTCGGACTCGGCGTTCGCGGTCCAGGAGAGGATCGCCTTGCCGTCCGCCGCGACGCCGCTGAGGCCCGTGGGAGCGGCCGGCGGCGTGGTGTCGGCGGGTGTCGCCGTCACGGTCGTGGCGCCGGCGCGGTTGCCCACGGCGTCGAGCGCCACCACGGCCCAGGTGTAGGTCGAGCCGTTGACGAGACCCGCGTCGACGAAGGACGACACGAGGCCGACCCGGGCGACGAGGGTCGCCGGGGAGGGCGTCACGCCGGAGCCCGCCGCACGGTAGATCGCGTAGCCGGCGAGGTCGGCGTCCGTCGGAGCCGTCCAGCTCAGCGTCGCCGTCGCATCACCGGTGGTCGCCGTCAGACCCGTGACGGGCCCGGTCGGCGTCACGTCGGCCGGGGTGGCCGGGTCGGCGATCGCCGGGTACCAGCTCGGGGCGCCGATCCAGTTGGCGACGGTGACCCCCACGGAGTCGGCCGGCGACAGTTGGGGACGCGTGGCCGTGACCGTCGCGCCCGCGCCGGTGTTGGCGTACTCCGCGAACCGCGCGTTGAGCCAGGCGTACCCGTTGAAGTCCTGCCACGGGCTGGACTTGATACCAGCCGCCATCGCGGTGTCGCGGATGATCGCCTGCGGGGCGTTCGACGCGCTCGTCGGGCCCTGCGCGTACGGGGCTCCGAGCCGCACGTCGCTCACTCCGGGGGCCGGGGCGATGCTCGACCCGATCACGAGGATCCCGTTGCCACCGGTCGCCGTCGTGGACGGGATGAGCACGGTGCCCGAGGTGCGGGTGGGGATGATCGTGCTGGCGTGGATGACGAGGGTCGCCCGGCCGAGCACGATGTTCGTCGCGCCCGTGATGGTCGACGCCTCGATCAGCTGCCGGCTGGTCGCGCCCGCGGTCGGCACGTCGGCCCACACCGCGCGATCGGTCGCGCTCAGCGCGACCCCGCTCAGCAGGATCTTGTCTCCGGTCATGGACACGGCCGGCCCGTTGCTGACGCCGGAGGTGTTCTGGATGCCGATCCCGGAGACGCTCACGTTCGATCCGGTGATCGTCATTGTGGGCGTCGCGGTGGCGTTCGTCAGGGTGACGTCGCCCGCGCCGGCCCCTCCGCCGACCACGGTCACGTTCGACCGGGTGATGGTGGTGGTGCCGCTGTAGGTGCCGGGGGCGACCTGGACGACCCACGGCGCGGTGCCGGGCGCGGCGTCGACCGCCGCCTGCAGGGTCGGGTACGCACCGCCGGCCTGCACGGTCGCGTCGATCCGCATCGCGGGCGTGACGCTCACGGTGGCGGAGAGCGGCGACTCGTCGCCGGCCGCGTCGAGGGCGCTGACCTGGAAGCCGTACGAGCGGCCGTTCAGCAGCCCGGTCGCGGTGTATCCC
Organism: Pseudolysinimonas sp.; assembly: GCF_051954455.1. Lineage (GTDB taxonomy): Bacteria > Actinomycetota > Actinomycetes > Actinomycetales > Microbacteriaceae > Pseudolysinimonas. Next base: position 18,957 of record NZ_JBQCHS010000013.1, on the reverse strand, counting down.
GCGCCGCTCGTCGTGGCGACGAGGCTCCCGTCGCGGTAGACGCGGTACCCGACCACGTCGGCCTCCGCGTTCTCCTGCCAGCTCAGAACGGCCTGCCCGCTCCCGGCCGCGGCGCTCAGACCGTAGGGCGAGGTCGGGGCGGTCTGCGGGGTCGGATCCGCGACGGGGTTCCAGCCGTCGCCGCCCTGGAGGTAGGCGGCCGCGGTGCGGGAGGACGCCTGGTCGGCGTTCAGCTGCGGGCGGTTCGCGTTGACGGTCGCGCCGGGGCCGGTGTCGCCGTACTCGGCGAAGCGGCCGTCGGTCCACGCGTTGGGCGCGAAGTCGATCCAGGGCTGGGACGTCGTGATCCCGGCGGCGATCCAGGTGTTCTTGATCGTCGTCTCGCCGCGCGAGTTGTCGGCGTAGGCGCCGTCGTTCCAGGCGCGCCACGGACGGCCGAGCGCGAAGGCGCCGTCGTTGTCGCTCGCGATGCGGCTGTCGACGACCAGGTAGCCCTTCGCCTTGCTCGCGGTGCTCGGCGCGAAGATCGTTCCGCCGGTGTGCGCGGTGGCGTGGAAGGTCGTGCGGTCGAAGACGGCGGTGGCGCGGCCGAAGACGAAGTCGACGTTGCCCTCGATGAAGCTGTCGACGTAGTACTGGCGCGGGTACCCCGAGCCGTCCGCCGAGATGCCGCCGCTGGCGTCCGCGTTCAGGGTGTCCTGGACGCCGAGGAGCCGCACGTCCTGGTAGACCTGCCGGTCTCCCGTGGCGCGGAGGGCGACGGCCTGGGTGTTGAAGTTGCCGATCTCCGGGTGCGATGCGCTGTCGAAGGAGTTCTGGATCGTGAGGTCGCGGACCTGCACGCCGGCGCCGCCGAGGGTCACCGTCGCGCTGCCGGCCGTGCCGCAGGTCGTGGCCGTGACGGCGGGGCAGGTCGAGGCGGAGGCCGCGGTGCCGTTCGCGTTGTCGAACGTCAGGACGACGTCGCGCGGGTCGCCCGTCGTGCCGGCGATGATGATGTTCGCCTTGGAGGACGACACCACGCCGCGGTAGACGCCCGGCTTCACGAGGATGACCTTCGGTCGGGCCGGGGTGCCCGCCGGGATGGCGGCGAGGGCCGCCTGCAGGGTCGTGACGTCGCCGGATCCGTCGGCGGCGACGGTCAGGTCGGCGACGAGCGGCGTGACCGCGGGCGTCGCCGAGACGCCGACAGTGGGGGAGATCGTGCCGTCGCGGGTGACGGCGACCACGAGGTAGTCGTAGGCGGTGCCGTCGACCAGCCCCTTGTCGAGGTAGCTCGGCTTGGCGACCTCGGCGACGAGGTGCGCGGCGTCGGCCGCGACCGGGTCGGAGCCCGTGGAGCGGTACACCCGGTAGCCGACGACCTGCGGGTCGACGGAGTCGTTCCACGACAGGCCGATCTGCTGGTGGTCGGGGGTCGCGGTGAGCCCCGTCACGGCGGCCGGCGCGGTGCTCGGCGCGGTGTCGACGACAGGGTTCCAGCCGTCGGATCCGGCGAGGTAGGCCGTGCTCGTGTACGTCGCGGCCTGGTCGTCGGTGAGCTGCGGCCGCGTCGCCGACGTGCCGGCGCCGGGGCCGATGTTGTCGTACTCGGCGAACCGGGCGCTCTGCCACGTGGTGGTGACGCCGCTGTTGATCATGTTGGTCCAGGTCTGCGTGCCGCTGACCACCGGGCCGAGCCAGGTGTCGCGGACCACGACCTGCGCGACGGCGTTGGTGTCGGGCACCGAGCTGCCGTCGGCCTGGGTCTTGCCCGGCTGCCACGGACGACCGAGATTCTGCGATCCGTCCGGGGCGGTGCCGATGATCCGGCTGTCGGTGATGAGGATGCCGTATTTCTGCGAGACGTCCGTGCTCGCCGCGGTCACGGCGCCGTTGGGAGACGTGCCGTGGTCGAGCGCCTTGAGCGTCGAGTCGTCGATCACGACGGTGCCGCGACCGAAGATGAAGTCGACGTCGCCCTCCACGTACCCGCCGTGGAAGTAGGAGCGGGCCGGGGTGGTGGTCGACGGGCTGTTGGCGTACCAGGTGTCCTGGTTGCCGAGCAGACGGACGTTCTCGTACCGCAGGCGGTCGCCCGTGGTGCGCAGGGCGACGGCCTGGCCGTTGGCGTAGGTGCCCTCGACGTAGGCGTTCTCGACGGTCAGGTTCCGCAGCTGCACGTTGTTGCCCGTGATGACGAGCGTTGCGCTGCCGGAGGTGCCGTAGGTGTCGGGGATACCGTCGGTCACGGTGCCCGTGGGGGTGCCCGCGGCGCGGTTGCCGGTGATCACGACGTCGGAGGCGGTGCCGGTCGCGCCGACCACGATGGTGTACGGCTTGGCGATCGTGTCGTACTCGGCGTAGCGACCCGCGGCCAGCGAGATGACCGTGGGGTCGGTGGCGGTGCCCGCGGGGGCGGCGGCAAGGGCCGCGGCCAGGGTGGTGAAGTGGGTCGCGTCGGAGGGCCCGTTCGGGTCGACCGAGAAGTCGGTGACGAGCGGTGCGGCCGCGACGAGCACCGAGACCTCGGCGCTCTGTGCCGACGAGACGCCGCTCCGGCTGTCGGCTGTGACGACGTAGCGGTAGGTCGCGCCGTCGGTGACGGTGCTGTCGCTGTAGCTCGGGACGACGGTGGACGCGATCTTGGTGAACGGCCCGGTCGCGTCGGCGCGGTACACGCTCCATCCGGTGACCGAGGCGGTGGTGTCGTCGCTCCAGGTCAGGTGGACCACGCGGGTGTCCGGCGCGGCGACGAGGTTCGTCGGGGTGGCGGGGACGGTGGTGGAGGGCGCCGTCACCGGGTTCCAGCCGTCCTTGCCCGCGAGGTACTTCTCGGGGGTGGCGTTGGCGGCCTGGCTCGCGGTGAGCTGCGGGCGGTTCGCATTGATCGTCGCGCCGGGGCCGATGTTCGCGTACTCGTCGAAGCGGGCATCCTGCCAGGAGAAGTTGACCTTCACACCCGAGCTGTTGGTCGACGCCATGTCGTCCCACGGCGCGGCCGTGTCGATCGCGGCGGGCAGCCAGGTGTTCATGATGACGACGGAGGCGAGCGCGTCCGGGTCGGCGCTCGGATGCCAGGGACGGCCGAGGTTGATGGTGCCGGGCGCCGCGTCGCTCACGATCTTGCTGTCGGTGATGAGGAAGCCGTACTTGCTGCCCTTGTCGGTGCTGGCGGCCGTCAGGTAGCCGTTGTTGCTCTTGCCGCGGTCGAGCGAGCGGAAGGTGTCGCGCTGGAAGACGGCGGTGCCCGCGCCGAACAGGTAGTCGACGTCGCCCTCGATGTAGCTGTCGACGTAGTACTGCCGGATGCGCGTGGTGGGCTTCGGGGTGTCGGCGAGCAGCGTGTCCTGGTTGCCGAGAAGGCGGACGGTGTCGGCGACGAAGCGGTCGCCTTCGACGCGCAGCGCGACCGCCTGGGCGTTCGTGATCTGCGGGTTGCCGGCCTCGTCGAAGGTGTTCGCGACGGTGAGGTTGTCGAGGGTGACGTTCGACCCGGTCACCGACACGACGGCGCTGCCGGCGGTGCCGAGCGTCGCCTCCGGCTCGTCCGGGTCGCTGCTGCCCGAGGCGCGGGCGGCGCTGATCACCACGTCGCCGGGCGTCGCGCCGGTGCCGTGCAGGGTCACGTTGGAGCGGGAGACCTCGAACGCCTCGGAGTACGTGCCCGGTGCGATGTCGATGCGGTACGCGGCGAGCGAACCCGCGGGGATCGCGGCGAGCGCCTGCGTGACCGTCGGCACGTCGCCCCCCGGTCCGACCGTGATGACCGTCTGCTCGACCGGGATCGGGATGGGCGTGGTGAGCGAGGTGCCGGAGACCGTGCTGCTCGGCTTCGAGATGTTGCCGACGGCGTCCTGCGCCGTGACCCGGTAGTAGACCGTCACGCCCTTGGGCGCGCTCGTGTCCACGAAGCGCAGCGAGGCGCCGGCGTCGGCGACCGGGATGGTCTTCAGGAGCGCGTAGACGCCGGACGAGCTGGTGCTGCGCGAGATCGAGTACCCCGCCAGGTCGAGATCCTTGGGCGCGGTCCAGGCGAGGTCGAGGCCGGCGGTCGGATCCTGGGTCACCTTGAGAGAGGTGGGCGCGCCGGGCGCGACCATCGGGTTCTTCGCCGTGACGGAGAGGTAGGAGGACTGGTTGCCGGAGGTGTCGACGGCACGGACCCGGTAGTAGTCGGTGTCCCCCTCGACGACCGAGAGGTCGCTGAACGAGGGCGTGACGAGGGTCGACGCGGACCCGGTCGGCGTCCAGGGCACGTAGACGTCGTCGCCGTTCCGCTTCATCACGAGGTAGCCGGCGAGGTCGGCCTCGGCGTTCGCCTTCCAGGAGACCGTCACGCCGCCGGTCGGGATCACGGCGACCTTGGGGCTGGAGGGCGCCTTCGGGGGCGTGCTGTCGCGCGGCACGGCGACAGACGCCGACACGGCGGAGCTCGACCCGGCCGCGTTCGTCGCCGTGAGCGTGTAGTACGCGGTGGCGCCCACCGGGGCGCCGGAGTCGGTGAAGCTGGTCGCGGTCGTCGACCCGGCGTTGATGCGGGTGAACGGACCGGCGGCCGAGGCGGAGCGCGAGAGCACGTAGCCGGTCGCGCCGCTCGAGGCGCTCCAGGACAGGGTCGGGACACCGGCCGAGCCGAGCTTCGCGACGAAGCCGGACGGTGCGGCAGGGGCGACCGGTGCTCCGGCCGGACGGGTCGCCGACGCGGAGGCGGAGGAGGAGACGTTGCCGCTGAGATCGATCGCGGTGACGCGGTAGTACGACTTGACGCCGGCCGGTGCCTGGGCGTCCGTGAATCGGGAGGCGGTGATCGGCGAGGGGGTCAGGAGCGCGTAGCTCCCGCTCGACGAGCCGCTCCGCGACACCGAGTAGCCCCGCAGGTCCGGCTGGTCGTTGTCGGCCCAGTCCAGCGTGATCCCGTCGCCCGCCGCCGTGGCCCTGAGGCTCGACGGCGTGCTCGGCTTGGTGGTGTCCTTGGCGACGATCGTCTTCACGCTCGAGAGCTTCGAGACGTTGCCCGAGGTGTCCACCGCGACCACGGCGTACGAGTAGGACGCGCCGCCCGTCGCGGTCGCGTCGGTCGCCTTGAGCGACGTGGTCGACGTCACGAGGGTCGACGAGGTCGTAACCGCCGGGGTGCTCGAGCGGTACACGCGGTAGGTCGCCAGGTCCCCGGCCGAGACCCTGCCCCAGGTGAGGACGGTCCCGACGCCGCCGTAGTAGCTCGCCGACAGGCTGCTCGGCGACGACGGCGGCGTGGTGTCGGGTGCGGCGAGCGCGCCCTGGAGCGGCACCACGACGCCGACGAGGGCGAGCACGGTGACGGCCGCGCCGATCAGCAGACCCGAACGCCGTCGGGCGCGAGCGGGGGACGTGGGGGACGGGGATGCGGGCGACGCGGGCATGGCCGGGGGGAGCCTTCGGGATTCGTCGCGGCCGATCGACATTCGCCCGGAATCACCGGGTGAGCAGGGGGAAGCGCAGGTCGGGGGGAGGCCGCTGTCAGCGGGGGGAGGGTGCGGGCCCGCACCGTCGGGGAACGCGCGGTGTCCTCATAATGAGGGACCGGATCATCCGGCGCAAGTCCGGGCGTGTCGCCCCCGCGTCCCGGGTCTCGAGGGGCGCCCGCGCTACTCGACCCGCTGGCGCGCGCGGAAGGCCGCGACCTTCGCCCGGTTGCCGCAGGTCAGCATCGAGCACCACCGGCGGTTGCCGGTGCGGGAGTCGTCGTGGAAGACGCGTCCGCAGCCGGCGCACCTGCGGATCCGCCCGTCGTCGGCGGCGAGGATGGCGATCGCGTCGCGGGCGATCGACGACAGCGCCTGCGCGATCCGCACCTGGCCGCCTCCCGCTCGTCGACGACCGCCGTCGAGGACGGGCGGCACGTCCGGCGTCGCCGCGAAGAGGTTGACGGTGTCGACGTCGTCCGCCCGACGGGTGGTCTCGTCGGCGGTCGCGACGACGAGCCGCTCGATGGCGGCGGACAGCTCCTCGGCGTCGGCCGCATCGCGCTCCGTCGCGGGCGCGAGGTGGTCGAACCGGGCGGCGAGCCACGGCGCGACCGCGGAGGCGCGGTCCACGAAGTCGATGCTCAGCGTCACGCGAGCGATCCTCTCAGGCGCGACGCTCCCACTCGATGCGGAACGCCGCGTCGAAGCGCCGTGAGCACCTGCCGCAGCTGAGCGGCCGGGTCGGCGCGCGGTAGCGGTAGTGGCGGTGGCCGGCGGGGCAGGTGCCCACCCACGGCGCCAGCTCGCTCGCGACGGCACCGTCATGGAGCCGCTTGCCCACGTAGCCGAGGTCCTGGGCCGTGCGCTTCCACCGCGGTCCGTGACCGGCCGCGGGCCCGGCGAGCGCGTGCGCGACCTCGTGCAGCAGCACCTGGTGGATCTCGTCGTCCTCGTAGCGCTCGGCCAGCAGCTTCGAGACCGAGATCCGCTTGCGGTCGTAGTTGCAGAGCCCGGCGCGGGTGCGTGCGTTGTCGAACGCGAAGCTCCAACCGTCGTCGAGGTGCAGCCGGATGAGGGCCTCCGCCCACGTGCGCACCCGGTCCAGCTCCGCCATCGTGCGTCCATGATGCGGGATGCGGCGGACGTCGCGCCGGATCGTCGCCGACGTCAGGAGGCCGGCACCCCGATCCGCAGCAGCCGGTCGTCGCCGGGCCGCGGCGTCCCGCGCCCGTCGGTGTTGTCGGTCAGCACGAGGAGGCCCCCGTCGGGGCCCGGCGCGACGTCGCGCAGCCGCCCGCGGCTGTCGTCGCCCGCGAGGAGCACGGAGCTCGCCGCGCGGCCGTCCTGGCCGATCGTGATGCGCCAGAGCCGCTCGCCGCCGAGGCCGGCCATCCAGAGCGAGCCGTCGAGGAACGCGAGCCCGCTCGGGCTCGCGTCGTCGGTGCGCCACTGCGCGACCGGGTCGACGAACCGGTCGTCACCGGCCTTCCCCTCGACGGTCGGCCAGCCGTAGTCCGCGCCGGGGCGGATGCGGTTCAGCTCGTCCCAGGTGTCCTGTCCGAACTCCGACGCCCAGAGCTGCCCGTCCGCGTCCCAGGCGAGACCCTGCGGGTTCCGGTGCCCGTACGAGTAGACGTAGGAGCCCGGGAACGGGTTATCGGCCGGCACCCGCCCCTCCGGCGTCATCCGCAGGATCTTGCCGTTCAGCGAGTCGAGCTCCTGCGCGTCGGACGTCGTGCCCGCGTCGCCGACGGTGACGTAGAGCATTCCGTCCGGGCCGAACGCGATGCGGCCGCCGTTGTGATTGCCGGCCTTCCTCATGCCCTTCAGCACGACCTGGGGAGAGCCGAGCACGAGGCGCTGTCCTGCGCCTGTCGAAGGGCCGTCGCCGAGCCGCATCCGCACCACGCGGTTGTCGTCCGCCGTCGTCTCGTAGGCATAGAGCCATCCGTCGCGGAACGCGATCCCGAGCAGGCCGGCCTCGCCCTGGTGCACCACGCCGGGAACGGTGCCGATCGGGCGCGGCTCGCCGCCGTCGACGCGCATGATCCGGCCGTCGTCGCGCTGGCTGACCAGGATCGTCCCGTCGTCCCGGCGCAGGATCGACCACGGGCTCTCGAGACCGGTCACGACGTCCGAGACCACGGCCCGTCCCGATCCGGTCGGACGCGGGTCCGGCGCGGGCACGGACGCGCAGCCGGCGAGCAGCACCACTGCGACGACCGCCGCCGCGATGGGCCCGCCGGCTCGTCTCATCCGCCGAGCCGTCGGGTGAAGATGCTGCGGTTCGGATCGGGCGACCCCTGGGCGTTGTCGTCGGTCGTCACCGGCGCGCCCGCGGTCCAGTCGCGCAGATCGACGCCGGTGAGCAGCCCCGCCGGGTGCGGTCCGCCGGCGAGGATGCGGCCCATCCACTCCTCGGGCAGCTCGCGCGCCGAGCCCACGAGCACGAAGTTGCCGAAGCGCCGGCTGCGGATCACCTGCGGCTCCGCGAGGACCGCGACCCGCTCCGGTGCGCCGAAGACGTCGAGGAGCGTGGCCGCCTGCGACCGGGCGAAGGCGGCGTTCGGCGAGCCGCTCAGCCCGCCGTCCGCGATGTTCACGAGCATGACCCCGTCCGGTGCGAGGAACGCCGCGCCCGCCGCGTAGAACTCCCGGCTCGTGACCTGGGGCGGCGTGAGCGCCCCGCCGAAGACGTCGACCACGAGCAGGTCGACCGTGCCGCGGAGGCCGCCGGGCAGCTTCTCGAGCGTCGTCCGCGCGTCGCCGTATCGCACCCGGATCGACGCCCCGCGCGGGAGGGGGAGCGCGCCGCGCACGAGCTCCACGAGCTTCGGCTCCAGCTCGATGACCTGCTGACGCGACCCGGGCCGCGTCGCCTCGACGTAGCGCGGGATCGTGAGACCGCCCGCCCCGAGGTGCAGCGCCGTGAGGGGCTCACCCGGCTGCTTGAGACGGTCGATGACATGGCCCATCCGGCTCACGTACTCGAAGAACAGCTCGGTCGGGTCGTCGAGGTTGACGTGCGACTGCGGCGTGCCGTCGACGACGAGTTCGTACGCGCCCGGCACGAACCGATCGGGACGGATCAGCGCGCGCAGGCCGCTGTCGAGGGTGACCGAGGGCTCCGCATCCATCCCCTCCATCCTCCCGCACGCCGCGCTTTTCCACCCGCGTCTCCACCCCCGGGTGGTGCCGCCGGATCCCGCCCCGGCGGATCGTGGACGTCATGAGCATCGTGAACATCGCCGAGGCGCTCCTCGGCGTCGCCCTCCTGATCTGGATCCTCTACCGCCAGATGACGTGGACCGCGGTCGACGTCGGCCGCATGTGGCGCATGCCGCTGATCCTCGGGATCATCGGGCTCGCCACGCTGGCCACCTCGGGCAGCGCCGCGAAGCTCACCGCCGCCGACCTCGGGCTCCTCGCGATCGAGCTCGCCGTCGCCCTCGTCACCGGCGCCCTCATGGGCTTCGTCGCCGTGTTCCGGCCGATCACCGAGCAGAGCCTCACCCGCTGGCGGGCGCGCCGCCGCTCGGACGGCCCTGAGCCGACGACCGAGTCGCGCACCGGCTGGATCGGGCTCGCGCTCTGGATCGTGATGATCGCCGTCCGCGTCGGCCTCGGCTTCTGGGGGCACCAGATGGGATCGGCGCTCGCCGAGTCGTCGGGCGTGATCCTGCTCGTCGTCGCCGTCAACCGCGGGGTGCGCACGCTCGTGTTCTCGATGCGGCACGATCGGCACCTGAGCAGCGTCTCGGCGCGATGATGGGGGCGTGAGCCTGGGGTCCGCGGCAGGGGTCGACGACGATCGTCGGCCCCTCGGCCGTGCGTTCTCCGTCGCCGGCTCGATCTTCGTGAGCGCCTTCGTCGTGCGGGAGGTCGTCGAGGAGCGACTAGAGCCCTGGATCGCCGCCGTCGCGCTGGTCGCGGTGGTGTCATGGCTGCTCGCGAGCCTCCTGCCGTCCCGCCTCGACCGGGTGCGGATCCCGCTCTGGTTCGTCGCCGTCGGCGCCGGGTCGCTGGTCGCGTGCGCCACGCAGGTCGTCGGCTTCGTCCCGGCGCTCATCGGCTTCGCCTCGCTCATCCGGCGCCCCGGGCGCCCGCTCGCGTACGCGTTCGCGGCCGGGGGGCTCTCCCTCGCCCTCCTCGGCGCCGGAGCGCTCATCGCGCCCCAGCCGGTGCAGCTCATCAGCTCGGTCGCGGCGCTTCTCATCGCGGGGCTCGTCGCCTTCAGCCGACGCCAGTACCGCGCGAGCGAGCAGCAGGAGCGGCTGCTCCTCGCGGAGCGGCTCGCCGTCGAGCAGGAACGGGCCGAGAACGCCGCGCTCGCCGAGCGGTCCCGCATCGCCCGCGACATCCACGACGTGCTCGCGCACTCGCTCGGCGGGCTCGTGCTGCAGCTCGACGCGGTGGAGGCGCTGCTCGAATCGGGGCGCGACGACGAGGCGGCGCGACGGGTGACCGCGGCGCGCGGGCTCGCGGCGGAGGGGCTCGAGGAGGCGCGGCGGGCGGTCGACGCCCTCCGCGATCCGGAGGCGGCGCAGGACCCCGGCGCGGCGATCCGCGCGCTCGTCGAGACGCACCGCTCGCTCGGCGCCCGGGCGGAGCTCCACGAGTCCGGCGACCCCGGTCCGCTCGATGCGGCGGCCGCGGGTGCCCTGCGGCGAGCCGCGCAGGAGGTGCTGAGCAACGCCCGCCGGCACGCGCCCGGCATGCCGACGGAGCTGACCCTCGACTGGAGCCCGCGCGACGTCGCGTTCCGGGCGAGCACGGCGCTCGCCGCGGGAGCGCCCCGGGCCTCGGTCGGCGGGGGCCACGGCCTGACCGGCCTGCAGGAGCGCATGACGGCGCTCGGCGGCAGCGCGACCGCGGGCGTCCGGGGCCGGGCGTTCGTGGTCGAGGCGCGCATCCCGCGTGCGCGGGGTGCGCAGGAGGAGAAGGAGACGGTGTCCGCATGATCCGCGTGCTCGTGGCCGACGATCAGGCGATCGTGCGCGACGGTCTCGTCACCCTGCTGTCGGTGCTGCCCGACGTCGAGGTGGTGGGGGAGGCCGTCGACGGCGCGGAAGCCGTGCGGCTCGCCGGCGAGACCGCGCCCGACGTCGTGCTCATGGACCTGCGGATGCCCGTGCTCGACGGTGCGGGGGCGACGGCCCGGATCAAGGCGGCCGACCCGTCGGTCGCGGTCGTGGTGCTCACGACGTTCGCCGACGACGCGTCGATAGCGGGCGCGCTCGGCGCCGGAGCGCGGGGCTACCTCACGAAGGACGCGGGACGGGAGGAGCTGGCCGCCGCCATCCGCTCGGCCGCCGCCGGCCAGTCGACCTTCGCCCCGGAGGTGGGGGAGCGGCTCGTCGCCGGGTTCGCCTCCGCGCCGGCCGCGCCCGCGCCGCTCGTCGACCGCTTCGCCCAACTCACGCGGCGCGAGGCGGAGGTGCTGGAGCGGATCGCGGCCGGCCGCAGCAACGCCGAGATCGCACGCGACCTCTTCCTCAGCGTCGCGACGGTCAAGTCGCACGTGAACGCGATCTTCGCGAAGCTCCCCGCGCGCGACCGCGCCCAGGCGATCGCGCTCGCCCTCGGCTCGGCCCCCGACCGACCCTGACCCCCGCGACCCTGGCGACCATCCTCGAGTCGTGCGAAACCGCGGGTCCGCGACCGGATCGCGCGTGGTTCCGCACGACTCGACGGGGTGAGATGCCGGCCATCACGGACTTCGGTGCGGGGTTATAGCGCTGATCCGGAATCAAGTCAAGGAATAGCTGGACACGGCGCGTCGTTTCCCCCTATGCTTGTTCTTTGCGCTCCCCACTTCTCCGTGCCGTCATATTGCGGTCAGCACGCGCGCGCAGAAACCCTCCCGAGAATAGCGGCGGGACGGTGTCTGAGAGGGAGCCCTTCTCCATCACCCACACACGAGAGGCCGACGGGCCTCACGGAGGTTGCATTTCCCTTGGCTGCTGCGCGCTCCGCATCCAGTAACAACGCTCCCAAGAACGGTCGGACCGCATCGCGGCTCTCGTTCGCCAAGATCGCCGACACGCTGACCGTGCCCGATCTCCTCGCCCTGCAGACGGACAGCTTCGACTGGCTCGTCGGCAACGAGAAGTGGAAGGCCCGCGTCGCCGCGGCGAAGGAGGCCGGCGACGCCGGCGTTCCCGAGACCACCGGACTCGACGAGATCTTCGAGGAGATCTCCCCGATCGAGGACCTCAGCGAGACCATGCAGCTGAGCTTCTCGAACCCGGAGCTCGAGGAGCCGAAGTACTCCATCGACGAGTGCAAGGAGCGCGGCAAGACCTACGCCGCTCCGCTGTACGTCAACGCCGAGTTCATGAACCACATGACGGGCGAGATCAAGACCCAGACGGTCTTCATGGGCGACTTCCCGCTCATGACCGACAAGGGCACGTTCATCATCAACGGCACCGAGCGCGTCGTCGTGTCGCAGCTCGTCCGCTCGCCCGGCGTCTACTTCGAGCGCCAGCAGGAGAAGACCTCCGACAAGGACGTCTACTCGGCCCGCATCATCCCGAGCCGCGGTGCGTGGCTCGAGTTCGAGATCGACAAGCGCGACCAGGTCGGCGTGCGCATCGACCGCAAGCGCAAGCAGTCGGTCACCGTGTTCCTCAAGGCGCTCGGCATGACCTCCGAGGAGATCCTCGAGAAGTTCGCCGGCTACGAGTCGATCGCGTCGACGCTCGAGAAGGACCCGATCCTCACCAAGGAGGACGCGCTCCGCGACATCTACCGCAAGCTCCGTCCGGGCGAGCAGGTCGCCGCCGAGGCCGCCCGCGCGCTCCTCGACAACTTCTACTTCAACCCCAAGCGCTACGACCTCGCGAAGGTCGGCCGCTACAAGGTCAACCGCAAGCTCGGTCTCGACGCGCCCCTCAAGGACTCGGTGCTGACGATCGACGACATCGTCGCGACCATCAAGTACCTGGTCGCGCTGCACGCCGAGCAGACCACCCTCCCGGGCGTGCGCGACGGCAAGCCGGTCGAGCTCCGCCTCGACGTGGACGACATCGACCACTTCGGCAACCGCCGCATCCGCGCGGTCGGCGAGCTCATCCAGAACCAGGTCCGCACGGGTCTGTCGCGCATGGAGCGCGTCGTCCGCGAGCGCATGACCACGCAGGACATCGAGGCGATCACGCCGCAGACCCTGATCAACGTGCGACCCGTCGTCGCCGCGATCAAGGAGTTCTTCGGCACCTCGCAGCTGTCGCAGTTCATGGACCAGAACAACCCGCTCGCGGGTCTCACCAACAAGCGCCGCCTCTCGGCCCTCGGGCCCGGCGGTCTGTCGCGTGAGCGCGCCGGCGTCGAGGTCCGCGACGTCCACCCGTCGCACTACGGCCGCATGTGCCCGATCGAGACCCCGGAGGGCCCGAACATCGGCCTGATCGGCGCTCTCGCGTCGTTCGCGCGCGTGAACTCGTTCGGCTTCATCGAGACGCCGTACCGTCGCGTCGAGAACGGCAAGGTCACCGACAAGATCGACTACCTGACCGCCTCCGAGGAGGACGAGTTCATCGTCGCGCAGGCGAACGCGCCGCTCACGGGCGACCGCCACTTCGCCGAGGACCGCGTCCTCGCGCGCAGCAAGGGCGGCGAGGTCGACCTCTTCCACCGCGAGGACGTCAACTACATGGACGTCTCCCCGCGCCAGATGGTGTCGGTCGCGACGTCGCTCATCCCGTTCCTCGAGCACGACGACGCGAACCGCGCGCTCATGGGCGCGAACATGCAGCGCCAGGCCGTGCCGCTGCTCCGCTCCGAGTCGCCGCTCGTCGGCACCGGAATGGAGGGCTACGCGGCGATCGACGCGCGCGACGTCGTCGTGGCCGAGAAGGCCGGTGTCGTGGCGGAGGTCTCCGCCGACGTCGTCACCGTCCAGCTCGACGAGGGCGGCACGCAGGAGTACTTCCTGCGCAAGTTCGAGCGCAGCAACCAGGGCACCTCGTACAACAACCGCGTCGTCGTCAGCCAGGGCGAGCGCATCGAGGTCGGCCAGGTCATCGCCGACGGCCCCGCGACGGAGAACGGCGAGCTCGCGCTCGGCAAGAACCTCCTCATCGCGTTCATGCCGTGGGAGGGTCACAACTTCGAGGACGCGATCATCCTCAGCCAGAACCTGGTGAAGGACGACGTCCTCTCCTCGATCCACATCGAGGAGTACGAGGTCGACGCCCGCGACACCAAGCTCGGCAAGGAGGAGATCACCCGCGACCTCCCGAACGTGAGCCCCGACCTGCTGGCCGACCTCGACGAGCGCGGCATCATCCGCATCGGCGCCGAGGTCTCGCCCGGCGACATCCTGGTCGGCAAGGTCACGCCGAAGGGCGAGACCGAGCTGTCGGCCGAGGAGCGCCTGCTCCGCGCGATCTTCAACGAGAAGAGCCGCGAGGTCCGTGACACCTCCCTCAAGGTGCCCCACGGCGAGGAGGGCACGATCATCGGCGTCAAGGTGTTCGACGCGCAGGACGGCGACGACGAGCTCGGCTCGGGCGTCAACCAGCGCGTGGTCGTCTACATCGCCCAGAAGCGCAAGATCACCGAGGGCGACAAGCTCGCCGGACGCCACGGCAACAAGGGCGTCATCTCGAAGATCCTGCCGGTCGAGGACATGCCGTTCCTCGCGGACGGCACGCCGGTCGACGTCGTGCTGAACCCGCTCGGCATCCCGGGCCGCATGAACTTCGGCCAGGTGCTGGAGACCCACCTCGGGTGGGTGGCCAAGCAGGGCTGGGAGGTCGAGGGCTCCCCGGAGTGGGCGAAGAGGCTGCCGAAGGAGGCCCACTCGGCCGCCCCCGGCACGAAGGTCGCGACCCCGGTGTTCGACGGTGCGCTCGAGGAGGAGATCGAGGGGCTGCTCGACTCCACCATCCCGAACCGCGACGGCGAGCGGATGATCGGCAGCTCCGGCAAGACCCAGCTGTTCGACGGCCGCTCCGGCGAGCCGTTCCCGGACCCGGTCTCGGTCGGCTACATGTACATCCTCAAGCTGCACCACCTGGTGGACGACAAGATCCACGCCCGCAGCACCGGCCCGTACTCGATGATCACCCAGCAGCCGCTCGGTGGGAAGGCGCAGTTCGGCGGTCAGCGCTTCGGCGAGATGGAGGTGTGGGCCCTCGAGGCCTACGGCGCCGCCTACGCCCTCCAGGAGCTGCTCACCATCAAGTCGGACGACATCCTCGGCCGCGTGAAGGTGTACGAGGCGATCGTCAAGGGCGAGAACATCCAGGAGCCCGGCATCCCGGAGTCGTTCAAGGTGCTCATGAAGGAGATGCAGTCGCTGTGCCTGAACGTCGAGGTGCTCGGCGCCGACGGTCAGCCGCTCTCGCTCAAGGACACGGACGACGAGGTCTTCCGTGCCGCGGAGGAGCTCGGCATCAACATCTCCAGCCGCTTCGAGACGTCGTCGATCGACGACATCTGAGCCGGCTCACATCGACTGTCACTGACTGAGACATAGCGAAAGAAGACACGACACGTGATCAGTGCAACCTCCTTCGATCAGCTCCGAATCGGTCTCGCCACCAGCGCGGACATCCGCGCCTGGTCCTACGGCGAGGTCAAGAAGCCGGAGACGATCAACTACCGCACGCTGAAGCCCGAGAAGGACGGGCTCTTCGGCGAGCAGATCTTCGGGCCCTCCCGCGACTGGGAGTGCTCCTGCGGCAAGTACAAGCGCGTGCGCTTCAAGGGCATCGTGTGCGAGCGCTGCGGCGTCGAGGTCACCAAGTCCTCGGTGCGCCGTGAGCGCATGGGCCACATCGAGCTCGCCGCGCCCGTGACCCACATCTGGTACTTCAAGGGCGTCCCGTCGCGCCTCGGGTACCTGCTCGACATGGCGCCGAAGGACCTCGAGAAGGTCATCTACTTCGCCGCCTACATGGTGATCTCGGTCGACGAGGAGGCGCGTCACCAGGACATGCCGGGCCTCGAGAACGAGCTCCGTCTGGAGATCTCGCAGCTCGAGCAGCAGCGCGACAGCCAGATCGCGACCCGGCTCTCGACGCTCGAGACCGACCTCGCCTCGCTCGAGGAGGAGGGCGCCAAGAGCGACCAGAAGCGCAAGGTCAAGGACGGCGCCGAGAAGGAGATGGGCCAGATCCGCAAGTCGTACGACGAGCAGATCGCCCAGCTCGAGCGGGTGTGGGACGACTTCCGCAACCTGAAGGTCGGCGACCTGAAGCCGGAGGACTCGGTCTTCCACGAGCTGCAGGACCGCTTCGGCCTGTACTTCGAGGCCCACATGGGTGCGGAGGCGATCCAGCGTCGCCTCCAGGCCTTCGACCTCGAGGCCGAGTCGGCCGACCTGCTCGAGCAGGTCGCCAACGGCAAGGGCCAGAAGAAGATCCGCGCGATCAAGCGCCTGCGCGTCGTCAACTCGTTCCTCGCGACCGGCAACTCGCCGGCGGCGATGGTGCTCGACGTCGTGCCGGTGATCCCGCCGGAGCTGCGCCCCATGGTCCAGCTGGACGGCGGCCGCTTCGCGACGTCCGACCTCAACGACCTGTACCGCCGCGTGATCAACCGGAACAACCGCCTCCGTCGTCTTCTCGACCTCGGCGCCCCGGAGATCATCGTCAACAACGAGAAGCGCATGCTGCAGGAGGCGGTCGACGCGCTGTTCGACAACGGCCGCCGCGGTCGCCCCGTCACGGGCACCGGCAACCGCGCGCTCAAGTCCCTCAGCGACATGCTGAAGGGCAAGCAGGGCCGGTTCCGCCAGAACCTGCTCGGCAAGCGCGTGGACTACTCGGGCCGCTCGGTCATCATCGTCGGACCGCAGCTGAAGCTGCACCAGTGCGGTCTGCCGAAGCAGATGGCGCTCGAGCTGTTCAAGCCGTTCGTGATCAAGCGCCTCATCGACCTGTCGCACGCGCAGAACATCAAGTCGGCGAAGCGCATGGTCGAGCGGTCGCGCCCGCAGGTGTGGGACGTGCTCGAGGAGATCATCCGCGAGCGCCCCGTGCTCCTGAACCGCGCGCCCACGCTGCACCGTCTCGGCATCCAGGCGTTCGAGCCGCAGCTCGTGGAGGGTAAGGCCATCCAGCTGCACCCGCTCGTCTGCGCCGCGTTCAACGCGGACTTCGACGGCGACCAGATGGCCGTCCACCTGCCGCTGTCGGTGGAGGCGCAGGCCGAGGCCCGCATCCTCATGCTGGCGTCGAACAACATCCTGAAGCCGTCGGACGGCCGCCCGGTGACCCTGCCCTCGCAGGACATGATCATCGGTCTGCACCACCTGACGACCCTCAAGGAGGGCGCCACCGGTGAGGGCCGCGCGTTCTCGTCCGTCGCCGAGGCGATCCTCGCGAAGGACCAGGGCTCGCTCGACCTCAACGCGAAGATCCGTCTGCGCATCGAGAACCTGCACCTCTCCGAGGAGGGGGCCGCGGCCCGCGAGGGCTTCGAGCAGGGCTCGACCGCGCTGATCGAGACGACGCTCGGACGCGCGCTGTTCAACGAGGCGCTCCCCACGGACTATCCGTACGTGGAGGCGCTCGCCGACAAGGGCAAGATCTCGGCGATCGTGAACGACCTCGCCGAGCGGTACCCCAAGGTGGAGGTCGCGGCGACGCTCGACCGGATCAAGGACGCGGGCTTCTACTGGGCCACGCGCTCCGGCGTCACGGTCGCGCTCAGCGACATCGTCACCCCGGAGAACAAGCCCGAGATCATCGCGACGTACGAGAAGCGCGCCACCAAGGTGCAGGACGAGTACGACAAGGGTCTGATCGACGACGCCTCGCGTCGTCAGGAGCTGATCGACATCTGGACCGAGGCGACCAACGAGGTGGCCAAGGCGATGCAGGACGCCTACAAGCCGGGCAACAACATCTACCGGATGGTGTCGTCGGGTGCGCGAGGCAACTGGCTGCAGGTGCGCAACATCTCGGGTATCCGCGGCCTGGTCGCGAACCCGAAGGGCGAGACGATCCCGCGCCCGATCATCTCCTCGTACCGCGAGGGGCTGTCGGTGGCGGAGTACTTCATCGCCACGCACGGTGCCCGCAAGGGTCTCGCCGACACCGCGCTGCGCACCGCCGACTCCGGGTACCTCACCCGTCGTCTGGTGGACGTGTCGCAGGACGTCATCATCCGCGAGGACGACTGCGGCACCACCCGCGGCCTCGAGATCCGCATCGCCGACATGATCGACGGCAGGCTCGTCCGTGACGAGAACGTCGAGAACTCGGTGTTCGCGCGGTCGCTGGCCGAGGACGCGGTCGACGCGAAGGGCACCGTCATCGCGGAGGCCGGCCACGACGTCGGCGACGTGCTGATCGACCAGCTCATCGCGGCCGGCGTGGAGACCATCAAGGTCCGCTCCGTGCTCACCTGCGAGTCGGCGGTCGGCGTCTGCGCCGCCTGCTACGGACGGTCGCTCGCGACCGGCAAGCTCGTGGACATCGGCGAGGCCGTCGGCATCATCGCGGCGCAGTCGATCGGCGAGCCCGGCACGCAGCTCACCATGCGCACCTTCCACCAGGGAGGCACCGCGGGCGCGGACGACATCACGCAGGGTCTGCCGCGCGTCACCGAGCTGTTCGAGGCCCGTACCCCGAAGGGCGCGTCGCCGATCGCCGAGGCGGCCGGTCGCGTCCAGATCGAGGACACCGAGAAGCAGCGCCGCCTGATCCTCACGCCCGACAACGGCGACGAGGTGCAGGTCTACCCGGTGCTGAAGCGCGCGACGCTCCTCGTCGAGGACGGCCAGCACGTCGAGCTCGGCCAGCAGTTCGTGGTCGGCAACCTCGACCCGAAGGAGGTGCTGCGCGTCAAGGGCGTCCGCGCCGTGCAGCAGCACCTGGTCGACGGCGTGCAGGGCGTCTACCGCTCGCAGGGCGTGCCGATCCACGACAAGCACATCGAGGTCATCGTGCGTCAGATGATGCGCAAGGTGACGGTGGTGGAGCACGGTGACACCGAGCTCCTGCCGGGTGAGCTCGTCGACCGCTCACGGTACAACGAGATCAACCGCGCTGCGCTCGCCGAGGGCAAGAAGACCGCGTCGGCCCGCCAGGAGGTCATGGGCATCACCAAGGCCTCCCTCGCGACCGAGTCGTGGCTGTCGGCCGCGTCCTTCCAGGAGACGACCCGCGTGCTCACGCAGGCCGCCATGGAGGGCAAGTCCGACCCGCTGGTCGGCCTGAAGGAGAACGTCATCATCGGTCAGCTGATCCCGGCCGGTACCGGCCTCAGCAAGTACCGGAACGTCTCCGTCGAGGCGACCGAGGAGGCGAAGGCGGAGCGTTACCCGAATCGCATCTTCTCCGACGACGCGGTGTTCAACGAGTCCGACCTGAGCTTCGTCGACTTCGACTGCTTCTCGACGGACGACTACCCCCCCGGCACCTACAACTGCGGCGGGCGGGGGGGGCGCCGCCCCCCCCCCCCCCGCGACTCAGTTGTACGTGCCGGGCGTGAAGTCGTCCGTCGAGAAGCTGTCGAAGTCGACGAAGCTCAGGTCGGACTCGTTGAACACCGCGTCGTCGGAGAAGAT
>NZ_JBQCHS010000012.1:0-175670 GCF_051954455.1 Pseudolysinimonas sp. | reverse complement strand
GGCGCGGGGGGCCTGCCCGCCCACCCCCCCCGCGACCCGGTCTTCGAGAATCTGCTCTGGGAGTCGATCGCCGGCAGCTGGCCGCGGGAGCGCGAGGCGCTGCACGGCTACGCCGAGAAGGCGTCGCGCGAAGCGGGCCGCCGGACGACCTGGCAGGAGCCCGACGAGGAGTTCGAGGGCCGCATGCACGCCCTCGTCGACGCGTGCTTCGACGACCCCGACACCTCCGCTGAGCTCGCCGCGATCGTGGCCCTGCTGCAACCGGCGGGCTGGAGCAACGGCCTCGGCGCCAAGCTCCTGCAGCTGACCGGCCCGGGCGTGCCGGACGTCTACCAGGGCAGCGAGCTGTGGGAGCGGTCCCTCGTCGACCCCGACAACCGCCGGCCGGTCGACTTCGGCGAGCGCCGTGCGCTGCTCGCGGAGCTGGATGCCGGCGCGCAGCCGCCGGTCGACGGGACCGGCGCCGCGAAACTTCTCGTCACCTCGCGGGCGCTGCGGCTGCGGCGCGACGCCCCGGAGCTGTTCGAGCGCTACCTGCCGCTGCCCGTCCTCGGCGACGCGGCGCGTCACCTCGTCGCGGTCGACCGGGGCGGCGCGATCGCCCTCGCGACGCGGCTGCCGCTCGGCCTCGGACGCGCCGGCGGCTGGGACGCCACCAGCGTCGTGCTCCCGGCCGGTCCCCTGATCGACGAGTTCACCGGCGCCGAGCACCCGGGCGGCGAGACGCACGTCGCCGCGATCCTCCACCGCTACCCCGTCGCCCTGCTGAGGAGCACGACATGATCCCCGAGGTCTGGGCCCCGCGCCCCGAACGCGTCCGGCTGTGGACGGAGAACGGCGCGCGGGAGATGCGCCGCGGCGACGGCGACGTGTGGCACGCCGACGTCGAGCTCGCGCCGGGGGACCGCTACGGGTTCCTGCTCGACGACGACGAGACCCCGCTGCCCGACCCGCGCGGGCGTCGGCTCGCCGACGGCATCCACGGCCCGAGCACGGTCGTCGATCCCGCGGTGTTCGCGGACGCCGGCGACTGGGCGGGCCGCGAGCTCGCCGGTGCGGTGATCTACGAGCTGCACCTCGGCACGTTCACGCCGGAGGGGACCGCCGACTCCGCGATCGCGCGCCTCGACGAGCTGGTGGACCTCGGGGTCGACTTCGTGGAGCCGCTCCCAGTGAACGGCTTCGAGGGCTCCCACAACTGGGGCTACGACGGCGTCGCCTGGTTCGCCGTCGACGAGAGCTACGGCGGACCGGCCGCGTACCGGCGCTTCGTCGACGCGTGCCACCGACGCGGGCTCGGCGTCATCCAGGACGTCGTCTACAACCACCTCGGGCCCGCCGGCAACTACCTGCCGAGGTTCGGCCCCTACCTCCGGACGGAGGGCGGCAACACCTGGGGTGACACGGTCGCGCTGGAGGAGCCGGCCGTCTTCGCCTACGTGCTCGAGAACGCGCTCATGTGGCTGCAGGACTACGGCGTCGACGGCCTGCGACTCGACGCGGTGCACGCCCTCGCCGACGACCGCCGCGACGACCTGCTCACCGCGCTCAGCCGACAGGCGGAGCGGATCGAGCGGAACGGCGTGCGGCGCCCCATCGCGCTCATCGCCGAGTCCGACATGAACGACGCCCGCCTCATCACGCCGGTCGAGGACGGCGGCGACGGGCTGACCGCGCAGTGGAGCGACGACTACCACCACGCGGTCCACGTCGCGCTGACCGGCGAGACCGAGGGGTACTACGCCGACTTCGCTTCGCTCGACGCGCTCGTGAAGACCGCCACCCGGGGCTTCTTCCACGACGGGACGTACTCGTCGTTCCGCGGACGGCCGCACGGGGCGCCGATCCCCGAGACGCTCGAGCCCTGGCGGCTCGTCACCTTCAGCCAGGACCACGATCAGATCGGCAACCGGGCGACCGGCGACCGGCTGACGGCCACCCTCTCCCCCGACCGGCTCGCGATCGCGGCGGTGCTCACGATCTGCTCGCCGTTCACGCCCATGCTCTTCATGGGCGAGGAGTGGGGCGCGTCGACCCCGTGGCAGTTCTTCACCGCGCACCGCGACCCCGATCTCGGGCGCGCGACCGCGGAGGGCCGGATCGCGGAGTTCGCGCGCATGGGATGGGACGCGGGCTCGGTCCCGGACCCGCAGGACCCCGGTACCTTCGAGCGCTCGCGCCTCGACTGGGCGGAGCGCGACGAGGAGCCGCACGCCCGCCTCCTCCGCCTCTACCGCGAGCTGATCGCGCTGCGCCGGCGCGAGCCCGCCTTCGGGTCGGCCGCCTTCGGCGACCTGAAGGGCTGGGCGGATGACGCGACCGGGCGGGTCCGGCTCCGGATCCGCGACCTGGAGGTGCGCGTCAACCTCGGCGCGGAGCCGTGGGAGACGGACGGGGGCGAGCTGCTCGTCGCGACCCGTGACGGCGTCGAGTCCGGCCTGCTGCCGCCGGATTCGGCCGCCGTGATCCGGATGCACACGTGATCCACAGCGCCACCCCCTAGCGCGGTACGGGCTAAGCGGCGGATCATACACACATGATCGCCACCACCGATGCCATCCCGGCGGATGTCGTCGAAGCGCTCCCCGGTGTGCACCGGGTGGTGAGGGCCGACCGTGTGGTCGGCTTCGTCGTCGAGGCGGGCGACCGCTTCGTCGCCCTGTACGGCCCGGTCTACAACACCTCGGTCGAGATCGCCCAGAGCCGCGACCTCGACACGGCTGTGCACCGCCTCCTCGCGCACTGACGTGCCGCCGATAGGGTGAGGCCCCGTGAGCCTCCCCGCCCCGGCAGCGCGCGCCGCGCTCGACCTCTCGAAGCGCGACCTCACTCTCGATCTCGCCCGCGTGGTGTGCGTGCTCCTCGTGGTCGTCATCCACCTGCTCGAGGTCGGGGTCGGGGTCGATCCGGCGACCGGCGCCATCACGGTGAGCCGACCTCTCGAGCACCAGAGGTGGTTCGACGGAGTCACCTGGGTGCTGCAGATCATGCCGCTCTTCTTCGTCGTGGGCGGCTTCGCGGGCATGACCGCGTGGCGGAGCCTCCGACGCCGCGGCGGCACGGGCGCCGACTTCGTCCGCGGGCGCGTCCTGCGCCTCGCGCAGCCGGCGCTCCCGCTCTTCGTGTTCTACGTCGTGGCGCTGGGCATCGCGACGTTCGTCGGTGCGCCGCACGGCCTCGTGCAGAGCGTCGCGGTGGGCGCCGGGTCGCCGCTGTGGTTCATCGCCGCCTACACCGTGTGCCAGGCCCTGGTGCCCGCGCTCGCGACCTGGCACGAGCGCAACCGCTGGGCGCCGCTCGCCGTCCTGTTCGCCGGCGTCGTCGCGGTCGAGCTCGTGCGGCACCTCGTGCACGGACGGCTCGACTTCTCGTACGCCGGCGTCGACGTGCGCCTCGACGGCGACGCGTTCGGACTCCTCAACATGCTCTTCGTCTGGCCGCTGGTCCAGCAGTTCGGCTTCTGGTACGCCGACGGCTGGTTCGACCGGCGGCGGCCGTGGCAGCTGATGCTCCTCGGCCTCGGATCCTGGGCGACGCTCTTCGCCATGGTGCTGCCGGGTGGATGGTCGCCCGACATGCTGACGAACCTCAACCCGCCGACCCTGCCGCTCGTGGCGCTCGGCCTGTCGCAGGCCTGCGCGCTACGGCTCCTGAAGCCCGTGCTCTCCCGCCTCATGCGCACTCGCGGTGCCCGGGCGATCGTCTTCCTGGCGGGCACGCGGCTCATGACGATCTACCTCTGGCACCTGCCGATCATCATCGCGCTCGCGGGGCTCGCGCTCCTCATCCCCGGGGCGAGCCCGACGCCCGGATCGGCGGCGTGGTGGTGGTCGCGGATCCTCGTCTACGTCGTCGTGCTGGCGCTGCTCTTCGCGCTGTCGTTCGTGGTCGGCCGGTGGGAGGCGCCGCGCGAGCTGGGCCCCACCCCGCCGCCGGGCGTCGTCGCGCTGGCGGCGGTGCTGACGTTCCTGCCGACCTTCCTCGAGATCGAGCTGTTCCTCAGCCTGCCGCTCGCGGTCCTCGGGACGGTGTGCTTCGGCGTCGCCGTGCTGCTGCTCGGCCGGTGGCCAGCACGGACCGCGGTGCCGTCCTAGAAGCCGAAGTCGCCGCCGAAGTCGCCCCCGTCGAAGCCCATGCCGGCCGACGCGTCGGCTCCGGATGCGTCCGCACTTCCGGCGTCCTGCCCGCCGTCGGCGCTCTGATCGCCGCCCCAGCCGCCGTCCCACGGAAGGAACGCGCTGACGAGCGCGGAGCCGATGACGTAGCCGGCGACCGTGCCGAGCAGCGACCCGGCGATCGTGGTGCCGAGCCCGGCTCCCAGGAAACCGGCCTGACCTCCGCCGACGACGCGCTCCATCGCACCGGGCTGACGCATCTCCGCGCGCGTCGCGGCGCGGGCGAGGGTGGCGGGCTCGCTGGAGAGCGGGCGCTCCCCGGTGCCCGCACCCTTGCTGAGCTCCTCGTAGATGAGCGCGCGCTGCTGATCGGTGAGCTTGGAGAACGCCTCCGCGTGCACCTGCTCGATCGTCTCGGGCGGCGCGGTCCGGAGGAGGTAGCGGTAGCGCTCGACCGCGCGCTCGTCCTCACTCCGCTCGGGCACAGCCCCGCGCGTCGGGACCGGAGGGCTGTCGGTCGCGGTGCTGCCGAAGAGACGATCGAGGAATCCCATGCCCCCGACGCTAAGCGGCGGGCCTGGTGGACTCCTGGGGCGCGGCTGGGGGGGTGCTCCGGACGGTCACCGGATCCGACGGGATCACCGCCCAGCAGATGAGGTAGACGAGCAGCTGCGACCCCGGCAGGACGAACGACAGCACGGCGAGCAGACGGACGGCGGTGACGTTCCAGCCGAAGCGGCGCGCGAATCCGGCGCAGACGCCGGCGATGATGCGGCCCTCACGAGGACGGGCGAGCGTGGTTCCGTTCATGGGATCCACGCTCGCCCGTCGGGTCGGAGTGCGCCAGGGGGTCAGCCCCCGGATCCGGCGCGGGACGACCCCGCCGCGGCGCC
Source organism: Pseudolysinimonas sp. (assembly GCF_051954455.1). Lineage (GTDB taxonomy): Bacteria > Actinomycetota > Actinomycetes > Actinomycetales > Microbacteriaceae > Pseudolysinimonas. The sequence continues at coordinate 170,662 of NZ_JBQCHS010000012.1, read as the reverse complement.
GCGCGACTCCGCCGCCTCCTCCTGGTGGATGATCGTGATCGGGTCGGTGACCGACTCGAGCTGCTTGCGCTCGGCGTCCGTCCCGAGGACGAACGCGACGACGCCGCCGATGATCATGATGAGCGCACCGGCGAAGTAACCGATCGTGATCGGGCCGCGGCTGCTGCCGTCGCCGATCAGGATGCCGAAGAGCAGTGGCGCGACCGAGCCGCAGATCTGCGCGATCGAGAAGAAGTAGGAGATCGCCTGGCCGCGCACCTCGAGCGGGAAGGTCTCGGACACCGTCAGGTAGGCGCTGGAGGCGCCGGCCGAGGCGAGGAAGAACGCGACGCACCAGAAGCCCACCTGGGTCACCGCGTTCATCGCGTTCGCCTGGAACAGCGCGGCGCTGACCGCCAGCACGATCCCGGAGCCGCCGTAGGTGAGCAGGATCATCTTGCGCCGGCCCCAGCTGTCGAACAGGCGCCCGAGCAGCAGCGGCCCGAGCAGGTTGCCGACCGCGAACGGGAAGAAGTAGACGCTCGTCTCCTTGATCCCGTAGAAGTTCGTGAGCGCCTGCGCGTAGCTGAAGAAGATCGCGTTGTAGAGGAACGACTGGGTCACCATCATCACGAGGCCGACCACGGTGCGCTTCGGGTACATGCGGAAGAACACCCGCGCCAGGATCCGGAACGGCACCCGCTCCTGCGGCGAGATCTCGATCGCGCGGGAGTCGTCGACGTCGTCGATCGTCTTGCCCTGGCGGCGGACGTCGTCCTCGATCTCGGCGATCGTCTTCTCGGCGGCCTCCTCGTGGCCGTGCGTCAGCTGCCAGCGCGGGCTCTCCGGGATGTGGCGGCGCAGGTAGATGATCGCCAGACCGATGATCGGGCCGAGGAAGAAGGAGAGCCGCCAGCCCCAGCTGTCGACGAAGTCGTCGCCGAACATGCCCGTGTTGAGGAAGAAGTAGTTGGCCGCCGCCCCGAGGGCCGCGCCGCCCCAGTAGGTGCCGTTGATCGCGATGTCCACGTGTCCGCGGTAGTGCGACGGGATGAGCTCGTCGATGGCCGAGTTGATCGCGGAGTACTCGCCGCCGATGCCGGCGCCGGCGATGAAGCGGCAGATCCACAGCATGATGACGCTGCCCCACTGCCCCACGAGATCCGGCCCCGGTACGAGGCCCGCCAGCGCCGACCCCGCGAGGTAGATCGCGAGGGTGAGGATGAACAGCCGCCGCCGACCCAACCGGTCGGCGAGGCGCCCGAAGACGAGGGCGCCGACCACCTGGCCGATCAGGTAGACGGTGCCGGTCGCCCCGATCATCCAGGCGTTGTGTCCGGTCATCTCGAACTGCTTCGAGAAGCCGTTCTGCGAGACGATCTGGATCTCGAGCCCGTCGAGGATCCACGAGACCCCGAGGCCGACCACCACCATCCAGTGGAACTTGGCCCAGGGGAGCCGGTCGAGTCGGGCGGGGATGAGGCTGCGGATCGTGCGCGGCGTCGCGGGATCCGTCGTCGACGACGAGGACATGACCCGGACGTTACGCCGCGCGGAAATCCTCGCTCCGGGCTTCCAGCCCGCGCTCAGGCGAACGTCAGCAGTCCGCCGACGAGGAGCTCGCGCAGCTGCGGGACCAGCTCGGCGCGGAGCGCCGCCGGGTCGACCTCGAGCAGCTGCGCGACCGCGCCGACGATGACGCCCGCGGGCAGCTCGCCGTCGCAGGCTCCGACGACGGCGGCGAGCCCGGTGTCCGCTCGGATCTCCCGCCGGAAGCCGCCGCCCTGCCGGAGGACGATGATGCTCGGATCGGCGGCTCCCGGCCAATGGCTCCGCTCCTCCGTCACGTCGGCGGCAACCCGCAGCCGCGCGGCGAGGAGGGCCTCGTCGTCGAGCGCAGCGGCGGCGTCGAACGCGGCGAGCGCCGCGGCGAGGTGGCCGCCGAGCCCCGCCGCTCCGGATCCGAGCGGGGCGTCGAGCCGCTCGGCGCGATGCAGCCGCGCGGACCCCACGGGATGCCGCAGGAGCACGTAACCGAACCCGACGGCCGTGACGCGCCGCTCGGCGAAGTCGTCGAGCCAGGCGGCGACGAGGTCCTCGTAACCGGGGTCGGAGGCGCGGGTGCCGCCGTCGCGGATCCACGTCTCGGCGTAGCGGGCGGGATCCTGGGTCTCGCGCTCGACGATCCAGGATTCGAGTCCGGCGTCGTCGGCCCAGCGCGTGGCGCGCGCGAGACCGCCGCTCGGGCGGCCGGACGGGCCCGGGCGCTGCTCCCAGTTGCCGAGCAGCTGCGCGACGCCCCCGGGGACCAGGTGATCGCGTGCGCCCGCGATCACGGCCTCGACGATCCCGTCCCCGACGAGCCCGCCGTCGCGGTACTCGTAGGCGGGCACGTCGGGGCGGCGGGGGGTGATGACGAACGGCGGGTTGGAGACGATCCGGTCGAACCGCTCCCCGGCGACCGGCTCGTAGAGACTGCCGAGACGGAACTCGATGTTCGTCACGCCGTTCAGCGCCGCGTTGAGCCGGGCGTAGTCGAGCGCACGCTCGGAGATGTCGGTCGCGACGACGCGGCGGGAGCGCCGGGCGGCGTGCATCGCCTGGATGCCGCACCCGGTGCCGAGGTCGAGGGTCGCCTCCACCGGATCCGGGAGCTGCAGGCCGGCGAGCGTGGCCGACGCGCCGCCGACCCCGAGCACGTGGTCGGTGCGGAGCGCGCCGCCCGTGGCGAGCTCGCCGGGGTCGCTCGCGATCCACCACGATCCGGCGCCATGCGCGTCGAGGAAGGCGTAGGGCCGCAGGTCGACGGTGGGACGCCCGGCGGCGTCGACCATCCCGAGCTCGCGCGCGCCGGTCGATCCGAGGGAGGGCAGGGCGGCGGCGAGGTCGGACTCCGCGATCGGGAGGCCGAGCACGAACGCCGTCGCGAGCGTCGCGGCCGGGTCGGCGCGGTGCCCGGCGAGGGCGCGACGTGCCGGAACCCGATCGCCTCGCTCGAGCGCCGCCTCCGCCTCCGGCCCCCACAGGGCCTCGAGCCGGTCGACCGTATAGTGCGCGGCGGTCAGGTCGGCGCGCAGCCGAGCGATGAGGGCGTGGTCCACGCCTCCATCCTCCCGGACCTCAGGATTCGGTGATCGCCACCACGTTGCGCGACGGATCGAGGATCCACGCGATGTTCGGCCCGCGGCCGGCGTCGCGTCCGCGGAGGACGCCCCGCTCGTCCTGCGGGAACCCGTCGTAGCGCTCGGCCCGGATACCCGCGCCGGCGAGCTCGTCCAGGGCGGCGTCGATGTCGGGCACCACGAGGTAGAAGACCGTGAAGCCGGCGGGTTCGTGGTCGGGCTTCGGGTACACGAAGACGTGTCCGCCGCCCGGCACGCCCAGCTCGAGGCCCTGCTCGGTCTCGGTCACGGCGATGCCGAGACGGCGGTAAAACTCGGCCGCCGCCGCCACGTCGGTGACCGCGAATCCGGAGTACGCGCCGTCGATACGCATGAGTGGTCTCCTCACCGATGTGTACGCTGTCCACAATGGCACAGCAGGATCCGGCGGTCCAGCCCCCACGGGCCGGGTACCGCCACGGCGACCTCCGACAGGCTCTCATCGCCGCGGGGCTCGAGATGGCTCGCGAGGGCGGTCCCGACGCCGTCGTCCTCCGCGAGGCGACCCGCCGCGCCGGCGTCTCCCCGAATGCTGCCTACCGCCACTTCGCCGACCGCAACGCGCTCGTCACCGCCGTGAGCGACGCGGCCTCGGGCGAGGTGGCGGCCGCGATCGAGCAGGAGTGGGACGCGGTCGCCACCGGGCTGCCCGCCGACGAGACCGCTCGCGAGCACCTCCGGGCCGTCGGCCGCGGCTATCTGCGGTTCGCCCGCGACGAGCCGGGTCTCTTCCGCGCCGCGTTCACCGTGCCCACGGGGCTGGAGGAGGCGTTCGGCCGATCCAAGGCCGGTCCCGGCGGCCGGACGCCGTTCGAGCTCCTCGCCACCGCGCTCGACGAGCTCGTCGCCGCCGGCGCGCTGCCCGAGGATCGCCGACCGGGAGCCGAGTTCGCCTGCTGGTCGGCGGTGCACGGTCTCGCCATGCTCGTCCTCGAGGGACCCCTGCGGGACCTGCCGCCGGAGCTCAAGCTCATGGCGGCGCAGCGCGCGGTCGAGATGGCGGTCCGCGGGATCTAGCCGCGCCCCGGTGCGACCGCCCGAGGGCTACGACGAAGCGGACTCCGCCCGACCGCTCGCCTTCGCGGCGAGCCACTGGAACCGCTCCCAGTTCTCGAGCCGGCCCGCGTAGTCGGCGCGCGCGATCTCGATCGGCGACAGGCCGAAGAAGGTGCGCAGCGGCGGCTCGTCGAGGTCGACGAGGTCGAGGATCGCCGCCGCCGAGGCGACGGGGTCACCCGAGAGCGCGTTCATCTGCGCGCGCTGGGCGGCTCGGCGCTCGCGGGCGGCGTCGTAGGCGTCGATCGGCGCGGAGTGCTTTGCCGACGGCCCCGCCCAGTCGGTGTCGAAGCCCCCGGGCTCGACGAGCGTGACGTGGATGCCGAATTCGGCGACCTCCTGGGCGAGCGACTGGCTGAACCCCTCCAGTGCCCACTTGGAGGCGTTGTAGATGCCGATGTTGGGGAAGGCGCTGATCCCGCCGATCGACGACACCTGGATGATGTGCCCGCTGCCCTGGTCCCTCATGATGGGGAGCGCGGCCTGGGTGATCCACAGGGCGCCGAACACGTTGGTCTCGAGCTGAGCGCGGGCCTCGTCCTCGGCGAGCTCCTCGATCATGCCGAAGTGGCCGTACCCGGCGTTGTTGACCACGACGTCGAGACGGCCGAACGCCTCGGCGGCGTGCTGAACGGCGACGACATCCGCCGCCCGGTCGGTCACATCGAGGGTGATGGGGAGGATCGCGTCCCCGTAGCGCGCCACGAGGTCGTCGAGAGCCGAGGTGTCGCGAGCGGTGGCCGCGACGCGATCGCCGCGCTCGAGGGCGGCGATCGTCCACTCGCGGCCGAACCCGCGGCTCGTCCCGGTGATGAACCAGTTCTTCGTCATCCCCCCATCCTACCGGAGGCTGCCTCCGCCTGTGGCGACGGGCGGCGACCCTGACAGCCGGCCGCGAGCGGTGGGCGAGTCGGTCGGCCGGCACCTACCGTCGCCGCATGAGCGATCTGAAGGTCGGCGACCGGGTCAGCTGGGGCACCTCGCAGGGGCGCACACGCGGGCGGATCGTGGCGAGCCGCGAGAAGGACTTCACGTTCGACGGCCAGCACTTCACGGCCTCCGCATCCCGGCCCGCCTACATCGTCGAGTCGGAGAAGACGGGCGCGAAGGCGGCCCACAAGGGCTCGGCGCTGCGACGGCTCAAGGACTGAGGCGCGCAGCACACGCCCACCCGCGTGCGTAGGGTGGAACGGATGCGACCGCTCACCATCCCCGAGATCCGCGGGTCCATGGTCAACGCGACCGTGGCCGAGATCGAGCGCATGCCGATGCCGGGCCTCCACGAAGTCGTCTGGTCCGACCGCGAGTACCTCGGCTGGCGCGACCCCTCCGCCGCCCAGCGCGGCTACCTCGTCTACTGGCGCGGCGACCGTCCGGTCGGGCTCGTGCTGCGCTCCGCCACCTCGCCGCTCCGCGCTGGAGCCGCGATCTGCTCCCTCTGCAGCACCGGCCAGCCGGGCGGCCAGGTCACGCTGTTCTCGGCGCCGCGCGCCGGCGAAGCGGGACGCCGTGGCGACTCCGTCGGCACCTACATCTGCGCCGACCTGTCGTGCTCGATGCTCATCAGGATCGCCCCGCGCTACTTCGAGCAGATCGGCGGCGCCGACCAGGTGCTGGCCCGCAAGTCACAGCGGCTCGAGACCCGCCTCGACGCGTTCGTGTCGCGGGTGCTGCAGGAGGCGTAGCGCTCAGCGCGCGCGGCGCCGGACCTCGGCGACGAGCCCGGGCAGCACGTGCCGCATGTAGGGGCCCCAGAACGCCTTGACGATGCCGGCCACCACGAGCCCGCGACCGGGCTTGGCGAAGAAGGTGTAAGTCCAGCGCACGCGGGTGCGCTGCTCCTCCTCCGCGAACAGCCACTCGGCGCGGGCGTGATCGACGAGCACGCCGAAGACGCCGCGGAAGTCGGTCAGCTCGTAGACGAAGCGGTACGGCTTCTGCACCGACTTGAGCGTTTCGACGACCGATCCCCCGTCGGAGAGCACGAGCTGGCGGCTCTGCCCCTCGGCGTCCCAGTCGCCGGTCTGGTCGCGCACCGCGACGGTCGCCGGGATGACACGGAATCGCGGGTAGAAGTCCGACGGATCGACGGGCGTCATGATCGCGAACGTCTGCGACGGCGAGGCCGGCGCGAGCGCGCTCACGGTCGCACCCGATCCGCGAACAGCCATGGGAGGGATTCGGAGCCGCAGGCCCCGCGGTTCAGTCGGCCTTGCCGAGGAAGTGGAACGGGATGGCGAGCGAGACGCAGATGGCGGCGATGCCGCCGAAGAAGACCCACGGCGCCGCGGCCTCGACCGCGCTGAACGCGAAGCCGAAGAGCAGCATGCCGCCGAGGAACAGCACGAACGCGACGACGAACGCGAGGATCTTCATGGCTCCACAGTACCGGAGCCCGCGCCGCCGCCCGGCGCGCGCCGCCCGGAGATCCGGCCTGTTGTATAACCGAGCGGTTATGATAACTTCACGGTTATGGACGACGTGCTGAGCCCGGTGTTCGCCGCGCTCGCCGACCCCACCCGCCGCGCGATCCTGCAGCGGCTGCGCGGGGGCGACGCGACCGTTGCCGAGCTGGCCGAGCCGTTCGACGTCAGCCAGCCGGCGATCTCCAAGCACCTGCGCGTGCTGGAGTCCGCGGGGCTCATCTCGCGCTCGCGCGTCGCGACCGCGCGTTACAGCCACCTGGAGCTGGGCGGCCTCGAGGAGGCGACGGAGTGGATGGACGCCTGCAAGCGCGTCTGGAACGACCGCTTCGACCGCTTCGACGCCGCCCTAGCCCGTCACCAGGACCCGACTCCCGAACCGGACCAGCAGGAGGAGACCGCATGACCGTCCCCGACATCCCCGTCGCCGCCGACACCGACGTGCTCATCACGCGCGCATTCGCCGCGCCGCGGCACGTCGTCTGGCGCTTCTTCACCGAGGCGGAGCGGCTGGCCGAGTGGTTCGGTCCGGTCGGCGTGCAGGTCGACCTCGCGACGACGGTCGTCGAGCCGCGCGTCGGCGGCCGCTGGGAGCTGGCCATGGTCGACGAGGACTGCAAGTACTCCCCCATCATCGGCACGTTCACGGCGTTCGACCCCGAGGACTACCTCGAGATCCGGATGAGCGCGCGCCCCGACCCGGGCGTGGAGCTCGACGACATCGTGATCCGGCTGTGGTTCCACGACCACGGCGAGCGCACCCGGCTGACCCTGCTGCAGGGGCCGTTCGCCCCCGGGTTCCGCGAGCGCACGGCCGAGGGCTGGGAGCTGTCGTTCGGCAAGATCGATGCGCTGGTGGGTGCCTGATGGCGGCGACCGCGGCGCTCACGACCGAGTTCGCGACCTCGGCCGACGGGACGCGCATCGCGTTCGACCGGCTCGGAGCGGGGCCGGCGCTCATCCTCACGGACGGCGCCCTGTGCTCGCGGGAGTTCGGGCCGGCCCGCGACCTCCAGAAGGTCATGAGCGCGGGCTTCACCGCCATCGCATGGGACCGGCGGGGCCGCGGGGAGTCGGGCGACACGCAGCCCTACGCCCCCGATCGGGAGGCCGAGGACCTGCACGCGATCATCGAGGCGGTCGGCGGCGACGCGTTCGTGTTCGGCCAGTCCTCCGGCGCCGCGCTCGCCTTCCGCGCCGCGGCAGCCGGGGTGCCGATGCGCAGGGTCGCCGGATTCGAGGCGCCGTGGGTCGGACGCCGCCCCGGCGAGGACTACCTGCAGACGCTCGACCGGCTCCTCGACGGCGACGAGCGCGGCAAGGCCGTCGACTACTTCCTGACCACGATGGTGGGCGGGCCCGGGTTCCTCCCCGTGATGCTCCGGCTCATGCGCGGGCCGTGGCGCTCGATGCGGGAGGCCGCCCCGACGCTGCGCTACGACGCCCGGGTGATGGGCGCGGACTTCGCGGTGCCGACCACGGTGCTCGCGCGGATCGCCGTCCCGGCCCTGGTGCTCGTCGGCGGACGCAGCCCCGTGCGGATGGCCGCCGCCCAGGAGCAGGTCGCCGCCGCGATCCCGGGCGCCGAGCACCGCGTGCTCGACGGCCAGAGCCATCAGGTGAGCGCGGCGGCGCTCCTCCCCGGGCTGACCGCGTTCTTCGGAGGATAGGGCCGTGCCCACCTTCACCTGGACCCTCGAATCGCAGGGCGGCAACAACACCGGCTTCGTCGTGCCCGAGGACGTCGTGCTCGCGTTCGGCCGCGGCCGCCGGGTGCCCGTCGTCGTCACGATCGGCGACTACACGTATCGCACGACGATCGTGTCGATGGGCGGCCGCTTCCTGTTCGGCGTGAACGCGCAGCAGCGCACGGACACCGGGCTCGCCGCGGGCGACGTGGTCACGCTGACGATCGAGCCGGACGACGCCCCACGCGAGGTCGAGATGCCCGCGGAACTGCAGGCGGCGCTCGACGCCGACCCGGCGGCGAAGGCGGCGTTCGAGAAGCTGTCGTTCACGAACCGCAAGGAGGCGGCGCGTCAGGTCGGCGAGGCGAAGGCGGAGGAGACCCGCGCGCGACGCATCGCGAAGATCCTCGACTCGCTCCGCGGCTAGGGACGGCAGCCGGCGGTCAGCGCCAGGTCCTCGGACCGCCGGTGCCCGCCGGATAGCTGTCGAGCGGGACCGCGTTCTTGCGCCACGCCGCGAGCACCGGTGTGACGATCCTCCAGCAGTCCTCGGCGATGTCGCCGCGCACCGAGAGCGTCGGGTCGCCGGCCAGCAGCTCGGCCAGGACCTCGCCGTAGGCCGTCATCCCGGTCGGCTCGAACCCGGCGGTCATGGTGCTCCACTCGAGGTCGAACGGGTCGCCGCGCCCGTTCGTCACGACGTCGAGCGAGAGCTGTCCGGGGGTGTTGATGCCGATGCGCATCTGCGCCTGCCGGGACGGCCCGCTGAACCCGATCGGCAGGTGCGGCACGTCGCGGAAGGTGACGATGATCTCCTGCCGCGCATCCCCGATCGCCTTGCCCGAGCGCAGCGTGAACGGGACACCGGCCCAGCGCCAGGTGTCGATCGCGACCGTCATCTCGGCGAGCGTCTCGGTGCCGCGCGACGGGTCGACCCCGTCCTCCGACGCGTACGACGCGAACTCGCGCCGCCCGACCTTGCCCTTGGTGTAACGGGCACGACGGCTCGCCGTGCCGTTCTTCAACCACGGCCGCGTCGCCCGCAGCACCGCCGCCATGGCGCCGCGCAGGTCTTCGGAGGAGACCGACGACGGCGGCTCCATCGCGGTGAGCGCCAGGATCTGCAGCAGGTGGCTCTGGATCATGTCGACGAGGGCGCCGGCCTTGTCGTAGTAGCCGGCGCGACCCTCGAGACCGAGGGCCTCTTCGATGACGATCTCGACCTTCTCGACGTTGGTGTTCGAGAACACCGGCTCGAAGATGATGTTCGCGAAGCGCAGCCCGATGAGGTCGAGCACCGTCGACTTGCCGAGGAAGTGGTCGACGCGGAAGATCTGCTCCTCGGGCAGGAAGCGCTGCAGCAGGCGGTTGAGCGCCTGCGCCGACGCGAGGTCGGTGCCGAAGGGCTTCTCCAGGGCGAGGACGATGCCGGCGGGCAGGTCCATCCGGGCCAACTGCTCGCAGAGCTTCTCGGTGATCGCAGGCGGCAGCGCGAAGTAGAGGGCGACGCGGCCGCTCGCGGCGTCGAGCACGCGTTGCAGGTCGTCGCGGTTCGTCGCATCGGCCTGCAGCCAGCGGGCGCTCTCGGCGACCGCGGTGCCGGCCGGCGAAGCGGTGCCGGAGAAGGCCTTGGCGACGCGCGAACGCCAGCGGGCATCCGTGACCGCGTCCCGGTCGACCCCGATCAGCTGCAGCTTCTGGGCACGCCGCGACGAGAGGAACGACCCCAGTCCCGGGAGCAGCAGGCGCGAGGTGAGGTCGCCTCCCGCCCCGAAGATGACGAGCGTGTCGATGGGGGCTCCGGGCATGGTGCGAGGCTACTCCGCGCGCTGTCAGGACCCGCCCTGAGCATCGGCCGAGAGCGCTGACGGACACTCAAGAGGGGGTAGACCTCGCGTTCCGTCCGGCGTATCGTGCCCTGCACAACGACGGATGACCAGGGGGTGGTCTGACCGTGGATCAGGGGGCGATCGCCGAACCGGGCGGTCGACGGACGTGGACGCCGCTGCGCGCGATGCTCATCGCGCTCGGAGCGGTCGCCGGCGGCATCCTGCTGAGCGTCGCGCTCGGCGGTCCGGCCCACGCCGACACCCCCGACAGCCCGTCCCGGCCTGCTGCCACGAGTTCGGGCACCTCGCTCGTCGACCGGGTGTCCGGAGCGCTCACCGGCGTGACGGGCGCGGTGGTCGCCCCCGTGGACCACGTCGTCACGACGACCGTGACCGCCGTGCTCCCGACCCGGGCAGCCCCGCCGCCGGCCGCGACGCCGAGCCGCCCGGCTCCGACCGCCCCGGTGGCCCGGGCCCCGCTCGCTCCGGTCACGGCCGCCGTCTCCGAGCTCCCGGCGGCACTCGACGGCGCGCTCGCGCAGGTGCCGATCGCCACCACGCCTCTCTGGCAGGGCGTGCTCGGGCCGCACCCCGTGGAGAGCCTCACGAGTCCGCTGGCCGTGACCCTCCGTCCGGTCGCGCCCGGCGTCGTCGATCTGCTGGCGCCGACATCCGCCGTCACGGTCGCGACCGCGGCCGCGGCCGCCTCGGCTACCGAAAGAGCCGTTGCTCCGGCCGCACCGGCCTCGGCGGCCGCCGCCGGTTTCCCGGCGCCCGCCTCGCACGCCGACACGTCGGGAGTCACGGCCCGGCCCGACGCCGCTCCCCCGATGCCCGGACCGGCCGCGCCCTCGGGCGCCGTCGACGGGATGCTCGTGAGCGTGCCGACGGCATCCGCGACCGGCGCCGCCCTGCTCATCGCGGCCTTCGCGATCCTCCTGCTCGTCGCGACGACGGCCCGTCGTCGCGGCTGGACCCTGCCTGCGGCGCCCGTCTTCGGCGCCGACGTCTCGCCCGACTGATCCCGGTCCGCCGCGCCTTCTCGCGCGGCTTCAGGACACCCGCGCCCTCGGGCGCATTCGGATCAGGAACGACGGGCGCCTCGGCGCGCCCGGAGATCAGGCAAGGAGCAGTACGAAATGAACAGGATCATCTCGCGGGGGCTCGTCACCCTCGCCGTCAGCGGAGGCCTCGTCCTCCTCGGGGCGGGCGTCGCGCACGCCGACCCCGGTACATCGGGCCAGGACGGCACCGGGTCGGGGACCCAGGCCATCCTCGGCATCCACCTGCCCATCACGATCGGGGGCAACGGAATCTCGGTCATCGGCGACTCGTCGAGTGCCGGGTCGTCCGTGCCCGCCACGGGATCGGCACCCGCTCCGGCAGCTCCGGCAGCGCCAGCAGCGCCAGCAGCGCCCGCGCCGGCGGCTCCCGTCGCTCCGGTGTCGGTCTCGCCGTCCACCTCGGGCCTCGGCGGGCTGCTAAGCGGCAGCCAGGCGCTCGTCCACGCGGACGCGCCTGTCACCGTGAGCGGCAACGCGATCTCGGTGATCGGGCAGAGCGGCACGGCGTCGTCCACGGTGACGAGCCCGTCGGCGGCTCCCTCCGGCGGGACCGCCTCGACGTCCGGGCAGGACGCGACCGGGTCCGGGACCCAGGCGCTGGTCGACGCGCACGCGCCGGTCACCGTCGGCGGCAACGCGATCTCCGTGCTCGGCGACTCGTCGAGCACCGGCTCGACGGCCGGCTCCGGCTCGATGGCCGGGGCGAGCGGTTCCGGCGCCGGGTCGGCGTCGGGATCCGCGCCGACGACCTCCGGATCGGACGGCGCGCTGAGCGGCTCGCAGGTCGGTCTCGGCGCCGTGGCCCCGGTCACCGCGTCGGGCAACGCCGTCTCGGTGATCGGCGACTCCTCGAGCGCCGACTCGAACAGCACGCCGGGCTCGTTCGTCATGCTGCCGGTCGGCGGCGGCGCGCCGAGCACCTCGGGCTCGAACGGCACCGCGAGCGGCACCCAGGCGGTCGTCGACGCGGTGGCGCCGGTCACCGCGGGCGGCAACGCGATCTCCGTCGTCGGGGACTCCTCGAGCACGGGATCGACGGCCGGCTCCGCGGGTTCGTCGGGATCGGGCGCGACGCCGGGTTCCGGCGGTGCTCCGGCCACGTCCGGCTCCGACGGCACGGCGAGCGGCACCCAGGTCGTCGGTGGCGCCTCGGTGCCGGTGACGGTCGCGGGCAATGCGATCTCGGGCGTGGGTGACGCGACCAGCACGTCGTCGACCACGGGCGGCGCGGGCACCGGCACGAGCGGCTCCGGTCCGATCACCAGCGGCAACGGCGGCCTCCTCGGCGGCACGCAGATCGCGCCCGTGCTCGACGTCCCGATCGTCATCTCGGGCAACGCCGGCTCGGTCCTCGGCGACACGACGACGACCGGCTCCACGACGGGCACGACCCCGACGGAGCCGACGACGCCGGTCACTCCGGTGACTCCGGTGACGCCGGTCACCCCGGCTGCGCCGACGACCCCGTCGGTCCCGGGGCAGGCGATGACGGCGGCGCTGTCGCAGTCGGTGCTGGCGCACACCGGGGTGGACGCGATGCCCGCGCTCGCCCTCGCGCTGCTCGCGCTCCTCTCGGGCGCGGCGATCGCGATCTCGCGGTCCGTGCGGTCGCGCCTTCTGCGCGGCTGACCCGGACGCTCGGGGCCGACGGCCGTCAGGTCGTCGGCCCCGAGCCGAGTTCTGCTCGGATAGCGTCGCGAGGCTCCCTCCGGCTACGCTCGCCGCATGCCCGCCGTCGCCGTCGACGCCGCGAACCGATGATGATCCGCACTCCCGTCACCTCCTCGGTGATCCGCGCCATCGGGTACGACCACGCGACAGCGGAGCTCGAGATCGAGTTCCGCAGCGGCGACGTCTACCGCTACTACGCGGTCCCGCCCTCGGTGCATCGCGACCTCATGGCGGCCGAGAGCCCCGGCGCATACTTCAACCGGCACGTGAGCGACCGCTACCCGACCCGGCAGCAGTACGAGCACTGAGGATCCGCTGAACGGGGAATGCCCCGGCCGCCGGGGCGATTGCCCCTCACATGGTGAATGCGGTGTACACGGCGGTGGCGACGAGCCTGGGCGACGGACGGAACGGGACGGCGCGCACGAGCGACGGCCGGCTCGAGGTGACGCTGGCGACCCCGACCGAGATGGGCGGGTCCGGCGAGGGCACCAACCCGGAGCAGCTCTTCGCCCTCGGGTATGCCGCGTGCTTCCACTCGGCGATGAAGGGCGTCGGCGGTCAGCTCGGCATCCCGGTGATCGACTCGGCCGTCACGGCGGAGGTCGGCATCGGCGCCCTCGACGACGGCCCGGGCTACGGCCTCGTCATCACCCTGCACGTCGAACTCGGGGGCGGGATCTCGCAGGCCGACGCCGACCGGCTCGTCGAGGCAGCCCACCGGGTCTGCCCCTACTCCAACGCGACGCGCGGCAACGTCGAGGTGACCCTCGAGGTCGAGACCGCCTGAGGGCGGGGCGACGTCGGGCAGACTGACGTCGTGCCGACCCGTCTCGTGATCGTCAGCGACACGCACGTTCCCCAGCGAGCGCGCAGCGTGCCGGAGCTGCTCTGGCGGGCGATCGAGACGGCCGACATCGTGATCCACGCCGGCGACTGGAACGCGCTTCCGCTCCTCGACGAGATCGAGGGGCGGGCGGCTCGGCTCGTCGCGGTGCGCGGCAACAACGACGGCCCGGAGTTCGACGACCGGCTGCCGGAGGAGGTGCACGTCGAGATCGACGGCATCCCGGTCGCCGTCGTGCACGACTCGGGTCCGTCGACCGGCCGGGAGGCGAGGATGGACGCGCGCTTCCCGGCGGCGCGGCTCGTCGTGTTCGGGCACAGCCACATCCCGTGGGACACCACGACCCCGGCGGGGCGGCGCCTGCTGAACCCGGGTTCCCCCACCGACAAGCGACGGCAGCCCACCGGCACCTTCCTCACCGCGGTCGTCGACGCCGGGGCGCTGCGCGACGTGGAGCTCGTGCCCATCCCGCGTTGAGCCCCCGCCCGGGTGGCACCCGAAGACGCGCTAGAACGCCCCCGCTCGCCGCGAGCACACTGGCGTCATGGGCACGGGGGCGGCCCGCGCGAGGGGAGCAGCCGTGGCTGCGGGCGGAACGACGATCGATGCGGCGCGCGAACGCGAGATCGCCGACGACAGGGCTCGCCTGAGCGCCGTCGCCCGGCAGCTCGCGGCCGGATTCCGAACGGCCCACCCCGGGCGCCGCCTCGCGCAGACGCTGATCGAGCTCGAGCCCCTCGGGTGGGCGGTGCTCGCCGACCGGCGCTGGCCCGGATCCCTCACCGCCAACATCGACCTCGTGCTCGTGGGCCCCGGCGGCGTCATCATCGCCGACGCCCGCGACTGGCGCGACGTCACGGTCGGCGCCGACGCCGTCGTGCGCGGGACGAGCGACGTCACCGACGAGATCGCGCGTTTCGCCGACCTCGTCTACCGCGTGCAGGGCCTCCTCGCCGAGGCCGGGGTCGCCCCCGGCGAGGTGAGCGGGCTCGTCGCCTTCCCGGGCCCCGACGCCCCGGACGCGCACCTGTTCGGGCTCCGGCTCCTCGGCGAGGCCGCCGCAATCGCCGACGTCGCCGCCCGCCCGCGTCGGCTCGACGAGCGCCGGATCGCCGCCATCCGCACCGAGATCGAGCGGATCCTCCCGCCCGCGGCGACGACCGGCCCGCTCGCCGTCGTCGTCCCGGACGCCGACGCGCCCCGACCGGAGCCCGCCGACGCCGACGCCGAGCTCCGGGATGCGGAGATCGACGTCGCCGCTCTCGAGCGGGCCCTGCAGGGCGCCGCCGCGGCCGAGCCCGTCGAGAGCTGGATGACCTCCCTCCACCCCGACCAGGCCCGCCTCGCGCGTCGCTCGTTCTCCGGTCCGGCCCGCGTGCGCGGCGCCGCCGGCACCGGCAAGACCGCCGTCGCGCTGCACCGGGCCGCGTATCTCGCCCGCACGACCGCGAGCCGCGTGCTCGTGACGAGCTACGTCCGCGCCCTCCCGCGCGTCCTCGCGGCCCGGATGCAGCAGCTCGCGCCCGACGTCGCCGACCGCATCGAGTTCGTCAACGTGCACGCCCTCGCCCGCCGCATCCTCGTGGAGCGCCGCGGCGAGATCGACATCGACCCGCGTCAGGCCGACGACGTCTTCCGCGAGCTGTGGGTGCGACTCGGCAGCGACACCCCGCTCGTCGCGATCGACCCGGCGCACCAGTACTGGCTCGAGGAGCTGCACCACGTCATCAAGGGCCGCGGCCTGACCCGGTTCGAGGAGTACGAGAGCCTCCCGCGCACCGGGCGCCGCCGGCCGATGAACCGCGAGCAGCGCGCGGCGATGTGGCGCCTCTACGTCGCCTACGAGCAGGAGCTGCGCCGCCGCGGCATCCTCGACTTCGACGACATCGTGCTGGAGGCGGAGGCGGGCCTGCTCGACGAGCCGCTCGACCGCTACGACGCGATCATCGTCGACGAGGCGCAGGACCTCTCCTGCGCCGCCCTGCGGCTGCTGCACCTGCTGGTCGGCGACCGGCCGGACGGGCTGCTCCTCGTCGCCGACGGCCGGCAGTCGATCTACCCGGGCGGCTGGACCCTCGCCGAGGCCGGCATCTCGGTCGCCGGCCGCGGTGCCGTCCTCACCACCAACTACCGGACCACCGCGGAGATCGCTGACTTCGCCGCCGCGATGCTCGGTGACGACACGGCCGTGGACCTCGAGGGCGCAGCCGACGACGAGCCCGCGACGAGCCTCCGCCACGGTCCCGAGCCGGTGCGCCGCACCTTCGAGTCGCGTGCCCTGCACGACGCGTCGTTCATCGAGCACGTCCGCGGCATCGTCGCGGCCGGCGGCCGCCTCGGCGACATCGGCGTGCTCGCGCTGTCGAACGTGGTGGCGCAAGAGGCCGCGGCCGCGCTCGAGGAGGCGGGCATCCGCGTCGTCGACCTCGAGCGCTACGACGGCCGCCCGGTCGACGCCGTGAAGGTCGGCACGATCAAGCGCGCCAAGGGCCTCGAGTTCACCGACGTGCTCGTCGTGCGGGCGCCCCTCCACCTCGTGCAGCCGATCGTGGGCGACGTCGACCCCGGCGTGGTCGAGCGGCGCGACCTGCAGCGGCGCGAGCTCTACGTCGCCATGACCCGGGCGCGCGAGCACGTCTGGGTGGGCGTGGCCTGACCCCGACCGTTCAGCGCTCGGTCGCGCGGAGCGACGCCTCCTCGGCGTCGATCGAGGCGAGCACCGCGAGGATCGCGGGCTCCTGGTAGCGGTTCTCGCGCCGCGCCTGGAGGACGGCCGCGCGCTCCGCCTGGATCATCGACCGGCGCAAACGCTGGTACGCCTTGATCGGGTGCTCCACGCCCTCCTCGAACGCGACGCCGTCGAGCTCGCCGTGGAAGTCGGCGGCCTGGCGCAGCTGCTCGACCACCCGCTCCGGGTCGTCCCCGGTCACGATGCGGTCGAGTTCCGCGGCGCCCGCCGCCTTCGCCTCGCTCATGAGGTTGCCGCGCTCGGAGTACTCCTGCGCGATGTTCGGCGGCGGCATCCGCAGCGCCCGCAGGATGAACGGCAGCAGCAGGCCCTCGAGGAGCGTTCCGACGACGACCACGAACGCCAGGAACTGCAGGAACGGCCGCTGCGGGATGTCGGGCAGCAGGAACGCCGCGACGAGCGTCACGACCCCGCGGATCCCGGCGGACGAGACGGCGGTCGCGCTCTTCCAGCTCCAGCTGCGCGCCCGGATGAACATCGGGCCGTGCCGGTAGAGCAGCGTCGTGCCGAACACCCACGCGGTCCGCGCGACGATGAGGGCGAGCAGGATCCCGACGCACGCGAGGACGGTCTGCCCCACGCTGTAGCCGCTGTCGAGCGCGCCGACGACGATCGGCCGGAGGTTCAGGCCGATGTAGAGGAACACCGCGTTCTCGAGCAGGTACTCGATGGTGCGCCAGTTGATCCGCTCGGCGATGCGCGCCTCCGCCGACTGCACGCTCGGCGAGCGGTAGCCGAGGAACAGGCCCGCGATGACGACGGCGAGCACGCCGGAGCCGTGCAGCAGCTGCGCGACGATGAACGCCAGGTACGGCGTGACGAGCGAGATGCTGGTGTCGAGCACGGGGGCGTGCAGCTGGCGCCGGATGAGCGAGAGAACCCAGCCGACGAGCAGCCCGATCCCGACCCCGACGACGACCTCGAGCACGAACTCCAGCGCGATCTGCCCCGGGTTCAGCACCCCGCCGATCGCGGTGATCGCCGCCGTCAGGGTGACGAGCGCGGTCGCGTCGTTGAGCAGGCTCTCCCCTTGCAGGATCGTGACGACCCGGCGCGGGAGCGGGGTGCGGCCCACGACGGCGGTCACCGCGACCGCATCGGTGGGGGCGATCACCGCGCCGAACGCGACGGCGGCGGCCAGCGAGAGCCCCGGCACGAGCGCCCACGTCGCGACGCCGGCGACGAACGCGGTCGCGATGACGAGGCCGACCGAGAGCAGCAGGATGCTGTCGCGCCGGGCCCGCACGTCGCGGAACGAGGTCTGGATCGCGGCCGCGAACAGCAGCGGCGGGAGGACCCCGTAGAGGATCAGGTCGGGGTCGAGCTCGATGTCCGGCACGCCCGGAATGAACGACACCCCCGCGCCGACGAGGACGAGCGCGACCGGCGCCGACCAGTTGACGCGTCCCGACAGCCCCGTGACCGTGACCGTGACGAGCACGAACCCGACGATCCAGATGATCGACTCGACCGTGGTGGTCATCGCGAGGGGCTCTTTCGGGGCGCCGGACGCATGGGCTCACGGTAGCGGAGGCGCGGGCGTGCCAGGATCGGCGTCGTGCGCGTGCTGGGGCGGACGGTGCCGCTCGGGGCGGCGCTCGTCGTGATGTACGCGCTGTCGCGCGCCGTCTCCACCGGGTTCCTGCTCCTGGCCTGGCTGCTCCCCCATCACCGCCCCGCCGCCTACCTGCAGCCGGGGCCGGGGTTCACCGGGTTCCTGAACGCGTGGGACGCGCTCTGGTACCGCGAGATCGCGCTGCACGGCTACCCCGAGCAGCTCCCGCTCTTCCCGAACGGCGACGTCTCCTACAACGCCTGGGCGTTCTTCCCGGTCTTCCCGGCCGTCTCGCGGGGCCTCATGACCGTGACGGGGCTGCCGTTCGAGATCGCCGGGCCGCTCGTCGCGACGATCGCCGGCGGGGCCGCGGTGTTCGCGCTGCACCGCGTCGTGCGGATGCGGTTCGGCACGCGTGCGGCGTGGTGGGCGTCGGTATTCTTCGCGTTCGGGCCGATGGCGTGGCTCCTGCAGCTCGCGTACGCGGAGTCGCTCGTCCTCTTCCTGATGTTCTGCGCGATCGCCGCGATGATGCGCCGGAAGTACTGGCTGATGATCCCGTTCGCGGTGCTCGCGTCGTTCACGCACCCCGGCGCCCTCGCGCTCGGGGCCGCGCTCGTCATCAAGGCGGTCGTGCGCCTGGTGCGGCGGCAGCCGATCCGCGCGCATCACTGGGCCGGGGCGGGGATGGCGATCGTCGTCGTGATCGCCGCCGGGCTCGCGTGGCCGATGATCGCGGCCGGGGTGACGGGCGACCCGAGCGCGTACTTCGACACCGAGTTCGCCTGGTGGCAGGACTTCATCGGGCGCACGGTGCTCGTCCCGTTCTCGCCGTCGTTCCGGCTCTGGACGCGAGTGCTCGGGGTGGGGGGCGCGGTGCTCGTCGCCGCGGTGCTGGCGGCGTTCGTGACGCTGATGGTGAGCCGCGCGGGACGGCGGCTCGGCACCGACCTGTGGGCCTTCGTGTTCAGCTACGGCGGCTACCTCGCGGCGGTGTTCCTGCCGACGCAGAGCCTGCTGCGGATGCTCATGCCGCTCTCGCCGCTGTTCGGGCATCCGTTCTTCACCGGCTCGGCGCCCCGTCGCTGGATCTCCTTCGGGCTCGGGGTGGCGCTGCAGTTCGTCGCGATCGAGCTGCTCTGGGTCGTCTACCCGCCCTGAGCGGAGGCGCGCAATAGGGTCGCAGCATGGCGCAGCGCGGTCCGACCCTCGCGGGCGTCGCGGACGAGCTGTACGCCCTGCCGCCGCAGGAGTTCATCGCCGCGCGCGACGCCCGGTCGAAGGAGCTGCGGGCCGGCGACCGGGACCTCGCGGATGCCGTGAAGGCGCTCCGCCGCCCGGCGCCGGTCGCGTGGGCGGTCAACCTGCTCGCCCGCGACGCCGACCTCCGCGACGTCGACCGGCTCGGCGAGCGGCTGCGGGCCGCGCAGGCCTCCGCCGACCGCGAGGCGCTGACCGCCCTCGGGCGCGAGCGCCGCGACCTGGTCCGGTCTCTGGCGGCGCGCGCCGGCGAGCTGGCCGACGCCGCCGGACGCGCGCTCGCGCAGGGCGTTCTCGACGAGGTCGCCGAGACCCTGCAGTCGGCGATGGCCGACCCGGAGGCGGCGGCCGCGGTCCGCTCGGGCCGGCTGCTCCGCGGGCTGGAGGCGGTCGGCTTCGACCCGGTCGACCTCGACGGCGCGGTGGCCGTCCCCGACGGCGCCGCGACGGCCCCGCGTCCGGCTCGGCGGACCGGCCCGCGCGCCGTGGTCGACCCGGAGGCCGAGCTGAAGCGCGCTCGGGCGGATGCCGACGCCGTGGTGGCCGATGCACGCCGCGCCGCGGGCCGTGCCGAGGCCGCCACCCGCGAGCTCGGCGAGCGCGCCGCGGACGTCGATCGGCGCCGCGAGGAGCTCGCGACCGAGGTCGACGATCTGGAGACCGAGCTGCGCGCGGCCCGCCGCGGGCTCGCGGGGGCCGAGCGCGAGCTCCAGCGCCTCGACCGCGATCGGGGCGGCGCCGAGCGGCGCGCCGACCAGGCGCGCGCGGCGCTCGCCCGCGCCGAGGCCGCCCGCGCGAAGCTCGGCTAGCCGCCCATCACCTGCCGCAGCACGAGCTGGAAGTCGCTCGGCCCGATCGCGATCGTGCCCGAGTACGGGTGATCCATGCTCGCCGTCTCGTAGATGAGCAGCCCGACGTAGAGCGCGATGAGCCCCGCCATGACGACGTGGATCGTGAGCCGCTTCACCTGGATGAGGGCGAGCATCACGGCGTTGATGACGGCGCCGGTCCAGAGCACGCCCCAGAGCAGCCCCGGCAGCGCGACCTCGGTGTCGGCGATGCGCGAGCGGCGGGCGGCGACGAACGAGTTGTACTCCTGGATGGTCTGCCCGAGCAGCGCCTGGTCGCCCGGCGAGCGCGGCTCGAGCGCGAGCAGCCGGGTCTGGAACGAGGTCAGCGCCGCGTTGCCCTCGTTCGGCGGCACGTCCATCCGCTGCAGCGGCCAGTCCTGGGCGATCACGATCTGCGTGTAGTGCCGCAGCCCGTCCTGCAGCGGCGCGCTCTGGTCGTGCGGGAATCCCGACACGTCGCGGTAGAGCGCCGCGAGCTGCGAGGTCTCGTTCAGCACGTCCTGGTGCACGGCGGTGAAGTTGTTGTAGACGGAGACCGCGACGAGGGCGAGCAGGATGCCGTAGAACAACCCGAAGGACGCGATCGCGTAGCCGAGCACGCGGTCCCACTCCTCGTGGTCGGCCGCCAGCCGGCGCACGAGGGGCCGCAGCGCGAGCAGCACGACGAGCGACAGGATCACGAACAGACCCACGAACAGCGGCAGCGACACGGCCTCCGGCAGGCCGTAGAACCAGTCCATGGCGACACCCTAGGCCGGGCTAGGCTCGCCCCATGGCCGAACCCTCAGACGGGCGCGTCGGCGTCTACCTCGACTTCGACAACGTCGTGATCTCGCGCTACGACCAGCTCTTCGGGCGGGGCGACTTCTACCGCGACAACGCCCGCCGCAGCGAGACGGACACCGCGAAGCAGCGGCTCGAGGAGGCGCGCGTCGACATCGGCGCGATCCTCGACTACGCGACCTCATTCGGGACGCTCGCCGTCACCAAGGCCTACGCCGACTGGTCGGCGCCGGTGAACGCCAACTACCGCAGCCAGCTCGTCAACCGCGCGGTGGACCTCGTGCAGCTGTTCCCGGTGACCTCCGGCGGCAAGAACGGGGCCGACATCCGCCTGGCCGTCGACGTGCTCGACGACCTGTTCCGCTTCGACGACCTGTCGACCGTGGTGCTGGTCGCGGGCGACTCGGACTACATCGCCCTCGCCCAGCGCAGCCGCAAGCTCGGCCGGACCGTCATCGGCATCGGCGTCGCCGGCGCGACGAGCCGGGCGCTCATGGCGGCGTGCGACGAGTTCATCGACTACGACGCGCTGCCGGGCGTCGAGCCGCACGCGCCGGCGCCGCGCCGTGCCGAGAAGACGGCGCCGGCCGTCGAGCCGGAGCCCGCGGTCGAGGAGCCGGTGGAGCCCGACGCGGAGGCGCCCGAGTCGTCGACCCCCGAGGGCGCCACGGCGCTCCTCCTCCGTGCTCTGCGCGTCGTCGAGTCGCGCGGCGACGACGACTGGGCCTCGAACTCGCAGCTCAAGAACCAGATGCTCCGCATCGACCCGACCTTCAACGAGAAGACGCTCGGGTTCTCGACGTTCACGAAGTTCCTCGACTCGCGCACCGACGTGATCCGGGTGAAGAAGGACGCCGCGCCGAACGGGCCGCGGGTGCAGACGAAGCGCTGACGTGACCGACGCCCTCACCGCGACCCTCATCGGGGGCCCGACGATCCTGCTCGAGGTCGCCGGCATCCGGATCCTCGTCGACCCCACCTTCGACCCGCCGGGCGAGTACCCGAGCGGTCCGAGCGTGCTGGTCAAGACGACCGGGCCGGCGCTCGGCGCTGCGGAGGTCGGCACGGTCGACGTCGTCCTGCTGTCGCACGACCAGCATCCCGACAACCTCGACCGGGCGGGCCGCGAGTACCTCGCCACGGTTCCGCTGACGGTGACCACGACCGCCGCGGCCGAGCGCCTCGGCGGCACCGCGCTCGGGCTCGCGCCGTGGACCCACACCGAGACGACGCTGCCCGACGGGCGCACGCTCACGATCGGCGCGGTGCCGGCGCAGCACGGACCGGACGGGATGGAGGCGAGCTCGGGCCCGGTGATCGGCTTCGTGCTCGCCGGTGACGGCGTTCCGACGACGTACGTCAGCGGCGACAACGCGTCGGTCCGGGTGGTCGAGGAGGTCGTCGACAATCAGGGCCCGATCGAACTCGCGGTGCTGTTCGGCGGCGGGGCGCGCGCGAAGCGGCTCGACGCCTACCTGACGCTGCGCGCGCATCAGGCGGTGAAGGCGGCCGAGCTGCTCGACGCCCGGGCGATCGTGCTCGTTCACGCCGAGGGCTGGGCGCACTTCACGCAGGGGCAGCAGGACTTCGCGGACGCCTTCGCGGCAGCCGGTCGGTCGGAGCTCGTGGTGCTCGCGCCCGGCGAGAGCCGCACGCTCTGAGGCGGCGGTCCCGCTAGCCGATCGCGGCGGCCTGGCCCTCCAGCGCCGCCCACCGCCGGTCGCCCGCGGCCTCGTCGCGCGCCTGCGCCGCGAGGCCGCGGTCGACGTGATTGCCGGCGAAGTAGGAGCCGTTCGGGGCGTCGACCCGGGTCGAGGCGAGCATCACGAGCAGGCGCGCGCCCTGCTCCGGGGTGTTGATCGCGGCGCGCACGAGCGGCGCGAGCGGGCTCTTGTCGAGGTTCGCGAACCCGGTCGCGACGGCGCCCGGATGGAAGGAATAGGACCGCAGCTCCGGCTCCCGCTTCGCGTACTGCCGGGCGAGCATGATGTCGGCGCGCTTCGCGGCACCGTAGGCGGGCGTGCCGCGCAGCCAGGCCTTGCCGTCGCGGTTCGGGTTCGCGGGGTCGACGGTGCCCCACTTGTTCGCGGCGCTGCCCGTGAAGATCAGCGTGGATCCCGACTCCCGCAGCGTCGGCAGCAGCGCGTTGGTGAGCACGAACGGCGCGAGCACGTTGTGCTGCCAGGTGCGCTCTACGCCGTCGGCGCTCATCCCGCGGGAGCTGATGATGCCGCCCGCGTTGTTGGCGAGCACGTCGATGCGCGGGTAGGCCGCCGCAAGCTTCGCGGCGAGCTCGCGCACGTCCGCGATCCGGTCGAAGTCGGCGACGAACGGGTCGCCGTCGACCTCGCGGGCGACGCTCGCCGTCCGCTGCGGATCGCGTCCGACGACGACGATGTCGTGGCCGAGCGCATGGAGCATGTGGGCGGCCGCGCGGCCGATGCCGGAGCTCGCTCCGGTGATGACGATGAGCACGCATCCAGTCTGTACCGTCGAGGCATGCACCTCCCCGAGCCGCAGCACGTCATGGCGAGCGACGGGGTCCGCCTCGCGACGTACGACTTCGGCGACGACCCGCTCGCGCCGGTCGTGGTCGCGGTGCACGGGTTCTCGTCGAGCGCCTCCGACAACTGGGTCGTCACGGGCTGGGTCCGCGATCTGACGCGCGCGGGCTTCCGGGTGCTGGCCTACGACCAGCGCGGCCACGGCGAGAGCGGCAAGCCGCACGACCCCGCGGCGTACTCCATGCGCCAGTTCGTCGCCGACCTGGAGTCGGTGCTCGACACCTGGATACTCGACGACGCCGCCTACCTCGGCTACTCGCTCGGCGGCCGGGTCGGCTGGTTCGGCGCGATCGCGCTGCCGCACCTCATCACCCGCGCGGTGCTCGGCGGCATCTCCGACGGCGACAGCCTCACGGGCTTCGACGTGGGGGCCGCCCGCCGGCACGCCGCCGACGGGTCACCGATCGCCGACCCGCTCACGCGCGCGTACACGAAGCTCGCGGAGCGCAATCCGCGCAACGACGTCGAGGCGCTCATCGCGCTCATCGAGGGCATGAACGGCGGAGCGCAGCCGGACCCGCACGAGACGCCCACGCAACCGGTGCTCTTCGCGACCGGCACCGAGGATCCCATCATCGACATCTCCCGGGAACTCGCGGCCGCGACGCCGCAGGGCGCCTTCCTCGAGATCCCGGGCCGCACCCACTTCAACGCCCCCACCTCGGGCGAGTTCCGTCGCGCGGGCGTCGCCTTCCTCCGCGGAGAGCCCCTCCCCCCGGTCGAACAGCCGCAAAGCACCCTCCCGCGGGTCGAGTAGGCGCGAAGCGCCGCATCGAGACCCCCGACACGGAAGCGGCCCGCTCGCCGAGATGTGGACGAGCGGGCCGAGGGTCGCCGGCTGGGAGTTCCGGCGACCCCCAGGATTCGGAGACCCTCGCTCCCCCGGTTTGGATCGATTCCGGACCTTTCTCAGCCCCGATCGTGCAGCGTGATCCGGTACCCGTCCGGGTCGGCGAACGTGAACGTGCGCCCGAAGGGACCATCGATCGGCTCCGCGACGATCCGGTGCCCGTCGGCGACGAGCGCGTCGTGGATGGCCTGCACGTCGGTCGCGTGCAGCCAGACCGCGACGCCGATGCCGGGCTGGTCGACCGCGTCGAGGTCGGTGCCGGCGACCAGGTCGCGGAGCGCGAAGGCGATCGGGGCGGTCGCGAACACGACCGCGTGCGGCGGGCCGGCCGGCGAGCGGACGAGGCCGAGGTAGCGCTCGTAGAACGCCTGCGAGGCGTCGAGGTCGCGCACCTGGAGGGAGATGAAGTCGGGGCCGGTCACGGGCATGGGAGGTTCCTCTCTCGTCGTGTCAGTTATCTGACACAAAGAGAGTATGTCAGGCTACTGACATGGTGGACGACTCCCCCGGCATCGACCTCGACACCTCGCTCGGCTACCTCCTCAAGGAGGCGGCGAGCGCCCTCCGCGCCGCGATGGAGGAGGCGCTGCGCCCGCTCGGCCTGACGGTCACGCAGTACTCCTGCCTCGAGCTCCTCGCGCAGCGCCCGGGGCTCTCCAACTCCGACCTCGCCCGCGGCGCGTTCGTGACCCGCCAGTCGATGAACGTGCTGCTGCAGGCGCTCGAGTCCGACGGCGTCGTCACGCGCGAGGCTCCGGTCGGCAAGGCGCTGCCCACGCGCCTCACCTCGAAGGGAGCCCGGATGCGCGAGGCCGCGAGCGCCGCCGTCCGCGGGGTCGAGCTCCGCATGGTCGCCGACCTCACCGCCGCCCAGCAGGCCGCCGCCCTCGATGCCCTCCGCACGATGACCGCCGCCCTGCGCACCCCCATGCGGGTCGAGTAGGCGCGAAGCGCCGTATCGAGACCCCGATTACACCCGCGCGAGCACCGCGCCGAGGTCGCCGCCCGCCGGCAGGGCTCCGTACAGGTGCCCGTACCGCGCCCCCTCCCCCAGCCGCGACTCGACGAAGAGGTCGGAGACGGCCGCCGGCGCGTGCCGGATCAGCAGCGACGCCTGCAGCGCGAGGGCGAGGTCGGCGACGAGCATGCGCGCGTTCGCGGCCGCGGTGACGGGGTCGAGGTCCGCCGCCTCGCGCACCACCTGCTCCGTGATCGCGAGGTGCTCGTCGAAGACCGGGTTCTCCCCCGCGGCGAGCGCGACCTCCGCGAAGAACGCGTCGACCGACTCCGGCTCGGTGTTCAGCGCCCGGATGAGGTCGAGCGCGATCACGTTGCCCGACCCCTCCCAGATCGCCATGACCGGCTGCTCGCGGTAGCGGCGCGCGAGCGGGAAGCCCTCCGTGTAGCCGTTGCCGCCGAGGCACTCGAGCGCCTCGTAGGCGTGGCCGGGGCCGCGCTTGCAGATCCAATACTTGGCGACGGCGGTCGCGATCCGCCGGAACCCCCGATCGCCGTCCGGCGCGTCGACGTCGTAGGCGCGGGCGATCCGCATCGCCGTCGCGGTGGCCGCCTCGGTCTCGAGCGCGAGGTCGGCGACGACCGCTGTCATCGCGGGCTGGTCGACGAGCTTCGCCCCGAACGCCGAGCGGTGGCGCACGTGCCACGCGGCCTCCGCGGTGGCCTGGCGCATGCCCGCGATGCTCCCGAGCATCGAGTCGAGGCGCGTGCCGGACACCATGTCGATGATCGTGCGGACGCCGCGCCCCTCCTCCCCGAGCAGGAAGCCGACGGTGCCGTCGAACTCCACCTCGGAGCTCGCGTTCGACTTGTTGCCGAGCTTGTCCTTCAGCCGCTGGATCGCGAACGCGTTGCGGCTGTGATCGGGAAGGATGCGCGGCACGAGAAAGCAGGTGACGCCCGCGTCGGTCTGCGCGAGCACGAGGAACCCGTCGGACATCGGGGCCGAGCAGAACCACTTGTGGCCGGTGAGCACGTAGTGGTCGTCGCTCTTCTCGGCGCGCGTGGTGTTGGCGCGGATGTCGCTGCCGCCCTGCTTCTCGGTCATCGCCATCCCGAACAGCGCGGACTTCTTGCCCGGCCGCAGCTCGGGGTCGTAGTCGGTGCTGAGCAGCCGCGGGATCCACTGCGCGGCGAGCGCGTCGCTGTGCCGGATGCTGGCGACCGCCGAGTGCGTCATGCTCACCGGGCATGCGTGGCCGGGCTCCACCTGCGCGAAGAGCATGAACATCGCCGCGCGCGCCACCTCGGCGCCGGGCCCGGGATCGTTGTGCGCGGAGGCGTGCGCACCGCGCTTCAGCGCCGCCGCGATGACGCGGTGATACGACTCGTCGTACTCGACCTCGTCGATGCGGGTGCCGTAGCGGTCGAACTGACGCAGCTGCGGCGGATTGGTGTTGGCCAGCTCGGCGTCGCGCTGGAACGCGGCGGTGCCGACGTAGCGGCCGGCCTCGCGGAGGCGATCCTCGGCCCAGGCGGCATCGTGGCGCAGGACGGCTTCGACGAGGGGGATGTTGGTGCCGTACTCGTCGACGTCGACGCGGGGCGGGGGTTGGTTGGTTACCTCGTGGGTCGCCATGGGATTGAGGCTACTTTGACAGCGGCGACATCATGGTCGGCATATGAGGATCGTTAGCGTCCGCACCGAGAACGTGGGCGGTTTGGTGGATGGGTACACCGAACTACCGAACTCAAGCGTGATCGCTCTCGCAGGCTCGAACGGATCCGGAAAGTCCCGCTTTCTCCGATGCCTCGCTGCTCCCTGGGTCTATCAGGGACCGGAACCGGCTGACCCGGAACGGGCCGCGGTGACAGAAGTGACGATCGAGTTCGACGCTGCCGAACAAGCTGCCCAGGCGAACTACGCGATTCAAACCGGAATAATCGCTGCAATCGGGATCCCGTTGGTAACGATCAAGAACGTGCGGAGCCCCTTGGGGGGCAACCGAACCGAGACTGTTCCGGCAAGTCACGCTTGGGTCGCAAACATGCTCAAACAGGAGCAGATCGCTCGCTTTGTCCCAAGCCTCAGCTTGGTATACGTGCCAGCGGAAAGACGTCTCAACTCATACAACAACCCGTTCACCATCGTAAGCCTGAGTCCCGAGGACAATGCTCGGAGTGTTGCGGCAATGCGCGAGAGCCAAGGCGGGTTTGGACTCCTCGACGATTACGAATTCGAGGACTACGCGCGAACGTTGTGCGTAGCGGCTTATCTCCCGAACGAACATGGTGCGATTGATGGCGCCGCACGTCAGGCCTGGGATCGCTTCAAGTCTGGAATCGATGAAATCTTGGCGCCCAAGAGGCTTCTCCCACTGACTCAAGAATATCCTTCGAGTCTTCGAATTCAATTGCCGAGTGGCCAAACTCACGGCATCGAGGGGCTGTCCAGCGGAGAAAGGCAAGCCCTCATACTCGTCAGTCGCATATTTCGGGCCGGCGAGGGCCACAGTTCGGTATTGGTTGACGAGCCCGACGCGTACCTTCACCCCTCTCTTAGCTCCAAACTCATGCGCGCCCTGAAACTGGGATTGCCATCCGACAGCAGGCTCATTGTCGCTACACACAGCCCCTCAATTCTTGACGACGTCGAACCGACGGCGATCCTTCGGTTCGAGCAGGCCCAAAGCCCGTCTACCGTCCGCACCGACGATGAGCGTCTGCAGCTATATAGGCAGGCAGGATTCCGCGCAAGCGCGCTCACTCAGAGCGACTTTCTGGTAGTGACCGAAGGAGACCTCGATAGGGCAGTTCTCGGGGACTTGATCCCAGAGATGTCGCGGGGAGCGAGCCGTTCGGCAGGAGGTCGAGACCTTGTGCTACGAGACGTCGCCGCCTTGAAGCGATTTGAACTACCCATCATTGGTGTCGTTGACGCGGACGTCCTCGCGGCGCGTCCGTCGCCCGCAATCTCGAACAATGTACACGTTTGGTCAAAAGCCGATATTGAAGGCGTATTACTGTCTTCTTCCGAATTTCTTGCCGCTGCAATTGAGACTCGGTTGATCGATCCTTCTATTACCGATCCCTCCTACCTTCGGGAATATTTCCGAAACCTGGCCCTCGCTCGGCAAGAAGAAACAATCAGAGAGTTTGTTGTCAGGTGGCTTCGCGCACGGGCTTCCGCAGAATGGCCCTCTCCGCAACATGAGGATATTGAATCGGCACTCAAATCCGTTGGACGATCGCTATCCGCCGCCGTGAGCCAGGAAAGCATCGCTTCAGCCTTTGAAGAGGCGCACCGAAAATGGGAAGAAAATGCTACGGAGCCACTCGCGCTAGTAAGGGGGAAGCACCTTCTCAGTTCTGCGCGAAGCGCCGGTGTGGTGATGACTACCACCTCCGAAAGCTTTATCCGTGCGGCTCTGGTCAGCCGCCCCCGCATCCCAGAGATTGAATCGGTGAATGCAATGCTTTCCAGCCTTACGTCGTAGCTGCCGCGGACATCCAGCCGCCCTCGGCACGTACGCGGAATCGCCGCGAGCGCATCTGCCTTGAGGCGCTCGCTGAGCGTCCACCCATCACCACTCCGCCTTCCGCAGCATCGGCCAGTTCTGCGGACGAAACCGCCCCGCCCACTTCGACACCCCGAGCGTTTCGGTCGCCGGCAGGTGCAGCTCCGCGATCGTCCCGTCGTCGCGCTTCGCCCGCACGACGAGGCGCAGCCACGTCACGCGCCCCATCCCCCAGGTGAACATCATCGCCCAGCGGTCGAGGCCGTTGAGCACCCGCTCCTCGTGCCGCGGGCGGTCGCCGGGCGCGACGGCGAGGTTCGTGATCCGGTCAGCCGGGATCCGCAGCACCACCGGCCCGGTTGACGATGGCAGCAGCGCCACGCCGGCGTCGTCGATGCGGATCCACAGCCGCTCCGGGATCCCGCGCAGCACCGCCTCCGGGTCGCCGAACATCGGGCCGGCGTCGCGGAGATCGCGCTCCAGCGTCGGGGTGCGCCACGAGCGGATCAGCAGCGGTGCGAGCTCCTCCGTCATGTCAGCCGAACCTAGCGCGCACCCGCGCACCCCTCCGCCGCGATTCTTACCGTCTCCTTACGATCGACCGTCCTCGCTCTGATCCGGGGCGAGCATTCTGCGGTCATGGAGAGCTCGCCCGCCGCCCCGATCGTCGTCTCCTATGGCGCGGCCGATGTGCCGGAATCGTGGGAACTCGTGGCACGGGCGCTCGACGGAGCCCACCCCATCGAGGTCCCCCGTCGCGTCACCGGCACCGACCCGGTCGCCCAGCTGCTGGCCGTCATCGAGGCGCAGCCGGTGCCGCCGATCGTGATCGGGCACTCCTACGGCGGCCTCCTCGCCCGCCTCGCCGCGGGCTACGCGACCCGGCCCGTCGCGGGGCTCGTCCTCGTCGACGCGACCTCCTCCCGGGCCGCCGCCTCGCCGATGGCCCGCACCGTGCTCGGGTCGGCAGCCCTGGGGCTGCGGCTCGCGAAGCCGCTTGCCCGGACGCCGCTCGGATGCGTGCTCCTCGACCGCGACGCGGTGCGGTTCGTGCCCCGGCAGCGGTCGCTGCGGCAGGAGCTCGGCGCGGAGGGCTACGCCGCCTGGTGCGCGGAGATCCGACGCGGGATCGCCGACGGCACCGCCGCCGCGGAGCTCGCGGCCGTCGTCCCCACCGCCGCGCGCGCGGCGGGCCTCACCCCGACGAGCGCGCCGATCGCCGTCGTGCACAGCCGCAGCCTCACCCGGCGGCTCGAGCGGCCCGCCGCGACGACCACCCGGCGCGCGATCCACGTGACCGACACGCGCGACGGGTTCCACAACATCCACCTCGTCCACCCGGAGGCGATCGCCGACGCCGTGCGGGTGATCGCGGCGCTGACGGCCGACACCCCGGCCGCCGACGAGGAACCGGCCGTGGAGCCGGTTGTTGCCGAGCCGGTTCTCACCGAGGCCGCCTAACGCGCGACCGCCTGCGGGAGGAATCCCTCCAGCGCCGCGAGCAGCACTTCGGGGGTCTCGAGCTGCGGCACGTGCCCGGTGCGCTCGAGCAGCTCGAAGCGCGCGCCCGGGATCGCGGCGGCGTAGGCGCGACCGTAGTCGGCATCCGCGATGCGGTCCGACTCGCCCCACACCACGAGCGCGGGTACGTCGACCGCCGCGAGCCGCTCCCGCAGGGTCGGGTCGGTCATCCCGCCGCCGTAGACGGCGAGCGCGGCCTGGTTGCCGAGCAGGATGTCGCGCGCCGCCGGCGGAAGCGCGGCCGGGTCGGGAACAGTCGCCTTCGACGGGTCGTGCCACGCGAGCTGCGCGAGCTCGGCCGGCGACGACGCCTGCGCGACCGGGTGGCCCTCCACCTCGATGCCGACGCCGTTCACGATCGCGAGGCGGCCCACGCGGGGCGAGCGCCGCAGCGCCAGCTCGGCCGCGATCCATCCGCCGATCGAGTTGCCGATCACGGTGACGTCGGTGAGGTCGAGCGCGTCGAGCAGGCCCGCGTAGAGCTCTGCGAGGCCCGCGACGGAGTCGAGGTGCTCCGGGCGCTCGGTTCCGCCGAAGCCCGGGTGCACCGGCACCATGACGCGGGAGCCGGTGCGCTCGGCGAGCAGGTCGGCGAATCCCGTGACGGAGACCGGGCCGGCCCCGCCGTGCAGGAGCAGGATCGCGGGGCCGTCGCCGCGCTCGTCGGCGGTCAGGGGCACGTCGCCGCGCGAGGTGGGGACGGTGAGGGTGAGCGGGGTCGTCATGGCGGTCAGGCTATATCAACATGCTTATATAAACAAGCTGACTTCTGCGCTACGGTGGTGCCCGTGGCGACATCCCTCTCCGAGCTCGGGCTCACGGTCAAGCGCGTGCAGGCCAAGCAGCACCGCACGGCGACCGAGGCCCTGCGCCCCCTCGACGTGACGCTCGTCCAGTGGGATGCGCTCCGCCACCTCCACGCGAATCCGGGCGCGTCGCTGCACGGCCTCGCCGTCCTGACCTTCCAGACTGACCAGGCGTTCGGCACGCTCGCGGCCCGGCTCGAGGCGCGGGGGCTCATCACCCGCCAGAGCGGAGCGGGGCGCGCGATCCGTCCGGAGCTCTCCGCGGAGGGTGAGCGGGTCTACACGGCGGGGCAGCGGATCCTCGACGGCGTGCTCGCGGAGCACTTCGCTCCGCTCGGTGCCGACGAGCGCGAGGCGCTCGCGGGGATGCTCGCGCGGCTGCTCGAGGGGTGAGCGCCGCGCGGGTGCGTCAGGCCTGCGCCCGCTCCAGCACGAGCTCCCGCACGCGCGCCGCGTCGGCCTGGCCCTTCATCGCCTTCATCACCGCGCCGATGACCGCGCCGGCGGCCTGCACCTTGCCGTCGCGGATCTTCTCCAGCACGTCGGGCTGCTGCGCGAGCGCCTCGTCGATCGCCGCGATGAGCGCGCCGTCGTCCGAGACGACCTTGAGGCCGCGGGCGGCGACCACCTCGGCGGGCGTCCCCTCCCCCGCGATGACGCCCTCGACGACCTGGCGGGCGAGGCGGTCGGTCAACTCGCCCGACTCCACGAGCGCCACGATCTCCGACACCGCGAGCGGGGTGATGAGGGAGGCCGGCTCGGCGTTCCGCGCATTCGCGAGGCGGGCGATCTCGCCGGTCCACCACTTGCGGGCCTGGGCGGGGGCGGCGCCGGCGGCCACCGTCTCCTCCACCTCGACGAGGAGGCCGGAGTTCTGCACGTCCTGGAACTCAAGGTCGGTGAAGCCCCACGCGTCGCGCAATCGTCGACGTCGGACGGCCGGCGCCTCGGGCAGGGTCGCCCGCAGCGACTCGATGAGCTTCGGGTCGGGTTCGATCGGAAGGAGGTCCGGCTCGGGGAAGTAGCGGTAATCGTCCGCGTCCGACTTCGGGCGCCCCGGCGACGTCGTGCCGGTGTCCTCGTGCCAGTGGCGGGTCTCCTGCGTGATCGTGCCGCCGGCGGCGAGGATCGCGGCCTGGCGCTGGATCTCGTAGCGCACCGCGCGTTCCACGGAGCGCATCGAGTTGACGTTCTTGGTCTCGGTGCGGGTGCCGAGCTTCTCCTGCCCGCGCGGGCGGAGGCTGACGTTCGCGTCGCAGCGCAGGTTGCCGCGCTCCATGCGCGCCTCGCTGATGCCGAGGGCGCGCACGATGTCGCGGATGGTCGACACGTAGGCCTTGCCGACCTCGGGAGCGCGCCCCTCGGCTCCGATGATCGGCTTCGTCACGATCTCGACGAGCGGCACGCCCGCGCGGTTGTAGTCGACGAGCGAGTACTCAGCGCCCTGGATGCGGCCGGTCGAGCCGCCGACGTGGGTCAGCTTGCCGGCGTCCTCCTCCATGTGGGCGCGCTCGATCGGCACGGTGAAGACGGAGCCGTCCTCCAGCTCCACCTCGACGGAGCCCTCGAAGGCGATCGGCTCGTCGTACTGGCTGATCTGGTAGTCCTTCGCCAGATCGGGGTAGAAGTAGTTCTTCCGGGCGAAGCGGCTGCTGCTCGCGATGCTGCAGCCGAGCGCGAGGCCGAGCGAGATCGAATACTCGACGGCGGTCTCGTTGACCACCGGAAGGCTGCCCGGGAGCCCGAGGTCGACGGGCGTGATCTGCGTGTTCGGCCCCGCGGACTCGTTCTCGCTGTTGGCCGGGTTGGGCGCATCCGAGAACATCTTCGTCTTCGTCGACAGCTCGACGTGCACCTCGAAGCCGAGCACCGGCTCGTACAGCTCGAGGGCCTTGTCGAAGTCCATGAGATCCGCCTGGGCCATGGGTTCGATCCTATTTGCGCGGAGAGGGGGCGGTCGTCCGCCGCGATCCCTCCCCAGGCGCTCCCGCGCCGACTTCTTCTACTACCGAACATATGTTCGAAGGTCGAGAATGGACCCATGGACCTCGCGGCGCTCGACGATCGGCAGTTGCTCGATCGTCAGCGTGCGCTCGCGCTCGACCGGCGGCGGCTCGACGCGGAGCTCGCGGCGGTGGCGGCGGAGATCGCGCACCGGTCGCGGCGTGAGCTCGGGCACGAGGGGCTGGCGCAGCGGCTCGGGGCGCGGACGGCCGAGCGGCTGGTGCAGCAGGTCGCGCGCGTCTCGGCGCACGACGCGGGCGTCATGGTGCGCGTGGGCGGCCTGAGCGGGCCGGTCGCGGCGGCCGTGTCTGCCGGCTCGCTGTCGCTTGATGCCGCGGACGTCATCCGCGCGGTGCAGACGCCCGCACTCGAGGAGCAGCTGATCCGGGATGCCGGCTCGCTCCCGCCGGACCGGCTCGCCGCCCACGCGCGGCGCCTCCGCGACGACCTCGACCGAGCCGGCGTCGCCGAACGCGAGGCGGAGCTGCGGGAGCGGCGGTACCTGCATCTGACGCCGCAGGCGGATGGGATGACGCGGGTCTCCGGGCTGCTCGATCCGGAGTCGGCGGCCGTGGTGGCCGCGGCGGTGGATGCGGCGACCTCGCCGCGACGCGGGGTGCGGTTCGTCGACCCCGCCGATCGCGCCCGGGATGAGGCGCTGGCGGCAGCCGACGAGCGCACGCTCGAGCAGGTGGCGGCCGACGCACTCGTGGAACTGGTGCGCATCGGATCGGCGGCGGGCGCGGAGGATGTCCTCGGGGCGCACCGGCCGTCTGTGAGGGTGCACGTGACCTTGACCGACCTCGAGTCGCGGCACGGCTCGGGCGAGTTCGAGGGGCAGACCGCGGGAGTCTCCATCGCGACGGTCGAGCGGCACGCGTGCGCGACGGGGGTGGTGCCGATCGCGTTCGACCGCGACGGACAGCCGCTCGACGTCGGGCGCGATCAACGGCTCTTCACGGCGCGGCAGCGGATCGCGCTGGCCGCGCGCGACGGCGGCTGCCGGTTCCCGGGGTGCGATCGGCCGCCCTCCTGGTGCGAGGCGCATCACGTCCGGCACTGGTATCGCGACGAGGGGCGCACCGACGTGGCCGACGGCGTGCTGCTCTGTCGACATCACCATCTACTCGCGCACAACAACGGGTGGCGGGTGGTGCGCGACGGCGCGCGGTATGCGGTCGTGCCGCCGCGGTCGGTGGATCCGGCGCAGCGACCGGTGGACGCGCCGCCGAAAGGTGCGTTGGCGCGACGATACGCGGTGAGCGCGTGACGGGGGTGTGCGAGCGGGGCGGGACTCTCGCGCGGCGAGCCGCCGAGTGGCAGGCTCGCCGCGTGAGCGACGGTGCGCGTCACCTCATCGGGCCGGGGCGGTCTGCGATCGGGTCGGCGGCGGGGTCGGCGACGGGGTCGGAGACGTGGTCGGTGCGGCGGCGTCGCGGAGGCCGCGCGTGACGTTCGAAGTGTCCGCCGACGATCGCGGAGCGCTGACGACGGGCGCAGGTTGCGGGGCTGGATCCGGGGCCGCCCCGATCTGAAACACGACTCTCGACAGCCCTCAACACGGCCGAAACACGCCGATGCGACGCTGAAGCATGTTCGAAGTCGACGACGACCAGGCCGGGAGCGCAGCCCCCTGGGCGGACAGGCTCGCCGGTGTGTTCCTCGCCCGGCTCGCACCGCGGCCGGCGATGCACGCCCTCGACGTCTGCGCCGGCACGGGGGCCCTCACGGAGCCGCTCGTCGACGCGCTCGGCATCGACGCGGTCGCGGCCATGGCGTCGACACCCTCCGAGGCCGATGCGCTCGCGGCGCGACTGCCGGGGCTGGAGGTGCACCCGGGCGACGGACGCGAGCTCCCGTTTCCGGATCACGTCTTCGGGCTGGTGGCGGCCCAGCTCGTCGTACACCGCATGGCCGACCCGGTCGCGAACCTCCGCGAGATGGCGCGGGTCGCCGCCCCGCACGGCCACGTCGCCGCGACGGTCTGGGACCTCGCCGGGCACCGCGCACCGCTCTCGCTGTTCTGGGAGGTCGCCGGCGAACTCGACCCCGACCTGAGCGACGGGTCGACGCTCCCCGGCGCGTGCCGCGGCGCCCTGGAGCAGCTCCTCGCCGACGCCGGCATGGACCACGTCGAGGGCGGATCGCTTCGCGTGCACCTGCCCTACGACGACCCCGAGGACTGGTGGTGCGGTCACGTGCTCGCCGACCCGGCCGCAGCCGCGTACGTCGCGTCCCTGGACCCGGCCGCGCAAGGGGAGCTGCGCCGGCACTGCGTGGAGCGGCTCCACGACGGACCCGGTGCGATCGAGGCGACGGCGTGGCTCGCCGTGGCGACCGTCTGAGCCTCGCGACTGTCTGAGCCTCGCGACCGTCTGCGCGCGGCCCGCATCGCCCGGCGCACCGACGGACGCGGTGGCAGAGTGGCGGCATGAGCGGTACCGACGAGCTGCGCACCGAGTCCCCCGCACGGTCCACCACGGGATCCACCACCGGGCCCACCGCCGAGTTCTACGCCGGACTCGCGCGCGAGATCCTGCAGCACTACCCGCGCGGTCCGGTAGCGGTCGCGGTGACCGGGCCCGAGGCCGCGACCACCCGCGCGGTCGCAAACGCATTCGCGGAGGCGGTCGGCGAGCTCGGGCGCCGTGCGGCGCGTGCCGGCGGGAGCGGTGAGTCGCCCGACGCGGCGCGTGCCGAGATCGCGTCCTTCCGCGGTGCCGGGGGCGACGTGCTCGTGGTCGACGGACCGCAGCTGCTGCGTCCCGCGCTCCGCGGCTCGTGGAACGCGAGCATCTGGCTGGAGAGCGGTCCCGTCCTCGCCGGCGAGGCGCTCGAGTCGGAGCGCGCCTACGTGCGCGACGGCGACCCGCGGGGCGCGGCATCGGCCGTGCTGAACGTCGCGGACCCCGACCGCCCGCTGCGCGTCTTCTCCGATTCGTGCTGACGGGCCGGTGCTGACGGACTCGTGCTGACAGGCACGCGCTGACGGGCCGGCGCTGACGGGCTCGCGCCGACCGACGGCGCCCGCTGACAGTTCCATCAGCAGACCGCCGCCGTTCTCCGGGGCGCGCTCAGACTGGATGCATGACCGTCGAGACCGTGGCCGAACGCCTGCAGATCCATCCCGGTGACCGCGTCGCCGTCATCGGAGCCGACCAGGACGCGGAGGAGACGATCCAGCCGCTGCCCGACGTCGAACTGGTCGACGACCCGGCCGACGCCGACATCGTCCTCGCGTTCGGCGACGACCTCGAGCAGCTCGAGCTGCGGATCGCCGACGTCGAGTCGGCCTCGTCGGCCGCTCATCTCTGGATCATGTTCCCGAAGGACGCCGCGATCGACCTCGACGCGTTCGAGGAGGTCGCCGACCGCAACGGCTTCGAGGTCGGGGCGAAGGAGTCGCTCGACGCGACGTGGGAAGCGCTGCACCTGGTGCGGTGAGAGCGGGACGGCCGGTCTCGATACGGCGCGTCGCGGCTACTCGACCCGCTCGGGCGCGGCGTCACTCAGCTCGGGGCGGGTCGGGAGATCCGGGCCCGCGCGGGAGACGGTGATCGCCGAAGCGCGCGCCGCGAACCGGGCGAACTCCTGCAGCTCCTCGCGCGACGGGTCCCACGATCCGGACGACGCGACCGCGGAGATCAGCGCCGCCATGAAGCTGTCCCCCGCTCCGACCGTGTCCACCACGCGGTCCGCGAGCGCCGGCACCGTGACGCGGGCGTCGACGGTCGCCAGCACGGCGCCGTCCCCGCCGCGGGTCATCGCCGCGATGGTGGCGCCGAGCCCGAGCAGGTGGTCGAGCACCCCCTGCGGCGACAGCCCCGGGTAGAGGTACTCCGCGTCCTCCTCGCTCAGCTTCACCACGTCGGCGAGGCGGAGGAACGGCTCGATCCGTGCCACCGCGAACTCGCGCGGCAGGAACGCCGGCCGCACGTTCGGGTCGACGGTCAGCCGCACGTTCGCGGGGCGGTTCTCGAGCAGCTCGTGCACGTGCCCGGCGCCCGGCTGCAGCGCGATCGCGATGGAGCCGGTGTGGACGACGTCGATCCCGGTCCAGTCGAGCGCGGTCGGCGCGTCCCAGGTCACCGCGAAGTCGTAGCGCGCGTCGCCCGACGGGCTCAGGTGCACGTCGGCGACGGAGGTGGCGGGCGCGGTCAGCGCCCCGGACTGCTCCCGCACGCCGTTGTCGCGCAGGTGACGCCGGAGCAGCTCGCCGTACTCGTCCTCGCCGAGGTAGCAGAGCTCGCTCACCTCGTGGCCGAGCCGCGCGAGACCGACCGCGACGTTCGTGGGGCTGCCTCCCGGGTGCGCGATCGCATCGTCCGCACCGTGGATGACGTCGACGAGCGCCTCGCCGACGACGAGGAAGCGCGGGCCGGTCGCGCCCTGGCCAATCGCGCCCAGCTCGGTCACGGCCCGCTCGGTCACGTCCCGACCAGCCGCCGCAGCTCGGGTCGCGGATCGTCCGCGTCGCGGAATGCGCCGAGGGACGCGAGGAACTCGGCCACGAACCCGGGATCGTCGGCGAGCGCCGCGAACCAGTCCGGGTTCCGCAGGAAGCCGACGGGCTCCTCCGTCATCCGCGCCACCGCGTCGCGCACGGCCGGCTCCTGCCGGTCGCGGAACGGGAGGGCGTCGTCCCCGCCGACCACGCGCTCGGCGTAGCGCGCCCAGCCCGCGACGATCGAGGCGCTGAGCGGGGTCGCCGCCCCGCGCTCCCGCAGCTCGCGGATCACCGGCACGAGCCACTTCGGGATCCGGTCGGAGGCGTCGGTCGCCAGACGCCCGAGCGTGTCGCGCACGTACGGGTTCGCGAACCGCTCGATGAGCCGGTCCTTGTACGCGTCGAGGTCGACGCCCGGCACCGGGTCGAGGGTCGGGGTCGCTTCGCGATCCATGTAGGCGCGTAGGTAGGCCGCGATCGCGGGATCGCCGGCGCCCTCGTGCGCGAATTCGTACCCGGCGAGCAGCCCGCTGTACGCGAGCGCCTGGTGCGACGCATTGAGCAGCCGCAGCTTCATGAGCTCGTACGGGCGCACCTCGTCGACGAGCTGCACGCCGACGGTCTCCCACGCGGGGCGGCCGAGCGGGAACTCGTCCTCGAGCACCCACTGCACGAAGTCCTCGCAGAGCACCGGCCAGGCGTCGTCGACGGGGGCGCCGTCGAGCTCGTAGTTCTCGCGCACCCACGCCCGGTCGGCGTCGGTCGTGACCGGGGTGATCCGGTCGACCATGCAGTTCGGGAACGCGACCTCGCGCTCGATCCACGCGGCGAGCTCGGCGTCGACCAGCCGCGCGAACGCGGTGAACGTGCGGCGGGCGACCTCGCCGTTGCCCTCGATGTTGTCGCACGACATGACGGTGAAGGGGGCCACCCCGCGCTCGCGACGCCGCCGCAGACCGGCCACGACGAGGCCGAACACGGTGGCCGGATCGCCGGCACCCGCACCCGCACCCGCACCGTGATCACCGCGCAACGCCTCCGCGTCGGCCACGATCGCGGGATTCGCGACGTCGAACTCCCCCGTCACGTCGGAGATGTTGTATCCGCCCTCGGTGATCGTGAGCGACACGATCCGCACGGCCGGGTCGGCGAGACGCTCGAGCACCGCCTCCACGTCGTCCGGTGCGTGCAGCACGTCGACGATCGAGCCGACCCGGGTCGCCGGCGCCGCGCCGTCGGGGTGCCGCTCCACGAGCGTGTACTCGAACCCCTGGCCGGCGAGCGCGTCGCGCATCGCCCGGTCGCCGGGCAGCACGCCCACCCCGCAGATGCCCCAGTCGCGCGCGGCACCGAACGTCGCGGGATCCCGCAGCAGCCGGTCGAGGTACATCGCCTGGTGCGAGCGGTGGAAGTTGCCCACCCCGAAGTGCAGGATCCCGACCGAGATCTCGGAGCGGTCGTAGTCGACGTCGACGACGGAGGCGGTCATGGTGCCGCTACCGCGATCCCAGCGCCGGCGCCTGCGCGAGCAGCGGCCCGCCCCACGCGTCCACGAGCGCCTGTTCGAGCGCCGCACCGACGGTGTACAGCCGGGCGTCCTCCCGGGCCGGGGCCATGAACTGGATGCCGGCCGGCAGCCCGTCCTCCGGCGCGAGCCCGGAGGGAAGGGAGATGCCCGGCACGCCCGCGAGGTTCGCCGGGATCGTCGTCAGGTCGTTGAGGTACATGGCCAGCGGGTCGTCGACCTTCTCGCCCAGCTTGAACGCGGTGGTCGGCGCCGACGGTGTGGCCAGCACGTCCGCCTGCTCGAATGCGGCCGCGAAGTCGCGCTGGATGAGCGTGCGGACCTTCTGCGCGCTCCCGTAGTACGCGTCGTAGTAGCCGGCCGACAGCGCGTAGGTGCCGAGGATCACGCGCCGCTTCACCTCGGGGCCGAAGCCGGCCTCGCGGGTGGCCGACATGACGTCCTCGACGGTGCCGCCGCCGGGTGGGGTGACCCGCAGCCCGAAGCGCACCGAGTCGAACTTGGCGAGGTTGCTCGACGCCTCCGCCGGCAGGATCAGGTAGTACGCGGCGATCGCGTACTGGAAGTTCGGGGCGCTCACCTCGACGATCTCGGCGCCCTGGCGCTCGAGCACCTCGAGCGACTCGCGGAAGCGCTGCAGCACGCCCGGCTGGAAGCCCTGCGCCTCCTGCGACAGCTCGGAGATCACGCCGATGCGGAGGCCCTTCACCGCCCCGTCACGGGTGCCGGCGCGCGCGGCGTCGGCGAACGACGGCCACGCGTCGGGGATGCTCGTCGAGTCGCGGCGGGCGTGGCCGCCGATGACGTCGTGCAGGAGGCCCGCGTCGAGCACGGTCCGGGTGACCGGTCCGACCTGGTCGAGCGAGGACGCCAGCGCGATCGCGCCGTAGCGCGAGACCCCGCCGTAGGTGGGCTTCACACCGACCGTGCCGGTGACGGCGCCCGGCTGACGGATCGAGCCGCCGGTGTCGGAGCCCAGCGCGAGCGGGGCCTCGAGGGCCGCGACCGCCGCCGCGGAGCCGCCGCCGGATCCGCCCGGGATCCGGTCGAGGTCCCACGGGTTGTGGGTGGCGCCGTAGGCCGAGTACTCGGTCGACGAGCCCATCGCGAACTCGTCCATGTTGGTCTTGCCGAGCGGCACGAGCCCGGCCGCACGGAGCTTCGCGACCGTGGTCGCGTCGTACGGCGGCACCCAGCCCTCGAGGATCCTCGACCCGGCGGTCGACGGCATGTCGAGGGTGCAGAGCACGTCCTTGATGGCGACCGGCACCCCGGTCAGCGGCTGGACGTCCTCCCCCGCCGCACGACGGGCGTCGGCGGCCCGGGCGGCATCGAGCGCGCCGGCGTTGACGTGGAGGAACGCGTGGACGTCGCCGTCGACGGCAGCGATCCGGTCCAGGTGCGCCTGGGTGAGCTCGACGCTCGTGACCTCGCCCGCGGCGAGCGCCTCGGCCATCGCGGAGGCGGAGGCGGTGATGTCCGGGCGCACGTCGCTCACTGCTCCTCCCCCAGGATCGAGCTGACCTTGAAGAAGTCGCCGTCGCGCTCGGGGGCGCCGCCGCGCGCCTGGTCCGGCGTCAGGGTCTCGCCCGGCACGTCGGCGCGGGTGACCATGCCGAGCGGGATCGGGTGGCTCGTCGCCGGCACGTCGGGCGTCGCGACCTCGCCCACGGTCGCGACCGCGTCGACGATGGCGCCGAGCTGGCCGGTGAGCCGCTCGATCTCCTCGTCGTCGAGGCCGATCCGGGCCAGCGTCGCCAGATGACGCACGACATCGGGGGTGATCTCGGACATGCCTCCAGCCTAGGAGGCGCGCTCAGCCGCGAAGGACCAGGTCGCCCCGGTCGATGCCGATCAGCTCGATGTTGCGCAGCGACTCGGTGCCGGGCACGAAGTAGTCGATGTGGGTGGTCGCCGCAGCGAGCTTCCGCCCCGTCAGCGGGTCGGTCGCGCCGTCGACGCCGAACCGGTGCGCCCCGTAGGAGGGGGACGTCGGGTGGCTGCCGAACGCGCCCGTGGCGGGCACCGGATCCCACGACGCGGCGCCGACCCAGACGTTGCCGTCGGTCACCGACAGCTGCGACACGTTCTGCGCCGGACTGCCGGGCGATCCGGCGATCGCGAGGGCGTCGACGGAGAGGCCGCCGGACTGCAGCGCGAGGAGCGCGGC
Source organism: Pseudolysinimonas sp. (assembly GCF_051954455.1). Lineage (GTDB taxonomy): Bacteria > Actinomycetota > Actinomycetes > Actinomycetales > Microbacteriaceae > Pseudolysinimonas. The sequence goes on along the minus strand of NZ_JBQCHS010000012.1, from coordinate 129,384 downwards.
GGTGGAGCCGTAGGAGTGCGCCATGAGGGAGATGAACGGCTCGTGCCCCACCCGTCCGGCGCGCAGACCCGCGACCGACGCGGTCAGCTTCTTCTGCGCCTGCTCGGCGAGGGCGAGCGTTCCGACGTTGGAGATGTCGGGCGTCCGATAGCCGATCCATGCGACGACGGCGGCGGTCGGCGCGGGCTCCGCCGAGTCGGCCGGGTGGAGCTCGCGGAGCATCCGGTTCTGGTCGTCGACGATCTGCTGCGCGCTCGCGGCGAACTTCACGATCTGGGTGTCGACGCTCGAGAGCATGCCCGGGATCAGGTAGCCCACGTAGTCGGCGGTCGTCACGTCGCCCACGGTGACGACCGCGGTGCCGTCGCCGTCGGGGTCCAGGTTGATCAGCTCGCGGGCGGCGTCGCCGGAGGGCCCGGCGAGCGAAGCGCGCACCTGCTCCAGCATGTGCAGCCGGCGGGCGAGCTCGTCCGACGCCGCGCGGCCCTGGCCGGCCTTCAGCTCGGCGCGGACGGTCGCCTCCGCCTGCGAGAGCGAGGTGCGGTTCGCGCGGTCGCGGACGCTGTACGGCACGCCCTCCAGGTTGCCGACGAGCCGCGGGACCGCGGAGAGCAGGTTCTTCTGCTCGGCGGCCGGCACGCCGGTCCACCACGCGCTGACGTCGGCGGCGGCCTGCGGGCGGGCGCTCAGGGTCGCGAGGACGTCGCCGTGCTTCGCCGCGAAGTCGACGAGCTGAGCGCGGCTGAGCAGGCCGAGCTGCTGGAGGAGCGGGAGTCCGCGCATCGACGGCAGCTGGGAGGCCGGGACGCGCGCGGGCTGGGCCACCACGATGGAGGCGGGACGCGGTCCGGTGACGGGGTCGACGGCGGTGCCGTCGGTCGTCGAGGAGCCCGAGGCCGCGACGGGCTCGACGGCGACGGGCTGGGCCGCGACGGGCAGGGCCGCGGCCGGCTGCAGCACGACGGCGGATGCGCGGTCCAGCTCGGCGTGGAACTCCTGCTGCGCGACGGGGAGCACGACGGTCTGCACGACCGCCGTCCGCGGGGCGGACGCGAGCACGCTGAAGGCCTCGGCGACCGAATTCGGGTTCGCCGAGGACAGCAAAGCTGTGACGTCCACCAGCACGTCGGGTATCCCCTCGTCAGGGCCGTGCGCACCCGGAGCTTCCGCCCAGTCGGAATCCGTAGGGGTGCGCCCCCAAATATAGGGGCAATACGCACCCCGAAAGGGGGACTCGGAGGAAGAATTCTTCCGAGTGTCGTGGATTCAGCCGATTTTCAGGTCGATCCGGGGCCGTGGCCCCACATCGGAGGACACGCGACGGCGTGTCGCCCGTGATCTCGGGGCTCGCCGATCAGGCGGTCGTGTCCCCCGATTGCGGGGAGACGTCGTCGTCCACCGGTCCGTCCGCCGCCCCGTCGCCGACCGCCGCCGGGCCGCCCGCGAGGAGCGCCGCGAACTCCGCCGCGTCGAGGATGCGGAGCCCGAGCTCCTCCGCCTTGGTGAGCTTCGACCCGGCGCCCGGCCCGGCCGCGACGTAGTCGGTCTTCTTGCTGACGCTCGACGCGGCCTTGCCGCCCGCGGCGAGGATCGCCTCCTGCGCGCCCTCTCGGCTGAATCCCTCGATCGCCCCCGTCACGACGACGGTGAGGCCGGCGAGCGGGCCGCCGGCCGCAGCCGCATGCCCCGGCCCGGGGTGGCCCGGGATGGCGAACCGCACCCCGGCGCGCTCCCAGCGCTCGACGATCTCGCGGTGCCAGTCGACCTCGAACCACTCGAGGAGCGCGTCGGCGATGATCGGCCCCACGCCCTCGACGGCCGCGAGCTCCTCGCGCGACGCCGCGCGGATCGCCGCGAGCGACCCGAAGTACGACGCGAGCGCGCGCGCCGCGACCGGCCCGACGTGCCGGATGCTGAGCGCGACGAGCTGGCGCCAGAGGTCCTTGGTCTTCGCCTTCTCGAGCTCGTCGACGAGCTTGAGCGCCGCCTCGCTCGGCTGGATGACCCGGAAATCCTTCTTGAACCCGGCCCGCCGCCGCTCGGCGGGGTCGAGTCCCGCCGCCTCCGGCGGGTACTCGAGGCTGACCTTCTGGAACGGCGCACGACGGTGCACCGTTCCGTCCTTGTCCTCCTTGACGAGGCCCGTCTCCACGTCGCGGACGACGACCTCGATGGGCAGGAGGTCGTCGAGGGTGAGCTCGAACAGCCCGGCCTCCGTGTCGAGGGGCGGGGTGGACGGCACGTCCGGCTGGGTGAGCGCCGACGCACCGACCTCGCCGAGCCCCTCGATGTCGAGCGCACCCCGCGATCCGACGTGCTCCACCCGCCCGCGCACCTGCGCCGGGCAGGCCCGGGTGTTGGGGCACCGCAGGTCGATGTCGCCCTCCTTGGCGGGCGCGAGGCGCGTGCCGCAGACCGGGCAGAACTCCGGCATGACGAACTCGCGCTCGGAGCCGTCGCGCAGCTCGACGACGGGCCCGAGCACCTCGGGGATCACATCGCCCGCCTTGCGCAGCACGACGGTGTCGCCGATCAGCACGCCCTTGGCCTTGACCTGGTCCTGGTTGTGCAGGGTGGCCTGCCGCACCGTCGAGCCCGCCACGCGCGCGGGCGCCATCTGGGCGAACGGCGTCGCCCGGCCGGTGCGGCCGATCGAGACGACGATGTCGAGCAGCTTCGTGTTGACCTGCTCCGGCGGGTACTTGTAGGCGATGGCCCAGCGCGGCGCGCGGGTCGTCGCGCCGAGCTCGGAGTGCAGGGCCAGCTCGTCGACCTTGACGACGACGCCGTCGATCTCGTGCTCGACCGCGTGCCGGTTCTCGCCGTAGTGCGCGATGTACGCGGCGGCGCCCTCGGCGTCCGGGCGCACCTCGAAGTACGGGCTCGTCGGCAGGCCCCAGCCTTTGAGGACCTCGTAGACGCCCGACTGCGTGCCGATCGACGCGTCGGACCAGACGCCGATCCCGTGCACGTACAGCTCGAGCGACCCCAGACGCGCCACCGCACCCTCGAGCTCGAGGCCGGACTTCTTGTCGAGCTGCTGGCGGAGGCCGCCGCTCGCCGCGTTCCGAGGGTTCGCGAACGCCGCGAACCGACGCGAGGCGCTCAGCTCGGCCTTCTCGCGATCCACCCCGCGGGCCGTCTGCTCCTCCGCGGCCCGCCGGCGCAGCTGCTCCTGGAGCTCGTTGAGACGATCGAAGGCGGCGACCGGGAGGAAGACCTCGCCCCGGACCTCGACCAGTGCGGGCGGGTTCGGGGTGTCGAGTCGCTGCGGGATCGACGCGATCCGACGCACGTTCTCCGTCACGTCCTCCCCCGTGATGCCGTCGCCGCGCGTCGCGCCGCTGACGAGCACCCCGTTCTCGTAGCGGAGGTTCATGGCGAGCCCGTCGATCTTGAGCTCGCAGAGGTAGTCGACCCGCCGACCGGCGTCGCGCTCCACCTTCGCGGCCCAGGCCAGGAACTCGTCGCGGCTGAACACGTTGTCGAGGCTCAGCATCGGCTCGGCGTGCACCACGGGCGCGAAGAGCGTGTTGCGCGCGGCGCCGACGCTCTGGGTCGGCGAGTCCTGGCTCTGCAGCTCGGGGAAGAGCCGCTCCAGCGTCTCGAGGCGCTGCATCCACCCGTCGTACTCGGCGTCGTCGACGAGGAGCGTGTCGCGGCCGTAGTACGCGTCGCGCGCCCCGAGGATGCGGCCGGTCAGCTGGTCGGCCTCGGCCTTCGCCGCCGCGAGATCCGGGGCGGTGGACTCGGGGACCTGCTCGGGTTCGGGGGCTGCTCCGCGTCCTCGGGCCATGCCGTCAGTCTAGGAAGCACCTCCGACGCCGAACGCGGCGCGCCAGCGGGCCAGCAGCTCCTCCTCGGAATCGAGGTGGTCGGGCCGGATGATGCGGTCGTCCGCCACGAAGTAGAAGGCCGCGTCGATGCGGTCGACGGGCACTCCCGCCCACCGCGAGTACGCGAGCCGGTACAGGGCGAGCTGGAGCTGCTTGCGCTCGAGGTCGTCGGCGTCCTTCGGGGCCTTGCCGGTCTTCCAGTCGACGATCTCGAACCGCTCGGGCTCGAGATCGTCGCGGTACACCGCGTCGATCTTGCAGATGACGATGCGGTCGTCGAAGGGCAGGTGGATCTCGCGCTCCACCTCGACGGGACGGCGGTCGGCCCAGGGCGACGCCGCGAACGTCGCCTGGAGCCGCGACAGCTCCTCCGCCTCCGGCTCGACTCCGATGGCGGACCCGCCGAACCCGCCGAGCCCGGCGGCGTCGTCACCGAGGTCGTCGAGCTCGTCGGGGGCCGCGTCCAGCTCGTCGGCACCGGCGCCGATGCCGTAGCGCTCCTCGACCCAGGCGTGGAAGAGCGTGCCGAGGCGGGTGGCGCGGTAGGGCCGCTCGGGCATCGGCCGGAGCGTCGACGACGCGACCGCCCCCGGCTCCGACACGAAGTCCTTGAACCGGGACGCCGCGACGCGCACCGGCAGCGTCACGCGCCCCTCGCCCGCCGCGCGGGCGGCGCGCTCGGCCAGCAGCAGCGTCAGCTCCTCGGCGAGCCGGCCCGCGATCCCGGGCGTCGCGGCCCGCACCGCCTCCGCGGCCCGCTCCACCGCCGCGCGACGGTGCCCGAGGGGGTCGCGCGGCCAGCGGAAGGTCTCGAGGTCGTCGCCGAGCGGGTTCTCGTCGCTCGTCGGCGCGTCCGGCGGAGCCGGCACGACGCCGGCCGCGGCGATGTCGGCCACGAAGGCGCTCGCGCGCCGCGGCTTCTGCGGCGTCGACCAGAACGATCCCGAGAGCAGCAGCTCGTGCCGCGCGCGCGTCACCGCGACGTAGGCCAGGCGGCGCTCCTCGTCGTCGACGCGCTGCGCGACCGCGGCCTTGAAGTCCTTGCGCGCGGCGGCGACCTCCTTGCGGGTCGCCGCGCCGCGCCAGGCGAAGTCGGGGAGGTCGTCGCGGTCGCCGCGGAAGGGCCAGGGCAGCTGCCCGAACGCGAGCCAGCCGTTGGTGCCGTCGACGGGCTTCATCGGCAGCTCGTCCTGCACGAGGCGCGGGACGGCCACGAGGTCCCACTCGAGCCCCTTCGACCCGTGGATCGTGAGGATCTGGACCGTGCCCGGCTCCGGATCCTCGGGGCGCGGCGCGAGGTCCTCGCGGTCCTCGGCGGCCCGGAGCCAGGCCAGGAACCCGCGGAGGCTCGCGCTCTCGCCGCCGACCTCGAGCGCCAGGTAGCCGTCGATCGCGTCGAGGAAGGCCTCCATGGCGGCACCGTCGACGCGGCGGGTCTCGTTGGCGATCGCCTCGACGTCGAGCCGCAGCTCCTGCTCGACGAGCGTGACCAGATCCGGCAGCGGCATTCCGATCCGGCCCCGCAGCCGACGGACCGTCGCGCCCGCGTCGCGCAGCCGCAGGAGGCCCGCCTCCGTGAAGCGCGCGAGGGCGCCGTGCCCCTCGGGCGCGCCGGCGATGAAGTCGAGCGCGTCGACGATGGAGCCGGACTCCCCCTCGGTGAGGCTCGCGCGCAGCTTCTCCTGCAGCTCCTCGTCGTAGGGCCGCTGCGCGTGGTCGCGATCGCGTAGCCAGGAGGCGAGTCGGTTCAGCGCGTGGAGGTCCTGCACGCCGATGCGCCAGCGCGACCCGGCGAGCACCCGGATCAGCTCGAGCCCCGCGCCCGCGTCGTCGAGCACCGCCAGCATCGCGACGAGATCGGCGATCTCGGGCTCGGCCATAAGGCCGCCGATCCCGAGCACGTGGTACGGCACGCCCCGCTCGCGCAGCGCCGCCAGGAACACCGCCTGGGTCGCGCGGGCGCGGAAGAGGAGCGCCGCCGACGGCGGGCTCGCGACCGGGCGCTCCGCCGTGCCGACGCGCGCGGCGAACCAGTCGGCGACGGTCGCCGCCTCGGTCTCGATGTCCTCGTCGAAGGCGAGCCGGACGGCGTGGTCGGAGGCGACCGGCGACGGCGTGAGCTCGGCGACCGGCACCCGCGAGGCCGCCGCGAGGGGGGCGACGAGCGCGTTCGCGGCGTCCAGGATCCGATGACCGTTCCGCCAGCTCGTCGAGAGGGCGTAGGTCGGCCCGGAGGCGCCGAACTGCCCCGCGAACTGCTCGAGGTTCGAGGCGGAGGCGCCGCGCCATCCGTAGATCGACTGGTTCGGGTCGCCGACCGCCATGACGGGGTGGTCGGCGAAGAGCTCGGCGAGCAGCCAGGTCTGCACCACGGAGGTGTCCTGGTACTCGTCGAGGAGCACGACCTTGGCGCGGGCGCGCAGCTCCTCGCGAACGCGCGGCGCCTTGCGGACGATGCGGAGGGCGAGCGCGACCTGGTCGGAGTACTCGACGGCGCTCCGGGCGAACTTGGCCTCCTCGTACTCCGCGACGAGGTCGACGAGCACGTCGAGCGCCGCGACCTGGGAAGTGAACGCGAGGTCGGCGTCGCGCGGGAAGCGGTCGCCGTAGGGCAGGTCGGCGAGTGCGGCGATGTCGCGGGAGAGCGCGCGCACCTCCTCGGGGTCGGCCAGGTTCTCGGCCATCGCGCGGCTGAGGTTCAGCACCGCCGAGGTCACCGGGTCGAGGTTCTTGTCGAGGTCGGGCAGGCGCGGGTCGGCCGACCTCGTGACGACCCGGCGGACCAGCTGCCACGCGCCGGCCTCGCCGAGCACCGGGCCGTCGCCGTCCCGGCCGACGAGCACCGCGTTGTCGCGGAAGATCGCGTTGGCGAAGGAGTTGTAGGTCGCGACGTCGGGTGCCTCGAACGGGTCGTGGTCGCCCGGCACGAGACCGACGGCGGCGAGCTGCTCGATGCGCGTGCGGATGCGCGCCGCGAGCTCGCCGGCCGCCTTGCGGGTGAAGGTGAGCCCGAGCACCTCCCCCGGCCGCACGTGCCCGTTGGCGAGCAGCCACAACACGCGGTTCGCCATCGTCTCCGTCTTGCCGCTGCCGGCGCCGGCGACGACGAGGGCCGGCTCGAGCGGCGCCTCGATCACGGCGATCTGCTGGTCGGTCGGCGGCGGCAGCTCGAGCGCGGCCGCGATGTCGCGCGCCGAGACGCTGGGGTTCTCGCTCACGACGCCCCCTCGTCGCTCGAGATCGCCGGCACGCGGTGCATCCGCAGCCGCGGGATGGTCGGGAGGCCGCCGTAGCTGTCGAGCTCGAGCCGGCCCTCGTACGCGGCCGCCGCGATGAGCACCGCCGCTTTGCGGATCCGCTCGCGGATCGCCTCGAGCCCCGCCTCGTCGAGAGCCGCCTGCGCCCCCTCGCGGTAGAGCTTCTCGCCCTTGCCCGCTCGGACGTAGAGCAGCTTCGCCCCGCCCGGCCGGTGCGAGGCGATGCCGGCGAGCCGCTCGCCGAGGTGGCCCTCCGCGTAGGCGAGCTGGTAGGCGCCGAGCTGCGGCAGCTCGTCGATCACCGCCTGCGAGGTGATGGGCCGTCCGGTCTTGAGGTCGACGATGACGACCGAACCGTCCGGGCCGATCTCGACGCGGTCGATGGAGCCGCTCACCTGGATGCCGGGGCGGTCCGGCCGCCGCTCGCCCTCGTCGCCCTCCTCCCCCGGCATGGTCGGGAACTCCTCCGTCGAGTACTGCAGCAGGAACCGCTCCTCCGCCGCGACGAGCGTCTTGCCCTCGCGCGCGAAGTCGCCGAGGTACTCGGCGAGCGCGCGCGTGAACCCACGGGCCAGGCGCTGCTGCCGCTCGGCGAACCACGGCGACTCGAAGACGAGCTCCGTCCAGCGCGCCTCGACCGCCTGCCAGAGGCTGTCGAATGTCGGATCGGGGGTCGTCTCCATCGCCCAGTGCAGGATCGTGCCCACGTTCGCCACGACGCCGGAGTCGCCGCCCGCGATGGTCTCGAGGAACCAGTCGAGCGGCGACTCCTCCAGCCGCTCGATGCGCGACGGCGAGACCCGCACCGGCTCGCCCGCGAAGAGGGGCCCCTCGGACGAGATCGGCGCGAGCCCGTGCCAGTCGGCGGGGTCGGCGCCGGGCAGTCCGAGCCGGGCCAGCTCGGCGAGCGACGACGCCGCGGCGTCGACCTCGGCGCGCGGGGCGCGGGGGTCGGTGAGCGTGCGCCGGAGCCGCCCGACCGCGCCGCGGAGGGTGAGCGGCACCGCGGCGGTCGCGTCGACGAGCGGGACGCCCTCGGGCAGGAGGGAGAAGAACACGCTCCGCGCCTCGTCGTCGTTCGCGACGGCGGCGAGCACCACGCGCTCCCGGGCCCGCGAGACGGCGAGCGCGAACATCCGCAGCTCGTCGTCGAGGACGAGCTTGCGCTCGTCGAGCTCGGTCTCCCCGGACCCGACCGCGGCACGGACGAGGTGCTGCGGCCCGAGCAGCGAGCCGCGCGGACGGAGGTTCGGCCACACGCCGTCTTGCAGGCCCGCGACCACGACGGTGCGGAACTCCAGCCCGACGGCGCCCGACGGGGTCGTCACCAGCACGGCGTCGTCGTCGCGGCGGGGGGCGAGCACGTCCTCGGGGACGTCGGGGCTGAGCGTCTCGGCGATGAACTCCTCCGCGACGGCGCGCGAGGTCGCCCCCTCGTGCTCCCGGCGCTCGACGTAGTCCTTCGCGGCGGCGAACAGGGCGACGATCGCGTCGAGGTCGCGGTTCGCCTCCGCCGCGGGGATACCGGTGCCGAGCGCCGTCTGCCGCCACGACTCGGCGAGGCGCGAGCGCTCCCACGCCAGCCAGAGCAGCTCCTCGATCGTCGCCTGCGCCTCCCGGAGCTGCGCGAGCGTCTCCGCCAGCCGCCCGGCCGCCCGCGCCGGGGCGCTGTCGATGGTGGCGAACCGGCCGCGGTCGCGGAGGCCCTCCACGAGCAGCTCGCCGCTCGGCCGCACCCCGCCCCCCGCCAGCTCCTCGGCGCGCAGGCTCAGCCTCAGCCGCCGGAGCGAGAGGGCGTCGAGCCCGCCGAACGGGCCGAGCAGGAGGTCGACCGCGCGCTCCGGCGTCAGCTCGACGGCGCCGATGCCCGCCTGCACGAGCTCGAGCAGCGCCCGCGCCGCCTTCTCGTCGCGGAGCGCGAGGCCGCCGCTCGTGGTACGGGTGGGCACCTCGGCGAGCGCCAGTGCGCGCGCGAGCCCCGGTGTCTGGGCGCCGCTGCGCACCACCACGGCGAGCTCCGACCACGGCACGCCGCGAACGAGGTGCTCCTGGCGCAGCACCCGGGCCACCGCGGTCCACTCGCGCGCCGGCGACGGGGCCTCGATGCGGAGGAGCGGTATCGCCGCGTCCTCGGCCCCCGCGACGGCGCGGCGCTGCACACCCGCGGCGGCGGCGCCGATGCGCTCCGTCGCGGCGGCGGTGAGCGCCCGGAGCACGGGCCCCTGCCGGTGCACGGTGGTCAGGACGATGCGCCGCGCCGGCACGCCGAGCTCCGCCGAGAGCCGGCCGAGCGCGTCGGGCTCGCCGCCGCGGAACGCGTTGGCCGCCACGTCGGGATCCCCGAACGCGACGACCGCGACCCCGCGCGATGCGAGCGCCCGCAGCATCGCGAGCGCGCCCTCGGTCGCCTCCTGCATATCGTCGACGACGACCAGCCGGAGCCGCGCGATGCGGTCGTCGGCGCCGCCGTCCCGGATCGCGGTGACCGCGTACCGGGCGAGCTCCGCCGGGTCGTACTCCTGCGGCCGGACGAGGCCGACGAGCCGCTGGTAGCCGGCGACGAAGTCCGCGGCGGCGACCCACTCGGGCCGGCGGGTCGCGCGGCCGAGCTCCCGCAGCCGCTCGGGGCTCACGTCGTACTCGGTCGCGCGCGCCATCAGCTCGCGCAGCTCGCCGCGGAATCCGCGGAGGCGCCGCACCTGCGCGTCGAGCGGCTCGGGCCAGTCGGGGCCGGTGCCGTCCTCCTCCTGGCCGGCCAGCAGCTCCGCGAGGTCGGCGTCGAGCGCGGCACCGGTCAAGAGCCTCGGCGACTCGGCGCCGGCCGCGCGCGCCGCCGAGCGCACGAGCTCGAACGCGAGGGAGCTGAACGTGCGCGCGAGCGGACCGTCGGTCGGCCGGTCGATCCGCAGCGCCAGACGGTCGCGCAGCCGGGTCGCGGCGGCGCGCGACGCCGTGAGCGCGAGCACCTCGCCGGGGCCGTAGCCGAGCTCCCGCACCCGGTCGGCGACGAGCTCGACGAGCGCCGTCGTCTTGCCCGTGCCGGGGGCGCCGAGCACCGCCGCGGACTCCCCCTCGGCGAGATCGACGACCTGCTGCTGGGCGGCGTCGAGCACCACCCGCGGGTCGGCGTCGGACGCCCCGCGCACGAAGCCGATCGAACTCACGCGGCCACGCTATCCGCGGTCGGCGACATCGGAGGCGAGGCATCCTCTCCGGCGAGAGGGCGGGCGCGAGACTGGGCGGGTGGAGCTCGAGGACCTGCAGAACGACATCGAGGGGGTCTCCGCGTACTACGCGGAGCGCCACCGCATCGACCGCACGGACGACTGGTTCGTGCTGAAGCTGAACGAGGAGGTCGGCGAGCTGACCCAGGCCTACCTCGCTCGAACCGGGCAGGCGCGCGACAAGGGCCGCGGCCCGGAGGAGCGCGACGCCGACTTCCGCGCCGAGGTGGCCGACGTCCTGGCGCAGGTGCTGCTCGTGGCGGAGCGGTTCGACATCGACCTCGCCGACGAGATCGCACGGAAGTGGCTGATCTGGAGGCGTCCGACCCCGGCGTCCTGAGCCCGCCGTCTGCCGTGGGCGAACCGCCGGATCGCGCGCGCGACGATCCCCTAGCCTCGTGACGTGGACATTCGCATCGGTATCGTCAACAGCCCCCGCGAGCTGAACTTCGAGTCGTCGCAGACCGCGGCCGAGATCGAGAAGATCGTCGCCGACGCGCTCGCCTCCGATGCGAAGTTCATCAAGCTCGCCGACGACAAGGGCAAGCTCTACATCGTCCCGACCGCGAGCTTCGGCTACCTCGAGGTCGGCAGCGAGGAGTCGCGCCGCGTCGGCTTCGTCGCCTGACGCCGGGCACCGACGCCCGGCCCCCGGAGTCGCGCGCTAGTCTTCCCCGCGTGGAGCTGCTGTTCGTCCTGGTGATCGCCGCCGGCATCGGCGGTCTGGTGCGCTACGCGCTCCCCGGTCGCCACAGCTACGGCCTGTTCCTCCTGCCCGCCGTCGGCGTCGTCGTCGCGGCGGTCGTGTGGGAGGGCCTCACCTGGCTCGGCTGGAAGTACGACGGCGGCTGGATCTGGGTCGTCGCCCTCGGCGTCACCCTGCTGGCGTGCGTGGCCGTGTGGCTCGCCGTCTGGCAGGGCCGCACCCGCGGCGACCAGCGGCTGCTCCACGAGCTCAGCCGCGGCCGGGCCTGATCGCCGATCCCCCGACGCGCACGTCGGCAGGACGCGATCCGCGTCAGGCGGTGAGCCCGAGGGCGTCCATCCGCCGGGTGTGCGCGCCGATCAGCTCGGCGAACGCGGGCTCCACGCGCTCGACCTCGAGCTCCGCGTGCGCCGCGTCGATCGCGAGCGCCGAGCGCGCGATCAGCATCGTGTCGCCGATGAGCCGGCGCCCCCACATCGCGAGCCGCGACGCGATCCGCGGGCTCTGCTCGATGACGGTGCGCAGCTGCGCCTCGAGCACCCGCTCGCCGTGGTCGACGTCGAGCAGCACGCCCACCCGCTCGGCGAGGCCGTCGGGCAGCCCCGCAGCCAGCCCGGTGAAGAAGTCCGCGAGGAATCCCGTCGTCAGGTAGCAGGTCACGAGGGTCTCGGGCCAGTCCGCGCCCTGCACGCGCGCCAGGTACTCGTCGAGGCCGGCCCGGAACGGGTCCATCGCCGCGATCGGATCGGCGCCGAGCCCGCGGAGCTCCGTCACGAGTCCCTCGTGCGCCTCCAGCACCTGCGCGGCCGCCGCACCGAGCGCGGTTTTGGCGGCCGTCGTCGGCGCGGTCTGCACGGCGCGCCCGAGGTTCTCGAACAGCACGAGGGCGAGATAGGCGGCCTGGCCGAGGAACGGCTCGGGAGCCGGTGTGAGCTCCGCCAGTTCGACGCGCACGGCGGAGACCGCCTCCGATCGCGGCGTGAGCACGGGCGCCGCGGCGGGGCGACGGCGACGCCGGAACAGCCTCAGCACGGCGATCAGCCTACTGTCGCCGGTAGACTGGCCTCCTCTCATCTTCAGACAGGCATTCCTTGACTTTCAGCGACCTGAACATCGACCAGGACATGGTCGACGCGCTCGCGGCGAAGGGCATCATCGAGCCCTTCCCGATCCAGAGCCAGACCATCCCTCTCGGCCTCGCCGGCCAGGACATCATCGGCCAGGCCAAGACCGGCACCGGCAAGACGTTCGGCTTCGGCCTCCCGATCATCCAGCGCCTCGGACCGGACCCCGAGCCCGGCGTGAAGGTGCTCGTCGTCGTCCCCACCCGCGAGCTCTGCGTCCAGGTGGCCGAGGACCTCGAGCTCGCCACCTCGAACCGGCCCACCAAGGTCACCGCCATCTACGGCGGCAAGGCCTACGAGGGCCAGATCGAGGAGCTCAAGGCCGGCGCGCAGATCGTCGTCGGCACCCCGGGCCGCCTCCTCGACCTCGCGGGGCAGCGCCTGCTCTCCCTCAAGGACGTGCAGGAGATGGTGCTCGACGAGGCCGACAAGATGCTCGACCTCGGCTTCCTCCCCGACGTGGAGAAGCTGTTCGCGCAGACGCCGCCGACCCGGCACACGATGCTGTTCTCGGCGACGATGCCCGGCCCGGTCGTCGCGCTGGCCCGTCGGTTCATGAACCGGCCGATCCACATCCGCGCCACCGACCCCGACGAGGGCCAGGTGCAGGCCAACATCAAGCACCTCATCTATCGGGCGCACTCGCTCGACAAGGACGAGGTCGTCGCCCGCATCCTGCAGGCGGAGGGCCGCGGCAAGACCGTCATCTTCACGCGCACCAAGCGTGCGGCGGCCAAGCTCGTCGAGGAGCTCAACGACCGCGGCTTCAACGCCGGATCGGTGCACGGCGACATGAGCCAGGAGGCGCGCGAGCGCTCCATGGCCCGCTTCAAGGCCGGCAAGCTCGACGTGCTCATCGCCACCGACGTCGCGGCCCGCGGCATCGACGTCGACGACGTCACGCACGTCATCAACCACACGATCCCCGAGGACGAGAAGACCTACCTGCACCGCGCCGGTCGCACCGGCCGCGCCGGCAAGACCGGCATCGCGGTGACGTTCGTCGACTGGGACGACCTGCACAAGTGGGCGCTCATCAACCGCGCCCTCGAGTTCGGGCAGCCGGAACCCGTGGAGACCTACTCGTCGTCGCCGCACCTCTACAGCGACCTCGACATCCCCGCGGGCGCGAAGGGGCGGCTGAAGCCGACCCCCGCGGCGCCGCACGTCGACCGTCCTCCGCGCGAGCGGTCGTCGGCGGGCGACGGCTCACGCGCCGAGGGCGACGGGTCGCCCCGGGGCCGGCGGCGCCGAGGCGGCTCGGGCCGCTCCGGCGGGGGCTCGACCTCCGCCGGTGAGGCCCGCGAGTCGGCACCGGCCGGCGAGGCCGCCCGTGCCGAGGGCGGCGGGACGCACGACGGAGAGACGCCGACGCGGCGGCGGCGCACGCGGCGCCGACGCGGCGGCGCAGGCGGCGGCGCACCGACCCCGTCGGGGGGCGTGGCATGACGACCGCCGAGGCGGCGATGCCGCTCGGCCAGCCCGTCCACGGGGCGACGTTCCGCCAGGCGGTGACGCGCTTCTACGCCAAATACGCGACCTTCTCGGGGCGCGCCAGCCGGTCCGAGTTCTGGTGGGTCGCGCTGTTCTTCGCGCTGCTCTACGCGCTCGTGTGGGTGGTCGCCGGGCTGGCGCACCTCGCCGTGCACGACCCCGCGGGCGGACAGGTCGTGTTCGCCGTGTTCGCGGCGATCAGCGCCGTGATCGCGATCGGGTCGATCGTGCCCGCGATCGCGATCCAGGTCCGCCGGCTCCATGATGCGGACCTCAGCGGGTACTGGTGGTTCCTCCACCTCATCCCGTCGATCGGCTCCCTGATCGTGCTCATCCTCAACCTGCTGCCGTCCAAGCCCGAGGGCGCCCGCTTCGACGCGTGACCCGACCGCCGTCGGGACCGTTCGTATGCTGGGCGGGATGACGACGACACCGGGAACCGACCGTCTCGACCTGCCGCTCTACGGCGCGTCGTTCGGGCAGGCGATCGCGCGGTTCTACCGCAACTACGCGACGTTCTCGGGGCGCGCCAGCCGCAGCGAGTACTGGTGGACGGCACTGTTCTTCGCCGTCGTCGACGTTGGGCTGTACGTGGTGACGCTCACCCTGGGGTTCAGCCTCGGGCAGGGCGACACCGTGGCGAGCTCGGTCATCGTGAGCGTCTTCGGCGGCCTCCTGGCGATCGTCTTCCTCGGGTCGATCGTGCCGGGCCTGGCGATCACCTGGCGCCGACTGCACGACGCCGGCTACGGCGGCACCTATGCGCTGCTCGGGGTCATCCCGTGGGTGGGGGGCATCATCCTCATCGTGCTCTGCGCCTCGGCGTCCCAGCCGAGCGGCGTGCGGTTCGACCGCGGCTACGCCGAGTGGTACGCGGCGAATGTGCCCCCGGCCGTCCCGCCGCCCGTCGCGGAGCAGCGCCGCGACTGACGAGCGGGATCAGCCGGTGACGGGTGCGGAGCCGGTCGCGCGCTCGACGATGCGCGCGTAGGCCTCCGGATCGGTCGTGTTCTCGCCGAGCCGGTTGGGCTTGCCGGCACCGTGGTAGTCGCTGGATCCGGTGGTCAGGAGGCCGAAGCGCTCGGCGAGGGCGCGCAGCCGCTCCCGCGACGCCGGCGGGTTGTCGCGGTGGGCGATCTCGAGGCCCGCGAGCCCGGCGTCGACGAGCCCGCGCATCCGCGCGTCGCTCAGCACGCGCTCCGGCCCCCGCGCGCCCGGGTGGGCGATCACGGGCACTCCCCCGGCGGCGACGATGAGCCGCACGCCCTCGAGCGGCGGCGGCGCCTCGTGCGGACGGTAGTAGCCGCCCTGCCAGTGCAGGATCGAGCCGAAGGCGGCCGTGCGGTCCGGCACGTGACCGAGGGCGACGAGCGCGTCGGCGATGTGCGGACGGCCGACGGTGGCGTCGGGCGTCGTGTGCTCGAGGACGCGCTCCCAGCTGAGGTCCGGGTAGTCGACGGCGATCCGCTCGACCATCGACCGGGCCCGATGCAGGCGCTCCTCGCGGATCCGCTCCGTCTCGGCGACGAGCCCGGGATCGGCGGGATCGACGAGGTAGCCGAGCACGTGGACGCTCGCGTAGTCGAGCTGGGTGCTGAGCTCGAGGCCCGGCACGACCGTGATCCCGGTCCCCCGCGCCGCCGCGAACGCCTCCTCCCACCCCGAGGTCGCGTCGTGGTCGGTGATCGCCACGACGTCGAGGCCGGCGTCGACCGCGGCCCGCACCAGCTCCCCCGGCGCCTCGGTGCCGTCGCTCACGCTCGTGTGGGCGTGGAGGTCGATGCCGGGCACCTGGTCATCGTAGGGCGGGCGCGCCGACGCCCGCCGGTCGACGCGGACGGTTACGCTCCCCCTCGATGTTCGGACGGGTGGTGGGGGCGATCGCGGTGGTGGCGATCGCTGTCGCGCTGCTGCTCATCGCCTGGCCGCAACTGCTCGGACTGCAGCAGCAGCCGGTCATCGCACAGGTGGTCTCGCTCCGCGGGATCGCGGTGTGCGTCGCCGCTCTGCTGCTCGTGCTGCTGCTCATCGCCGCCGCGACCTCGCGCGGGGCGCGCCGGTTCGCCGGGGCGCTCGCGGTCGTGGTCGTCGCGTTCGGCGGCCTGCAGCTCGCGGTGCTCTCGACGCGCGGCGTCGACACCGCCCCGCTCCCGGCGAAGGCCCTCGGCGAGCTGACCGTCCTCAGCTGGAACACGCTCGGTGATGCGCCGGGCTCCGAGACCATCGCGCAGCTCGCCCAGGCGCAGCAGGCCGATGTCGTCGTGCTCGCCGAGACGAGCGTCGCGACGGCGCAGGAGGTGCGCGACCAGCTGGACGCGGCGGGGATGCCGATGCAGCTCCTCCACCTCAGCTACGACCAGGTCTCGAAGGCCCGCACCACCGATCTCCTCATCAGCACGAAGCTCGGTGCCTACCGTGACGCCTCGGGCGGGAGGACGACCGACACGATCCCGACGGTGTACGCCGTGCCGGCCGACGGCACGGGCCCGTCGTTCCTCGCCACCCACACCGTCGCCCCCGTCCCGGGCGAGATGAGCGCCTGGCGCCAGGGCCTGCGCTGGGTCGCGGATCACTGCGTCGGCAACGCGATCGCGGCGGGCGACTTCAACTCGACCCTCGACCACTGGGACGGCCTCGGCGCGAACGGCGGCCAGCTCGGCTCCTGCCGCGACGCCGCGAAGCTCACGGGATCCGCCGCCGTCGGCACCTGGCCGACCCGGCTGCCGACGCTGCTCGGCGCCCCGATCGACCACGTGCTGGCGACGGCGCAGTGGAAGGTCGTCGCATTCCGCGTCATCGACACCCAGGACGGCGCGGGCAGCGACCACCGGCCCGTCGTCGCCCGGCTCGCCCCGACCGGATAGCGCTCGTCCGCGCCGCGTCAGCGCAGGTACGCGTCGACGAACAGCGACCCGCGGATCTCGCGGAGCGCGTCGAGGATCCGCGGGTACAGCCGGCTCGACACGCCCGCCGCGACCACGTCGTGCGGCCCGATCGGGAGGAGCCGGCCCGTCCGCACCCGCACGACCTCCCACCCGACCGATCGCAGCAGCCGGTCCTTGCGCCGGTCGGCGTCCTCGCGCGGGCCCACGTGCTCGAGGCCGTGGCGGCCGGTCGTGTCGTACTCGATCGCGACCCGCAGCTCCGGCAGGAGGATGTCGGGCCACGCCTCGAGGTGGTCGAAGAACGCGCGACGGAGACGCACCGCCGTCGGGGTCGGATCGAACTCCAGGCGTGCGGAGAGGCCCTGGCGCAGCTCCGCCTCGGCCGCCGACGACGGGGCGGGCGCGCAGCGGCTGACGAACGGCTCGCCCGGCGGCAGCGCGGGCGTCAGCTCGCACCAGCGCGGCTTCACCGAGGGCCGTGCGGGCACCGGCGGCGGAGGCGGGGGTCGCCACCCCGCCGGGCGCGGCGCCCGCGGAACGGCCTCGGCCGCGCACTCCGGGCACCACGAGGAGCGGCGCCGCTGCCGGCCGGGGCGGGCGCGCTGCTCCGACGGTGTCGCGGCGAACAGGTGGCCGACGTCGCACTGCCACAGCACGAGCACCTCGGCGACCGGCGGGATCTGGCTGAGCGCGACCCCGGCGTTGAGCTCCGGGTGGTACTGCTGCTGCAGCACCGGGAACCGCGCCCACTCCTGCCGGTACCTCCCGACCGCGTAGGGCAGCGCCGACCCGGTGACGCGGCACCGCCGCCGCCACCACGCCTCCACCGACTCCGGCATGCCGCTGACGCTACGACCGACCCCCGACGGGGTCTGCGGTTCCCGGTCCTGACAGGGCCCCGGGACGTCTCCCGACGCGCTCCTACCGTCGAGGCATGGACATCACCTCACGCACCGTGGTCATGGTCGGCGGCACCTCCGGGATCGGTCTCGAGCTCGCCCGCAGATTCCGCGCCGCCGGCAGCACCGTCATCATCGGAGGCCGTCGCGCCGAGCTCCTGGAGGATCTCACCGCCGAGGGCTTCGGCACCGTGCCGGTCGACGTCGCGGACGACGCGTCCGTCGTCGCGGCGCGCGACGCCGTGCTCGCCGAGCATCCCGACGTCGACACCGTCGTGACCATGGCGGGCGTGCTCCTCACCGAGGACCTCCGCGACCCCGCCCACTTCGACATCGCCCGCACCACGGTCGAGGTGAACATCCTCGGCACGATCCGCGTCGTCGACGCCTTCACCCCGCACCTCATCGCGCGCGGCGCCGGCACGGTCGTCACCGTCAGCTCCGGCATCGGGTTCCTCCCCTTCCCGCTCATGCCGACCTACGGCGCCTCGAAGGCCGCCGTGCACGCCTACAGCGAGTCGCTCCGCGCCCAGCTCGAGGGCACCGGCGTCGAGGTGGCGGAGCTCGTGCCACCGGCGGTCGCCACCGTGCCGGAGGCGCGCGACGTCAACCCGCACGCCCTCGACCTCGGCGAATTCGCGACGGACGTGATGGACCTGCTCGCGCAGGAGCCGACGCCGCACGAGATCCTCGTCGACGGCGTGCTCATGCACCGCTGGGCCGAGCGGGACGGCACCTACGCGGACCTCGTGCGGCAGCGCTCCGGAGCGCTCGCGATGCTGCCGGGCCGGGCGAAGGGATAGCGTGCCCGCGTGAGCGATGCAGTCGAGTCCGGCGGCCGGCTGGGCGCCTACCTCCGCGCGCGCCGCGGCCTCGTCACCCCGGAGTCCGTCGGCCTGCCGGGCGGCGGCACCCGCCGGGTGCCGGGGCTGCGCCGTGAGGAGGTCGCGCTCCTCGCCGGCATCAGCGCCGACTACTACCTGCGGCTGGAGCGCGGGCGGGACACCCGGCCGTCGCCGCAGGTGCTCGACGCGCTCGCGCGGGTGCTGGGGCTCGACGACGTCGAACGCGACTACCTGCAGGGCCTGGCGAAGGGACCGGCCCGCCCCCGGCGCCGACCCCGTCGCACCGAGCACGTGCCGCCGCGCCTGCACGCCCTGCTCGCGACGATCGGGCTCCCCGCGTTCGTCGAGGGGCGGGCGTTCGACGTGCTGGCCGCGAACCGCTGGGCGACCGCCCTCTCGCCGCGGCTGCGACCGGGCGAGAACCGGCTCCGGTCGCTGCTGCTCGACCCCGAGGAGCGCGCCTTCCATCAGGACTGGGAGTCCGCCACCGCCGCGTTCGTGGCGGCTTTCCGCGGCACGGTCGGCGACGACATCGACGACCCGCGCACGGTCGAGCTCGTCGGCGAGCTGGCGGTGGCCAGCGGGCGCTTCCGCGAGCTGTGGGCGCGGCAGGACGTCCGGGTGCTGGAGGGCGGCGAGGCGCGGCTGAACCATCCCGTGGTCGGCGTGCTGCTGCTGCACCGCGACAAGCTCCCGGTCGACGGCGTCCTGCTCGTGGTCTACTACCCCGAGCCCGGGAGCCCGAGCGCCGAGCGGCTCGCGCTCCTCGGCTCCTCCACGGCCGACGGTGCCAGAATCGTGTGATGGCAGACACGACCTCCGACGCCACCTCGAACCGCTCGACGACCCCGGTCTCCGACACGTTCCGCGACTTCATCTCGGGCGGCTGGGCCGACCGGCCCGAGTCGGTGCCCGCCCCGCGCGAGGTCGCGCCCTTCGCCGCCGCCCGCCGCGCCCGGATCTCTGCGCTCCACCCCGGCGAGCGCCTCGTCGTGCCCGCCGGCCCGGCGAAGGTCCGCTCCAATGACACCGACTACGTCTACCGGGCGCACTCGGCGTTCTCGCACCTGACCGGGTGGGGCTCCGACGCGGTGCCGGGCAGCGTCCTCGTGCTGGAGCCGACCGCCGACGGCCACGACGCGACCCTCTACTTCCTCCCCACCGCCGGCCGCGACTCCGACGAGTTCTACGCCAACGCCGCGATCGGCGAGTTCTGGACGGGACCGCGCCCCTCCCTCGCCCACGTCGCCGCCGACCTCGGTGTCGCGACCCGCCCCCTCGGAGAGCTGGACGCCATACTCGACGCGGCCGACGCCGCCACCCGGATCGTGCGCGACGCCGACCGCGAGCTCACCGACCGCATCGACGGTCGCCGCCTGCTCGACGCCGATCCCGCGGCGGCCGACGCGGACGTCGACGCGGACCCCGACCTCCAGCTCGCCCGCGACCTCAGCGAGCTGCGCCTCGTCAAGGACGCCTACGAGATCGCCCAGATGCGCGCCGCCGTCGCGGCGACGAAGCGCGGCTTCGACGACATCGTCGCCGACCGGGACGCCGCCCGGACGCACGAGCGGGGCGAGCGCGTCGTGGAGGGCACCTTCAACCGCCGCGCCCGCATGGACGGCAACACCGTCGGCTACGAGACGATCGCCGCGAGCGGGCCGCACGCCTGCATCCTGCACTGGATCCGCAACGACGGCCCGGTCCGCGACGGCGACCTGATCCTCGTCGACGCGGGCGTCGAGCTCGACAGCCTGTACACGGCCGACATCACCCGCACGCTCCCCGTGAACGGCCGCTTCACCGAGGTGCAGCGCCGCGTCTACGAGGCGGTGCGGGAGGCGGCCGACGCGGCGTTCGCGATCGTGCGGCCCGGCATCCGGTTCCGCGAGATCCACGCGACGGCCATGCAGGTCATCGCCGCCCGCACCGCCGAGTGGGGCTTCCTGCCGGTGAGCGCCGAGGAGTCGCTGCAGGAGGGCGCGCAGTACCACCGCCGCTACATGGTCCACGGGACCTCGCACCACCTCGGCATCGACGTGCACGACTGCGCCGCGGCCCGCCGCGACCTCTACCTCGACGGCGTCCTGGAGCCCGGCATGGTCTTCACGATCGAGCCCGGCCTGTACTTCCAGCCGGACGACCTGACCGTGCCGGAGGAGTTCCGCGGCATCGGCGTGCGCATCGAGGACGACATCCTCGTCACCGAGGACGGCGCCGAGAACCTGTCGATCGCGATTCCGCGCACGGCCGACGACGTGGAGGCGTGGCTGGCCGGGAGCTGACCCCTGGTCGCCGTCCCGCTACTCCTGCACGGGTCGCGCGAGCGCGTCCTGCGCCGCTGCGAGCTGCCCGTCCGTCACGAGCACCTGATAGTTCGACGCCAGCATCTGCCGGGTCGAGTCGAAGTCGCGGCTGCGTCGCGCGACCGCGTAGGAGGCGAGCCGGAACAGGAGGCCCGCGGCCGCACCGATGAGCACCGCGGCGAGCAGCAGCGCGAAGTTGAATCCCGTGCGCGGCTCGAAGAGCGAGAACAGCAGCCCGACGAACAGGCCGAACCACGCGCCGGAGACGGCGCCCTCGAGGGCGGCGCGGTTCCACGAGAGCTTGCGGGTCACGCGCTCGACGGTCTTCAGGTCGTTGCCGACGATCGAGACGTTGGCGACCGCGAAGTCGGCCTTCGCGAGGCGGTCCACGACGGACTGCGCCTCCTGGTAGGTGTCGTAGGTGCCGAGGACGTCGCCGCGCGGCACCCGCTGCAGGTCGGCGGCACGGGCGAGGGGATCGGTCATGCGCGCATCATCCCATGCCCAGGTCGCGAAGGTCCCGTGCAAAGGTCCCGAGTAGGGTTTGAGCGTGAGCGCCACCAGGGTCTTCGTCGCCCGGTTGGCCGGCTGCAACGTCTTCGACCCCGCCGGCGACCGGGTGGGTCGCGTGCGCGACGTGCTCGTCGTCTACCGCCGCGGAAAGTCGCCCACGGTCGTGGGGCTCATCGTCGAGATCCCGGGCAAGCGGACCGTGTTCGTGAGCATCGGACGGGTCACCTCCATCGGCGCCGGTCAGGTCATCACGACCGGGCTGATCAACCTCCGCCGGTTCGTCCAGCGCGGGGGCGAGGTGCGCGTGATCGCCGAGCTGCTCGGCCGGCGCATGGTCATGCGCGACGGATCCGGCGAGGCCACGATCGAGGACGTCGCGATCGAGGAGAACGCCCCCGGCGAGTGGGAGATCACCGACCTGTTCCTCCGCCGCCCGAAGACAGGCGCGTTCGGCAAGGGGTCGACCGTGTTCGCGGGCTGGGACAAGGTCCGCGAGAAGACGGAGAAGGGCGAACCGCAGTCGGCGGAGCAGCTGATCGCCACCTACTCCGACCTCCTGCCCGCGGACCTGGCCTCCACCCTCCTCGAGCTGCCGGAGCAGCGCCGTGCGGAGGTCGCCGCCGAGCTCCCCGACGCGCGCCTCGCCGACGCGCTCGAGGAGATGGACGAGGACGCCCAGATCGAGATCATCGGCAAGCTCCCCGAGGAGCGCGCTGCCGACGTCCTCGACGCGATGCAGCCCGACGACGCGGCCGACCTCATCGCCCAGCTCCCGGAGAAGCAGGGCGAGGCCCTGCTGGACCTCATGGAGCCCGAGGAGGCCGAGGACGTGCGGTTCCTCCTGGCCTACGCGCCCGACACCGCGGGCGGCCTGATGACGACGGAGCCGATCATCGTCTCCGGCGACGCCACCGTCGCGGAGGGGCTCGCGCTCATCCGCCGCCACGAGCTCGCGCCGGCGCTGGGTGCCGCCGTCTGCGTCACCCTGCCGCCGTACGAGCCGCCGACCGGCCGGTTCCTCGGGATGGTGCACTTCCAGCGGATGCTCCGCTACCCGCCGAACGAGCGCCTCGGCACCCTCCTCGACACGAGCCTCGAGCCCGTCAGGGCCGACGCGAGCGCGGCCGAGGTGTCGCGCATCCTGGCCTCCTACAACCTGGTCTCCGTGCCCGTCGTGGACGAGAACCACCGCCTCGTCGGGGTGGTGACCATTGACGACGTCCTCGACTACCTCCTCCCCGACGACTGGCGAAGTACCGACAGTCACCGAGAACCCGTGAGCACCTCGACCGCAGCGATCCCGACCCGAAGGAGGACGTCGTATGGCACGCGCCGCTAGCGACTTCGACGCCCCGAAGGGGCTGCGCTCCCCGATCGTGCCGTTCCGCTCGAGCGGGACGGATCGTGTCGGCCGGTTCTCGGAGGCCTTCGCCCGGGCGATGGGCACCGGCGGGTTCCTCATCGGCCTGACGGTGATCGTCGCCGTGTGGCTCACCTGGAACGTCCTCGCGCCCCGCGCCTGGCAGTTCGACCCGGCGGCGACGAACTTCACGCTCATGACGCTGATCCTGTCGCTGCAGGCGTCGTACGCGGCGCCCCTGATCCTGCTGGCCCAGAACCGGCAGGACGACCGCGACCGCGTGCAGATCGAGCAGGACCGCCAGCGCGCCGAGCGCAACCTCGCCGACACCGAGTACCTCGCCCGCGAGGTCGTGGCGCTGCGGCTCGCGATGCAGGACATGGCGACGAAGGACTTCATCCGGGCCGAGCTGCGGGCGCTCCTCGAGGAGCTCGAGAAGGAGCCGGAGGCGCCGGCGACCAAGGCGCGGTCGTGACGGAGGCGCGCGATGCCTGACGCGCTGTGGGCGGCGCTCGGCCGGGTGCAGGATCCGGAGATCCGGCGCCCGATCACCGAGCTCGACATGGTGCGCTCGGCGGTCGTCGACGGCGACGTCGCGCGCATCGACCTGCGGCTGACGATCGTCGGCTGCCCGGCCGCCGACCGGATCGAGCGCGACGTGCGTGAGGCCGCCACGGCCGTTCCGGGTGTCGCGTCCGTCGACCTCGAGGTCGGCGTCATGACGCCCTCGGAGCGGGAGGCGCTCGTCGCGCGTCTGCGCGGCACCCGCGCGCAGCAGTTCGGCCCCGACTCGCTCACCCGCGTCTATGCGATCACGAGCGGCAAGGGCGGAGTCGGCAAGTCGACGCTGACCGCGAACCTGGCA
The DNA here is from genome assembly GCF_051954455.1 of Pseudolysinimonas sp. Taxonomy (GTDB): domain Bacteria; phylum Actinomycetota; class Actinomycetes; order Actinomycetales; family Microbacteriaceae; genus Pseudolysinimonas. The sequence goes on along the minus strand of NZ_JBQCHS010000012.1, from coordinate 106,070 downwards.
GTCGCCCTGGCCGCGTCGGGGCTGCGGGTGGGACTCGTGGACGCCGACGTCTTCGGCTTCTCGATCCCCGGGATCCTCGGGGTCGAGGGCGCGAAGCCCACCCGGGTCGACGACATGATCCTCCCGCCCGTCGCCCACGGCGTGAAGGTCATCTCGATCGGGATGTTCGTCGAACCGGCGACCGCGGTGTCGTGGCGGGGCCCGCTCCTGCACCGCACGCTGCAGCAGTTCCTGACCGACGTGTGGTTCGGCGACCTCGACGTGCTGCTGCTCGACCTGCCGCCCGGCACCGGCGACATCGCCATCTCGCTCGGCCAGCTGCTGCCGCAGGCCGAGGTCGTCGTCGTGACGACCCCGCAGCCCGCGGCGGCAGACGTGGCGGAGCGCTCCGGCCTGGTCGCCCGGCAGACCGGCCAGACCGTGATCGGCGTGGTCGAGAACATGTCGGGCGGGGTCTTCGGATCGGGCGGGGGCGACGCGCTCGCGGCCCGCCTCGATGTGCCGATGCTCGCCACGATCCCGCTGAGCGGGCCGCTCCGCGAGGACGGCGACGCGGGCTCCCCCGCGGTGCTCGCCCACCCGCACGACTCGGCCTCCGCTGCGATCGTGACGCTCGCGGCGACGCTCGGGGCGCGCGCCCGCAGCCTCGCGGGTCGGCCCCTCCCCCTGCGGGTCGAGTAGCCGCAACGCGGCGTATCGAGACAGCGCCCGCGCCGAGAGTCTCGATCCGCGCCTGCGGGCGCTACTCGACCCGCGTCGCGGGCTCCACGAGCCGCCCCAGCAGCTCCACGAGGAGCCGCTCCGCCACCGGCGCCGGCACCGCCTCGATGAGCGCGAGCAGCGGCGCCTGCCGGTCGGGCAGCGCCCCGCTGCCGCCGCCGAGCCCCAATGCCGCGAGGATCCCGGCCGCCGTCTCCGAGTCGAGCGGTGCCGACCCGAGCGGAGGCAGCGCCGCGAGCACCTGAGCCGCATCGACCGACGGCACGCCCCGCACCGCATCCGCGCCGGCTGCGAGTACCGGGAGCAGCTCGGGCAGCCCGCGCTCGGTGACGGGCGTGATCGTGAGGTGGGTCGTCGGCGGCAGGCGCACGCCGCCCTCCTGCGCGAGCCCCGGCTGGAGCTGCAGCACCCACCCGGAGGCACGCACCGCGTCGGCCCAGTGGTGCGGATCCACCCGCCGGTCCGCCGGCACCGTCTCGTCCGCGGCGACGGCGAGGAGCGGTCCCGCCGGCTCCCCCACGATCCGCAGCCCCTCGATCCCCGCCACGGTCTCGCGGACCGCCGCGGTCGCCCGCCGGCAGTCGTCGGCGAGCGCCGCGAAGCCCTCGGCCCCGAGCGCCTGCACGATCGCCCATGCCGCGGCGAGCGGTCCCGCCGACTTCGACCCGAGCACGGTCGGATTCACCACCGGGTAGCCCGGCCAGCGCGTGGTCGCGAAGTACTGCGCCCGCTGCCGGTCGCGCCCGCGCTGCAGAAGCACCGAGACGCCCTTCGGGGCGTAGCCGTACTTGTGCAGGTCGGCGCTCACGCTCATCACCCCCGGCACGGCGAAGTCCCACGCGGGCAGCCCCGGCCAGAACGGCAGCACCAGGCCCCCGATGCAGGCGTCGACGTGCAGCGCGATGCCCCGGGCCGCGCACGCCGCGGCGACCGGCTCCACCGGATCGAGCGCGGCGACCGGGTAGGACGGCGCCGACACGACGACGAGGGCGACGTCGTCGTCGAGCCGATCCACGATCTCCTCGGGGTCGACCCGTCCGTCCGCATCGACGGGCACGAGGTCGAGTTCGAGGCCCAGGTAGTGGGCGGCCTTCTGGAACGCGGCGTGCGCCGTCGTCGGCGCGACGAGCCGCGGGGCGCCCGCGTCGGGGCGCGCGGCCCGCCACACGTCGCGCGCCGTCTTCACCGCGAGCAGGCAGCTCTCCGTGCCACCCGTCGTCACGGAGCCGACCACCTCGTCGTCGCCGTGCAGCAGGCCGCGCGCGAACCCGACGAGATCGCGTTCGAGCGCCGCGACCGAGGGGAACGTCGTCGGATCGAGCCCGTTGACCGGCTGCATGGCGCGGATCGCCGCGGCGGCGAGCTCGTCGAGCGCCGCGTCGCCGGGGTCATACACGTAGCTGAGCACGCGCCCGCCGTGAGTCGGGGCGTCGAGGGCGCGGAGCTCCGCGAGCCGCGCGAGGATCGCGTCGGGCTCCGCCCGGAACGGCCCCGCGCTCACGCGACCGGTCCGATCTCGAGCGCCGCGTCGTCGACATCGGCCGCCACGTCGCCCTCGACGTCCGCCCGCCGCAGCGGGTACCGCGCGAGCGCGAAGAGGCTGAGCGCCACGATCACCGCCGGCACGATGCTGAAGCTCAGCACGATCCCGAGCACCGCCGTCGGCGACTGGGTCGTCGCCTCTCCGGCGAGCGAGGCGCGGTAGCCGGTGAGGGCGAGCACGACCGTCAGCACGGTCGTGCCGAGCGCCATGCCGGCGGTCTCCCCTGCGGTCCAGACCCCGCCGAAGGTGCCGGCGCGGTTCTCGCCGTGCCGGCGGGCGTCGTGCGAGATGACGTCCGGCAGCATCGCGAGCGGCAGGGTCTGGAGGCCCGCGTAGGCGCCGCCCGCGGCGGCGACGGACGCGTACAGCCACGCCCCTGGCGCGACGGCGAGGCCGACCAGCGAGAGCGCCGCCAGCCCGAACACCACCGAGGCGACCGCGAACGCCCGCTCCTTGCCCAGGTGCCGTGCGATGACGCCCCAGAGCGGCGCGCAGACGAGCGCCGGGGCGATGAGCGCGACGAACAGGAGGTCGACCGCCGCCTCGTCGTGCAGGACCCAGCGCGCCACGTACTGGGAGCCGGCCAGCATCATCCCGGTGGCCAGCGCCTGGAGGAGGAAGGTGAGCAGCAGGGCCCGGAAGGGACGGCTCCGGCGGAGTGCCTGCCATCCGCGCCGGTAGGTCTCGCCGACGCCGGCCCGCGCGTCGTCGAAGGGCGCGCCGCGCGGCGCGGCCGTCATGGCGACGACGAGCCCCGCGAAGAGCACCACGGCCGCCACGACGCCCATGAGCCGGTACCCGAGGTGCGCGTCCCCGCCGCCGAGGGACCGCAGTGCGGGCCCGCCCGCGCCGAACAGCAGGATCGCGAAGGTCAGGACGACGACCCGCGCGGACAGCAGCCGGGTTCGCGCGTCGTACCCGGTCGCGAGCTCGGCGGGCAGCGCGATGTAGGGCACCTGGAAGAGGCTGAACGCCGTCGCCGCGAGCACGAACGCCGCGAAGACCCAGACCCCGGACGCGAGCGGCGGCAACCCGGCCGGCACCGCGAACGTGACGGCGAAGAAGACCGGCAGCAGGATCGCGCCGAGCAGCATGAACCGTCGGCGCGATCCGGTGCGGGCGAGGCTGCGGTCGCTCCGTGCGCCGATCACCGGATCGATGATCACGTCCCACACCTTCGCGAGCGTCACGAGCAGCCCGGCCGCGATCGCGGCGACGCCGAGGGTGTCGGTGAGGAAGTAGACGAGCACGAGACCCGGGAGGGTCGCGAACCCGCCCGTGCCGATCGAGCCGGCGGCATACCGCACGACGCTGCCCGCGCTGAGGCGGTCGGAGGCTACGGGGAGCCCGGGAGGTGGCTGCGCTGCCATGCCGCTCACCGTATCGAAAGCACCGGGCCGTATCGAAAGGAATAGGCTCCCGGCATGTCCGGAACGACGCTGCAACGGGCCGACACCGACGCCTTGACGTCGGGCCTCACCGCCACCTCGGGGCGCACCCGGGCCGTGATCGCCCCCTTCACCGGCGACGTGCTGCACGAGCTGCCGATCTCGACCGCGCAGGACGTGGCCGACGCGGCCGCGGCCGCCCGTGTCGCGCAGGCGTCGTGGTGGGCCGCCGGCTGGGCGCATCGGCGCGAGGTGCTGCTGCGGGCGCACGACCTCCTGCTCGAGCGCCGGGAGCTGCTCCTCGACGCGGTGCAGACCGAGACCGGCAAGACCCGCGGCCAGGCCTTCGAGGAGGTCTTCAACTCGGCGGCCGCGACCCGCTACAACGCGCTCGCCGCGCACCGCGTGCTCCGCGGGGGGCCGCGCCGCGGCGGGATCCCGCTCGTGCTCACCGCCGAGGTCCGCTACCGGCCCAAGGGCCTCGTCGGCGTCGTCACCCCGTGGAACTACCCGCTGAGCCTCGCGATCATGGACATCGCCCCGGCCCTCGCGGCCGGCAACGGCGTCGTGCAGAAGGCCGACGACCAGGGCGCTCTCTCCATCCTCGCGGCCCGCCGGTGCTTCACCGACGCGGGCGTGCCGGAGGCGCTGTGGGGCATCGTCGCGGGCGACGGCGAGGAGATCGGCAACGCGGTCGTGGACGCCGGCGACTACGTCAGCTTCACCGGGTCGACGGCCACCGGCACGAAGGTCGCCCAGCGCGCCGCGGGCCGGCTCGTCCCGTCCTCCATGGAGCTCGGCGGCAAGAACCCGATGATCGTCCTCGACGACGTCGACCCCGAGAAGGCCGCCGCCGACGCCGCCTACGGATGCTTCTCCGCCGCCGGGCAGCTCTGCGTGTCGATGGAGCGCATCTACGTCCTCCGCGGCGTCGCCGACCGCTTCATCCCGGCCTTCGCCGAGCGCGTCGCGTCGCTGCGGCTGGGAACGGATCTCGACTACACGACCGACGTCGGCTCCCTCGCGACGAAAGCGCAGCTCGACCGGGTGATGGCCCACATCGACGACGCGGTCGCGAAGGGCGCCACCGTGCTCGCGGGCGGGCACGCGCGCCCCGAGATCGGCCTCTACTTCGTCGAGCCGACGGTGCTCGCCGACGTCACGAGCGAGATGCAGTGCTTCGCGCACGAGACCTTCGGGCCCGTCGTCGCGGTGACGGTGGTCGACTCGGAGGCGGCCGCGATCGCCGCGGCCAACGACTCCGAGTTCGGGTTGAACGCGTCGGTGCTCTCGGGCTCGCGCAGCCGCGGGATGCGCGTCGCCGAGCGGCTGAAGGCCGGCAGCGTCAACATCAACGAGGGATACCGCGCGAGCTTCGGCAGCGTCGACGCGCCGATGGGCGGCGTCAAGCACTCGGGACTCGGGCGCCGGAACGGCGCCGAGGGGCTCCTCCGCTACGCCGACGCGACGACGATCGCGAGCGCCACGGGGCTGCTGCAGCTGCCGCGGACGGGGGCGGAGTTCCGCGCCCTCACGCCCGCGATGCTCCTGCTGCTCCGGACGCTCCGCGTGCTGCGACGCCGCTAGGTCGATTCGACGTCGTAGGGCGGGGGCACGGGGTTGCCCGCCTTGCGGCGGCGCTGCTCGTACGCCGACTCGACGTAGCGGCTGTGGGCGGCCGGGGCGGCCGGAGTCTCGGCCACCGTCTCGGCGGCCGCAGGGACGGACACGTAGTCGACCTCGTCGTCGACGAGCGCCTCACGGATGATGCGCCGCGGGTCGTACTGTCGCGGGTCGAGCTTGCGCCAGTCGACCTCGTCGAAGTCGTCGCCCATCTCCTCGCGCATGCGGTCCTTCGCGCCGTCGGCGAAGCCGCGGAGCTGCTTGACCAGCTGGGCGAGCTTGGCGGCGTACGAGGGCAGCCGGTCGGGACCGATCAGGAACACCGCGATCACGGCGATGATGATCAGCTTGTCGAACGTCAGCCCGAAGGACATGGGTCATAGGGTAACCCCGAGGAGGTCGCGGGTGGTCGACAAAGAGCTGAGCTGGCGGTACGCGGAGGACTTCGCGGTCGAACCGCCTGCGATCCAGGCCGCGCGCCGCCACGCACTGGAGGTCGGCATCGACCCGATCAGCCCGGGCGTCGGCGCGCAGATCGCCGTGCTCGCAGCGGCGAGCGCGACGCACTCGATCCTCGAGATCGGCACCGGGACGGGCGTCAGCGGGCTCTGGCTGCTCACCGGCGCGCCCGAGGCCACGCTCACCTCGCTCGACCGGGAGTTCGAGCACCAGCAGCTCGCGCGCACCGCGTTCGCGGAGGGCGCGGTGCCCGCCAACCGGATCCGTCTCATCACCGGTCGCGCGGCGGAGGTGCTGCCGCGCATGACGGACGGGGCCTACGACCTCGTCCTGGTCGACGGCGATCCCGCCGAGCTGCTCGACGACGTCGAGCACGCGCTGCGGATCGTCCGGCGCGGCGGGCTCGTGCTCGTCGCCCACGCGCTGTGGCGCGGACGCGTCGCCGATCCGGCACAACGTGACGAGACCGTCGCGGACTACCGAGCGCTGCTCGCCACGATCGCCGAATCCACGGCGGTGACGGCGACGCTCAGCACGTCCGGCGACGGTCTCCTGCAGATCGTCAAGACCGCGGAGTGATCACCCCGCGGTGAGCGGTGTCAGCTGCCGGTGCCGACTACACCGACCAGCGCGTCGCGGAGCTCCGCCGCCTCGGCGTCGTTGACCGACACCACGAGGCGTCCGCCTCCCTCGAGAGGCACCCGCACGATGATGAGCCGACCCTCCTTGACAGCCTCCATCGGTCCGTCACCGGTCCTCGGCTTCATGGCCGCCATGCGTGGTCCCCTTTCGCCTGGAATCACCCCATTATCCCGTACGTCGGGAACCGACGAGAAATCAGCGAACGCCCAGCGCTGTCCCGGGGACGATTTCCGCCGACTCACGGCGGCGTCCAGTCGTACCCGTCGACCCACCAGGCGATGTAGCACCACCCGATCTGACCCAGGATGCCGAGCACGACGAGCGAGATGCGCCACGCGGGATGCCGCGGCACGGCGAACGCCCCGAGCGCCGGCGCCATCGGCATGAGCACCCGGAAGGTGCTCGACTGTGGGAAGAACACCGCGAGCAGGTAGAGCCCGTAGGCCGCGATCCAGAGCCGCAGATCGACGCCGATCCGACGCGCCCAAGGCGAGAACAGCAACGCGGCGACGACCGCGACGAGCAGCACGAGTCCGATGCAGCCGAGGACGAGAGATGCCGGGAACGGCACATGGATCCAGCGCAGCCACCAGTCGGCGCCCTCGATCCATCCCTGGAACGGCACGAGCTCGTCGTAGTGCCCCAAATAGAGCACCCGCCAGGACAGCTCGGTGTCGGTGTAGGCGGCGCGGTCACCCGTCACCGCCCCCGCGATGAGCGGCCAGACGACCCCGACCGCGAAGCTGGCGAGCCCGGCGACCGCGATCCGGAGCAGATCCCCGACGGTCAGCGGATCCCGTAGGCGGGTGATGAACCGGTGGATCAGGTGGAACAGGAGCAGGGCCGCGAATGCGATCGCTCCCGGCCGGGTGAAGCCCAGCACGACGACGACCGGGATGAGCAGCAGGTACCGCCGGTCGAGCAGCAGCAGGAGCGCGAGGAACAGGAAGAACAGCCCCATGGACTCCGCGTAGGCGACCTGCAGGATCGGCGACAGCGGCGCCGTGCAGAACAGCACGGTCGCGAAGAGCGCCGTGCCGTCGGGCAGGCGGCGCGCCATGAGCCGGAAGAACAGGAGCGCCGCGCCCGCCGCGAACGCGACGGACACGACGACGGCGAGGACCTCCCACGATCCCCCGGCGCCCATCAGGGTCCGCACCACCGCCGGGTAGGCCGGGAGGAACGCCCAGGCGTTCTGCTGCACGTGGCCGTCGGAGCCGATGGGCAGGGTCGTCGGATATCCCGAGACGGCGACGATGTGATACCAGTTGCCGTCCCAGATGGAGGCGAAGGCGAAGTAGTCGGGGTGCGGTCCGGTCCACGGGTTCTGCTGCTGCGCGGCCGCGAACGCGAGCAGGATGACCGTGGTCACGACGCGCGAGGCCGCGAAGACGAGCAGCACCCGCGCCCACCACGGCCAGCCCGCGGCGCGGCGGAGGAGGGTCCGCGCCGGGGCGGCGGCGGGCTCCGCGGTCACGCGCCGGTCAGCCACGCCCGCAGGCCGCGCTCGCAGCGCTCGAGCTGCTCGAGCGGAACCCGCTCGTCGTCCGCGTGCGCGAGCGAGGGGTCACCCGGCCCGTAGTTGACGGCCGGGATGCCGAGGGCCGCGAACCGCGCGACGTCGGTCCAGCCGTACTTCGGTCGCGCCTGCCCGCCCACCGCCGCAACGAAGGCCTGCGCGAGCGGCGCGTCGAGCCCGGGCCGGGCTCCCTCGGCCAGGTCGGTGACGACGACCTCCGCCTCCGGCGCCGCGGCGGCGATGACCCCGCGCACGTACGTCTCCGCCTCCGCGGCGTCCCGGCTCGGGGCGAAGCGGTAGTTGACCTCCACGACGCACTCGTCGGGGATGACGTTGCCCGCGACGCCCCCGCGGACGCCGACCGCGTTCAGGCCCTCGCGGTAGCGCAGCCCGTCGACCTCGATCTCGGCGGGCTCGTGCGCCGCGCGGGCGGCGAGCACCGGTGCGGCGGCGTGAATCGCGTTCTCGCCCATCCAGGCCCGCGCCGAATGGGCGCGACGGCCGCGGAGAGTGACGTCGGCGCGGAGGGTGCCGTTGCAGCCCCCCTCGACCTCCCCGTTCGACGGCTCCCCCAGGATCGCGAAGTCGGCCGCGAGCAGCTCCGGCCGGGAGCGTGCGAGGCGGCCCAGGCCGTTGAGGTCGGAGGAGACCTCCTCGTGGTCGTAGAAGACCCAGGTGACGTCGACGCCCGGGTCGGCGAGCTCGACCGCGAGCTTGAGGAGGACCGCGACGCCGCCCTTCATGTCGACCGTCCCGCGACCGACGAGCTCGTCGCCCTCGAGGCGGGACGGCACATTGCCGTTGATCGGGACCGTGTCGAGATGCCCGGCGATGACCGCGCGGCGCTCGCGGCCGAGCGTCGTGCGCGCGACGATCGCGTCGCCGTCGCGCAGCACCTCGAGGTGGCCGGCGGCGCGCAGGGCCGCCTCGACCGCGTCGGCGATGGCGGCCTCGTCGCCCGAGACGGAGGGGATGTCGACCAGGGCCCGCGTGATCTCGGCCACCGGGGCCGCGGGGTCGAGGGCGGGCATGGCCGTCATGCTATCCCGGCTAACCTGGCCCCATGACCGCCGCCTGGGGCCACGGCCTCGCCACCGTCGCGTCCGATGGCACCGTGCTCGACGCCTGGTACCCGGCCCCGCGCCTCGGGGGCGCGCCGGACGCGTTCCCCGACGACCTCGCGGCCGAGACCGGGCCCGACGAGCTCCGTGACGTGCGGATCGAGCCGATCACGATGTCCGTCGACACCGATGAGGCGTCGATCTCGACCGCCGACGCCTACCTCCGACTGCACCTGCTCTCGCACCTGCTCGTGCGGCCGAACGGGGTCAACCTCGACGGGCTGATGGGCCACCTGCCGATCGTCGTCTGGACGAACACCGGCCCCGTGCTCCCGGCGACGTTCGCGGCGCGGCGGCGCGCCCTGCAGCGGGCCGGCGTGACCGCGAAGGGCTACGACCGGATCCCGTTCCTGCTCGACTACGTCGTCCCGGAGCGGGTGCGCATCGCGGATGCCTCACGCGTGCGGCTCGGGGCGCACCTCGCACCGGGCACGACGGTGATGCAGGAGGGCTTCGTCCACTTCAACGCCGGCACGCTCGGGACCTCGATGGTCGAGGGACGGATCTCCGCCGGCGTCGTCGTCGGCGAGGGCTCCGACGTCGGCGGCGGCGCCTCCATCATGGGCACCCTGTCGGGCGGCGGAACGCAGCGGATCGTGATCGGCCAGCGGGTGCTGCTCGGGGCGAACTCCGGCGTGGGAATCTCGATCGGCGACGATGGGATCGTGGAGGCCGGCCTCTACGTGACCGCCGGCACGCGCGTGACCGTGCTCGGCGACGGCGAGCCGCGCGTCGTGAAGGCGCTCGAGCTGAGTGGCGTTCCCGGCCTCCTCCTCCGCCGCAACTCGACGACCGGCGCCGTGGAGGCCCTCCCCCGCACCGGCGGCCGCGTCGCGCTCAACCCGTCCCTCCACCCGTAACCCCGAGGGACGCGGTCCCGTCCCTCCCCCGCTCCGCTGCCATTTGTCGCACGCGCGGCGGCACTCACCGACGCGGACGCGACGAATCGGCGCGCACTCCCGCGCCCATCAGAAGCCGGCGCAGGTCCGGAACGGATCGCGCCGTCGCCCAGCCCCATCGGACGACGCGCGGGCCGAGCGCTCGCATCCGGTCTTCGCGACGCTTCTCAGCGATCACGATCTCCTCGGGTGGACGTCCGCGTCCGGCCAGGTCTCGCCGGTACTTCCCCAGACCGTCGAACTCCCCGATCACACCCGAATCCGGCCACCAGAAGTCGGCGAACCCGACGAGGCCGCGATCGTCGTCGAAGCGCGCCTGCAATACGGGCGCCGCCAGGCCCACGCGGTGGATCGCGAGCCGGCTCAGCGATTCGCCGACCGACTCCGCGCGACCGTCCCCGAATCCGAGCGCGAATCCGACTCGTCGGGGTGCATGTTGCACCGGAACGGCGGCCAGGTCGTCCGGCCGCACGGCAGCCGAGTCCCGGGCGCGACCACCCAGCGCAGCGTCGATCACGGGGATCGACACCGCCGCGTCGAATCGGTCGGCGACGTTCACGATCGTCTCGACGAGCGGTGTGACCCACAAGCCGTCGAGCTCTACGGGGTCATTCCGACTCCGAACACCGAAGCGCGTCGTCGATTGCGACGAACGACCCCCGGTCGTCGGCCGCACGATCGTCTGCGGCGCCTGCGGCACGTCCACCAGCGGGAGACCCCAGAGAAGCGCAGCCGTCAGGTGGGAGAAGATCGCGCCCGGGTCGAGAGTCGCAGCCGCGCGCGCTCGCGCCAGGTGTCGAGCCTCGGAGTCCAGCCCCCGCCAGGCCGCGGACTCGATGTAGATGCCGGGCCGCACTCGAATCCACGCACCCCGTGACGCGGCGCGGTAGAAGGCGGACCGCTCCCCCGGCAGTGTGAGGCGCGACGTGAGGACGAGGTCCCGGTCGGGAATGACGATCGACGGCATCCGGCGATGATGCCCGCGGCCGAAGCGTCTGCCGGTCGTCGGGCCGGTGGCGGAGGAGGGCTCGCAGCACCGTCCGTCTGTGGACGAGCGCTCGATCCCGTTGCATGTCGCCGCCGAAATGTCAGCGCCGGTGCGACTAGTCGCACCGGTGACGGTGCGGGCGGAAGGGGAGGCGCGTCAGCGGGTGGTGGGCCAGGGGCGGGCGGCGGGGCCCGTGTAGACCTGCTGGGGACGGCCGATCTTCGTGGACGGGTCGTCGTTCGCCTCGCGCCACTGCGCGATCCAACCGGGCAGGCGGCCGATCGCGAACAGCACCGTGAAGGTCCGCATCGGGAAGCCCATCGCCTTGTAGATGACGCCGGTGTAGAAGTCGACGTTCGGATAGAGCTTGCGGTCGACGAAGTAGGAGTCGGCAAGCGCCGTCTCCTCGAGCTCCTTCGCGATGTCGAGCAGCGGGTCGCTGACGCCCAGGTCCTTGAGGACCTCGTCGGCGCTCTCCTTGACGAGCTTCGCGCGCGGGTCGAAGTTCTTGTAGACACGGTGCCCGAAGCCCATGAGCTTTACCCCGCGCTCCTTGTTCTTCACCCGGTCGATGAACTTCTGCACGCCCTCGCCAGAGTCGCGGATCTCCGCGAGCATCTTCAGCACGGCCTCGTTCGCACCGCCGTGCAGCGGCCCGGAGAGCGCGTGGATACCGGCCGAGATCGACGCGAAGATATTCGCCTCCGTCGACCCGACGAGCCGCACGGTCGAGGTCGACGCGTTCTGCTCGTGGTCCTCATGGAGGATCAGCAGCCGGTCGAGCGCCTTCACGAGCACGGGGTTGATCTCGTACTCCTCGGCGTAGGTGCCGAAGTTCAGCTTGAGGAAGTTCTCGACGAAGGACAGCGAGTTGTCCGGGTAGAGGAACGCCTGCCCCAGCGCCTTCTTGTGCGCGTACGCCGCGATGACGGGGAGCTTGGCGAGCAGTCGGATCGTGGAGATCTCGACCGCATCGGGGTCGTGCGGGTCGAGGGAGTCCTCGTAGTAGGTGGACAGGGCCGAGACCGCCGCCGACAGCACCGACATCGGGTGCGCCGTGTGCGGCAGCGCCGAGAAGAACTGCTTGAGGTCCTCGTGGAGGAGCGTGTGCCGGCGGATCTTCTCGTCGAACTCCGCGAGCTCGGAGGCGCTCGGCAGCTCCCCGTAGATCAGGAGCCAGGCGACCTCGAGGTACGTCGAGTTCTGCGCCAGGTCGGCGATGTCGTAGCCGCGGTAGCGCAGGATGCCCGCGTCGCCGTCGATGTAGGTGATCGCGCTCTTCGTCGCCGCGGTGTTGACGAACCCGGGGTCGTAGAAGGTCAGCCCGGTCTGCCTGGTGAAGGCGGACCCGTCGGCGGCGCTCTTGCCGTCGACAGCGGGGATGATGGGGAAGTCGGCCCGGGTCTCCTCGTGGGAGAACGTGACCTTGTCGGAGGCTCCGGTGTCGCTCACGTTTACAGCCTAGGGCGCTGTCGCGACCATCGTTGACCTCGCCAAGGACGACGATCAGGGGTTGGAGGAAGCCTCCAGCCGGGCGGCGGCGGCCGCGATCCGCTCATCGGCGGCCGTGAGAGCGATCCGCACGTGCTCGCGCCCGGCCTCGCCGTAGAAGGCGCCGGGGGCGACCACGATGCCCAGCCCGGCGAGCCGGTCGACGCTCGCCCAGGAGTCCTCGCCGCGGGTCGCCCAGAGGTAGAGCCCGGCCGTGCTCTCGTCGATGCGGAAGCCCGCGCGCGCGAGAGCCGGCAGCAGCGTCGCCCGACGGGCGCGATAGCGCTCCTTCTGCGCCGCGACGTCGGCGTCGCCCTCCGGGGAGAGCGCGGCGGTCATGGCACGCTGCACGGGCAGCGGCGGGATGAGCCCCGCGTGCTTGCGCACCTCGAGCAGCTCGGCGATCAGGTCGCCGCAGCCCGCGACGAACGCGGCGCGGTAGCCGGCGAGGTTCGACTGCTTGGAGAGCGAGTACACCGAGAGCGTGAGGCGACGGCTGTCGCCGATCACCTCGGGGTCGAGGATCGAGGGAGCCGGCCGGTCGTCGGCCCAGTTCAGCTCGGCGTAGCACTCGTCGTTCGCGATGACGGCGCCGATCTCGCGCGCGCGGGCGACCGCCCGGCGCAGGAACGCGACGTCGAGCACCTGCCCGTCGGGGTTGCGCGGCGAGTTGAGCCAGACCAGGCGCGTGCCCGTCGGCCACTCGTCGGGGTCGTCGGCCGCCACCGGGGTCGCCCCCGCGATCCGCGCGCCCACCTCGTAGGTCGGGTAGGCCCGCGTCGGGTGCACGACGACGTCGCCCGCGCCGACGCCGAGCAGCGTCGGCAGCATGGCCACGAGCTCCTTCGAGCCGATGGTCGGGAGCGTGTTGCGCGGCTCGAGGCTCACGCCACGACGTCGGCCGTACCAGTCGGCGATCGCCTGCCGCAACTCCGGGGTGCCGGAGGTCTGCGGGTAGGCCGGGGCGTCGGTGGCCTCGGCGAGGGCGCGGCGCACAAGCTCCGGCGTCGGGTCGACGGGCGATCCGACCGCGAGGTCGACGACGCCATCCGGATGCTGCGCGGCGCGCTCGCGGAACGGGACCAGCCGGTCCCACGGGAAGTCGGGGAGGGCGAGCGCCACGGCCTCAGTGACCCTGAGGCGGGACGGCCTTCACGACGGGGTGGTCACCGGCGATCACGCCGACCTTGGCGGCGCCGCCCGGGGAGCCGATGCCGACCTCGTCGAAGAACTCGACATTGGCGGTGTAGTAGTCCTTCCACTGCTCCGGGAGGTCGTCCTCGTAGAAGATCGCCTCGACCGGGCAGACCGGCTCGCACGCACCGCAGTCGACGCACTCGTCGGGGTGGATGTAGAGCATCCGATCGCCCTCGTAGATGCAGTCGACGGGGCATTCGTCGATGCAGGCGCGGTCCTTCACATCGACGCAGGGCAGGGCGATGACGTACGTCACGATTCCATCCTAGGCGCGCGCGGAGGCCCTCCCCCGCCACGGCACCGCGAGCACGACGACGGCCAGGACGACGGGCGCGACGGCCCAGATCCAGCCCGCCGGCCCGTCCAGGCGGAGGATCGGCGCCCCCGCTCCGGGAAGGGCGAGGAGCGCCCCGGCGACCACGAATCCGACCGCCGCGGCCGCGGCGACGATCCGGCTGGCGAACACGAGCCGGAAGCCCGCGACGAGGCACACGAGGATCGCCAGACCGGCGACGAGGCCCCACGGCGCCCACTGCGCGTGGGCGAACGTCGCGAGCAGGCCGACGACACCGCCGATGACGAGCGCGAACACGCTCGCGATCACCGTCGATCCCGGGCCCATCCGCTCGATGTCCTCAACCGGATCCGTCTCGCTCATGCCGCCTCCTCGCTGGACACGATAGCCGCGGCGGTCTACAGTCGAACGGCGGTAAGGATAGCCTTACCGAACCCCCTCACCCTCTGGACATCTCCCGTGCTCGCGACCCTCGTCATCGGCCTCCGCGAAGGCCTGGAGGCGGCGCTGATCGTCGGCATCATCGCCGCGTTCCTGCGCCGCAACGGGCGCTCACTCGCCCCCATGTGGGTGGGAGTCGGCGCCGCCCTCATCCTCAGCGTGGCTGTCGGCGTGATCCTGCGCGTCGTCGAGCAGTCGCTCCCCCAGGCCGCCCAGGAGGGCATGGAGTCGATCATCGGCCTCGTCGCCGTGTTCTTCGTGACGACGATGATCGTCTGGATGGCGCATCACGCGCGCGGCATGAAGAAGGAGCTTGAGGCGGTGGCCGGTGACGCCCTGCGCGAGGGCACCGCCTGGGCGCTCGCCGGCATGGCCTTCCTCGCGGTGCTCAAGGAGGGCTTCGAGACGAGCGTCTTCCTGCTCGCCACGTTCCAGGCCTCCACCGACTCCGGGCTCGCCGGGCTGGGCGCCGTGCTCGGCATCCTCGCCGCCGCAGCGATCGGCGTGGGGATCTACGTGGGGGGCGTCAAGCTCGACCTCGGCCGCTTCTTCCGCTACACGGGCGTCTTCCTCCTCCTGGTCGCAGCCGGTCTCGTGCTCAGCACGTTGCACACGGCGCACGAGGCCGGTTGGATCGTCGCCGGCCAGCAGCGCACCATCGACCTGTCGTGGCTCGCGCCGAACGGCTCGGTGCAGGCGGCCCTCCTCACCGGCGTGCTCGGCATCCCGGCCGACCCGCGCCTCATCGAGGTCGTTGGGTGGTTCGCGTACCTGATCCCCATGGCGCTGTTCATGTTCTGGCCGCAGCGCCGGCGCCCGAGCGGTCGGACCGTGCCGCGGCTGCAGCTCGGCGTCGCGGCGGGCCTTGCCGTCGTGGCGATCGTCGCCGCAGCGGGCGCTCCCGCGCTCCTGCAGCCCGCGAACCGTCCGCTCGCCCTCGCGGGTGGCGGGCAGGTCCGGCTCGTCGGGGACAGGGTGGTGGCGACCACGGGCGACGGGACGACGGAGCGGTTCACCGTCGACTCGACGGATGCGGCCGCCGGCGGCGGCATCACCACCGCGAGCCGAAAGTCGACCGACCCCGTCGACGGCCCCGCCACGATCACTGCGGCCGAGCTCGCCACCGCGAACGGCGGGCGGATCCCCGTCGGCATCGACTCGCAGCGCGCTCCGGGCCCCTACACCGCGACCTGGAACGCGGCGACGACCCGCACGGTGTCGTTCGCCGACGGCGTCCTGCTCGACGCGCGGCAGCAGCAGACCCGCCTCGTCACCGTCTCGGGCGGCGGCCTCCGCTCGCCGCGCACCGTCTCGGTCGCGGGCGGGGTCTCGTGGCAGGTCGCCGACGCCGCCGCGGCCGACGCGCAGGCCGCCCGCACCGCCGCCGCGGCGGAGCAGCGGCTCTGGGGAGTCCAGCTTCCCGCCGCGCTCGTCGTCGCGGCCCTCATCCTGGCGGCCTTCGCGCTGCGCTCCCGACTCCGGCTCCGGCGCGAGGGCGCCCCGGCCGCCGGACCCGCCCGCATCATCACCCCCACGGCACAGAACGGCACAGAAGCACATGCGATCCACTAAGACCCTCGCGGTCGTCTCGGGAGCCGGCGCCCTCGCCTTCGCCCTCCTCCTGTCCGGCTGCTCGACCACGGGGGCCGGCAGCGCGACGACGTCGAAGAACGGCGCCGCACAGGTGAAGGTCACGCTGACGAGCGACGGCGGCACGGACGCCTGCAAGCTCGACGCCACGACCGCCGCGGCGGGCCCGGTCACCTTCACGGTCGCCAACGAGAGCTCCACGGCCATCACCGAGATCGAGCTGCTCAGCGATCAGAAGATCATCGGCGAGAAGGAGAACCTCGCCCCGGGCCTCACGCCGTCCCGGCTGACCCTGACACTCGGCGGCGGCACCTACCAGGTGTACTGCCCGGGTGCCGAGAAGGAGCTGCAGGACTTCACCGTCACGGGCAAGGCCGCGGCCTCGCCGACCGGCAGCATCTCGAGCATCCTGCAGAAGGGCACCGACGGCTACCGCGACTACGTCGCGGGCGTGCTCGCCGACATGACGACCGCGGTCGGCTCGCTGCAGACCGCCGTCGACGCCGGGGACGTCGCGGGCGCCCAGCGCGCGTACGCCCTCGCCCGGCCGTTCTACGAGAAGGTGGAGTCGGACGTCGACGGCTTCCTGCTCCCGGGCGCCGACCCGACCAGCAACGCGGGCAACCTCGACTACCTCGTCGACATGCGCGCGTCGAACCTCGACCCGGCGGTCGGCTGGAGCGGCTTCCACGCCATCGAGCGCGACCTCTGGACCACCGGGATCACCGACCAGACCAAGAAGTACGCCGCCGATCTGGTGACGAATGTCGCCCAGCTCGCGAAGCTCGCGAAGGGCATCGACTACAAGCCGGAGGACCTCGCCAACGGCGCCGCCGGCCTCCTCGAGGAGGTCCAGTCGGGCAAGATCACCGGCGAGGAGGAGCTCTACAGCCACACCGACATCAGCGACTTCGCCGCCAACGTCGAGGGGGCGCAGCAGGCGTTCGCCTACCTGCAGCCGGGGCTCGCGAAGATCGATGCCGGGCTGACGAAGCAGGTGTCTGCGCAGTTCGACAAGGTGAACGCGGCGCTCGACGCCTACCGCGACCCGAGCGTCCCCGGCGGGTACCGGATCTACACGGACGAGGTCCGCGCGGCCGACGCGGCGAACCTCAGCCGCATCGTCCAGTCGCTGCAGACCCCGCTGTCGAAGATCGCGGAGAAGGTCGCCACGGCGTGACCGCCGGTCCTGACGACGGCGAGCGCGTTGCGCCCACGAAGCGCGGCCTCTCGCGGAGGGCGCTCCTGCTCGGCGCGGCGGGCGGCGGCCTCGCCGTGGGCGCCGCGGCGGGCGTCGGCGGCGCGACGATCGCACGCGCGGTGCAGGGCGGCGACGAGGAGATCATCGACCTCACCCGCAGCTTCCCCTTCTACGACCAGGCGCACCAGGCCGGCATCCAGACGCCGCCGCAGCGCTACACGGTCTTCATGACCTTCGACCTCGCGAGCGACTCACGCCAGGACCTCCAGGTGCTGCTCGCGCGCTGGTCCGGCGCCATCGCGCAGCTCATGGCCGGGCGGACCATCGGCCAGGTGCAGCCGGCCCGCGCCGATGCGGTCGCCCCCGACACGGGCGAGGCGCTGGACCTCGCCCCCGCCGGCCTGACCGTCACCGTCGGCCTCGGCCCGGGTGTGTTCGATCACCGCTTCGGGCTGGCGAGCCGCCGCCCGGCGCACCTCCGACCGCTGCCGGAGCTGCCGAGCGACAAGCTGCAGGACGGCCTCAGCGGCGGCGACCTGTCGATCCAGGCATGCGCCGACGACCCGCAGGTGGCTTACCACGCGGTCCGGGATCTCGCGCGGATGGCGCAGCCGACCGCCTCGACGCGGTGGACCGTGCTGGGCTTCGGTCGCGCCTCGGCCGGCACGGGCCAGAAGACGCCGCGCAACCTGCTCGGCTTCAAGGACGGCACGCGCAACATCGTCGAGGAGTCGGACTTTCAGCGCTTCGTCTGGGTCGACGACGACGTCGCGTGGACCCGCGGCGGCAGCTACCAGGTCGTGCGGAAGATCCAGATGAACATCGAGAACTGGGACTCGGACGCGATCGGCGACCAGCAGAAGGTGTTCGGCCGGGGCAAGGTGGAGGGCGAACCGCTCACCGGGCGCGCCGAACACGACACCCCCGACTTCGCGAAGAAGAACGCGCAGGGCGAGCTCGTCATCCCGGACACCTCGCACGTCGCCCTCGCGGCGCACGAGAACAACGGCGGCGTGAAGATCCTGAGGCGCGGCTACAACTACACCGACGGCATCAACCAGTTCGGGCTGCTCGACGCGGGGCTGCTGTTCGTCTCGTACCAGAACGATCCGGCGCACTTCGTCACGCTGCAGAGCCGCCTCGGCCGCTCCGACCGTCTCAACGAGTACATCTCGCACATCGGCTCGGGGCTGTTCTTCGTGCCGCCCGCGCCTCGGCGGGGCGGCTATCTGGCGGAGAAGCTGTTCTGAGCGCGGCGGCAGACTACTTGCCGGCCTCGGGCGACGTGACCGTGTAGTTCGCGACCCAGCCGGTCTTGTCGTCGGTCTTCGTGATGACGACGGCGACGTTCCACTTCTCGCTCGTGAACGTCAGGAACGTGCCGGAGTCGGTGGACGCCGTGGCGTCGGTCTTGGCCGTGAATCCGGCGCCGGTCAGCTGGGTCGTGATCTGGTCGGCCGCCTCCTGGCCGGAGACCTTGACCGTCGCGTTGAAGACCTGGTCCCTGCCGGTGCCGAGCGCGGCGCCGGTGACGATCTCGCCCGTGATCACCGGAACGTCGGACGGCCACGACTTCGGGAGCGCCCCGGTGCCGACGCTCATGCCGGGCACCGAGACGCCATGGCTGCCGCCGGGATGCGGGATGAGGCTGCATCCGGCCAGGAGCGGCGCGGCGAACGTGAGCGACGCGACGAGCGCGACGACGGCGGTGCGGCGGTGGAGCGCGGTCATGGCATCCCCTGGTGTCGGGCGGACGTGCTGCGGACGGGCCACAGCGTAGCGCGCGCCCGCGGACACGAGCGGGGTCCAACGACCCTCGCTAGGCGGGCTGCGACGCCTTCTTGGCGCGGCTGGCCGCACGCGCGCGCTGCGTCTGGTCGAGCTCCACCTTCCGGATCCGCACGACCTCGGGGGTCACCTCGACGCACTCGTCCTCACGGGCGAACTCGAGGCACTCCTCGAGCGTCAGCTCGCGCGACGGGGTCATCTTCTCGAAGTTGTCCGACGTGGAGGAGCGGATGTTGGTGAGCTGCTTCTCCTTGGTGATGTTGACGTCCATGTCGTCGGCGCGCGAGTTCTCGCCGATCACCATGCCCTCGTAGACCTCCTGCGTCGGCTTCACGAAGAACGACATGCGCTCCTGCAGGGCGACGATCGCGTTCGGCGTGACGACCCCGGCGCGGTCGGCGACGATCGAGCCGTTGACACGGGTCGTGATCTGGCCGGCCCACGGCTTGTAGCCGTCCGAGATCGCGTTCGCGATGCCGGTGCCGCGGGTGATGGTGAGGAACTCGGTGCGGAACCCGATGAGACCGCGCGACGGCACCGTGAACTCCATCCGCACCCACCCGGTGCCGTGGTTCGACATGTTGCCCATCTGACCCTTGCGGGCGGCCATCAGCTGCGTGATCGCCCCGAGGAACTCCTCCGGGGCGTCGATCGTCAGGTGCTCGTAGGGCTCGTGCAGCTTGCCGTCGATGGTGCGGGTGACGACCTGCGGCTTGCCGACGGTGAGCTCGAAGCCCTCGCGCCGCATGTTCTCGACGAGGATCGCGAGGGCCAGCTCGCCGCGGCCCTGCACCTCCCATGCGTCGGGGCGCCCGATGTCCTGCACGCGCAGCGACACGTTGCCGACGAGTTCGCGGTCGAGACGGTCCTTGACCATGCGCGCCGTGAGCTTGTGGCCCTTGACCTTGCCGACCAGCGGCGAGGTGTTGGTGCCGATCGTCATCGAGATGGCGGGCTCGTCGACCTCGATCGCCGGCAGCGGGCGGATGTCGTCGGGGTCGGCGATCGTCTCGCCGATCATGATGTCCTCGATGCCCGCGACGGCGACGATGTCGCCCGCGTGGGCCTCCTCGGCGGGGTAGCGCTCGAGCGCGCGGGTCTTGAGCAGCTCGGTGATGCGCACGTTGGCGGTGCCGCCGTCGAGGTGCACCCGCGCGACGGTCTGGCCCTTCTTCAGCGTGCCGGCGAACACGCGCAGGAGGGCGATGCGGCCGAGGAACGGCGACGCGTCGAGGTTGGTGACCCACGCCTGCAGCGGCGCCTCGTCGTCGTAGCGCGGGGCCGGCACATGCGTGAGGATCGCGTCGAACAGCGGCTCGAGGTCGTCGTTGTCGGGCAGGGCGCCGTTCTCGGGCTTGTTCCAGCTCGCGGCGCCGTTGCGCCCGGACGCGTACACGACGGGCACGTCGAGCAGCGCGTCGACGTCGAGGTCCGGCACGTCGTCGACCAGGTCGGAGGCGAGGCCGAGCAGCAGGTCGTGGCTCTCCTCGACGACCTCGTCGATCCGCGCGTCCGGCCGGTCGGTCTTGTTGACGGCGATGATGACCGGGAGCTTCGCCTCGAGCGCCTTGCGCAGCACGAAGCGGGTCTGCGGCAGCGGACCCTCCGAGGCGTCGACGAGCAGCACCACGCCGTCGACCATGGAGAGGCCGCGCTCGACCTCGCCGCCGAAGTCGGCGTGCCCCGGGGTGTCGATGACGTTGATCGTCACCGGGCCGTTGGTCGCGTGCACGCCCTTGTACTCGATCGCCGTGTTCTTGGCGAGGATCGTGATGCCCTTCTCGCGCTCGAGGTCGTTCGAGTCCATCGCGCGCTCTTCGACGTGCGCGTGCTCGCCGAACGAACCGGTCTGGCGGAGCATGGCGTCGACGAGCGTCGTCTTGCCGTGGTCGACGTGGGCGACGATCGCGACGTTGCGCAGGTCATCGCGGATGGCCTGGGCCATGGCAGCACCTCGGGGGATGAAGAAGAAGGGAGTCGGCAGCCGGAGTCGGCGCCACCCCATGGTACCGGACGGCAGCCGGCGCGACCGGGTCGCGGTCGCGAAGAGCGGTCGCGAAGAGCGGTCGCGGGCTTCCGCGCGAGCGCCGGGCGGCCCGCCCGCTCGCCCCGGCCTCAGCCCGCCAGGAGGGCGTCGAGCATCGGCTCGATCGCTCCGACCGCGATCGAGAGGTGCCCCTCGCCGGGCAGCAGGTGGGCGTCGACGCCGGGGATGCGGTCCGCGAGCCAGACGCCGTGCGCGAACGGGACCATGAGGTCGACGTCGCCCTGCCACAGGCTGACCGGGACCTCGATCTCGTCGAGTCCGAAGCCCCAGGGCGCGAGGAACGCGAGGTCGTCGTCGAGCCAGCCGTCGACGCCGAGGCGCAGCCCCTCCGCCATGCCGCTCGCGAGGTCGACGCCGAGGTCCTCGTCCATCGCCGCCCGGTCGATCGCGGGCAGGATCGTCGAGAGCGACGCCGTGATCTCCGCCGGGGTCGCGTCCGCGAGCTCGGCGCGCTGCGCGTCGAGATAGGGGCGGAGCGCCTCCTCCCCGCGCAGCGCCGTGCCGAACTCCACGAGGTTCTCCTCGCCCATGCCCGTCAGGAACGCGTCGCCGAGGCCGTCGACGGGGCCGACGCCGGCGATCACGAGCGCCGAGCGCACGCCCGGCAGCCGCGCGGCGCACGCCAGGGCATGCGGGCCGCCGCCGGAGTGCCCGGCGATCACGCACTCGCTCGCGCCGAGCGCCGCGAGCACGGCCGCGGTGTCCGGGACGACATCGACCACCCGGCGACCCGCGTGGCGGTCGGAGGCGCCGTACCCGGCCCGGGATGCGGAGACGTAGCGGAGGCCGCGGGCATGCACGGCGCGCTCGAACGCCCGCGAATCGGGGAGGCCGGAGCCGGGGGTGCCGTGGTGGAAGACGAGCGGCAGCCCGTCGGCCGGCCCGCTCACGTAGACGTCGAGCGCGCGCCCGTCGTCGAGCCGGATCTGCTGGAACGTCATGCGGTCTCCCTCGTCTCTTCTTCCCGGCGTCGGATCATCACGAGCTCAGACGCCGATCGCGATCTCGACGATCACCGCCGCGATCAGCACGGCCCCGATCGCGAGCGGCACGACGTCCCACCGACGCGTCACCGGCGCGTCGCCCGGCTCCGCGTTCTCGCGGAAGCCCTCGAGCACGTGCACGTAGCGGTCGGGATCCGGGGGCGTGCGGGAGCGCCGGTCGAACATGCTGGCGACGTTGCCCGCGCGGCGCGGGGGTTGCACGCCCCACGCCTGCAGCGGCCGGCCCGAGGCGAAGTCGAGTTCCAGGCTGAAGCGCTGCCGGATCCGCACCACACGCGACCACGGCACCGTGTGCACGCGGCCGACGTTGACCACGACGATCTCGCGCTCGTCGTAGTGGACCGCCGGCCGGTAGAGGAACAGCCACAGGGCCCACCCCAGCAGGAGGGCGGGCGGCAGCACGAACCCGACGACGCGCCACTCCGCCATGACGAGCGGCGCCCCGACCAGCACGACGAGCACCGCCGCTCCCAGCCAGAACCCCAGGGCCGAGGACGACGAGCGGATCGTGTAGCGGTGCGGCTTCGCAGCCATCCGGTCTACGGCTCGGGGAAGTGGCAGGCCGCCTCGTCGGCGCCCGCGCCGACCTTCTGCAGGACCGGCTCGGTCGTCGCGCACACGTCCTGCGCCTTCCAGCACCGGGTGCGGAAGTGGCAGCCCGACGGCGGGTTGATCGGCGACGGCACGTCGCCGGTCAACCGGATCCGCTCGCGGCGTCCGCCGATGCGCGCCTGCTCCACGTCCGGCACGGCCGAGAGCAGCGCCTTCGTGTAGGGGTGCTTCGGGGCCGCGTAGAGCTCCTCGCGGGGAGCCTTCTCGACGATCTTGCCCAGGTACATGACCGCGATCTCCGGGCAGAAGTGCCGGACGATCGCCAGATCGTGCGCGATGAACAGGAACGCGATGTTGAACTCGCGCTGCAGCTGCTGCATCAGGTTGATGACCTGCGCCTGGATCGACACGTCGAGCGCCGAGACCGGCTCGTCCGCGACGAGCACCTTCGGCTGCAGCGTGAGGGCCCGCGCGATGCCGATGCGCTGACGCTGGCCGCCGGAGAACTCGTGCGGGTACCGGTTGTAGTGCTCGGGGTTCAGGCCGACGATCTCGAGCAGCTCCTGCACGCGGGCGAGGCGCTTGTCCTTCGGCACGAGCTTGTGGATCGCGAGGGGGGCGCCGACGATCTCGCCGACCGTCTGCCGCGGGTTCAGCGACGTGTACGGATCCTGGAAGATCATCTGGATGTCGCGGCGCAGCGGCTTCAGCTGCCGCGGCGACGCCTGCGCGATGTCCTTGCCCTCGAAGAGGATCTGGCCGCTCGTCGGACGCTGCAGGCGGGTGACCAGTCGCCCGGTGGTCGTCTTGCCGGATCCGGACTCCCCCACGAGACCGAGCGCCTGGCCCGCCTCGAGGGTGAAGGAGACGCCGTCGACCGCCTTCACGTGACCGACGGTGTGCGAGATGATTCCGCGCGACTTCACGGGGAAGTGCATGACGAGGTCGCGCACATCGAGGAGGGGGGTGCTCATCGGGCGGTCTCCAGCTCGGTGTCGTCCTGGTACATGACCTCGGGGTCCTCCAGGTGGCAGCGCTTCAGGTGCCCGGGCGTGATGGACAGCAGCTCGGGCAGCTCGTGGGCGCAGCGGTCGCCGGTGCCGTCGACGAGCTTCGCGTACGGACACCGCGGGAAGAAGGCGCAGCCCTTCGGCGGGTTCACGAGGCTCGGCGGGCTGCCGGGGATCGGGCGGAGCGGCTTGTCGACCGCGCCGGACACGTCGGGGATCGACTGGATGAGGCCCCAGGTGTACGGCATCGACGGGCGGGTCAGCAGCTCGCGGGTCGAGCCGTATTCCACTGCGCGCCCGGCGTACATGACGAGCACGTCGTCGGCGACCTCGGCGATGACGCCGAGGTCGTGCGTGATGAGGATGAGGGCGGTGTGGAACTCGTTCTGCAGGTCCTGCAGGAGGTCGAGGATCTGCGCCTGCACCGTCACGTCGAGCGCCGTCGTCGGCTCGTCGGCGATGAGCAGGGTGGGGTCGTTGATGAGCGCCATCGCGATCATCACGCGCTGGCGCATGCCGCCCGAGAACTGGTGCGGGTAGTCGTCGACGCGGCGGTCGGGCTGCGGGATCCCGACGCGGGCGAGCATCTCGATCGTGCGGATGCGCGCGGCGCGCTTCGACACGTTGTGGTGCGCCCGGTACGCCTCGCCGATCTGATCGCCGACGCGGTAGTACGGGTGCAGCGACGACAGCGGATCCTGGAAGATCATCGCGACGTCCTTGCCGCGGCGCTTGCGCATCTCCTCGTCGCTGAGCTTCAGGAGGTCGACCCCGTCGAGCCAGATCTCACCGCTCACGCGGGCGCTGGTGCCGCGGTGGAGACCGAGCAGCGCGGACGAGGACACGGACTTGCCCGAGCCGGACTCGCCCACGATGCCCAGCGTCTTGCCGCGCTCGAGCGTGTAGGACAGGCCGTCGGTGGAGCGCACGATCCCGTCCGGGGTCGGGAAGTGGACGACGAGGTTCTCGACGGAGAGGAAGGGTCTGGTCACGTTTGTTTCTGTTCTTATCGCAGCCGCACGCGCGGGTCGACGTAGGCGTAGAGGAGGTCGACGATGATGTTCATCACGATCACCGCGGCGCCGGCGACGAGCACGAGGCCGATGAGGATCGGGAGGTCGGAGTTCTTGTTCGCCGTGACGGCGAGCAGGCCGAGCCCCTGGTAGTTGAACACGGACTCGGTGATCACCGCTCCCGCGAGGAGGGCGGCGAAGTCGAGTCCGGCCATCGACAGGAGCGGCGTCAGTGCCGCGCGCAGGCCGTGCTTGAAGAGCACGACCCGGGTCGGCAGGCCCTTGGCCTTCGCCGTGCGGATGTAGTCCTCGGACAGCGACTCGAGAACGAAGGCGCGCGTGATGCGGACGTAGCCGGCCATGTAGAAGAGCGCGAGGGTGAGCGCCGGGAGGAAGAGGCTCGTGATCCAGGCGATCGGGCCGCCGTCCGCGATCGAGACATACGACGGATACGGGAAGAGCTTCCACCGGATCGACACGTATTGGAGGAGGAACGTGCCGACGAAGAACGTCGGGAGCGCGTACACGACGAGGGTGACGCCCACGACTATTCGATCCAACCACCTGCCCTTGAAGACGGCGGCGAGGACTCCGAACAGCACGCCGAACACGATCCAGAGCAGGAACGAGAAGATCGCGAGCTGGACGGTGATCGGGTAGTACTTGGCGATCTCGGCGTTGACCGTCATCGAGTCGTGCTGCGAATAGCCGAGGCACGGGGCGCTGCAGTGGATGACGAGCTGCGGGTTCTGCTTCTCGAGCTCGGCGCGGTACTTGTCGTCGACCGGGAAGTCGCGGCCGACGACGAGTCCCTTCATGAACTGGCCGAACTGATAGGTGAGCGGCTGGTCGTACCCGTAGACCTTCGTGATCTGGTCCAGCTTCTGCGGCGTGCAGAACTTGCCGCAGACGTCACGGGCGGGGTTGCCCGCCGCGAAGAACAGGACGAAGACCACGAGCACCATCGCGAGGAGCATGACGATGCCCACGAGGATGCGGCGGATGGCGAAGGCGATCACGGGTTCAGCTTCTTGTCTCTCGAATGGGGTGGGCGCCCCGCGGAGGGGCGCCCACCCGGTTGTTCGGTGCTGCTAGTTACTTCTTGACGTACATGCCGCCGAGGTCGGGGTAGTAGCTGGACGCGACGTCCGGCAGGAACCCACCGATCTTGGAGCCGTACACGAAGTAGTTGTTCTGGTTCAGCAGCGGCACGTACGCGCCGTCGCTCACCGCCGTGTCATCCGCCTGAGCCAGCAGGCTCTGCTGCTTGCTGGTGTCGGTGGTGTTGTTGGCCTGCTTGATCAGATCGTCGACCTTCGAGTTGCTGTAGAACCCGTAGTTGAACCCCTGCCCGTTCTGGGCGTCCTTCGGGTTCGACTTGACGATCGGCGGCACGACCGCGAACATCGACGGCCAGTCAGCGGCCCAGCCGGCGAAGAACACGTCGATCGGCTTGTTCTTGGCACTCACCTGGGTGTAGTACCCGGGCTTCGCGTCGAGCGAGATCGCCTGCAGGGTCACCTGGAAGCCGGCCTTCTGCCAGCTCTGCTGGAGCACCGCCGCCACGTTGCCGTTCACCGGGGTGTCCGAGTACGCGAGCGTGATCTTCGGGGTGGGGTTGCTGGTCTTGGCGAGGAGCTCCTTCGCCTTCGCGACGTCGCCGCTCGACTTGATCTTCGACACCGAGGTCTCCTTGAAGCCGGGGACCGCGGACGACACCATCGACGAGGTCGGCGTGCCGTACTTGCTGCCGCCGTAGGTCTTCAGGACCGCGTCACGGTCGGTCGCCGCGATGAGGGCGTTCCGCGTGTTCGGGTCCGTCAGGGTGAGCGAGTTGATCTCGAGGAAGCGCGTGTACGGCGAGGTGCTCGTCTTCACGCGGCTCGGGTCGACGCTGGCCGCCTCCGAGTACTTCGTCGAGGGCACGTTGCCCGGGTAGTACGCGGTCTGGTCCGCGCCGGAGTCCGCGATCAGACGCTCGGTCGCGGTCTCCGGGTCGGCGACCATCTCGAACTTGACCGTGTCCGGGTAGGCCGCACGGACCTTGGTGCTGTCGGTCTTCGGGTCGTAGTTCTTGTTACGCACGAAGGTGCCGCCGACCTGCGTGTCGTAGGCGGCCTCCTTCAGCTGGTACGGGCCGTCGGAGTTGATGCGCCACTGGTTCGCGGTGCCCTTCTCGAACGACTTCTCGTAGGGGTCGGTCGTGAAGAGCGCGGCCGCGGCGTACGGGAAGTCCGCCCAGGCGTTCTGGAAGTGGTAGGTGATGGTCTTGCCGGAGCAGGACGCCGCCTTGTCGAAGTGCGCCTGCGCCTCGGCGGAGCCGGTGAGCGGACCGGTGTAGTTCGACTCGATGTCGTACGACGGGTCCGACGGGTCGATCAGGTTGTAGCCGCCCGCACCGAAGTACGTCGTGCCGACACCGGAGCCGGTGGCGACGAGCGAGGCGTCGTAGGAGCGCGACAGGCCGTACTGGAGGTCGGCGCAGGTGATGTCCTTGCCGTCCTGCCACTTCACGCCGTCCTTCAGCGTGAACGACCAGGTCTTGCCGTTGTCCTTGGTGGTGCCGGTGTCGGTCGCGAGGTCCGCGACGGGCTTCGCGTTCTTGTCGCTGGTGACCGGCAGGGCGGTCAGGCCGCGGAACACGAGGCGGCGGAGCTCGGCGATCTCCTCACCGAGGTAGACGCCGGCCGGGTCGGTGGCCTCCCACTGACCGGTCACGTCGAGCATCGTGATGGTGCCGCCCTTGGTCGGGCCGCCGTTCGACGAGCCGCCTCCGTCGCCGGAGCCCCCGCCGGAGCAGGCCGCGAGCCCGCCAGCGATCAGTCCCACGGACGCGATCACGGCGACCCGCGACAACAACTTCTTGGTCATTGTCAGTTCTCTCCTTGGTGTTGGGTGGTTCGCGTCGGGAGACGCGTTCCGTCCACGGCTCGTGGCCGCGGAGTCTGCGGGACCGGCGGGAGGCCGGTCATCGAGTCGCCTTCGGGTCCAGCGCGTCGCGCAGTCCGTCGCCCAGCAGGTTGAACGAGACCACGATGAGCACGAGCAGGAACGCCGGGGCGATGAAGAACACGAAGTCGCTCGACGCGAACTGGATCGAGTACTTGAGGATGTTGCCGAGCGTGGGCGTCGGCGGCTGGATCGAGATGCTGAGGTACGACAGCGCCGCCTCCGCCGAGACGTAGGCCGGCAGGATCAGCGTGAACTGGACGAGGATCGGGGCCCACAGGTTCGGGAGGACCTCGCGGAAGTAGAGCCGGCCGGGGCCTGCTCCGAGCAGCCGCGCCGCATCGATGAACTCGCGCTCGCGCAGGCTCAGCACCTGACCGCGGACGACGCGCGCGACCGGCGGCCAGCCGAAGACGGCGAGCACGAGGATCACGTAGGTCGCCTGCGCGGTGTTGCCCGACGGGACGTGGAGCGTGCCGGTGAGCCAGGCGACGATGACGCTCGAGAGCGCGAGCAGCATGAGCGTCTGCGGGAAGCTCAGGACGAGGTCGATGAGACGGCCGATGAGCGTGTCGGCCCACCCGCCGTTGAGGCCCGCGATGATGCCCAGGATCACGCCGATGATGACGGAGCAGACCGCGGCGACGGCGGAGATGAACAGGGAGAAGGTCAATCCGAACCAGACACGGCTCAGCACATCGCGCCCGGTGCCCGGCTCGACGCCGAACGGATGGGCCCAACTGGTCGAGAATGTCGGGAGTCCGAGGTCGTTGATGAGATTCGAGTGCGTCGAGAGCGGGTCGAGCACGCCGAGATTGACGAGGATCGGCGCCAGGATCGCGAGGACGATGTAGATCCCCACGATGATCGCCGCGACCACGGTCTTCTTGTCGGACTTGAAGCGCTCCCACGCCAGGCGACCGGGAGACCGGCTGACGATCTCGCGGGGACCCTCGGGGCCGGTGCCGCCGTCGAACGTGCCGGCCGGGGCGGTGGCCTGCGCGATGAACTCTCCGGGGGGGACTGTCGACATCCCGGTGCCTACCGCGCGTCCACGCGAGGCGAGATGGTCGATCGGGTCATTCTGTTGTTCCTCCCTGAATCGTCACGACGGCGCTGTCGCGACCGAGCAGTACACACAGACCTTAGATAGGGGGGTCCCGCTCACCAAAACCGTAAGAGGAATCGTTACATGGCGGAAACGCGAGGTGCGGAATCTTGCGCGCCCAGCGCGATCATGCAGGAATCCACCGCGCACCGGCGAAATCATGCGCTGTTGAGCCGCTGTCAGGTGAATTCTCTCCGACGACGATGCCTACGATCGGGATCGTGACCCCCACGGCGTTGTCGAGTCCCGACAATCTCGACGGGGCTCCGGGCTCTTCGGCCCGCGCGCGGTGGCAGATGGTGCTCGTGCTCGGGCTGGGCCTCGGGCAGTCGGCCGTCTACGCGGTCGTGCAGCTCATCGACTACGCGACCCGGCCGCGCGGGCTCGCCGGTCAGACGACGACGCTCAACCCGAGCCTGAGCGACCGGCAGTACGTCGATCTGACCTACCAGCTCCTCGACATCGTCTTCTCGCTCGCGCCCGTCGTCCTCGCCGCGTACTTCGTCTGGAGCGCGCGGCGGCCGCACCTCGGCCGTCTGGGCCTCGTCCGCCCGCGGGCCGCCGACGCCGCCTGGGGGCTCGGGCTCGCGATCGTCATCGGCGCCGGCGGGATCGGGGTCTACCTCGGGGCGCGAGCTCTCGGCTTCGCGGTCGGCGTCGACGCGGCCGGGCTGCAGCCGTACTGGTGGACGGTGCCGGTGCTCCTGCTCTCGGCGCTGCGCGCGGCGCTTCAGGAGGAGCCCGTGGTCCTCGGCTTCCTCTACGACCGACTGGGGGGCCTCGGCTGGAACCGCTGGGCGATCATCGCGACCGCCGCCCTGGTCCGCGGCAGCTACCACCTGTATCAGGGCTGGGGCGGGTTCGTCGGGAACGTCGTGATGGGGCTGATCTTCGGGTGGCTCTACACGCGCATCCGCCGGCTGCTGCCCTTCGTCGTCGCCCATTTCGTCATCGACGCGGCCGTCTTCGTCGGGTACGGGTGGGCGGCGAGCGCCTTCCCGGCGCTGTTCGGCGTCGCCGGGCACTGACACGTAGGATTCCGAGGATGGGGGCCGTGGAGGTGGGCGACGTCGCGCCCGACTTCGTGCTCCCCGGCATCCAGATCGTCGACGGCGAGGCGCGTCGGCGTCCGTTCCGGCTCTCCGAGGAGCGCGGGCATCCGATCGTGCTCGCGTTCTATCCGCTGGATCAGAGCAAGGTCTGCACCGAGCAGCTGTGCTCCTACCAGGACAACTTCGCCGGCTTCGACGCGCTCGGCGCGCAGGTCTGGGCGATCAGCGTGCAGGGCATCGAGAGCCACGAGGAGTTCGCGCGCAAGCAGGGGCTCGGCTTCCCGCTGCTCGCCGACTCGCGGGACGGGGTCGCGAGGACCTACGGCGTCTCGACCCTCGGCGGCCTCCTGACCCGGCGGTCGGTGTTCATCATCGACGGTGCGGGCGTCGTGCGCTGGAAGCACGTGGCGATGGTCGGGCTCACCTTCCGCAAGGCGGACGAGATCCGCGACGAGATCTTGCGGCTCTTCCCCGCCCCGTCCGGCGGCGCGTTCTCGCTCCCCGCTCCGCTCTGATCCGTCTCGGCCGAGGTCCGCCCGGATGCCCTCAGCCCGATCGTTCCGCGACCCGCTGCCCGCGACCCGCTGCCGGCCACCCGCTAACGGTCGAAAGTTCAGGAGACCCTGGCGCGGCCTGCGGGGACCGGTGCCAACTCGCCCGCCGTTTCCTGAAGTCTTGACACGGATACGGACGCGGACGCGGACACGCCCGCGGGCGGGCGTCGGTAGACCGCGGCTGCGCTACAGCGGCTTGCGCATCTGCACGCTCGACGTCGCGAAGCCGAGGGACTCGTAGAGGCGCCGGGCGACCGTGTTCGACCCGAACACGTTGAGGCCGATCTCGGCGTGGCCGTCCTCGCGGGCGAGGCGCTCGGCCTCCCGCATGAGCGCCCGGCCCCAGCCCTCGCCGCGCCGCGGTTCCTCGACCTCGATGTCGTAGACCCACGCCGGGCCGACGCCGTTCGGGTTCGGCCCGACCCAGAGGATGCCGACCCGGGCTCCCGCGGCGTCCTCGCCGACGACGAGGTGCACGCCCGCCGTCGCCTGCCCGTCGGGCAGGTACCGGGCGTGGCTCTCGGCGGCAATGCGCCGCGCGTCCTCGAACGGGATGCCCCGCGCCTCGGACACCTCGACCGCGTAGGCGGCGAACGAGTGCTCCTGCCAGGCGGAGAACTCCTCCGCCGTCATGGGGCGCACCCGGATGGCCGGAGCCTCGCTCATGCGGTCGCCTCCTCGCGCGCAGCAGGCGCGGCCGGCCGGCACCGCGGACGCCGGTCGAGGCGGTCGCTCATGCGAACGCCTCGATCGGCGGGCACGCGCAGAACAGGTTGCGGTCGCCGTAGGCCTGGTCGATCCGGCGCACCGGCGGCCAGTACTTGCGGTGCACGAGGGCCGGCACCGGGTAGACCGCCGTCTCGCGCGCGTAGGGGTGCGTCCACTCGGTGGCCACGGCCGACGCCGCGGTGTGCGGGGCGTTGACGAGCGGATTGTCGGATGCCGGCCACTCCCCCGCGCCGACCGCGTCCGCCTCCGCCTTGATCGCGATCATCGCCTCGATGAAGCGGTCGATCTCGGCGAGGTCCTCGCTCTCGGTCGGCTCGACCATGAGCGTGCCCGCGACGGGGAACGACATCGTCGGCGCGTGGAAGCCGTAGTCGATGAGGCGTTTCGCCACGTCGTCGACCGTCACACCGGTGCGCTCGCGGAGCGGCCGCAGGTCGAGGATGCACTCGTGCGCGACGAGTCCGTTGTCGCCCGCATAGAGCACCGGGTAGTGCTCGCGGAGCCGGGCCGCGATGTAGTTCGCCGAGAGGACCGCGGCTCCCGTCGCCGCCTTGAGCCCCTCCGCGCCCATCATGCGCACGTACGACCACGAGATCGGCAGGATCCCGGGGCTGCCGTACGGAGCGGCGGAGACCGGGTTGCGGTCGCCCCGCGGCAGGAACGGTGCCAGGTGAGCCTTCGCCGCCACCGGGCCGACGCCGGGGCCGCCGCCGCCGTGCGGGATGCAGAACGTCTTGTGCAGGTTGAGGTGCGAGACGTCGCCGCCGAAGTCGCCGAACCGGGCGTAGCCGAGGAGCGCGTTGAGGTTCGCGCCGTCGACGTAGACCTGGCCGCCGGCGTCGTGCACCGCTTCCGCGATCGCCCGGATCTCGTGCTCGTACACGCCGTGGGTCGACGGGTAGGTGACCATGAGCGCCGCGAGCTCGTCCGCGTGCTCCGCGACCTTCGCGCGCAGGTCGTCGAGGTCGACGTTGCCGAGCTCGTCGGTCGCCACCACGACGACGCGCATGCCGGCGAGCACCGCGCTCGCCGCATTGGTGCCGTGCGCGCTCGAGGGGATGAGGCAGACGGTCCGCGCCGCGTCGCCGTTCGCGAGGTGGTAGCCGCGGATCGCCAGGAGCCCGGCCAGCTCGCCCTGCGATCCCGCGTTCGGCTGCAGGGACACCTCGTCGTAGCCGGTCGCCTCCGCGAGCCAGCCTTCGAGCTGCCCGATGAGCTCGAGGTAGCCCCGGGTCGAGTCCTCCGGCGCGAACGGGTGGATGTCGGCGAACTCCGGCCAGGTGACCGCCGCCATCTCGGTCGCCGCGTTGAGCTTCATGGTGCACGAGCCGAGCGGGATCATGCCGCGGTCGAGCGCGTAGTCCTTGTCGGCGAGGTACTTGAGGTAGCGCATCATGGCGGTCTCGGACCGGTGGGTCGAGAAGACGGGATGCGTCAGGTAGGCGCTCGTGCGGACGAGCTCCGGCGGGATGCCGCGGGCGACCGGCTTGAACCCGAGCCCGTCCGGTGCGTCGTCTCCGAGCACCGCGGCGAGAACGGCGAGCACGTCGTGCTCCGTCGTCGTCTCGTCGAGGGTGACCCCGACCACGTCGCCGTCGACCCGGCGCAGGTCGATGCCGAGCTGGGCCGCGTTGGCGACCACGGCGTCGGCACGACCGGGGACGAGGAGCGTGAGGGTGTCGAAGTACGCATCGTCCACGGGCTCGAGCCCCGCCGCGGCGAGCGCGTCGGCAAGCAGCCGGGTGAGCCGATTGACGCGATGCGCGATCG
This sequence comes from Pseudolysinimonas sp., assembly GCF_051954455.1. GTDB lineage: Bacteria > Actinomycetota > Actinomycetes > Actinomycetales > Microbacteriaceae > Pseudolysinimonas. Next base: position 73,377 of record NZ_JBQCHS010000012.1, on the reverse strand, counting down.
CCTTGAGGCCCTCCGGCCCGTGGTAGACGGCGTACATGGAGGCCACGACCGCGAGGAGCACCTGCGCGGTGCAGATGTTGCTCGTGGCCTTCTCGCGACGGATGTGCTGCTCGCGGGTCTGCAGGCTGAGGCGGTAGGCGGGGTAGCCGTCCGCGTCCTGACTGACGCCGACGAGCCGGCCCGGGAGCTGCCGCTCGAGCCCGGCGCGCACGGCGAGGTAGCCGGCGTGCGGTCCGCCGAAGCCGAGGGGCACGCCGAAGCGCTGGGAGGTGCCGACCGCGACGTCCGCGCCCATCTCGCCGGGCGAGCGCAGGAGCGTCATGGCGAGCAGGTCGGCCGCGACGACGACGACACCGCCCTGGACGTGGGACGCCTCGATGACGGGGGTCGGATCCCAGATCCGACCGCTCGCGCCCGGGTACTGGACGAGGACACCGAAGTGCTCGGGGAGGTCGGGCAAGTCTCGATGCGCGGCGTCGCCGCTCCTCGACCCGCTGAGCTCGCGCAGCTCGATGCCGACCGCGGCGGCGCGGTGCGCCAGCAGGCGGCGGGTCTGCGGGAGGGCGTCCGCGTCGACGAGGAAGACGTTCGACGTGGACCCGGACGCGCGGCGCGCCAGCAGCATCCCCTCGACGACGGCGGTCGCCTCGTCGAGCATCGACGCGTTGGCGGTCGCCAGGCCGGTGAGGTCGGAGACCATCGTCTGGAAGTTGAGGAGCGCCTCCAGGCGTCCTTGCGAGATCTCGGGCTGGTACGGGGTGTAGGCCGTGTACCAGCTCGGGTTCTCCAGGACGTTCCGCTGGATCACGCTGGGCGTGATCGTGCCGTGGTAACCGAGGCCGATCATGGGCGTGCGCACGCGGTTGCGGTCGGCCAGCTCGCGGAGCTCGGCCAGCGCGTCGCGCTCGCTCGCGGCGGGCGGCAGGGTGCTCGCGAGGTCGTCGGCGACGCGGATGCCGGCGGGCACCGCCGCGTCCATGAGCGCCTCGACGCTGTCGTAGCCGACCGCGGCGAGCATCGCGCGCTGAGCGGCGGCGTCGGTGCCGATGTGGCGGGCGGAGAAGGGGACGGAGTCGGATCGGGTCATTCGGCGGTCAGCTCCGCGTACTGCTCGGCGGACAGCAGCTCCGGCAGGGAGGTGAAGCGCACCTTGATGAGCCAGGCGGCATCCGCGTCCGCGTTGATCGACGCGGGGTCGTCGACGACGGCCTGGTTCGCCTCGACGACCTCGCCCTCGACCGGGGCGAAGAGCTCGCCGACCGACTTGGTCGACTCGATCTCGCCGACGACGCTGCCCGCGGCGAGCGCGGCGCCCGGCTTCGGCAGCTCGACGTAGACGACATCGCCGAGCTTGTCGGCGGCGTAGGCGGTGATGCCGACGGTCGCGATGTCGCCGTCGACCTCCACCCACTCGTGGTCCTTGGTGAAGTGGCGCTCGGACATGTCAGGACTCCTTGGGGGTCGAGGCGGCGGGACGACGGTAGAAGGGAAGGGGGACGACGGTGGCGTCAAGCTCGGTGCCGCGGACGTCCACGGCGAGCACGGTGCCGGGCTTCGCGGCGGCGGGATCGACGAACGCCATGGCGACGGGGTGCCCGAGGGTGGGCGAGAGCGCCCCGGAGGTGACCTCGCCGACGACCGCGCCGCCGTGGATCACGGGATACCCGGCGCGCGCGGCACGACGACCGGCGGCCTCGAGTCCGACGAGAACCCGCCCGTCCCGCACGAACCGTGCGCTGCGCCCGGTGCCCTCGCGCCGGGTCGCCGGGTCGAGCTCGTGCCCGTACAGCGGCATCCCGGCCTCGAGCCGGAGCGTGTCGCGAGCGGCGAGGCCGGCCGGGATCAGGCCCGAGCCCGCGCCGGTCTCGAGGATCGCTTCCCAGAGCACCGGGGCCGCATCCGGGGCCAGGTAGAACTCGAAGCCGTCCTCGCCGGTGTAGCCGGTCCGGGCGACGAGCACCTGGTGGCCTCGGAAGTCGCCGGGGGTGCTGCGGTAGTAGCGGAGGCCGTCGAGCGCCGGGACGTCGAAGCCCTCGACGTTGCGGAGGATCTCCTCGGCGAGCGGTCCCTGCAGCGCGATCAGGGCGATGTCGTCGGTCTCGTCCTCCACGATCGCGTCGAAGGGCGCGATCCGATCGCGCAGCGCCTCGGCGACCACGTGCCGATTGCCCGCATTCGCGACGACGAGGAACCGATCCGGCCCGGTGCGGTAGACGATGAGGTCGTCGAGGATGCCGCCGTCCTCCGCCTGCAGGAGCGTGTACTTGGCACGCCCCTGCTCGAGCCCCGAGAGCTTGTCGGCCAGCGCCGCGTCGAGCGCCGCGCCCGACTCGGCGCCGAGCACGAGGATCTCGGCCATGTGGCTCAGGTCGAACAGCCCCGCGGCGGTGCGCACGGCGGCGTGCTCGGCGAGATCGGAGCTGTAGGAGACCGGCATCCGCCAGCCGGCGAAGTCGGTGAAGCTCGCACCGAGGGCGGTGTGCACGGCGTCGAGCGGGGAGCGGAGGGGTTCGTCGGACATCGGAGTCCTCTCGGGGCGGAAGCGAGCGCGGACTCCCCCTCTGTCATGGTGCCTGAGAGCTTCGCGCGTCGCGCTTTCACCGTGGGCGGGGTCACGAGGACCCGCTTTTCAGAGTGGCCTGACGGTGCGGTACGCGGACCTGAGAGATTGGCGGGGAGGCTTGCTCCTTCGGTGCCGGGGGGAGGTGCTCCCCGGGCTCTCCCGCATCGCCTGCGGCCGGTGTTCTGTTGTGCCGCCAGCCTAGCGGGCGTCGATCCAGTAGCGGCGGGTGCCGTTGCGACTGTCCTCGTAGACGCCGCCGTTCGCCTCGATGACGGCGCGCGATCCGGCGTTCTCCTCGTCGCAGCACACGAGCACCCGCTCGAGGCCGAGGCCGCGCGCGAGGGGCAGCGCCTCGGCGAGCGCGCGGGTCGCCCAGCCTCGCCGGCGCGCCGACGGGCGCACGCTGTAGCCGATGTGGCCGCCCTCGCGGAGCAGGAACTCGTTCAACCGGTGCCGGATCGCCACGAAGCCGATGAACTCGTCGCCGTCGACGATCCAGAGCAGCGTGCTCGGCACCCGCTCGGGGCGCGCGTCGTCCTCCTCGGCGTCGGCGTGGAGCATCGCGACCCAGTCCGCGAACCGTTCGGGATCGTCGAGGCCCTCGCGCGGGCCGAGGTACTGCCCCGACCCGTCGGCCCACTCCTCGCCGAACTCCGCATCGGCCGCGACGACCGACGCTTGAAAGCGGATGCTCGGGCGAACCAGCATGCAGCCATGGTGTCAGGTGAATGGACGGTGTGAATCCGCGACGGGCGCGACCCGAGGGCGCACGGTACTGCCATGAGCTCCCTCAAGAACGACACCCAGAAGACGGCCGACCGCCTCACGCGGGAGGCCAAGAAGCGCGCGCAGGCGGCCCAGCAGGCCGGTCTCCAGAACCCCGTCCGGGCCCTCAGCGACGCCGGATTCCGCAGCGAGTGGGCCTACCTCGGCGGCTTCGCGTCGATCGGCCTCAGCTTCGTGAGCTGGGCCGTGTCGCAGGCGAACCGCAAGACGGACCGCTCGCAGTCGGACCGTTGGGGCATCTTCATCGGTCACTGGGCCCCGACCTTCTTCGCGCTCGGCCTTGCGCTGAAGCACGAGGAGAACGACAAGGCGATCGGGCGCTGATCCGCTAGAACTGATCGATCGTCGCGACCGAGGCCGTCGCGTCCGCCTTGGCGATGTCATGGTGGTCGCGGCGGCCTCGGATCACGACGATCCCGACGCACACCACCCAGACCAGCCACGGGAAGGTCGCGAGCGCTGCCGTGCCCCAGCCTCCGACCGAGTGGAAGCTGTCGTCGGTGCCCCCGAAAACGGTGGCGACCGCCGCGATGTTCGCGGCGGCGACGACCAGGGCGAGGCGGCCGGTCCATCGCGGGAGGGCTCCCGAGACGATCGTGACGTAGCCCGACGCCGCCGCGACGAGCGCGGTCAGCACGCAACCGATCGATCCGAAGAGCAGGGCGTGACCGAGGGTGAGGGTGCGGATGACATGGATGTCGGGATGCGGGCCGGCCGCATCGAGAGCGGCACCGCCCTCCATCCCGTCGCCGACCAGCGTGACGGCGACATAGGCGATGCCCGCGCCGTAGGCGAGGGCGCTGACCCAGTCGAGGTCGCGCCGCCGCTGCGTGATGAGCTGACGGAACGACGCCAGGAAGACGATGAGCGACGCCATGAGGAAGGTGTCGATCACGATCACGCCGAGGGTGCCGGCGGCGGTCCGCTGCGAGAACGCGATGAGGGCCTCGGCCTCGCCGAGCCCCGGTCGGGAGCCGACGAAGATCTGGCGCACGGCGAACTCGACCACGGTGAAGAACGCCACGGCGAGCGCGGCGGCGCCCGACCAGGCGCCGACGTTGGGGGTGCGGGGTGTCGCGGGAGGCTGCGCCATGCCCCGATTCTGCCGCTCAGGCACCGCCCGGCGGGTGCGCGAGCAGCTCGACGCGCTCGCGGAGGTAGACCGGGAGCGGTACGAGGGTGCCGGGTTCGCCGGATCCGTTCCAGCTGACCTCGAGCACGTCGGCGAGGGCGACCGGGGGTGCGTCGATGTTCACGGTCTCCCCCGCCGGGATCCCAGCCTTCTCGATCGCGACCCGAAGCTCGCGGCGCACCGCCGCGCGATTCGACTGGTGGTTGTCGAAGCGCAGCGGCTGGGCCTGGATGACCTCTCCGGTGCGGCGGAGGGTGCCGTCCGGCGCGAGCAGCAGGGCGCCGAGCCGCCACACGCGCCCGACCGCGGCGACGGCGTCGGGGCGCCGCAGCGGTCCGATCCGCCGGCCGGTGCGCCACTCGGCGAGCACCTCGGCGCGCGCGCCGCTCGCGGTGAGCTCGGCGACGGCCGCATCTACCGCCTCCTGCGCCTCCGCGATCGCCGGTCGTCCGTCCACCCCACGATTCTGCGCCGCCTGGAGCGGTCCGGGGCCGGAGGGCGCCTCCGGTAAACTGGGGGCATGCCCACGACCGTCGACGCGTACGCCGCGCCCTCCGCCACCGAGCCCCTCGTCAAGACCACCATCGAGCGCCGCGACGTCGGCCCGAAGGACGTGCTCATCGAGATCAAGTACGCGGGCATCTGCCACTCCGACATCCACACGGCTCGGGGCGAGTGGGGCGAGATCTCCTACCCGCAGGTCGTCGGGCACGAGATCGCCGGCATCGTCACGGAGGTCGGCTCCGAGGTGACGAAGCACGCCGTCGGCGACCGGGTCGGCGTCGGCTGCATGGTGAACTCCTGCCGCGAGTGCGAGAACTGCCTCGCCGGGGAGGAGCAGTACTGCCTGAAGGGCAACACCGGCACCTACGCCTCCGTCGACCGCGATGGGACGGTCACGCAGGGCGGGTACTCGACCCACGTCGTCGTCGACGAGGACTTCGTGCTCCGCATCCCGGACGCCCTCGACCTCGCGACCGTCGCGCCGCTCCTCTGCGCCGGGATCACGACCTACTCGCCGCTGCGTCACTGGAACGCGGGGCCCGGGGTGCGCGTCGCGGTCGTCGGGCTCGGCGGCCTCGGCCACATGGCGGTGAAGTTCGCCCACGCGTTCGGCGCGACGGTGACCGTGCTGTCGCAGACCCTCTCCAAGAAGGACGACGGCCTCGCAATGGGCGCGGACGACTACCGCGCGACCTCCGACGACGCCACGTTCCGCGAGCTGCGCAACTCGTTCGACCTCATCATCAACACCGTCTCGGCGCCGCTGCCGATGCGCAAGTACCTCGGTCTCCTCGCCCTGAACGGCACCTTCGTGAGCGTCGGCGCGCCGCCGGAGCCGATGGAGGTCCCGGTCTTCGCGCTCTTCAATCAGCGTCGCTCGTTCGCCGGCTCGTCGATCGGCGGCATCCGCGAGACCCAGGAGATGCTGGACTTCTCGGCCGAGCACGGCATCGCGCCCGAGACCGAGCTGATCCGCGCCGAGGACGTCAACGAGGCCTGGGAGCGCGTGCTCCGCTCCGACGTGCGCTACCGGTTCGTCATCGACATCGCGACGCTGTAGTCCCTTCTCCTCCGCCCAGCGTCGAGGAGTCGCTACGCGGTGCTTCCGATCCCGACAGACCCCGTGACGCGACTCCTCGGCGGTGGGAGAGGACTCAGGAGATCCGGACGGCGCGGTAGTCGGTGATGCGCTCCAGGGGCGCGGTCGTGTCGGAGGCGTATCCGCCCACGACGACGACGCGCGCCCCCGCGGCGAGCCCCGCGCGGATGCCGGCCTCCGCATCCTCGAACACGACGCAGCGCGCCGGCTCGGCACCGATCCGCTCGGCCGCGAGGAGGTAGCAGTCGGGGGCGGGCTTGCCACGGTCGACGTCGTCGCCCGTGACGAAGACCGTCGGGATCGGGAGGCCGGCCGCCTCGAGGCGCACGATGGCCAGCTCCCGCGGCGCCGAGGTCACGATCGCGGCCGGCAGGGTCGCGTCGGCGAGCGCCCGGAGCAGTTCGGCGGCGCCGGCGATCTCGACGATCCCGTCGGTGAGGCTCATCTCGCGGTCGATGAGCTTGCGCGTGGCCGCGTCGACCTCGTCGGCCGGGACCCAGCGCGCGATCGAGTCGACGGCGCGCACCCCGTGCACCGCGGCGAGGACATCGGCGGGGTCGAGGTCGTACTCCTCGGCGAACATCGTCCACGATCCCTCGACCGCCGCGCTCGAGTCGAGAAGGGTGCCGTCCATGTCGAACAGCGCCGCGTCGACGACGGCCGGATCGATCAGCACCTTCAGCGCATCCCGCCGAGCACCGGCGGGGCGAAGATCGCCCAGATCAGCGCCAGGTAGGTGAGCACGAAGACGATCGGGGCGAAGACGGTCACGATGCCGAGCCCGCGGGCGTTCGCGAGGATGCGCTTCGTCACTGCGCTCGGCGCCTCGACACGGGCCAGGTCCGCGGCCACCGACCGTGCCTCGGCGGCGGCCGAGAACTGGATCACGAACCCGAGCACCCCGCTCGAGAGCAGGATGAGCGCGGCCGCGAGCCGGATCGGCGTCGGCTGATGGCCGAGCCCGGCCATCACGAACCCGACGGTCGCGGCGAGCAGCAGCGTCGGCGCCACCTGCGAGGTGATGAGGTGCCAGCGGGCCTTGGTCCACATCCCGTGGAGTTCGTGTTCGGTCACGTCGCCGAGCGTACGCGGAAGGCACGACGACAAGCGGTCACGCGGGATTCAGTCGGACCACCCCTGGTCGGTCGCGAGGGCGCTCATGACCAGCTCGTCGTGCCAACGCCCGTCGTGGAAGACGGCATCCCGGAGGCGCCCCTCCTCGACGAAACCGGCACGGCGGTAGGTCCGGATCGCACGGTCGTTGTAGGCCCACACGTTCAACCACACACGGTGGAGGCCGACTTCGCGGAAGCCGTACCGCACCATTGTCCGCGTCGCGTCGACCCCGTACCCGTGGCCGCCGCTGCTCGGATCCAGCGCGATCGCGAACTCGGCGGACCGGTGCTGCGCCTCGATGCCGCTCAGCGTGACGAACCCCAGGAGCCGATTCGGTTCCTCGACGGTCTCGACGGCGAATCCGCGCCGGTCGCGTGAGGAGGGGCCCGAGGCGTGCGAGCGAAGGAACTCGCGGAACTGGTGCTCCGCGGGCGGGTCGATGGTGCTCGATTGCAGGATGTCGAGCGCCGGCTCGGAACGCCAGCGGATCAGCGGCTCGAGATCGCTCTCCCGGACTCCCCGAAGTCGGGTCCGCGACCCGGTGAGGATGCCGCCGCCGTACCGCTGCGCGTCCTCGATCGTCCACGCGGTCGCCGTCGTATCGTCCATTCCGCGACGCTACGCGACCACGGGGACGCCCGCGGACGATACGGGCCACCCAGGTGGCTCGTTTCGAGCGCTTGCGGTCGCCGGGCTGGAGAACCGTACGTCAGTTGTTGAAGCGGAACTCCACGACGTCGCCGTCCTGCATCACGTAGTCCTTGCCCTCGATGCGCGCCTTGCCGGCGGCGCGGGCCTCCGTGATCGAGCCGGTAGCGACCAGGTCCTCGAACGAGACGATCTCCGCCTTGATGAAGCCCTTCTCGAAGTCGGTGTGGATGACGCCCGCGGCCTGCGGCGCCTTCCAGCCCTTGCCGATCGTCCACGCGCGCGACTCCTTGGGGCCGGCGGTGAGGAAGGTCTGCAGGCCGAGGGTGTCGAAGCCGATGCGGGCGAGCTGGTCGAGGCCCGACTCCTCCTGGCCGGTGGAGGCGAGGAGCTCCGCGGCGTCGGCGGGGTCGAGGTCGATGAGCTCCGACTCGATCTTCGCGTCGAGGAACACCGCCTGCGCGGGCGCGACGAGCGACGCGAGCTCGGCCTTGCGGGCGTCGTCGGTGAGCACCGACTCGTCGACGTTGAAGACGTAGATGATCGGCTTCGCGGTCATCAGTCCCAGCTCGCGCAGGAGCGGCAGCTCGATGCCGGTCGCGCGCGACAGCGGCACGCCGCGGTTCAGCGCGTCCTGCGCGGCGACGGCCGCTTCGAGCACGGCCGGCTCCGCCTTCTTGCCGCGCACCTCCTTCTCGAGGCGCGTGATCGCCTTCTCGAGGGTCTGCAGGTCGGCGAGCGCGAGCTCCGCGGTGATGACCTCGAGGTCGGCCTGCGGGTCGACGGCTCCCGCGACGTGCACGACGTCGGCGTCGGCGAACCCGCGGACGACCTGGGCGATCGCGTCGGCCTCGCGGATGTTGGCGAGGAACTGGTTGCCGAGCCCCTCCCCCTCGCTCGCGCCCTTCACGATGCCGGCGATGTCGACGAAGCTCACCGCCGCCGGCACGATGCGCTCGCTGTGGAAGAGGTCCGCGAGCACCTGGAGGCGCGGGTCGGGCAGGTCGACGACGCCGACGTTGGGGTCGATCGTCGCGAACGGGTAGTTGGCGGCGAGGACCGTGTTCTTGGTCAGCGCGTTGAAGAGCGTCGCCTTGCCGACGTTCGGGAGCCCGACGATGCCGATGGTGAGAGCCACGGTCGTCCAGCCTACGGGCGCGGGCCGCGCGGCTCAGCCGAGGTCGGACTCCGGCTCCCACCACAGTCCCGCGACGCGATGGGAGTTGAGGATCGGGAGGTCGACGAGCGCCGCATCGAGCGATCCCGGCCGCAGCTCGACGACCGACCGCTCGTGCTCCGGGTGAGCGCCGTAGACGAAGCGGGCGAGCTCGTGCTCGCCGGGACCCCCGAGCGCCGGCGCGCTGTCGGTGCCGGTGAACGGGATGCCGCCGCCGCTCAGCGTCCAGGTGACGCCCTCCTCCGCGACGGGGAGGCCGGGGTCGGCGAGCTGCGCCTCGATCACCTCGCGCAGCGTGGTCTCGTCCGGCAGCTTCACCATCCGGAACGGGGCGCGGGTGTCGACGGCGACCCGCCGTCGGTCGATGTGCACGTAGACCACCCCGCCACGCTAATCCGCCGCCGCCGGGTCCGTGTCCACATCACGAACGGGTCACGACGACGCGCGACACGCCCGGGACGCTTGTGGCATGTGGACGCTGTTCACTACGGTCGACGACGAACCGCCGGACACATCTCGAAAGGAGTCGGCAAATGGTCACGAAGATCACTGATCGCGCATTCCGCGCCGCCGGCTTCGTCGGCGTCCTCACCGTCAGCTTCGGCTAAGCAGCATCCTCTGCCGCCGTCGACGACGGTGGCGATGCTCACGAAGCCGCTCCGGGCCCCGGCTCGGCGCACCCACCGCCCGTCCACGGCTCCGTCGCGCCATCCGCGCGCGTGAGCCGGCACCCCGTCGCCACCCGCGACGGCTCGACACATCTCCCGGTGAGGACCACCATCATGAACACGCTTCTGACCGATCAGCGTCACGAGCACCAGCAGCTGTCCGCCCTGCCGCCGCCGCGGCGCGTCACCCCGATGGACCGGGTCGCGCTTCACGTCGGCGTCGCCCTGATCCGCTGGAGCCGCCGGCCCGCGCTGCACGCGCAGCCCCGGTACCGCCGCACCATGTCGCACGAGGACCTCGTCCGGGTGCGCCACGACCTGGAGCGGATCCGGACCCGGTCGGCCGAGCACGACCTGCCGATGCTCCCGCGATGACAGGCACCACCGAGAGCCCGCGCTTCGTCCGGAGCGCGGACTCTCGGCGTTTCCGGCGGCGGATGTCGGAGCCCGGTGCGAGAGTCGTCCCATGCCGCTCGACTTCACCGCCATCGACTTCGAGACGGCCAACGGCTCCGCGGCGAGCGCGTGCTCGGTCGGGCTCGTGAAGGTGCGCGACGGTCAGGTGGTCGACCGCATCGGCTGGTACATCCGGCCGCCGCTCGGGCACGACCACTTCGTCGATTGGAACATTCGCATCCACGGCATCACGCCCGACATGGTCGTCGACGCCCTCGGCTGGGCCGACCAGCTGGTCGACCTGGTCGAGTACTGCGAGGACGACATCCTCGTCGCCCACAACGCGGGCTTCGACATGGGTGTGATCAAGGCGGCCTGCACCGCCACCGGCCTCGCCGTCCCCGAGTACCGCTACATGTGCAGCCTCCAGCTCGCCCGCAAGACGTACCACCTCGACTCCTATCGGCTGCCGATGGTGGCGCTGGCCGCCGGCTTCGAGGACTTCCCGCACCACGACGCGGTCGCCGACTCCGAGGCGTGCGCGGCGATCATGATCCACGCGGCCGACCGCTGGGGTGCGGTCGACCTGCCGGAGCTCGCGACGATGGCCGGCATCCGCGTCTCGCAGCTGCAGCCCCCCGTGGCACTGGCCGGCTGACGCGCATGGCCGCGACGGACTCCGTCTCGCGCCGCTGGGTGCGGCCGGAGGACCTCAACGCCCACGGCACCCTGTTCGGCGGCAGCCTGCTGCGCTGGATCGACGAGGAGGCGTCGATCTTCGCGATCCTCCAGCTCGGCACCGAGCGGGTCGTGACGCGCTTCCTCTCCGAGATCGAGTTCGTGAGCTCCGCCTGGCAGGGAGACCTCATCGAGCTGGGGCTCGAGGTCACCGGATTCGGGCGCACCTCGATCTCGATGCGCTGCCGGGTGCGCAACATGATCACGCGCGCCGACATCCTCACGATCGCGCGAATCGTGTTCGTCGCGCTCGACGAGGCCGGCGAGCCTCTCCCCCACGGCCGCACCGAGGTCACCCACGACCTCGATCGGCTGCCGCTGCGGCCGAGCGGGCCGATCCTGCGCCCCGAGGACTGACCCGCGCCCTAGCCTGGTGCCGTGACCGAGCGCTGGGATGTCGTGGTCGTCGGCGCCGGGCCGGCGGGCTCCGCGGCCGCACGCGCCGCCGCCGCGCAGGGCGCCCGGACGCTGCTCGTCGACCGCGCCCGATTCCCCCGCTACAAGACGTGCGGCGGCGGCATCACGGGCTGGTCCCTCCGGGAGCTGCCGGACGCCGTCCAGGCGACGTTCGAGGACCGCATCACCCGCCTCGGCATCGGGCGCGACGGCCGCGACCGGCACTGGATCGCCTCCGCGGAGCCGTTCCTCGGCATGGTGCGACGCGCGGACTTCGACCAGGCACTCGTCGACGGGGCGGTGGCGGCGGGCGCCTTCTTCCGGGACGGCGTCGCGGTGCGCGGGATCGCGGAGGACGCGGACGGCGTGCGGCTGCGCACCGACGACGGCGAGCTCCTCGCAGGCACGGTGGTCGGAGCCGACGGTACCGGCGGGCGGACCGCGGGATACGTCGGCGTCCACTACGGCGGCACGGACCTCGGGCTCGAGGTCGAGCTGGCCGCTCCGGAGCACGAGTGGCGCGGTCGCGCGCTGTTCGACTGGGGCCCCGACGCGGGAAGCTACGCGTGGCTCTTCCCGAAGCGCGACACGCTCACGGTGGGGGTCATCCAGCGCACCGGCGTGCCCGACCGGACGCGCGCCTACCTCGACCGCTGGCTCGGCCAGCTCGGCCTGGCGAGCGCGGAGCGGCTGCACGACTCCGGCCACCTCACCCGCTGGCGCACGAGCACGTCGCCGCTGCGGCGCGGGCGGGTGCTCGTCGCGGGGGACGCGGCCGGTCTGCTCGAGCCCTGGACGCGGGAGGGCATCTCGTTCGCACTGCGGTCGGGACGGATGGCGGGCGAGGCGGCGGCCTCGGGCGACCTCGAGCTCTACGTGCGCCGCGTCGGGTCCGAGCTCGTGCCGCAGCAGCGCGCGGGCGCGACGATGCTGCGGGTGATGGAGCGGTTCCCGGCCGCGTACCACCGCGGGCTCGCCGGCACGCCGGCCGGGCGCCGGCTCTTCCTCGACCTCTGCCGCGGCGCCGAACGAGTCGACCGGATGACGACCGATCCGGTCATCGGCGCTCTCGCCCGGCGCGGCGGCCGGCGGTACGACGCGGCCTGATCGAGGTCCGCAGCGCGCGGCACCCCACGGATGTCGGCCGCGCTTGCGACACTCGTCGCGTGGATGCCGCTGCCGTTCTCGTGATCGTCAACCTGGTGCTGACGCTCGTCCTCGTCGCGCTCGTCGTGGTGCTGATCGGGCGGGTGCGCGCCGCGTCGTCGGCGACGACCGAGGGTCCGGCACTCGACGCCATCGTGCGCGACGAGCTGCGTCGGAGCGCATCGGAGCTGCGCGACGACCTCACCCGTCAGCGCGGCGAGCTCACGGACGCCCTGACGCGCCTGCGGATCGAGAACCAGCAGCAGCTCGACCAGGTGCGGGAGTCGGTCGGCGAAAAGCTGCAGACCACGCTGACGACCTCGCTCGCCGAGAACGCGGAGCGGATCCAGGCGCTCACGAAGGCCAACGCCGACAAGCAGGCGGAGTTGCAGACGACCCTGCGCGACGAGCTCGACAAGCTGCGCCAGGGCAACGAGGCGAAGCTCGAGAAGATGCGTGAGACCGTCGACGAGAAGCTGCAGGGGACGCTCGAGAAGCGGCTCGGCGAGTCGTTCACCCTGGTGAGCGAGCGGCTCGAGCTCGTGCAGCGCGGCCTCGGCGAGATGCAGCTGCTCGCCTCGGACGTCGGCGGGCTGAAGCGCGTCCTGACCAACGTGAAGAACCGCGGCGGATGGGGCGAGGTCCAGCTCTCGCGCCAGCTCGAGGACCTGCTGACCCGCGAGCAGTACGAGGAGAACGTCGCGGTCAAGCCCGGCTCGGCGGAGCGGGTCGAGTTCGCCGTGCGGATGCCCGGCGGCGACGACCCGGTCTACCTCGCCATCGACTCCAAGTTCCCGCAGGAGGACTACGAGCGGCTTCTCGACGCGCAGGAGGCGGGCGACAAGGTCGCCATCGACGACGCCGGCAGGGCGCTCGAGCGCGCCGTCCTGGAGCAGGCGAAGACCATCGCCGCCAAGTACATCGCCGCCCCGCACACCACGGACTTCGCGATCCTGTACCTGCCGACGGAGGGGCTGTTCGCCGAGGTCATGCGCCGCCCCGGGCTGGCGGGGCGGATCCAGCGGGATCTGCACGTGATGGTGACGGGGCCGACCACTCTCATGTCGCTGCTCAACGCGCTGCAGATGGGCTTCCGCACCCTCGCCATCGAGCAGCGCAGCTCGGAGGTCTGGAAGGTGCTCGGCGCGGCCAAGTCCGAGTTCGAGAAGTACGGCCTCGTGTGGGAGAAGCTGAAGAAGCAGCTGGCCACGGCGCAGAACACGGTCGACGAGGCGGGCACGCGCACCCGCGCCCTCAGCCGGAAGCTCCGCGATGTCGAGTCGCTCGACGCGCTGCCGAGCGCGCCGACCGCCGAGAACCTCCTCGAGGAGCTCGGCTCGGTCGACACGCTCGCCGGAGTCGGGCGTCCGGAGATCGACCGCGATCTCGCCACGCCGGCCCTGCTCGACGTCGAGGCGGACGACGACGCGGCGGACGCGGTCGGCTAAGGCGCCTCGAGGTCACCGTCCTCGGCCGCCTCGGCGAGCTCCTCGCGGACGATCTGGCCGACCGTCGGCGGCGCGCCGACCAGGGCCGGCTGCGGTGCGACACCCGCCGACGCCTCCTGCGACTCCGCGTCGACCGGGGCTGCGAACTGCGCCTGGTACAGCCGGGCGTAGGCGCCGCCCGCCGCGAGCAGCTCGTCGTGGGTGCCCTGCTCGACGATCGAGCCGGACTCCATGACCAGGATGAGGTCGGCGTCCCGGATCGTCGAGAGACGGTGCGCGATGACGAACGAGGTGCGGTCCTTGCGCAGCTCGCCCATCGCGCGCTGCACGAGGAGCTCCGTGCGGGTGTCGACGGAGCTCGTGGCCTCGTCGAGGATGAGCACGCTCGGCGCGGCGATGAACGCGCGCGCGATCGTGATGAGCTGCTTCTCGCCGGCGGAGACGTTGCCGCCCTCGTCGTCGAGCACCGTGTCGTAGCCGTCGGGAAGGGAGTGCACGAAGCGATCGACGTACGCGGCCTCGGCGGCGGCGAGGATCTCCTCCTCCGTCGCCCCCGGCTTGCCGTAGGCGATGTTGTCGCGGATCGTGCCCTGGAAGAGCCAGGTGTCCTGCAGCACCATGCCGGTGCGACAGCGCAGGTCGGCCCGCGTCATCCGGCGGGTGTCGATGCCGTCGACCGTGATCCGGCCGGCGTCGACCTCGTAGAACCGCATGATGAGGTTGACGAGCGTCGTCTTGCCGGCGCCGGTCGGGCCGACGACCGCGATCGTCGAGCCGGGAGCCGCGACGAGCGACAGGTCGTCGATGAGCGGCTTGTCCGACTCGTAGCGGAACGACACGTTCTCGAACGCGAGGCGTCCGGTGCGGCCGGCGGGCGACTCGACGTCGTCGGCAGCCGGGTCCGGCAGCTGCTCGTCGGCGTCGAGGAGCTCGAACACCCGCTCGGCGCTCGCGACTCCCGACTGCAGCAGGTTGGCCATCGAGCTCAGCTGCGCGAGCGGCTGCGTGAACTGACGGGCGTACTGGATGAACGCCTGCACGTCGCCGATGCGGATCCCACCGCTCGCGATCATGAGCCCGCCGACCACGGCGATCGCGACGTAGATCAGGTTGCCGATGAACATCGTCGCCGGCATGATCAGGCCGCTCACGAACTGGCCGCCGAAGCTCGCCGCGTAGAGCTCCTGATTCTTCTTCTCGAAGGCCGCCTCGACCTCCCGATGCCGGCCGAACACCTTGACGAGCGCGTGGCCCGTGTAGCCCTCCTCGATCTGCGCGTTGAGCTGGCCGGTGGCCGCCCACTGGGCGACGAACCGCTTCTGCGCGCGCTTGCCGATGACGGCGGTCAGCGCCACCGTAAGCGGCACGGTCACGAGCGCGATGAGCGCGAGCACCCACGAGATCGAGAACATCATGACGAGCACGCCGAGCACCGTCAGCACCGAGACGACCATCTGGCTGACGGTCTGCTGCAGCGACTGGGAGATGTTGTCGATGTCGTTCGTGACGCGGCTGAGCAGCTCACCGCGCGGGGTCCGGTCGAAGTAGGTCAGCGGGAGTCGGTGGATCTTGCTCTCGACGTCGCGCCGCAGCCGGTAGACGGTGCGCTGTGTGACCGCGTTGAGCAGGTACC
Organism: Pseudolysinimonas sp.; assembly: GCF_051954455.1. Classification (GTDB taxonomy): domain Bacteria; phylum Actinomycetota; class Actinomycetes; order Actinomycetales; family Microbacteriaceae; genus Pseudolysinimonas. The sequence continues at coordinate 57,927 of NZ_JBQCHS010000012.1, read as the reverse complement.
CCTGCAGCCAGCTGAAGACGCTGGACGCGACGTAGAAGATGAGCACGATGCCGAGCGTCAGCTCGAGCGCGGCGAAGTCGATGCCCTGCCCGGGGTGCAGGTCGAGCGTGCTGACGACGCCGGCGAGCTGGTCCTGGTGGTTCGCCTGGAGCCGCCGGATGATCTCAGCCTTCGTGGTGCCGGCCGGGAACTGCTTCGAGAAGAAGCCCTCGAAGATGAGGTTCGTCGCGTTGCCGAGGATCTTCGGCCCGAGCACGCTGAACACGACGCTGACGACGCCGAGCAGGATGACGAGCGTCATGGCGCCGGCCTCGGGGCGGAGACGCCCGACGAGGCGGCGCGCCGACGGCCAGAAGGTCTTCGCCTTCTCGCCGCCGCCCTGCATGCCGAAGGGGCCGCCGCCCTGCGGGGGCCGCCGCGTGGTGGCCTGGAAGCCCTGGGCTCGGGCGGGGGTCGGGGAGGTCGCCTGCTGCGGCTCCCGGGGGGTGCGGTCCGACATCAGGCGGCCTCCTCGCTCAGCTGGCTCTCCACGATCTCGGCGTACTCCCGGCAGGAGTGCAGGAGTTCCTGATGGGTCCCGACGCCCACGACCGCGCCGTCCTCCAGGACGATGACCTGGTCGGCCTCGATGATCGTCGACACGCGCTGCGCGACGACGATGCGCGTGGCGTCGGCCACCTCGCGGTCGAGCGCCTGGCGCAGCCGCGCGTCGGTCGCGGTGTCGAGCGCCGAGAACGAGTCGTCGAAGACGTAGATCTCGGGCCGTTTGACGAGCGCGCGGGCGATGGCGAGCCGCTGCCGCTGCCCGCCGGAGACGTTGGTGCCGCCCTGCGCGATGGGGGCCTCCAGCTGCTCGGGCATCGCCCGCACGAAGTCGGCGGCCTGGGCGATCTCGAGCGCTGCCCAGAGCTCCTCGTCGGTCGCGTCGGGATCGCCGTAGCGGAGGTTGGAGGCCACCGTGCCCGAGAAGAGGTACGCGCGCTGCGGGATGAGGCCGATCTTCGACCAGAGCACGTCCTGGTCGAGCTCCCGCACGTCGACGCCGTCGACGAGCACCCGACCTCCGGTCGCGTCGAACAGACGCGGGAGGAGGCTCACGAGCGTCGTCTTGCCGGATCCGGTGGATCCGGTGATCGCGGTGACGGTGCCGGGGCTCGCCGTGAACGACACGTCGCGCAGCACCGGCTGGTCGGCTCCGGGGTAGGAGAAGGTGGCGGCGCGCAGCTCCACCTCGCCCCGCCGCGTGACGGCCGTCACCGGCGCGGTCGGCTCGTGGACGGACGGCTCGGTCTCGAGCACCTCGCCGATGCGGTCGGCGGAGACCGCCGCGCGCGGCAGGATCACGGCCATGAAGGTCGCCATCATGACGGCCATGAGGATCTGCGCGAGGTACAGCAGGAACGCGGTGAGCGATCCGACCTGCAGGTCGCCGCCGTCGACCCGCATCGCGCCGAACCACAGCACGGCGACGCTCGAGACGTTGAGCACGAGCATCACGAACGGGAACATGAGCGCGAACAGCCGGCCGGCGCGCATCGCCGTGTCGGTGACGGCCGCGTTCGCCTCGTCGAACCGGTCGATCTCGACCGGCTCCCGCACGAACGCGCGCACGACGCGGATGCCGGTGAGCTGCTCGCGGAGGACGCGGTTGACCCCGTCGATGCGGGTCTGCATCTTTCGGAACTGGGGCACCATCCGCGAGATGATCAGCCCGACGCCGATGAGCAGCACCGGGACCGCGACGACGATGATCCAGGAGAGCGTCACATCCTCGTTGAGGGCCGCGATGATCCCGCCGATCGAGAGGATCGGCGCGGAGACGAGCATCGTGCACGTCATGAGCACGAGCATCTGCACCTGCTGCACGTCGTTGGTCGTGCGGGTGATCAGCGACGGGGCGCCGAAACGGGCGACCTCCCGCTCCGAGAACTGCCCCACCCGGTGGAAGACGGCGCCGCGCAGGTCGCGCCCGAGCGACATGGCGGTGCGCGCGCCGAAATAGACGGCGATCACCGAGCAGATCACCTGGGCGAGCGTGATGACGAGCATGAGCGCGCCGCGCTCGAGGATGTAGCCGGTGTCGCCCTTGGCGACCCCGTTGTTGATGATGTCGCCGTTGATGTTGGGCAGCAGCAGCGAGGCGACCGACTGCCCGATCTGGAAGACGATCACCCCGATGAGGAGCGGCCAGTACGGGCGCAGGAACCGCACGAGGATCTTGCGGAGCATGGTCATCCCTTCTTCTCGGGGTCGGTGGGGGGCAGGACGCCCCGGAGGATGAGGGCGACGAGGTCGTCGACCGGCACGCTCGGGGCACCGGGGACGGCGGACCCGAACGCGAGCTGCCGCACGAAGAAGGCGAAGGTCTCGGTCGAGACGCTGAGCTCCCCCGGCCGGAAGAGCTGCCCGAGCACGGTGAACCACGTGCTCCGTCGGAACTCGTCCGCGCTCGGCGGCGGCCCGGGCTGCATCCGCATCGCGACCGCGAACCGGACGACGCCGCTGAAGCGCTCGACGAAGAGGGTGACGACCTGACGCACCTTCTCCTCGGTGGGGTCGTCGGGGTCGATGCCCCGCAGCCGGTCGCGGAACGGCTCCGGATCGACGACCTTCTCGGTCGCGGCGGCGAGGATGCTCTCCTTGTCGCCGAACGCCCGGAAGAGGGTGCCCTCGGCGACGCCCGCGGCCTCCGCCATCTGCCGGGTCGAGACGTCGCGGCCCTGCTCCCGCACGAGCGGGATGACGGCGTCGAGGATCGCGTTCCGGCGGTCCTCGGGCGCGAGCGGGCGAGCGCGTTCGCGCACCCGCACGACGACGAAGTCGGAGGGGATGGCCACGCCCGTCACCGTACTGAGTGAGCGCTCACTCAGTCAAGGGGTCGTCCACAAGAAGTCAGTCGAGCCACTTCGAGACGAGATGATCGGCCGTGATGCGCCGGATCGTTCCGGACCGCGACCGCAGCACGATGCTCTCCGTGCGGATCACCGGCCCCTTGCGCTGCACGCCGCGGACGAGCATCCCGTCGGTCACACCCGTCGCGACGAAGAAGGTGTTGTCGCTCGTGACGAGCTCGTCGGCCTCGTAGACGTGGTCGAACTTCAGTCCGGCGTCGAGGCCCTTCTGCCGCTCCTCGTCGGTCTTCGGCGCGAGGCGGGTCTGGATCAGACCCCCGAGCGCCTTGATCGCGCACGCGGTCGCGACACCCTCCGGGCTGCCCCCGATCCCGACGCACATGTCGAGCCGGCCCTCGTAGCTCGCGGCGTTGATCCCACCGGCGACGTCACCGTCGAGCAGCAGCCGGGTGCCGGCTCCCGCCGCGCGGATGTCGGCGATGAGCTGCTCGTGCCGCGGGCGGTCGAGCACGCCGATGAGCATCTCCCCCACGTCCTTGCCCTTCGCCTTCGCGAGCGCGCGGATGTTCTCGCCGACCGGACGACGGATGTCGACGACGCCGACGCCCTCCGGTCCCGTGACGATCTTCTCCATGTAGAACACGGAGTGCGCATCGAGCATCGACCCCCGGTCGGCCGCCGCGATCATCGAGATCGCGTTCTGCCGTCCGGCCGCCGTGAGCGAGGTCCCGTCGATCGGGTCGACCGCGATGTCGGTCGCCGGGCCGTTGCCCGTGCCCACCTGCTCGCCGTTGAACAGCATGGGGGCGCGGTCCTTCTCCCCCTCGCCGATGACGATGACGCCCGCGAAGTCGACCGTCGCGAGGAACGTCCGCATCGCATTCACGGCCGCGCCGTCGGCCCCGTTCTTATCGCCGCGGCCGATGAACGGGACCGCGCGGATCGCGGCCGCCTCGGTCGCCCGCACCAGCTCGAGGGCGAGGTTGCGATCGGGGTTCTGATAGTGGGAGGCGGGGTCCGCCATGGTCGGCATCCTGTCGATCGTCGGTGAGCGGGAGGCGTGCGGCGGTGGCGGTGCGCGCGGGACCAGCCTAGGGCGGGCGTCGATAGACTCGCGAGCGTTCCCCTCCGCCGACGAAGGAGCCCCCATGCCCGTCGCCACCCCCGAGCAGTACGCCGAGATGCTCGACACCGCCAAGAAGTCCGGCTTCGCGTTCCCGGCCGTCAACGTGTCGTCGTCGCAGACGATCAACGCGGTGCTGCAGGGCCTGACGGAGGCCGGCTCCGACGGCATCATCCAGGTCACCACCGGCGGGGCGGACTACTTCGCCGGCCAGACCGTGAAGAACCGCGCCTCGGGCGCGCTCGCCTTCGCGAAGTTCGCCACCGAGGTCGCCAAGAACTACCCGATCACGGTCGCCCTGCACACCGACCACTGCCCCAAGGACGCGCTGCCGACCTTCGTCGAGCCGCTCGTCGCCGCCTCCGAGGAGGAGGTCCGGGCGGGACGCAACCCGATCTTCCAGTCGCACATGTGGGACGGCTCCGCCATCCCGCTCGCCGAGAACCTCGAGATCGCGCAACAGCTGCTGCCTCGCATCGCGGCGATCCACGCGATCCTCGAGGTCGAGATCGGCGTCGTCGGCGGCGAGGAGGACGGCGTGCAGCACGAGGGCTCGAACGAGGCGCTCTACACGACCGTCGGCGACGTGACGCAGGCCGTCGAGGCGCTCGGCCTCGGCGAGAAGGGGCGCTACATCGCGGCCCTCACCTTCGGCAACGTGCACGGCGTCTACAAGCCCGGCAACGTGAAGCTCCGCCCGGAGCTGCTGGGCGAGATCCAGCGCGGCATCGCGGAGCGCTTCGGCACCGGCGAGAAGCCGCTCGACCTCGTCTTCCACGGCGGCTCGGGCTCGTCCGACGCCGAGATCGCCGAGGCCGTCGCCAACGGCGTCGTGAAGATGAACATCGACACCGACACCCAGTACGCGTTCACCCGCTCGATCGCCGGCACGATGTTCACGAACTACGACGGCGTGCTCAAGGTGGACGGCGAGGTCGGCAACAAGAAGATCTACGACCCGCGCGCGTGGGGCAAGATCGCGGAGACCGCGATGGCCGCCCGCGTCGTCGAGGCGACGCAGCAGCTCGGCTCCACGGGGCACTCGATCACGTCGAGGTGACGCCCGCTCCGCGTCACTCGGCGGGGAGCTCGAACCGCAGCTTCCCGTCGTCCCAGCGCAGGTCGCTGACCGCCGTGCGGAGCGTCAGGTAGTAGGGCGACAGATGCATGATGCGCCGCCCCTCGGGCAGGTCGATGTCGAGGCTGAGTGCCACCGCCGTCGAGCCGTCGGGCTGGCCGCGGAGCTCGACGAGCACCGAGCCCGTGTCGGCACCGGGTGTCTCGAGCACCGCGGTGAGCAGCGCGCGGAGCGCGGTGCGCTGGGAGACCCGCATCCGATCGGCGCGTCGCTCCGGGTCCACGACCACGACGCGATCGGTCGCGGCCAGGGTGTCGAGCCAGCTGAGGGTGGAGCGGGCCACCAGATCGTCGCGCAGCTGCCGCGCGATCTGGCCGGCGAGCACCCGGTCCCGTGACGTCACCCGACCCGCGCGGGCGACCTCCTCGAGGAACGGGACGGCGCGGGCGGTGAGCTCCGCGAGCCGCCGGCGCTCCTCGGCCTCGGCGTCCTCGCTGCGTGCCGCGTCGAGCGAGACGAGCACCTGCGAGCGGTGTTCGAGCATCGGCAGCATCCGCCGCACCACGGTCGTGGAGAACACGGCGGCCGCCAGCACGCCGAGCACGGGCACCCCGACCACGATCGTCACGATCGAGATCGGTCCCCAGAACGGCACCTGGGGCGCGACGGCCAGATAGGCGAACGGCGTGCTCACCGCGATCGCGGCGAATCCGAGCCCCAGGATCCGGCGCAGGGGCAGGTAGGGCGAGAGCGAGGCGATGACGAGGGCGAACGCGATCGGGGCCCACCACTGCTCGATCGTGAAGCGCGCGCCGATGTAGCCGATCGCCGAGAGGACGAGACCGGCGCCGCCGAGGAGCAGCACGACGATCGCGGCGCCCCAGCCGAGCGGCGGGCGCATCGGGCGGGTCGCCGCGTGGATGACCAGGCACGCGCCGGCGCACAGGGCGACCGCCCCGAACTGCGCGAACGGATGACGGACGTCCGGGAGGGTGACGACGGCCACGGTGAGCCCGTGCAGCAGGATCAGCAGCGCGAACACCAGCGGCACGAACGGGCCGGTGACCCAGCTGAGCGGATCGACCTGCTGCGCCGAGAGCTCGCTCGGCCGGCGGCCGAGGAGGGTCATCGCGCCTCCCGCCGGTGCGGCGACTCGGGCTGCGGCGACACGACCGCCTGGACGGGGACCGTCATGAGCACCGAGGTCCCCTCCCCCGGCGACGACCACACCTGGGCGCTGCCGCCGACGGCGGCGAGCCGGTGCTGCACCGACATCCGCAGGCCGAGCCGATCGGCGGGCACGCTCTCGGGGTCGAAGCCCCGGCCCTGATCCGTCACCATGACGGTCAGCGCGTCGGCGCCCTCCACCAGCTCCAGCTCGGCGACCGTCGCCCCCGAGTGCCGTAGCACGTTCTCGAAGCACGCCCGGATGCCGGCGAGCACGGAATCCGCGACGCCGGATCGGAACCGGTAGACCCCCATCGTCGCGCCCGTCACGTGGACGGTCAGACCCCGCCACTGGAACTCGCTCACGAGCACCATGAGCTCGTTGCGGAGACCCGCGTCCTGGTCGTCGACCGACGGGAGGTCGGCCGTCGTCGAGAGCCAGTCACCGCTGCGGAGGGTGGTGAGATCGTCGCGGAGCCGCTGGCGCGCACGGTCGTCCAGCCGATCCGGCGCATTCATGACGATCGCCAGGTCGTTGAGCACCGTGTCGTGCACGATCGCCGTCGTGCGCCGCGCCAGGTCGTCGCCGAGAGCCAGGCGGCGGGTCTCCCGCTCCAGCTCGTCGAAGTTCGGCAGGCGGCGGCGCTGCCGCGCCTGAAGTGCGCCGAAGGTCGCGTACCCCGCGAGGGCGACCACGAGCACCATCGTCGGCCCGAGGCCCGGGGTGACGGGCACGCCGCCGAGCACGGCGACGACGAGCGGGACGGCGTTCGCGACCGCGTACCCGAGGACGATCCAGAGCATCCCCGTCCAGGCGGACGTCGTCGCGATCCCCACCGCGACCAGCGCGAGCGTGGGCCGGTTCAGCACGAAGAGAGCCTGGTGGAGGAGGCCGGGGTCGCCGCGCAACAGCGTCAGCTCGTAGACGACGCTCGCCGTCCCCGCCACGGCGAGGTAGGCGATCACGGTCCATCGCCGGCGCACCCGCGCGACCACGACGATCCCCGCCAACACGATCGCGAGCATGAGGAGCGGGATCGGGAGGTCGTCCGCGCGCCCGCGACGCACCATCGTCTCGACGAGCATCGGCACGGTCAGCACGATCGTGGCCGCGCCGATCGCCCAGCCCATCATGGCCACGGTGCCGGTGATGATGCCGCCGGCCACCTCGCGGGGCAGCACGCGGATCCTCATGCCGCCTCCGCTCCATCGGTGTCAGCCCTGATTCTGCAGGACGGGCGTCGCTCCGGAGGCGTAGAACACGATCGCGAGCACCAGCGCCGTGCCGACGACGACCGTGGTGCCGACGACGAGCGGCACCCAGAAGGCGACCCGACCGGAGCGCAGACGCCGCATCGCCCACACGATCGCGAGCACGTAGAGCACGACCCAGACGACGATGATCGCGTAGCCGAGGGCCTCGATCCCGGCCGGCGCCCGGAACCCGGTGATGCCCGTCTGCTGCGCGGCCTGTGCGAGGAACCCCCGCAGGTCGAGGAAGCTCACGACCCCCGAGAGCACGTTGTAGGCGCCGAAGGCGAGCAGGCCGATGGTGACGATGCCGTCCCAGCCCGCGGGGCGGCGCTGACCGGGCGGCGGAGGTCCCGGGACGGGACGGCCGGCGGGAGGCGGCGGGGGCGACGGCTCGAGCGGCACGAGCGGCGGCGCATCGGGTCCGCGGATCGCGGCGACCTCCTCCGGCGTGGCGTACTCGCCGTACAGCGGCGCCTGCCGCCGCCGGAGGTCTTCCTCGTCGGCGGGGCGGCTCGTGCCGGTGCCCTCCGCTTCGCTCACGCCCGGCTCCGGCCGCCGAGGGCGCGATCGTCGGCGGCGCCCGAGGCGTCGCGGCGCAGCTCCTTCGGCAACGAGAACATGAGGTCCTCCTCGGCGGTGCGCACCTCCTCGACGTCGCGGTAACCGGCGTCGGCGAGCTGCTCGAGCACCTCCTGCACGAGCACCTCCGGCACGCTCGCGCCGCTCGTGACGCCGACGGTCGCGACGCCGTCGAGCCAGGACTGCTCGATCTCGTCGGCGTAGTCGACGCGGAAGGCCGCCCTCGCCCCGCGCTCGAGGGCGACCTCGACGAGGCGGACGCTGTTGGAGCTGTTGGCCGAGCCGACCACGATCACGAGGTCGGCCTCCGGCGCGACCTTCTTGATGGCGACCTGACGGTTCTGGGTGGCGTAGCAGATGTCGTCGGAGGGCGGGTCCTGCAGGAGCGGGAAGCGCTCGCGCAGCCGGCGCACGGTGTCCATCGTCTCGTCGACGCTCAGGGTGGTCTGCGAGATCCAGACGAGGTTCGCCGGGTCGTCGACCTCGATCGCGTCGACGTCGTCCGGCGAGCCCACCAGGATCGTGCGCTCGGGCGCCTGGCCCATCGTGCCCTCGACCTCCTCGTGGCCGGCGTGGCCGATGAGCAGGATCTGGCGGCCCTGCCCGGCGAAGCGGGTCGCCTCGCGGTGCACCTTGGTCACGAGCGGGCAGGTCGCGTCGATCGTCTCGAGGCCGCGGGCCGCGGCGCCCGCCACGACCGCGGGGCTCACCCCGTGCGCCGAGAACACGAGGTGCGAGCCCTCCGGCACCTCCGCGACGTCGTCGACGAAGATCGCGCCGCGCTGCTCCAGCTCGCTCACGACGTGGACGTTGTGGACGATCTGCTTGCGCACGTAGACCGGCGCGCCGAAGTGCTCGAGCGCCTTCTCGACCGCGACCACGGCCCGGTCGACGCCGGCGCAGTATCCGCGCGGCGCCGCGAGCAGCACGCGCTTCGCCCCTGCGACGGGCTCGTCGCGCAGCCGCCCGCGCGCGGGACGGCGGCGCGGCGGGGCGACGGGGTGGACCCCGTTGGAGATGCCGGACACCCCCCGATTCTACGGAGGCGCTCCTGGGTGCCGCTGCGAGATGCGCCCGCGGTGGACGACGGGAGCCGGCGGTCGGCGGGGGCGGCTAGCCTCGGGGCGTGAGTGAGACGGTCGCGGTCGCCGACGGCAGCGTCCCGGCGACCCCGGAGGCGCCGTGGCCGGTCGCCGTGCTCGCGGGCAAGCTCAAGGGCTGGATCGACCGACTGGGCACGGTGTGGGTCGAGGGCGAGCTGACCCAGTGGGGCGAGCGCGCCGGCAACGTGTACGCGAAGCTGCGCGACCTCCAGCAGGACGTGACCGTCGACCTCCGGATCTGGTCGTCGACCCGCGCCAAGTTCAGCGAGGAGTTCCGCCAGGGCGACCGGGTGATCGCGCTCGTGAAGCCCGACTACTGGCTCAAGGGCGGCACCCTCTCGATGCAGGTCTACAACCTGCGCCACGTCGGTCTCGGCGACATGCTCGAGCGGCTCGAGCGGCTGCGGCGACAGCTCGCCGAGGAGGGGCTCTTCGCCGACGAGCGCAAGGTGCGCCTCCCCTTCCTCCCGCAGTGCATCGGGCTCGTGACGGGTCGCGACTCGGACGCCGAGAAGGACGTCGTGCGCAACGCGCAGCTGCGCTGGCCAGAGGTGCGCTTCCGGCTGCGGTACGCGGCCGTGCAGGGCGACCGCGCCGCGTCGGACGTGGCTGCCGGCATCCGCGAGCTCGATGCGGATCCCGAGGTCGACGTGATCATCCTGGCGCGCGGCGGCGGCGACTTCCAGAATCTGCTGCCGTTCAGCGACGAGGCCCTGCTGCGGACCGCGGCCGCCTGCGTCACGCCGCTCGTGAGCGCGATCGGCCACGAAGCCGACCGGCCCCTCCTGGACGAGGTGGCCGACCTGCGGGCCTCGACCCCGACCGACGCCGCGAAGCGCGTCGTCCCGGACGTCGCCGAGGAGCTCGCCCGCGTGCAGCAGGCGCGCGCCCGGATGACCGGCCGCGTCACCGCTCTCGTGACCGGCGAGATCGACCGGCTCGCGCACATTCGCAGCCGCCCGGCCCTCGCCGACGCGGGCTGGCTCGTCGAGTCGCGGGCGGAGGAGCTGACCCGCTGGGTCGCGCGCGGCGCCGAGCTCATGGATCACACCGTCGAGCGTCACGAGCGCCGGGTCGACGAGCTGCGCGGGCAGCTCCGCGCCCTCTCCCCGCAGCGGACCCTGGAGCGCGGCTACGCGATCGCGCAGCGGCGCGACGGCGCCATCCTGCGGTCGGCCGCGGAGGCGACGACGGGCGAGCCGCTCCTCCTCACCCTCGCGGACGGCGAGGTCTCCACCACGGTCGACGCACCCGCCCGACCCGCCGGAGGCCGCGGGTAGACTGACGGCCGTGTCCGACACCCCTCCCGACGTCGCCGAGCTGAGCTACGAGCAGGCGCGCGACGAGCTGGTGCGGGTCGTGACGGAGCTGGAGCAGGGGTCCGCCACCCTCGAGCAGTCGCTCGCGCTGTGGGAGCGCGGGGAGGCCCACGCGCGACGCTGCGAGGAGTGGCTCGTGGGCGCGAAGCAGCGGCTCGACGCGGCCCGCAGCGCCGCCGCGGCCGCCGAGTCGTGAGCCCGAAGTACGCCGGCAGCGACGAGCAGGGCCGGCCGATCGTCGCGGAGCTCGGACGCCCGGAGACCGCGGACGAGATCGCGGATCGTCGCGCCGCCTCCAGCCGCGCCCACCGCGCCAATCAGACGCTCATCAACCTCCTGCTGGCCATCGGCGCCTCGCTCGTCGTCGTGGTCGTGCTGGTCCTCGTCGTCGTGCGGCCGGCCCCCGAGAACTCCCGACAGCAGGTCGACTACCTGCAGACCGCCCAGCAGGCGCAGGCCTCGGTGGACAGCCGGCTGGCCGCCCCCCGGCTCCCCTCCGGCTGGTACGCGAACCGGGCCGAGCTCTCGCAGCCCGGCGACGGCCAGGTCTCCACGTGGGAGATCGGCCTGCTGAGCCCCGACGCGCGATACGTCGGCCTGACCCAGGGATTCCGGGCCGACGCGACCTGGGTCGCCGACCAGGTCGAGCGGCTGCAGCCCACCCGCACGCGGAGCTACGGCGGTCTGGACTGGCGGGTCTACGACCACCGCGACCGCACGCTCGGCGACGACGCGCACGTCGCCTACGCCCTCGTCGCGACGAGCGGCGATTCCACCATCGTGCTGACCGGCTCGACCGCCACGAACGGCGAGTTCGCGACGGTCGCCACCGCCATCGGGAAGGAGCTGCAGTGACCGACGACGTCCGTCCGACGCCCGCGGAGGCCTGGGAGGAGATGCAGCGCGGCAACGAGCGCTTCGTCTCGGGAACGCCCCGGCACCCCCGCCAGGACGTCGAGCGCCGCGAGGAGCTCGCCGTGGGGCAGGAGCCGCACGCGATCCTGTTCGGCTGCAGCGACTCCCGCCTGGCCGCCGAGATCATCTTCGACAAGGGGCTCGGCGACCTGTTCGTGGTGCGCAACGCCGGTCAGGTCGTCTCGAGCTCGGTCGTCGGCTCGATCGAGTACGGCGTCGAGGTGCTGAAGGCCCCGCTGCTGGTCGTGCTCGGGCACGACTCGTGCGGGGCCGTCGCCGCCGCGATCGCGCAGTCCGAGCCCGACGCCGCGCCGCTGCCGCCGCACATCCGCGACCTCATCGCACCGATCGCGCCCGCCGTCGAGGCGGTGCCCGTCGTCGACGGGCACCGGGACCCGTCCGCCGTCGGGCGCGCGCATCTGCGCGACACCGTGGCCGAGCTGCTGGACGAGTCCGAGCTCCTGTCCGAGGCCGTGGCCGCGGGTAGGTTGGGCATCGTCGGCGCGAACTACCGGCTCCTCGAGGGGCGCGTGGTCCCCGACGTCGTCCTCGGCCTCCCCGCCTGACCCTCCTCCGATCCGAAAGGCGATCCGTGTCCCCGACCGATCCGTCCGGCACCAGCGGCGAGTTCCGCATCGAGCACGACACCATGGGCGAGGTCCGCGTCCCGAAGGACGCGCTCTACGGCGCCCAGACCCAGCGCGCGGTCGAGAACTTCCCGATCTCGGGCGTCGGGCTCGAGCCCGGCCAGATCGTGGCGCTCGCCCGCATCAAGCGCGCGGCGGCCCTGACCAACAAGGAGATCGGGATCCTCGCGCCGAAGATCGCCGACGCGATCGTCGCGGCCGCGGACGAGGTCATCGGCGGCGCCCACCACGGCGACTTCCCGATCGACACGTTCCAGACCGGCTCGGGCACGAGCTCCAACATGAACATGAACGAGGTGCTCGCGACGCTCGCGACGCGCTCGCTCGGCTCGAACGTCCACCCGAACGACCACGTGAACATGTCGCAGTCGTCGAACGATGTGTTCCCCACCTCCGTGCACGTCGCGGTGACCGGGGCGCTCACCCAGGATCTCGTGCCGGCGCTCGACCATCTCGCCTCGTCGCTCGAGGCGAAGGCCGCCGAGTGGGCGGGGGTCGTCAAGTCGGGCCGCACCCACCTCATGGACGCGACGCCCGTCACCCTCGGGCAGGAGTTCGGCGGCTACGCCCGGCAGATCCGGCTCGCGATCGAGCGGATCGAGGCGGCGCTCCCGCGCGTCGCGGAGGTCCCGCTCGGCGGCACCGCGACCGGCACCGGCATCAACACCCCGCAGGGCTTCTCCGAGCGCGTCATCGCGATCCTCGCGGAGTCGACCGGCCTGCCGATCACGGAGGCCCGCGACCACTTCGAGGCCCAGGGCGCGCGCGACGGACTCGTCGAGGCGTCGGGCGCCCTGCGGGTGCTCGCGGTGTCGCTCATCAAGATCTGCAACGACATCCGCTGGATGGGGTCCGGGCCGAACACCGGCCTCGCCGAGATCCACATCCCCGATCTGCAGCCGGGCTCGTCGATCATGCCGGGCAAGGTCAACCCCGTCATCCCCGAGGCGACGATCATGGTCGCGACGCGGGTGATGGGCAACGACGCGACGATCGCCTGGGCGGGCGCGAGCGGCTCCTTCGAGCTCAACGTGGCGATCCCGGTCATGGGGACGGCGCTGCTCGAGTCGATCCGTCTGCTCAGCAACGCGACCCGGCTCCTCGCCGACAAGACGGTGGACGGGCTGCAGGCGAACGTGGAGCGGGCGCGGGCGCTCGCCGAGTCGTCGCCCTCGATCGTCACGCCGCTGAACAAGCTCATCGGCTACGAGAACGCGGCGAAGATCGCCAAGAACGCGGTCGCCAAGGGCATCACGGTGCGGGAGTCGACCATCGACCTCGGGTTCGTCGAGCGCGGCGAGCTCACCGCCGAGCAGCTCGACGCGGCGCTCGACGTCCTGTCGATGACCCACCCGGGCTGATCCGGCCGATGGCTCGACGGGCGCGGGGCGCGGTGGCGGTGCGGGCGGCCCTGGTCGCCGCGCCCGCCGTTCTCGCGCTGGCGCTCGCGCTCAGCGCGTGCTCCGGCGCTCCGGTGACCGCGGCGTCGACCGCCGCCCGAAGCCCGACTGCGAGCCCCACCCCGACGCTCGCCCCCGCCTCCTGCACGTGGACCGGCGTCCGGCAGGAGCTCGACAGCGGACCGCTCGGCCACCTGGTCGTCCAGCTGACCAACACCAGCCCGGGCACGTGCGTACTCGACGGCGCGCCGACGGTCGCGCTCACCGGCGGCCCCCGGGGTCAGGAGGGCGTCCCGGCCGGCACGGCCGCCGGTCTCCCTGCCGGGCCCGTGGTGGTCCCGCCCGGCGCGAGCGCCTACGCACCCGTGGCCCTCGCGACGACGACCGACGGCGGGATCGCGGGGCACTGCAGCGACTCCCGTCACACCACCCTTCTCGTGACACCGCCCGGTTCTCCCTCGACGGTCTCGATCGACGTCACGCTGCTGCACCCCTGCACGCCGATCGCGGGCTTCGGCTGGACGGCCTACCCCATCCAGGCCGCCATGCCCGCCGCGGCCGCGTTCGGCTGAACCGCGACCACGAGAACGAGCGCGGCGACGTAGCCGGCGAGCAGGAACGGCCCGAACGGGATCCGTGATCCGCGCCCCCGCCGCGCCAGCACGACGGTGCTGACCACGCCCCCGAGGACGAACGCCGCGAACGGCGCGACGATCGCGATCGCGAGCGTCGGAGAGGCGAGCCCGATCACCGCGACGAGCTTGACGTCGCCGAGCCCCATCCCGCCGGCGAGGGCGAGCACGAAGAACAGCGAGGCCAGCGCGGCGGCGGCGAGGAGCGGCGTCCACGGGACGGTGCGCGTGACGACGGCGTGCAGCGCGGCGGCGACGACGCCGACGACGACGCCCGGCAGCGTCATCCGATCGGGCAGCCGGTGCTCGCGAAGATCGACGACCGCGAGCTCCGGGGTGACGGCCGCCAGGTACAGCGCCGGGATCGCGGCTGCGGTGGGCCCGATCGCGACGACCCCGAGGGCCGCGAGCGCGATCGCGAGCGGCAGCTGCCACGCGATCCGTCCCACGAGGGGAAAGTAGCGGGGACGACGGGCCTGGGTGCCCGCCGTCCCCACAGCCGGGAGCCGGTTCAGCTCAGCTCATTGGACTCCAGCAGCTCGGTGACGAGCGCCGCGATGGCGGAGCGCTCCGAGCGGGTCAGCGTGATGTGCCCGAAGAGCGCGTTGCCCTTGAGCGTCTCGATGACGCTCGCGACGCCGTCGTGCCGCCCGACCCGCAGGTTGTCGCGCTGCGCGACGTCGTGGGTGAGCACGACGCGGGAGTTCTGGCCGATGCGCGAGAGCACGGTCAGAAGCACGTTGCGCTCGAGCGACTGCGCCTCGTCGACGATCACGAACGCGTCGTGCAGCGAGCGGCCGCGGATGTGCGTGAGCGGCAGCACCTCGAGGATGCCGCGCTCGACGACCTCCTCGAGGACGTTCTCCGAGACCAGGGCGCCGAGCGTGTCGAAGACCGCCTGGCCCCAGGGATTCATCTTCTCGTCCTTGTCGCCCGGCAGGTAGCCGAGCTCCTGGCCGCCGACGGCGTACAGCGGGCGGAACACCATGATCTTGCGGTGCTGCTGCTTCTCGAGCACCGCCTCGAGCCCCGCGCAGAGCGCGAGGGCGCTCTTGCCGGTGCCGGCGCGGCCGCCCAGCGAGACGATGCCGATCTCGGGATCGAGGAGCATGTCGATCGCGAGCCGCTGCTCCGCGCTGCGACCGTGGAGGCCGAAGACGTCGCGGTCGCCGCGGACGACCTTGAGCATCCCCCGGTCGGCGACCCGGCCGAGGGCCGAGCCGCGGTCCGAGTGGATGACCAGATTCGTGTTGACCGGCAGGTCGGCCACCGCGCGGGTCGAGATCGTCTCGTTGTCGTAGAGCTCGGCCATCTGTTCGCTTGAGAGAGTGAGCTCGGCGGTGCCGGTCCAGCCGGAGTCGACGGCGAGCTCCGCGAGGTACTCCTCGGCGGCGAGACCGATCGAGGCGGCCTTGACGCGCAACGGCAGGTCCTTCGAGACCACCACGACGTCGAGCCCCTCGCTCGCGAGATTCATCGCGACGGCGAGGATGCGCGAGTCGTTGTCGCCCAGCTGCAGCCCCGACGGCAGCACCGACATGTTCGTGTGGTTCAGCTCGACCCGCAGGGTGCCGCCGTCGTCGCCGATCGCGATCGGGAAGTCGAGGCGCTCGTGCTCGACACGGAGGTCGTCGAGCTTGCGGAGCGCCTGCCGCGCGAAGTACCCGATCTCCGGATCGTGCCGCTTGCCCTCCAGCTCGGTGACCACGACGACGGGCAGGACCACCGAGTGCTCCGCGAACCGGAACATCGCGCTCGGGTCGCTCAGGAGCACGGAGGTGTCGAGCACGTAGGTGCGCTCCCCCGTCCGTTGCGGGGTCCGCGCGGGGCGGGCCTGGGTGGATTCGGGCGAGGGCTTGTCGAGCGCGGGCACTCCCACTCCATCCCCGGAAGCGCGACAGGCTTCCGGTCATCTAGCCAAAACGGAGCGGCCGGGGCTCGCGGAGCGAACTTACGTGGCCGCTCCGATCGGACGCCGTGTCCGATGGGGCGAACGTAACCCCGAGCGGCGCGTCCGCGTTCCGCGACACGCACGAGCGCGTGTTGCGATCGTGTGAAGACGAGGTGACGGCTAGACCGTGACCGCGGTCGCGAACGACTGGAGCGCCCCGCGCAGCATCAGGAAGGTCTCCTCCTCGGTCGACGCGTGCGGTGAGAAGCGCACGGTGCCGGCGCGGGTCGTCGCGGAGACGCCGTGGTTGTGGAGCGAGGCGACGAGCGCGGTGAGCTGGTCGTCGGCCGGCCGCACGACGACGATCCCGGCACGCTCCGACTCGGCGCGAGGCGAGACCACCGGCAGGGCGAACTCGTCGGCCAGGTCGATGATCCGGCTCACGTGCTGCGCGATCCGGGCGTTCACCTGCTCGACGCCCACGTCGGCGATCTCCTCGAGGGCGGCCGCGAGGCGGGCTTCGGCGATCGGGTCCGGCGTGCTCACCAGGAACTTGGTCGCCCCGTCCGCCGGCTCGCGGATCTCGTCGAGCGCGGGCCCCTCGCCTCCGTCGCCCGCCGACCCCGACCACACCGGCGTGAGGTGCTCGAGCGCGCGCTCGCTGAGCGCCATGAAGCCCGTCCCCATCCCGGCGCGCGGCCACTTCTGCCCGCCCGCGACCACGACGTCGGCGAGCTGCCAGGGCGCGTCGACGATCCCGAAGCACTGGGTGGCGTCGACGACGAGCAGCCGGTCGCCGATGACCTGGCGGATGCCCTCCAGGTCGGCGAGGAACCCCGTGCGGAAGTCGACCAGGCTGAGCGCGACCGCGACGATCGAGGAGGTCAGCTGCTCGCGCAGGTTGCCGGGCGTGACCCGGCCGTGGTCGGTCTCGATCCAGGTCGGGGTCAGCACGCCGAGCGCCTCGGCCGCGCGGTCGACGGCGTAGGTGATCGCCGGGTAGTCGGCCGGCGAGACGGCGATGCCGCCCGTGATCCCGAACGTGGCGTGCAGGAGGCCGGTGCCGGTGTTCGGCTGGAAGACCACCCGGTCGGCCGGGAAGCCGGTGAGCGTCGCGACGGCATCCCGCATCCGCCGGTCCTGCTCCCGGAGCACCCCGAAGGCGCCGAAGCGGCCGCGGGCGAGGGTCTCGTCGAGGCCGGCGACCTCCTCCCGGACGGCGCGTCCGATCGGTCCGATCCCGGCGAAGTCGAGATAGCCGGGCTCCTCGTCGAAGCGCGCGGCGTAGGCGTCGATGTCCACGCTATTGACCGTAGCGGCGCTCGCGCACCGCGAAGGCGCGGAGGGCGCGGAGGAAGTCGACCTCGCGCAGATCCGGGCCGAGCGCCTCGACGAAGTAGAACTCGCTGTGCGCGCTCTGCCAGAGCATGAAGTCGGAGAGCCGCTGCTCCCCCGAGGTGCGGATGATGAGGTCCGGGTCGGGCTGCCCCTGGGTGTACAGGTTCTCCGCGATGAGCTCCGGGGTGAGGATGTCGGCGAGGTCGTCGATCGTGCCGCCGCCCTTGCCGTGGCTGCGCACGATCTGGCGCATCGCATCCGCGATCTCGCGCCGTCCGCCGTAGCCGACGGCGAGGTTCACGTGCATCCCGGTCTTCTCCACCGTGGCGGTCTCCGCCCACCGCAGGCTCTCGGCGAGCGCGGGTGGCAGGCCCTCGGAGGTGCCGACGTGCTGGATGCGCCAGTCGCCCTCCTCGGCGAGGTCGGTCGCGAGGTCGCCGATGATGACGAAGAGCTGCTCGAGCTCGTCCGACGGCCGCCCCACGAGGTTGTCGGCCGAGAGGAGGTAGAGGGTGACGACCCGGATGCCGAGGCCGTCGCACCAGCGCAGGAACTCGAGCATCTTCGCGGCTCCGGCCCGGTGGCCGTGCGCCGCGGTCTCGAGCGCGCGCTGCCGTGCCCACCGCCGGTTGCCGTCGATGATCATGGCGACGTGATGCGGCAGGGACGCGTCGACCAACGAGCGCCGGAGTCGCGCCTGGTAGAGGCGGTAGAGCAGCCCTCTGCTGGACTCGGTCGGCTCTGCCACGCGTCCACGCTAGTCCGACCCGGCTGTCAGGTTGCTCCCTCTACGCTCGCAGCATGACCGCCCCCACCGCGCCCGCTGCGCCGGCCCCGCCGGCGGACAAGCCGCGCTGGCGGGGATGGATCCACGCGGTCGCCTTCCCGTTCGCGCTCGCGGCGGGGATCGTGCTCATCGGCATCGCGCACGGCGGCCCCGCGAAGGCCGCGTCGGCCGTCTTCATGGCGTCGTCGCTGCTGCTCTTCGGCGTCTCGGCGGTGTACCACCTGCTGCCGGTGCCGTACGAGGCGAAGCCGCGGCTGCGCCGCTTCGACCACTCGAACATCTTCCTGCTCATCGCCGGCACCTACACCCCGCTGTCGATCACGGCGCTCGCCTGGCCGAAGAACCTGATCCTGCTCGCGGTCATCTGGGGCGGCGCCCTGCTCGGGATCGTGTTCCGGGTCTTCTGGCTGGGAGCCCCGCGCTGGCTGTACGTACCGATCTACCTGCTGCTCGGCTGGGCCGCGGTGCTGTTCGCGGGCGACCTCATCGCCTTCGACGGGATGGCGATGCTGCTCATCCTGATCGGCGGCATCGCCTACTCGGCGGGAGCGATCTTCTACGCGCTGAAGCGTCCGAACCCGGTGCCGGGGGTGTTCGGCTTCCACGAGCTGTTCCACTCGTGCACCGTGATCGCGTTCGGGTTCCAGTGGGCCGGGATCCTCCTCGCGGTGCAGCACCCGGTCACGGTCTGAACCGCGCCGGCGATCACCCGTCGGAGCGGGACTCGCCGGTCTCGCCCGCGGCCTGCTCGGCCGCGATGCGCTCGCGGACCTCCGCGCGGTAGTTGACCCGACGCAGCCGCCGGATCATGTCGAGGATCAGCAGGATCACGACCACGCCGATCGCGGCCGTCACGACGAAGCCCCACACGCCCGGGGTGACGGCGGTGTCCGGCACCTTCGACGTCGGCGAGGGGGCGGGCGTCGGCACGGCGGCGAGCCGAGCGGCAAGGGTGTCGAGCAAGGTCGGCCTCTCAGAATCGGGCGGATAGCCTCGTGACAGAGTAAGGGAGCGACCTGTGACCACCGCCTCCGCGGCGAACCTCGACCGCCGCTACGGCCGCACACCCGGCCGGCGCCGACGCGCCGTGGTGCTCGCGGTCGTCGTCGGCGCGGCCGTGCTCGCCGCGGCGATCGCGTGGGTGATTTGGGTCGGGCTGTTCGCCCCCGGCACCGCGATCGACAACCAGGACGTCGGGTACCGCCACGTCGACGCCACGACGATCGCCGTGACGGAGCAGATCTCGACCAACCCCGGCACGGCCGTCACGTGCTCGTTCGAAGCCGTGGACGAGAAGCACGCGATCGTCGGGTGGAAGGTCGTCGACCTCCCCGCGTCGACCGAGCGCACCTACCGCCACACGGAGCGGATCCGAGTCTCGCAGCCTGCTGTGAACGGCAGCGTCGGCGCTTGCTGGGCCGGCAAGGACTGACCTAGGCTTGTCCGACCGCTGACTTCGACTCGAGACCGGCTCCGGCCGGTCTTTCTTGTTGATGCGGCGCCCCAGGAGAATCCGAGGAGCATCATGTCCGACACCGCGGCCACGACGTGGCTGACCCAGGAGTCCTACGACCGGCTGCAGGCCGAGCTCGAAGAGCTGAGCGGTCCGCGGCGCGCCGACATCGTCGAGCGCATCGCCGCGGCACGCGAGGAGGGCGACCTCAAGGAGAACGGCGGCTATCACGCCGCGAAGGACGAGCAGGGACACATCGAGGCCCGCATCCGTCAGCTCACCGAGCTGCTGCGCACCGCGAGCGTCGGGGAGCCCCCGGCGAGCCACGGCGTCGTCGAGGTGGGCACTGTGATCACGGCGAAGATCGCCGGCGACGAGACCAAGTTCCTGCTCGGCAGCCGCGAGGTGGCCGGCGACACGGAACTCGACGTCTACCCCGCGACGAGCCCGCTCGGCCAGGCGATTCTCGGCATGAAGGTCGGCGACACCGGCGCCTACACCGCCCCGAACGGTCGCGAGATCCCGGTCGAGATCGTCGACGTGGAGACGTACCGGGCCTGACCCCGGGACGCCTGCGTCAGCTGCGCAGGACCTCCGGGCGATACCCCGCGGCGCGGAGCCGCTCCAGCACCAGCTGGGCGTGCGCTGTGCCGCGGGTCTCCATGTGGATGTCGATCTGCACCTCGGTGATGAGCAGTCCGTTGCCGTGCCGGGTGTGCAGCACCTCGACGACGTTCGCGTTGGCCTCGGCGATCAGGTCCGCGATCGTCGCGAGTTGGCCCGGGCGGTCCGGCAGCGGGATCCGCACCACCAGGTAGCGCCCCGAGATCGCGAGTCCGCGGCTCACGATGCGCTCCATCACCATCGGGTCGATGTTGCCGCCCGTGAGCAGGAACACGGTCGGGCCGGTCACCCGGAGCCGCCCGGCGAGGGCTGCGGCGACGCCGACCGCGCCGGCCGGCTCGACCACCTGCTTGGTCCGCTCCAGCAGCACCACGAGCGCGGCCGCGGTCTCGTCGTCCGACACCGTCACGATCTGGTCGACCGTTCGCGACACGATCTCGAAGTTGAGCGCGCCCGGGCGCCCCACCGCGATGCCGTCGGCGATGGTCGGCGCCGTCGCGATCGACACCGGCTCCCCCGCGGCCAGAGACGGCGGGTACGAGGCGGCGTTCTGCGACTGGATGCCGATGACGCGCACCTGACGGCCGATCTCGGGCGCGAGCTGCGCGAAGGCCGTCGCGACACCCGCGATGAGACCGCCGCCGCCGATCGGCACCACGACGTTCTCGACGCTCGGCACCTGCTCCAGGATCTCGAACGCCAGGGTGCCCTGGCCGGCCACGATGTCCGGATGGTCGTAGGGCGGGATCATGACCGCGCCCGTGCGCTCGGCGAATTCGAGCGCTGCCACGAGGGTCTCGTCGAACGCCGTGCCGTGCAGCTCGACGTCGGCACCGTAGCCCCGGGTCGCCTCGTACTTCGGCAGGGCCACGCCGATCGGCATGAAGATCGTGGCCCGGATGCCGAGCTCGCGCGCCGCCAGCGCGACGCCCTGCGCGTGGTTGCCCGCGGAGGCCGCGACGACGCCCCGCGCCTTCTCCGCGTCGGTCAGCTGCGAGAGCCGGTTGTACGCGCCGCGGATCTTGTACGAGCCGGTGCGCTGCAGGTTCTCCGTCTTGAGGTGCACGGGATGCCCGAGCAGGTCGCTCAGGAAGTGCGAGTCCTCCATGGGCGTCACCGTCGCGACGGCGCGCACGCGCTCGCGGGCGGCGCGGATGTCGTCGAGCGTCGGCCCCGGCATCACCTGGGGTCGTGGCGCGGTGTCACTGGACAACTCCGGTCTGTCCTCTCCTCGACGACGTCACATCGCGGCGATCGGGGTGCGGGTCGTGCCGCCAGTCGCCGCGGGCGATGTATCCGATCATGACATTGAGGACGGCCACCAGAGGAACCGCGAAGAACGCCCCCGGGATCCCGGCGATGAATCCGGCCGCCGCCACCGAGAGCACGACCGCGACCGGGTGGACCTTGACGGCGCTGCCCATGAGGAACGGCTGCAGCACGTGCCCCTCGATCTGCTGCACCAGGATCACGATCGCGACCATGATGAGCGCCGGGATCGGCCCGAGGTAGACGAGGGCGACGAAGACCGCCAGGGCGCCGGTCAGGACGGCGCCGACCACGGGGATGAAGGAGCCGAGGAACACCGCGATCGCGATCGGCAGTACGAGCGGGAACCCGCCGAACACCAGGCCGAGGATCCAGGCGCCGAGCCCGATGCCCACGGCGTCGATGAAGGCGACGCCGATCTGCACCCGGACGAACGAGGTCAGGGTGACCCAGCCCGCCTCCCCCGCGCCGCGGACCGCGGCCCGCGCCCGGCGCGGGAAGAGCCGCACGACCCAGCCGAAGATCCCGCGACCGTCGATGAGGATGAAGATCATCGAGAACAGCGTGATCAGCAGGCCGGCCAGCACGTGCCCGAACGTGGAGCCGATCGAGAGTGCGCCGGAGAGGATCCCGCTGGAGTCCTTCTGGATCGACTTCCCCGCGTCCTGCAGGTAGCCGTCGATGTCCTTCGACGAGAGGTTGAAAGGGGGCGCCGCCAGGAACGAGCGCAGGTCGGCGATGCGCTCGGTGGTCTGCTTCTGGAGATCCGGGATGCTGCCGCGGACCTGCAGGACGATCAGGGTCACGAGCCCGCCGACGACGACGATCACGCCGACGACGCACAGCACGACGGCGAGCCACTTGGGCCAGTGGTGGCGCTGCAGGAAGTTGGCGGCGGGCACGAGCAGCGCCGCCAGCACGATCGCGACCATGAACGGGATCGCGACGATCTTGAGCGTCACGAAGAGGTAGCAGAACAGGGCGATCGCCCCGGCGACCACGAGGATGCGCCAGGACCACGCGGCGGCGATCCGCATGCCGGGCGCGACGGTCTCGTCGGCGGTCGCCGACACGGGATGACGGGCCTCGCGCGCGTCGCGGGCGCGCTCCGATCGCGTGCGGAAGATCATCCGCTCAGTCTGCCGCCCCGCGGCCGTCGCTCAGCCGCGGCGCGGCACGTCCGCAGTCCGCGTTCAGTCGGCGAGCGGACGCGCGGAGACCGGACGCCCCTTGAACGAGACCTTGACGGCCTGCCCCGGCTCCGGGCGCTCCTGGACGTCGTGCTGCGCGGTGAGGAGGGTGCCGTCGTCGAGGAGCACGCGCGTGCGTCGGAGCGACCCGAGGAAGCTCGTCGTGATGACGGTGCCCGCGATGCGCCCCGCGCCGTAGAGGACGTCCTCCGGGCGGATGAACGCCTCCACGGGACCGTCGGGCTGCACGTCGCCGAGCAGCTCGAACTGGGTGCCCATCACGTGCACGACGCCGTTCCTGATCTCGCCGCGGACGCGGTTCGAGAGCCCGACGAAGTCGGCCACGAACGGCGAGGCGGGGGTGCGGTACAGCTCCTCCGGCGCGCCGATCTGCTCGATGTCGCCCTGGCTCATCACGGCGACGCGGTCGGCGACGGCGAGCGCCTCCTCCTGGTCGTGCGTGACGAACAGCGTCGTGATGCCGAGCTCGGTCTGGATGCGGCGGATCTCGTCGCGCAGCTGCACGCGCACCTTGGCGTCGAGAGCCGACAGCGGCTCGTCGAGGAGGAGCACGCGGGGCCGGGTGACGAGCGCACGGGCGAGCGCGACGCGCTGCTGCTGACCGCCGGAGAGCTGGTGCGCGAAGCGGCCGCCGAGGTGGCCGAGTCCCACCATCTCGAGCGCCTCAGCGACGCGGCGCTTGCGGTCCTCCCCCACCACCTTGCGCATCTCGAGCCCGAAGGCGACGTTCTGCGCGACCGTCATGTGCGGGAACAGGGAGTAAGACTGGAACACCATGCCGATGTCGCGCTTGTCGACCGGCACGTTCGCGACGTCCTGACCGTCGATGCGGATCGCGCCGCTCGTGATCTGCTCGAGGCCCGAGAGCGACCGGAGCACGGTGGTCTTGCCGCATCCCGAGGGTCCGAGGAGCGCGACGAACTCGCCCGGCTGCATGGTGAGGTTCACGCCGGTGAGCGCGCGGCTCGATCCGTAATCCTTGACGACGTCGACGAGCTCGACGGTCGCACCGGGGTGCGAGACGTACTGCTGCATCGAGTCGGTGGAGATGTCGATGGTGCTCATGGGGTCAGTCCTTGTTCCGGGGGCGGATCGCACCGAACCGCCCGATGATGAGGAGGATCACGAAGCCGAACAGCAGCGCGAGCAGCGAGAAGATGACTGCCACGTACGGGTCGCCGGACCGGACCTGCACGAGGCCGGTCTGGAACGTGGTCCGCCCGAGAAAGGTCGCGATCGTGTACTCGCCGAGCACGACCGTGATCGTGATGAACGCCGCCGCGACGATGCCGCGGCGGAGGTTCGGCAGGATGATCCGCCACATGATGGTGAGGTAGCCGGCGCCGAGCGAGCGGCCGGCCTCGGTGAGCGTGCGCACGTCGACACCGGCGATGTTCACGGCGACCGGCCGGTACGCGTACGGCAGCGCGATGACGCCGATCGCGAAGGCCAGCGTCCACGCGTCGGAGCCGAGCAGCCGCGCGACCACGGAGTAGGTCGGGATGAGGCCGACCACCAGCACGATCGTCGGGATCGTCACCGGCACGAGGCAGACGAACTCCATGACGCGCCGGAGCCTCGGGTAGCGCATCTCGATGAGCACCATGGTCGGCACCATGAGCACCAGGATGATGGCCGCCGTGATGACGCAGAGGATGAGGGAGTTCTGGATGCCCTGGAACAGGACGTCGTAGTTGTACTCGAGCTCGGGGTTGAACAAGTCGAGGTAGTGCCCGACCGTGTAGCCCCCGCCGTTCGCGCGGAACGTGAAGATCAGCATCGCCGCGATCGGGAGGAGGAAGAGCACCCCGACGATCGCGAGGATCACCACGGCCGTCGCGCGCGATGGGGGCGCTCCGAAGCGCGGCGCGCGACCCGCCCGGCGGGTGACGAGGGGTTCGGCCGCGGGGCCGGCCTGGATCGGCGTGAGCACCCGATCCGGGGCGGCCGAGGTCGGCCGCTCGGTCGTGGTCATCGGTCCTCCCACCTCGCGGCGCGGCGCTGCAGCACGCCGTAGACGGACATCAGGACGATCATCACGACCACCATCGCGAGGGCGAGCGAGCCGGCCTCGTTGGCGTGGCCGAGCACGGTCTCGCTGGTCGACGCGCGGAAGATGTCGAGCGAGATGAGCCCGCCCTGGCTGATCAGCGCCGCGGCGGTCGCGAACGACGAGAACGAGTTCGCGAAGAGCAGGATCGCGCAGCCGAAGAAGGCGGGCGCGAGCACCGGGATCCCGACCCGGCGCCAGTACGTCCAGCGGGTGCCGCCGAGCGTCGCGACGGCTTCGCCCCAGGCGGGCTTCAGGGCCTCCATCGCGGGCATGAAGGTCAGCACCATGAGCGGGATCTGGAAGAACAGGTAGACCGGCACGAGGCCCGGCACCGTGTAGAGCGGCGAGCTGAACGTGCCGTCGCCGGCGATGCCGTTCAGGATGACGTAGAGGATGCCGGTGTTGCCCATCGTCGCGACGAAGGCGAATGCGAGCATGACGCCGCCGAACTGGGCGAGGACGCTGGAGGCCGAGCCGACGATCGTCCGCAGCCAGCCGTCCGGCCGCATCGACAGCAGCGCGTAGCAGATGATCGCGCCGACGATCGCGCCGACGACGGCGGTGACGGCGGAGAGCCCGATCGAGCCGACGATGTCCTTCTGGGTCGTCGGGTTCGCGAAGGTCGCGAAGTTGGCGAGGGTGAACGCGCCGTCCTCGGTGAAGAACCCGCTCGCGATCGCGAGAACCGCGGGGATCGCGAGGAACAGCAGTGCGTAGATCGTGAAGGGCGCGAGCCCGATCCATCCGACTCCGAGGCGCGCGCCGCGGCGCCGAGGAGTGACCCCGGCGCCGCGGCTCTCTGCCGTGGAGTCCCGTGCGAATGCGGTCATCAGCCGATCGCGGCGGCCCACTCGGACGTGAGCAGAGCCGAGGCCTTGGCGGCGTTGTCGGCGTCGAGCTGCACGAAGTCGGACGGGGCGTCGCCGACCTTCTTGAGCACCGAGGTGTCGACGGTGCCGTCCTTCTTCATGGCCGGGAGCATCGCCGGGTAGGCGCCCGCAGCGAGGTACAGGTTCTGCACCTCGGGCGAGTAGAGGTACTCCTCCCAGAGCCGCGCGGCGGCCGGGTTGGGCGCGTCCGCGTTGATGGCCTGGTTGTAATAGCTGCCGAAGCCGGTGCCGGGCAGGACCACGGTCTTCCAGTTGGGGTTTCCCTGGCTGCCGGCCGCGGGGCCCCAGCCGACGTTGTTGAACGACCACTGGATGACGACCGGCGTCTCCCCCGAGGCGACCGTCGCCTGTGTGGGAAGTGTGCCGAGGTAGTTGCCGGCCTGCTTCAGCTTGTGGAAGAAGTCGATGCCGGGCTGGATGTCGCTGACCGAGCCGCCCGACTGCAGTGCCGCCATGGTGACGGCCGACAGGGCCTCGTTCGCCTGGGTCGGGTCGCCCTTGATGGCGACCTTGTTCTTGAACTGCGGCTGAAGCAGGTCGTCGAGCTTCTTGATGCCCTTCGGGAACACCTTGCTGTCGTAGCCGATCGACATCAGGCCGGTGTAGTCGTAGATCCACTTGCT
This sequence comes from Pseudolysinimonas sp., assembly GCF_051954455.1. Taxonomy (GTDB): domain Bacteria; phylum Actinomycetota; class Actinomycetes; order Actinomycetales; family Microbacteriaceae; genus Pseudolysinimonas. The sequence continues at coordinate 31,719 of NZ_JBQCHS010000012.1, read as the reverse complement.
GTCGGTGGAGTCCTTCCAGTCGTCCTGGACCTTGCTCCAGTTCTGCACCTGGTAGGGCGCCAGCAGGTCGAGGTTCTGGTTCATGACGGCCGTGCCAAGGTCGAAGACGTCGGGAGCGGTCGACTGGCCCTTCTGCGACTTCGCGGCGGTGACCTCGTCGGCCGACGAGCCGTCGGGGTTCTCCGAGTTGATCTTGATCTGCGGGTACTTCTTCTCGAAGCCGGCGATGATCTTGCCGTAGTTGGCCCACGACGGCGGGAGGGTGATCACGTTGAGGTGACCCTCCTTCTTGGCAGCGGCCTCGAGGCCCGCCATGCCGCCGAAGTCCTTGGCCGACTTGGCCGTGAGCGCCTGCTCGTGGGTGAGGGTCGTGACACTGCCGCCGGAGCCGGCGGACGTGCCCGAGGCGCAGCCGGCCAGGGCGACGACTGCGGTCGCCGAGAGGGCGACAGCGGCGAGGAACCGCTTCTTCATGGGGGAGTCCTTCTGTTCGAGGTGTTCGGGAACTCCGCAACAGTGGGCGGGACGGGTGACCGGCTGGCCCCCTCGACGTGAACGTCAGTCGAACGACGAGAGCGTCTTCTGCGCGACCCCGAGGGAGATCGTCATCCCGACCCCGCTCGTGATCGACACGGCCGTGACGCCGGGCCCCGCCTCCGCAACCAGGTAGGGCTGGCGTGGGCTCGAGGCGTAGACCCCCTGCCAGCGCTGGACGACCCGCAGCTCGGTGCCGAGGATCCGACCGATCTCGTCGAGCAGGACGCGGCTCGTCGACTCCTCGGTGAACGGATCCATCGTCGCGCCGTAGCGGTGCGAGTCGCCGACGACGAGGGTGCCGTCGGGTCGCTGGGTGAACATGACGTTCGCCCCGATGCCGACGAGCTCGGGGTGACTCGCCGCCATCTCGGCGCGGAGGGCCTCGGCGGCGGCGGTCTCCGCGAAGGCCGGATAGCGCAGCATCGAGGTGCCGGTCAGCACGGCCGGGGCGATGCGGATGCCGCGGGGCGCCTCCACGAGCGCCATCTGCAGCCCGCAGCGCTCCACCTCCCCGGCGGCCGCGAGCTCCGGGAACACGTGGTCGAGATCGTGCCCGACGCACACGATGGTGCGGGCGGCGCGGATCTCGCCGCGGGTGGTGCGCACGACGCCGTCCTCCGCTCCGAGGAACGCGGTCCCCCAGCGGAACTCGACGCCGGGCTGGTCGGCGAGCCACGCGGCGAGCGCGCCCACCGCCTCGCGCGGGTCGACGCGCAGGTCGTCCCGCAGGAACGCGCCGCCGACGATCGCCGGGTCGGCGGGCTCCCCCAGGTGCTCGCGGACCTCGGCGGCGGTGAGGAGCGCGACCTGGCCGGCGTCCCGGCTCGCCGACAGCTCCTCGAGCACCGCCGCCTCGGCGGCCGTGCGCGCGACGGCGAGGCCGCCCGTCTCGCGCACGAACATGCCCGCGAGCGCGCCGTACTGCAGCCACTTGCCGCGGGCGATCCGGGCGAGCTCCAGCAGCTCGCCGCTCTGGGCGGTCACGCAGGCGTGCCCGAAATTGCGGACGGACGCGCCCACCGCGCGGATGTCGCGCTCGATCACGGTCACGCGCAAGCCGCGCTCGTGCGCGGCGATCGCGTGGGCGAGGCCCGCGATCCCGGCGCCGACGACGAGGACATCGGTCTCGGAGCTCACCCTGCGATGCTGGCCCGGCGGCAGGAGCCGGAGCCGCCCGAACGCCGCCGCGTCGCCGGATGTTCACCGGCCGGACGCCGACCGCGGCCAGGATCGGGACGTGATCGACCTCGTGGCCCTCGACATGGCCGGTACCACCATCGACGACCACGGCTCCGTGTACGTGGCCCTGCAGCGCTGCGTCGAGGAGACCGGCGCGACCGTCGCGACGGAGGACCTCCAGCGCTGGATGGGCACCGACAAGACCGAGGCGATCGGGGCGCTCATGCGGCTCGGCGGGGCCGACCCGACCACCGCCTCCGTCGAGGCGGCCTTCGGGCGGTTCCATGCGATCCTCGCCGAGCTGTACCGCGAGCAGCCGCCCGTCGCCCTGCCGGGCGTCGAGGACGCCCTGCGCACGCTGCGGGACCGCGGCGTGCGCATCGCCCTGACCACCGGATTCGACGACGACGTCGCGCTGCCGCTGCTCGAGGCGCTCGGCTGGCACAGCGGCGTCGACGGCCTCCTCGACGCGGTCGTCACCACCTCCGATGTCACGGCGGGCCGGCCGGCGCCCTACCTGATCCACCACGCCATGGAGTTGACCGGCGTCACCGACGTGCGGCGCGTGATCGCCGCCGGCGACACGGTCGTCGACGTGCAGGCGGCCACGAATGCGGGCGTCATCGCCGTCGCGGTGCTGACCGGCGCCCTCGCACGCGAGGACTTCGAGGGCCAGCCCTACGACCACCTCCTCGACTCGGTCGCCGACATCCCGCATCTGGACGCCGCCCGCGCGTAACCCGGATCCCGGCTCACGCCGTCAGCCCGCCCGCCGGTCCGTGCGATCAGTCGCACGTGCGGGCGGGATTCCGCGCGCCGGTGCGATTCGTCGCACGCGCGACGAGTCGCGGCTCGATGGCGCGGAGCAGGGGCGCGGAACGAATCGGGTGTCGGTCGGGCGGGCCAGGATGAGGGGGTGCCGGATTCCCTCTCGCCCGCCGCGGCGCGTCGCGTCCTCCTCGCGGCGCAGGGGTTCGGCGCGCGGCCCACGACCGCCGGGACCCGGCAGCTCAACCTGCTGCTCGGCAGGCTCCGGCTCCTGCAGCTCGACTCGGTCAATGTGTTCGACCGGAGCCATTACCTCCCGGTCCTCGCCCGCCTCGGCGTCTACGACAAGACCCTGCTCGACCGGCTGACCTTCGCCCGCCGCTCCGCCTACACCGAGCAATGGGCGCACGAGGCGGCGATCGTGCCGGTCGCCGACTGGCCGCTCTTCGCGTGGCGACGCGAGGCGTTCCGGGCGAAGCACGCGGACTGGCTCCGCGACAACGCGGCGACCCTCGCCTGGCTGCGGTCCGAGCTCGCCGAGAAGGGCCCCCTGACCTCGGGCGCCCTCCAGGACGAGGAGAGCGCGCGCAGCACGCCCTGGTGGGGCTGGTCGTCGACCAAGCAGGGCCTCGAGATGCTGTTCCGCAGCGGCGACCTCGCGATCGCGGGGCGCACCCGCTTCCAGCGGCTCTACGCGCCCGCCGAGACCGTCATCCCGCCGGACCTGCTCGAGACGCAAGTGGATCGCACCGACGCCGTACGGGAGCTCGTGCGGCGGTCGGCGGCGGCGCTCGGCATCGGCACGGTCGGCGACCTCGCCGACTATTACCGGCTCTACGTCGACGACACCAAGCGCGCGGTCCGGGACCTCGTCGACGCGGGCGAGCTGCGCGAGGTCGCGGTGCCGGGCTGGCCGGCGCGCGCCTACCTGCATCGCGACGCCCGTATCCCCCGCCGGATCGAGGCGGCCGCGCTGCTGTCGCCGTTCGATCCGATCGTGTGGGACCGCGACCGGGCGCTGCGGATGTTCGGATTCCACTACCGCATCGAGATCTACACCCCCGCGCCGAAGCGGCGCTTCGGCTACTACACGCTTCCGGTGCTCGTCGACGAGGCGCTCGTCGGGCGCGTCGACCTCAAGAGCGATCGCCAACGCGGCGTGCTGCGGGTGCAGTCCGCGTGGCGCGAGGGCGACGCCGCGGTCACGACCGTCGATCGGGTGGCGCTCGCCGTCCGGGATGCGACGGGATGGCAGGGCCTGCCCGAGATCGAGGTGGTCGGCCGCGGCGACCTGGCCCGCGAGCTCGCGGCCGAACTCGGGGTGCCGCTCCTCGACCCGCCGGACGCCGCGGCAGCGTGACCGTGGCGTCGCCGCAGACCCTCGAGCCGGAGGACCGCCGCGCCGCGGCGGCGTGGGCCGCCGACTGCGCGGAGCGCGTGCTGCCGCTCTTCGAAATCGAGGCGCCGGACGACGACCGCCCGCGCAACGCGATCGCCCGAGCACGGGCCTACGCGCGCGGCGAGCTCGATGCGGCCGGACAGATCCGTCGCCGCTTCGAGGCCGGGCGCGCCGCCGGCTCCGCGCGCTCGGGCGCCGGGGTCGCCGCAGCGCGGAGCGCGGCGCAGGCGTCGGGCGTCGCTCACATGGGGGCGCACGCGCTCGGGGCTGCCGCCTACGCGGTGCGCGCCGTCGGGCTCGCGGCCCAGGACCCCGCAGCGGCCGCGGCGGCGGAGGTCGCGGCGCAGCTGGCGCTGCTCACGCCGGATGCGCGCGCGGCGCTCGCCCGGCTCCCCCGCGTCGGCAAGGACATCGCCGGCCCGCTCGGGCCGGGGCTCCTGGGCTCCGGGGAACTCGCGGCGATCATCCGGGAGCTGCAGGACGGGATCGCGGGGGGCTGAGGTCTCGATACGCCGCCGGGGGCGGCTACTCGACCCACCGGGGTCAGAGGCGGGTGGCGTTCTTCTCGAGGCGCGCGATGCGGTCCGGGATCGGCGGGTGGGTCGAGAACAGGCGCGACATGAAGCCGGGCTTGTCGGGGTTCGAGATCCACAGGTGGGACATGCTCGAGGTGGTCCGACGGACCGGCCGGAAGCCCGCCTGCAGCTTGGCGAGGGCCGACTCCAGCCCCTCCGGGTCGCGGGTCGTCAGGGCGCTCGACGCGTCGGCGAGGTACTCGCGCTGGCGCGAGATGGCGGCCTGCACCACCGCGGCGACGATCGGCGCCAGGATCGCGGCGACGAGCCCGATGACCAGCACGACGATGAGCGCCGGGCCGCCGAGGTTGTTGTTGCGGCTGCGGCCGCCGAACAGCAGGAACCGGAACACGAGGTCGGAGATGAGACCGATGGCGACGACGAGGCCGAACACGACCAGCGAGACGCGGATGTCGTAGTTCTTGACATGCCCCATCTCGTGCGCCATGACGCCCTCGAGCTCACGGTCGGTCATGATGTCGAGCAGCCCCGTGGTCGCGGCGACCGACGCCGTCTTGGGGTCGCGGCCGGTCGCGAACGCGTTCGGAGCCGGGTCGGCGATGACGTAGACCTTCGGCATCGGCAGGCCCTCCGTGATCGCGAGGTTCTCGACGATCCGGTAGAGCCGCGGGTTGTCGGCCTTGGTGGTGGGGCGCGCGCCGCTGATCGACAGCGCCTGCGCCGACGCGAAGAAGTACTGGAACACCGCGTACGCGGTGGCGATCACGAACACGACGATCGCGATCGACCAGCTGTTCAGCAGCAGCGCGGCGAGCACGCCGAGACCGCCGATGATCACGAGGAAGATCGCGATGATCAGGATCGTGTTGCGCTTGTTCGCGGCGATCGCGGAGTACATAGGCCGTCAGTTCGTCGTGGGAGGGGTTCGCTGCGCCCGCGCGGCGGGTTACTCGACCGGCGGGGTCAGAACTGGACGCGCGGCGGCTCGGCGATGGCCGACGGCTCGTCGACCTCGAAGAACTCGCGCTCGTGGAAGCCGAGACCGCGCACGAACAGGGTGTTCGGGAACACCTTGATCTTCGTGTTGAGCTCGCGGACCCCGCCGTTGTAGAAGCGCCGCGAGGCCTGGATCTTGTCCTCGGTGTCGACGAGCTCGGCTTGCAGCTGCAGGAAGTTCTGGCTCGCCTGGAGCTGCGGGTACGCCTCCGCGACCGCGAAGATCGACTTCAGAGCCGACTGCATCTGGTTCTCGGCCTTGCCGGCCTCCGCGGGTCCCTGCGCCGACAGCGTCGCCGCGCGCGCCTCGGTGACCTTCTGGAAGACCCCGGATTCGTGGGATGCGTAGCCCTTGACGGTCTCGATGAGGTTCGGGATCAGGTCGGCTCGCCGCTTCAGCTGGACCGTGATGTCGCTCCACGCCTCGTCGACGCGGACGTTCATCCTGACGAGTCCGTTGTAGGTGGCCCAGAGGTAGATCCCGATGATCAGCACGATGGCCACGATCACGACGATCAAGATGATGAGTCCGGCAGACATGCCCACATGGTAGGCGACACCGCCGTCGGCCGCCTATGCGCGCGCCTACCCTTGTCCGGGTGACTGCTGCGAGCGACGCCCTCGACCGACTCACCGCGATCGTGCCCGACTTCCCGGAGCCCGGGATCGTGTTCCGCGACCTGACGCCCGTGCTCGCGGACCCGGTGGCGCTGCGCGCGGTGGCGACCGAGCTGGCCGCGGCGGCCGAGGGGCCGTTCGACGCGATCGCGGGCGTCGAGGCGCGGGGGTTCGCGCTGGCCGCCGCCGCGGCGGCCGTGAGCGACACGGGGCTCGTGCTGATCCGCAAGGCGGGCAAGCTGCCACGCCCGGTCTTCGCGCGCGACTACGCGCTGGAGTACGGGACCGCGACGCTCGAGCTGCACCGCGACGAGCTCCCGGCGGGGTCGCGGGTGCTGCTGGTGGACGACGTGCTCGCGACCGGCGGGACGCTGGGGGCCGCGCTCGGCCTCCTCGCCGACGCGTCGCTCGAGGTCGTGGGCGTCTCCGTCGCGCTGGAGCTCGCGGCGCTCGGCGGGCGGGCGCGGCTCGGGCGCCACGACGTGCGCGCGATCTCGGTGGTCGAGTAGCCGCGCAGCGGCGTATCGAGACCCTCATGCGCAAACAGGAGGTCTCGATACACGCCTCCGGCGCTACTCGACCCGCTCGCCGTCGAGCACCCGCGCCAAGTACGGGTTCGTGAACATCCGCTCGGGGTCGAGGCGGTCGCGCACGGCGAGGAAGTCGCCGAACCGCGGGTACCGCGCCTCCAGCTCGGCCCGTCCGAGGGAGTGCATCTTGCCCCAGTGCGGCCGCCCGTCGTGCGCGAGGAAGATCCGCTCGGCCGCGGCGAAGTAGGCGGTCGGGTCCTCGCGTACCGAGCGGTGCACGGCGATGTAGCCCGAATCGCGCCCGTATGCGGTCGACAGCCACGTGTCGTCGGCGGCGGCGACCCGCACCTCGACCGGGAACTCGATCCGCCATCCCGCCTCGTCGATCGCGCGCCGCAGCTCCCGCAGCGCGGAGGGGACGGCCTCCCGCGGGAGGGCGTACTCCATCTCGCGGAAGCGCACGTCGCGCGGCGCTGTGAACACCTCGTGCGAGTGGTCGACGTACTCGCGGTCGCCGTAGACGCGCGTCGCCAGCCGGTTGATCGCCGGGGTGAGCGCCGGGATCGCGTGGCCGACCGCGCACTTGGCGGCCAGCACGCCGTTCGACAGCAGCCGCTCCTCGACCCAGTCGGCGACCGCGCCGACGGGCCGCCGCTCCGCTCCCCCGGGCAGGCGCGTGTTGGCCTTCATCATGACGCGCTCGGTGTGCGGCCACCAGTAGAACTCCACGTGGTCGGTCGCCGACATCTGCGCGTCGACGTCGTCGAGCACCTCGTCGAATCCCATCGGCCGCTCGACCGCGTGGAGGAGGAACGCGTCGACGCAGTCGATCGTGAGGGTCGTGAGGATGCCGAGCCCGCCGAGGCCGAGCTGGACGGCGGGCAGCAGCTCCGCGTTCTCGGTGTCCGAGACGGTCAGCGGGCGCCCCTCCCCCGTGATGAGCTCGGCACCGACGATCCGCGTCGCGAGGCCGCCGAACCGTGCGCCGGTTCCGTGGGTGCCGGTGCTCGTCGCGCCGGCGACGGTCTGCCGGTCGATGTCGCCCATGTTCTCCAGTGCGAGGCCGTGCGGGCGCAGCAGCGGCGCGACGTCGTAGAGGCGGGTACCGGCGCCGAACGTGATGCGCGATCCGCGGATGCCGCGGATGCCGGACAGCGCGCCGAGGTCGATCTGCAGGTCGTCGGCCGCCGCGATCGCCGTGAAGCTGTGGCCGGCGCCGACCGCCTTGAGGGTGCGACCCTCGCCGCGGGCGAAGCGCACGAGGGCCGCGACCTCGTCGACCGACTCGGGGCGCGCCACGGCCGCGGGCCGCGCCGTCACCGTGCGACCCCAGTTGCGCCAGACGCGCGTCACAGCCACGTCCTCCGCTCGCCGCGGTACGTGGGCAGCTCGCCGACGACGGCGCCGTCCCGCACGAGCGCGAACGCGTCGAGGTGCTCCGAGATCTCGCCGGCCTTCGTGTGCCGCAGCCAGACCCGGTCGCCGATCCGGAGCCGGCGGGCCGCGTCGCCCTGCAACGGTGTCTGGACCTCGCCGGCGCCCTCGCGCGGCAGTGTCCGCAAGCCCTCGGGCCAGACGGGCTTCGGCGAGCGGTCGGCGGCGGACGGGCCGGAGGCGATCCAGCCTCCGCCGAGCAGCGTCGCGATGTCGTCGGTGGGGCGGCGCACCACGTCGAGCGCGAACGCCGCCGCGGGCGCCGGCGTGAAAGCCGTGTAGCCGTCGAAGAGGTGCGGGCCGAGGAGGCCGGATCCGGCCGCGACCTCGGTGACGGAGCCGTCGGCGCGCGTCGACTCGATCGACCCCGTGCCGCCGCCGTTCACGAACTCGAGGTCGGCGATCTGGCGCACGGCGGCGACCGCCGCGCCGCGACGCTCGGCGAGCTCGCGCACGGAGCCCGCCTGCATCGCCTGGATGACGGGCTTGCCCCGGTTGACCACGCCGGCGATCTGCGCCTCGTAGGCCATGATCCCGACGAGCCGGAATCCCGGCCGGCGCAGGATCTCGGCGGCGAGCGCGAGCACCTGGTCGGGCTCGTGGAGGGGCGAGCGGCGCACCCCGATGTGTCCGAGGAGCGGGGTGCGGTAGCTCGCGTCGAGCTCGATCGCCACACGGATCTCGGCGCGGGCGCCGGGCGGGGCGACCGCGTCGATGAGCAGCAGCTGCGCGACGTCGTCGACCATGAGCGTGATGCGCGACGCCGCGCGCTCGTCGGCGGCGAGACGCGCGATCGCGGCGCGGTCGGCGGTCGGGTAGCCGATGAGGATGTCGTCGTACCGGTCGTCGCCCGTCTCGCTGAGCCAGAGCGCCTCGGCGAGCGTGTACGCCATCACGCCGCGGAAGCCGGGCAGCGCGAGCACCGCGTCGAGCACCCCGCGCACGCGCACCGACTTCGACGCGACGCGGATCGGCATCCCGCCGGCCCGATCGAGCAGGTCGTGCGCGTTGGCGGCGAGGGCGTCCACCCCGATGACCCCGACGGGGGCGGAGCGATCCTCGGTCGCCGCGGTGAGAGACGGCCAGTACTCCGAGGGTTCGATCCACGGGGAATCGGTCGGACGGGAGGTCAGGTCCGGTATCACCGCACGCTCCGGATCGGGAGGATGACGAGCGCGCCGAGGATGGTGGCGAGCCCGGAGAGGAGGAAGAGGGTCATGAATCCGCCGAGCCCGACGACGACGAGGGCGCCGAGGAGCGGCGCGAGGGCCTGCGGCACCGCGGTGGCGATGTTCATGATGCCGAGGTCCTTGCCGCGATCGGCGGCATCCGGCAGCACCTGGGTCGCGAGCGCCTGGTCGACGGCGAGGAAGCTGCCGTAGCCGAGTCCGAGGAGCGCTCCGCCGACGAGCGCGACCTCGAACACCGGCACGAGGCCGAGCAGGGTCGCGGCGATCGCCTGCAGGATCGCGGCGACGATCACGAACGGCTTGCGCCGTCCGATGCGGTCGGAGAGCCGCCCGCCGACGAGCGACGCGATCACGATGAAGACCATGTAGACGAGCACCAGCTCGAGCAGCGCATCGTTCGCGGCGGACGCGCTGAGGTGCAGCCCGAACTCCAGGAAGTAGAGGAGCAGGCCGGTGCCGAGCGCGTTGCCGACGTTGACGAGGATGCGGCCCGCCAGGGTCCAGGCGAAGTCGGGGTGGCGCCGGGGCGAGACCCACATCCCCTCGAGGATCGCGGTCGCCGTGAACCGCGGCCGCTGCGCGCGCGGGAGCGGGGCGTCGGGAGCGAGGAGGAGGAAGGGGACCACGAGTACGAGCAGGAGCACCGCGAGCGCCGCGTAGCCGGCGACGTCGCCGACGAAGACGAACGTGACGAGGACGATCCCGAGGATGATGCCGACGGCCTGCGGGGCGGAGATGAACGCGGCCGCGGTGCCGCGCTGCCCGATCGGCACCTGGTCGGAGATCGTGGCGGTGAGCGCGGCGGTCATGACGCAGAAGCCGATGATGGCGAGGCTCCAGCAGACGCCGATGCCGACGAGCCCGGACTGCAGCCCGAGCGCGACGAGGGAGACCGCGAAGAGGAGCGCGCCGGCCGCGATCCACGGCTTCCGCCGCCCGAACCGGGAGGTCGTGCGGTCGCTGAGCGCGCCGGTCAGGGGGTAGGCGACGATGGCGCAGGCCCCCGCGATGCCCGAGATGACGCCGAAGGCGAGCACCGAGTCCTGCCAGGGGGTGGCGCCGACCTGCCGCTCCACCTGCAGCGGCAGGAGCTGCTGGAACGGCGCGAGCTGCGCCATCCAGACCCCGAGCCAGGCGGCCGCGAAGGCGGCGATCCAGCGGCCGCCGACGCGGCGCTGCGGCTCGGCGAGAGCCGCGGGGGCGCGGTCGCCGATCGAGCCCCCGCCGATCGAGCCTGTCGAGATCCCGGTCATCGGTCTCCTCCGGTGGTCGTCGGCTCCGCGAACGCCGCGAGCGCGTCCGCCGCGAGGTCGAGCACCCGCTCCGCAACCGCGTCGTCGCGGTCGGCGAGCCAGGCGAGGGTGACGCCGTCGGTGATCCCGACGACGATGCGGGCGAGGTCCGCGACGGGAGCGGTCCAACGGATGCCGAGCCGATCCGCCCCGGCCTCCAGCAGCGCCGTCGCGACGGCGTGGTAGCGCGCGTACTGCTCGGCGGGGAGGTCGGCCAGTTCCGGGGTGCGCAGCGCGTACTGCGTGAGCTCGAACATGGCCTGCTCGCGCCCGGGATCCCGGCGCACGAGCGCGAGGTAGCCGCCGAGCGCATCGCGGAGCGCTCCGCGCACGTCGGCGGCGTCGCCGAGCAGCGCGCCCGCCGCCTCCTCCTCCCGCGCGACGACGAGCCCGACGACGTCGCGCAGCAGCTCGTCGCGGGAGGGGACCGCGTAGTGGAAGCTCGCGAGCGGCATGTCGGCCTCGGCGACGATCGCCCGCGTCGAGGTGGCCGCGAGCCCGTCGCGCGCGGCGACCGTCAGCGCGGCCTCGGCGAGGCGGGCGCGACGGTCGGCTGCGGCGATGCGGGCCATAGTGGGACGAGTGTCCCAGACGGCCGTCCCGACGGCAATACCCGCGATGTGGCACAAAAGCGCTGTCGGCGGGACCCGCGATTCGGCGCAAGAGCCCTGTCGGCGGAACCCGCGACAGGGCTCTTGTGCAGAACGAGCGCGGCGCGGGCCGAGCGGGAGCGGGAACAGGCGCGGCCGGGCGCCGGCGCCGGCTCGGGGGTCAGAGGGAGGCGACGAGGGCCTCGACGCGCGCGCGGATGTCGTCGCGGATCGGGCGGACGGCCTCGATCGGCAGGCCGGCGGGATCGGCCAGCTCCCAGTCCTCGTAGCGCTTGCCCGGGAACACCGGGCACGCGTCGCCGCAGCCCATCGTGATCACGACGTCGGCGGCGCGCACGTCGTCGACGTCGAGGATGCTCGGCACCGCCGCGGCGATGTCGACGCCCTCCTCGGCCATCGCGGCGACGGCGACCGGGTTGAGCGAGTCGGCGGGCTCGGAGCCGCCGGACAGCACCCGCACCCGATCGCCGGCCAGCGAACGCAGGTAGCCGGCCGCCATCTGCGAGCGGCCGGCGTTGTGCACGCACACGAACAGGACGGTCGGGATGCTCACCCGACCATTCTGCCCGAGCCGGTCAGTCCTTCGTCGAGAACGCCGCGTCGAACGAGGCGGTCGGGAGCTCCCACAGCAGCGAGCGGATGAAGCCGACCGCCTCGGCCGCGCCGCGCAGGCGGTCCATGCCCGCGTCCTCCCATTCCACCGAGATCGGGCCGGTGTATCCGATCTTGCGGAGCGCGCGGAAGCAGTCCTCCCACGGCACGTCGCCGTGCCCGGTCGACACGAAGTCCCACCCGCGGCGCGGGTCGCCCCACGGCAGGTGCGACGACAGACCGCCGTAGCGGCCGTTGTGCGGCTTCAGCCGGGTGTCCTTGCAGTCGACGTGGTAGATCAGGTCGGCGAAGTCGAGGATGAAGGTCACCGGGTCGATGTACTGCCACATCATGTGCGACGGATCCCAGTTGAAGCCGAAGCTCTTCCGGTGGTCGATCGCCTCGAGCGTGCGCACCGACGTGTAGTAGTCGTACGCGATCTCGGAGGGGTGCACCTCGTGGGCGTAGCGCACGCCCTCCCCCTCGAAGACGTCGAGGATCGGGTTCCACCGGTTCGCGAAGTCCTCGTAGCCCTTGTCGATCACGTCGCCCGGCACCGGCGGGAACATCGCCACGTACTGCCAGATCGACGACCCCGTGAACCCGATGACGGTGTCCACGTCGAGCCGCCGCGCCGCGCGCGCCGTGAGCTTCATCTCCTCGGCCGCGCGCTGCCGCACGCCCTCCTGGTCGCCGTCGCCCCACACCCGCTTCGGCACGATCGCCTCGTGCCGGAAGTCGATCGGGTCGTCGCACGTCGCCTGCCCCGAGAGGTGGTTCGAGATCGCGAAGAGCTTCAGCTCGTGACGGTCGAGCACCGTGCGGAACTCCGCGAGGTAGGCGTCGTCCTCGACGGCGCGCTGCACGTCGAGGTGCGAGCCGCACGCGACCTCGAGGCCGTCGTAGCCCCACTCCTGCGCATGCGCCGCCACCTCCTCGAGCGGCAGGTCGGCCCACTGGCCGGTGAACAGGGTGACGGGATGGGTGGCCATGACTCCTCCTCGAGCTGCGGTGGTCCTACAGGGTGGCGGCGGTCGCGTCCCAGTCCTCGGGCATGCGCGGCGAGGGCTCGATCGTGCTGCGGACCTCGACCGCCGTGCGCGACGCAGCCGCTTCGCCGAGCGAGAGCATGACGTCGAGCACGTGGAAGGCGAGAGCCCCGGAGGCGCGCTCCGGCCGGTCCGCGCGGATCGCGCGCGCCAGTTCCAGCACGCCGGTGCCGCGGCCCGGGTTGTCGCCGACCTCGGTCACGGTCGTCTCGCCGCCCCAGGCCGCCACGGTGACGTCGCCGTCGAACCGGTTGGGGTCCGGCAGGATCATCGACCCGGTCGAGCCGAGGACCTCGAGCACCGGCGTGTACGGGAACGCGCTGTCGAAGCTGAACTCGACCGTCGCGGTCGCGCCCGACGCGAACTCCAGGATGCCGAACACCTGCGTGTCGACCTCGACCGGCAGCACCGTGCCCTCGCGCGGTCCCGAGCCGATGACGCGCTCGGTGCGCGCCCGGGTCGCCGTGCCCTGCACGCGCACGACCGGGCCGAGGGCCTGGACGAGCGACGTGATGTAGTACGGGCCCATGTCGAGGAGCGGGCCGCCGCCCGGCTGGTAGTAGAAGTCGGGGTTCGGGTGCCAGGGCTCGGGGCCGGAGGAGCGGAACACGGCGCGCGCCGTGACCGGCGTGCCGATCTCGCCCGCGTCGATCGCCCGCAGCGCGGTCTGGATGCCCTGCCCGAGCACCGTGTCGGGCGCGCTCGCGACCCGCAGACCCGCGGCCGCGGCCGCGTCGAGCAGCTGCTGCCCCGACTCCCGGTCGAGGGCGAACGGCTTCTCGGCCCAGACGTTCTTGCCGGCGGCGAGGATCTGCAGGCCGACGGGTACGTGGGCCGCCGGGATCGTGAGGTTCACCACGATCTCGATCTCGGGGTCGGCGAGGAGCTCGTCCACCGTCCCGAAGTTCGGCACGCCGTACGCCTCGGCCTGCGCCTGCGCGCGGTCGAGGGCGATGTCGGCGATGAACCGGACGTCGAGGTCCGGGAACGTCGTCATATAGTCCAGGTACTGCTTGCTGATGACGCCCGCGCCGATGATGCCGACGCCGACCCTGCCCGAACCGCTCACCGGTCCCCCTCCGTCTTCTGCACGAATGCCACACCCTCGGCGAGCCCCGCGAAGAGGTCGCCGTCGTACGCGTCGAACTCGAACACCCGCACGGCGCCCGGCGCCGCCGCCAGGATGTCCGCGACGGGCACCTTGCCGCTGCCGACCGGCACCTGCTCGCGCGGGTCCTCGCTGAGCGAGCCGTCCTTCACGTGGATGAAGCCGACCCGGTCGCCGAGGCGGCGCAGCAGCTCCGGCGCGTCCTGCTCGCCGACCGTCGCCCAGTAGGTGTCGATCTCGAGCACGACCGCCGGGTCGAGCTCGCTGACGAAGAGGTCGTAGGCCGTGCCGTCGCCGAGCGGCTCGAACTCCCACCAGTGGTTGTGGTAGCCGACCTTGATGCCGCGGGTCGCGGCCTCGGTCGACAGCTCGTTGAGGCGGGCGGCGACGCGCTTCACCGCGTCGGCGTCGGTCCACACGTCGCGCACGGCCGGCTCGATCGCGACCGGGATGCCGATCTCGACGGCGGCGTCGAGGGCCGCCGCGCCGTCCGCGTCGACGAGCGAGGTGTGCCCGGAGGACGCTCCGAGACCGGCGGCCTTGAGGTCGGCCGCGAGCCCGGCCGGGTCGTTCGCGAATCCGAAGGGCTCCACCTGGGTGAAGCCGATCTCGCGCAGGCGCGCGAGCGTCCCGGGGCGATCCTCGGCGAGCGCGTCGCGCACGCTGTAGAGCTGGACGGAGATGGGGGCGCTCACGCGTTGTCCTTCGTGTCGGTGCGAGCGGCCCACAGCAGGCCGCGCTGGATGATGGTCTTGACGTTGGGGTTCTCGAGGATCTCGACCCGGTGGCCGGGTGTCGACACGAAGACGCGGCCGTTGCCCCAGCGCCGGGTCCACACGGCCGGCGAGGTGAGCGGCCGGTGCCACGGGTGGTACGGCTGCACCGGGTGCGTCGTCGTCGCGAGCACGTCGTTCAGCTCGTCGTGGAGCACCCAGTACTGCTCGGTTTCCAGGTCGAAGTCGTCGATCCCGGCCATGATCTCGTGGCCGCGGCCGTACTCGGTGATGTTGACCGTGTACGGCAGGTAGTTGTCGGACTGCTCGCCGCCGACCACCTGGTCGGGCGCCTTCGACGGGTGGGTCGCGAACTGCCCGCCGACCAGGCGCAGGTAGTACTCGCTGTTGCGGTAGGAGTCCGCGATGCCGCCGTGCCAGCCGGCGAAGCCGGTGCCGCCCTGCTCGACCGCGCGGAGCAGCCCGTCGAGCGCCTCCTTCGAGATCGTCGACATGGTGACGAGCTGGAGGATCAGATCGGTCTCGGCCATGACGGCCGCATCGGTGTAGATCTCGTTGTCGGATTCGACGCGGACGTCGAACCCGTTCTCCTCGAGGAACGGGATGAACAGGTCGGTCGCCTCGACGGGCTGATGCCCGTCCCAGCCGCCCCGGACGACCAGGGCCTTGCGATTCGTCACTTGCTTCCTTCCACGGGGGTGAGTCGGCTCTCATCGGCCGCGCTCGCCTCGACGGCGGCGAGGACGCGCTGCACCTGGGTCGCGTCGTCGAAGCTGGGGTGGATCGGCTCCCCCGCGTCGATGGCGCGGACGAGGTCGACGGCCTCGTGCACGAAGGCGTGCTCGTAGCCCAGCCCGTGCCCGGCCGGCCACCAGGCCGCGAGGTAGGGGTGCTCGGGCTCGGTCACCTGGATGCGGCGGAATCCCTGCCGTCCCGGCTCGTCGGCGGCGTCGTAGTACTCGAGCTCGTTCATGCGCTCGAAGTCGAAGGCGATGGAGCCGGTGGAGCCGTTGACCTCGATGCGGTTGGCGTTGCGTCGCCCGAGCGCCATGCGGGTCGCCTCGAAGACGCCGAGGGCTCCGTTGTCGAAGGTCGCCGTGAAGGCGGCGGCGTCGTCGACGGTGACCGGTCCGCGCTCGCCGCCGGCGGCCCCGCGACCGCCGAGGCCGACGCTGTCGCCGAGCACGGGGCGCTCGGTGACGAAGGTGCGCAGCTGCGCCGACACCGCAGTGATGAGGGAGTCGGTGACCCACTGCGCCGAGTCGATGATGTGCGCGCCGATGTCGCCGAGCGCACCGGAGCCCGCCTTCTCCTTGTCGAGCCGCCAGGTGAGCGGCGCCTCGGGATCGCTGATCCAGTCCTGCAGGTACTGCGCGCGCACGTGACGGATGTCGCCGAGACGGCCCTCCGCGACGATCTGCTGCATGAGCGCGACGGCCGGGGTGCGGCGGTAGCTGAAGCCGCACATGGCGACGATGCCGCGGCGGGCGGCCTCGCGGGCGGCGGCCGCCATGCGCTCCGCCTCGGGCACGGTGTTGGCGAGGGGCTTCTCACAGAGCACGTGCTTGCCGGCCGCGAGCGCGGCGAGCGCGATCTCCTCGTGGCTGTCGCCGGGGGTGCAGATGTCGACGATGTCGATGTCGGGGCGCTCGACGGCGGAGCGCCAGTCGGTCGACGCCTCCTGCCAGCCCATCTGCCGGGCGGCGGCGTCCGTGCGCCCCGGATCGCGGCCGACGATCACCGCCATCTCGACCTCACGGGGCAGCTCGAACATGCGCGGCGCCACGCGCCAGGCCTGCGAGTGGGCTCGACCCATGAAGGCGGTGCCGATCATGGCGACGCGCAGGGGCGTGGTGGACGGCATCTGGTCTCCTCATCGAGAAACGTGGCGGCCTTCTCACAATAGTTTCGTTGTCGCCCGCGACAAATCCCCCCGGCGAAGTTTTCGCCGATCTGCCTAGTCTGGCGGCATGGCCGCAGCCGAGGGGCGGCGCGGGCGGCCCCGGCGCCGCGACGACGATCCCTCCGACGACTCCCCCGACGAGTCCGGTCGGGAGTCGATGGATCGACGCGCGCACTACGTCGAGATCTCGATCCAGCAGGCGATGCGCCGCGGCGACTTCGACCATCTTCCGGGGGCGGGCAAGCCACTCGACCTGCGCGCGGTGCACGACCCGGACTGGTGGATCCGTCGCAAGATCGAGCGCGAGAAGCTCACCGGTCTCGGGCCGCCGGCCCTCACCCTCCGCAGCGAGGACGCGGCGATGGACGAGCACCTCGACTCCCTCGCGTCGGAGGCCGCGGTGCGCGAGCACCTCGACGACTTCAACCGCCGCGTGATCGAGGCACGTCGCCAGCTCCTGGGCGGGCCACCCGTCGTGACCGCCCTCCGCGACGTCGACGATGAGGTGGCGCGCTGGGCCGAGCGCCGAGCGGCCCGCCTCCGCGAGAGCGCAACGCGGCGCGAACGCGAGGAGGCAGCGGCGCGCGCCGAGCGGCGGTCCCGACGCCCAAGGCTCTTCCCCCGTCGCCGGCGCAACTCCTAGCAGATCGCACTGGTGCCGCACAAGACCCCCGGGGGCACTGCACACGTGGCATACCTTCGCTCTCGACGGATGTGTCGGGGGACCAGCCGTCTGCGCTCAGTCCCGGGTGGTGCCGGGACTCCGGGCGGAGGCCCCGCTTCCTGATCGCGGAGGCCTCCGCCCCTCTCTCTTCTTCGCGTAGCCCGCTCCACCGCTCGTCGGACGGGTTCTGAACCGCCCGACGCAGCCGGTCGGCATCGGCGAGGGTGGATCAGGCCGGCAACTCGACGGGATAGGGCTGCCCGAAGTCCGCCGAACGGCCGACCGCTGCCCACGCCTGATCGCTCTCCAGCTGCTGTCGATCGAATTCGATCGACAGCTGCGAGGCGTTCACGCCGAGCGGGAGGTTGGCGGGGAGGCGGTCGCGCCCGGCGAGGCGGACGAGGATCTCGGCAGCACGGTCGGGGTCCCCCGCCTGCAGGCTTGACGCACTGTCACCGGCAGTCGCATACCGCCCGACCAGGTCTGCGTAGTCGGCCGGCATGTCGGCGATGGTCATGGAGGCGCCCGACCAGTCGGTGCGGAATCCGCTCGGCTCGACGACGACCGTGCGGATGCCGAAGCGCTCGGTCTCGGCACGAAGGACGCGGCTGAAGCCGTCGATCGCGAATTTGGCCGCCTGGTACGAGGCGATCCCGCCGGATCCGCCGACCCGGCCTCCGACCGAGGAGAACTGGAGGATGAGGCCTCCGCCCTGGGCTCGCAGGATCGGGATGGCGGCGCGGGAAACGTTCCAGACGCCCCAGAAGTTGGTCTCGAACTGCGCGCGCACGTCGGCGTCGTCGGCGGTCTCGATCGGGGCGACGTTGGCGTAGCCCGCGTTGTTGACGATGACGTCGAGCCGTCCGAAGGCGTCGCGCGCTTCGGCGAGCGCCGCACGCGACGCGGTCGCGTCGGCGACGTCGAGCCGGATCGCACGGATGCGGTCGCCGTGCTCGGCGACGAGATCGTCGAGCTGCCCGGGGCGTCGCGCCGTGGCGGCGACGCGGTCGCCGGCGGCGAGCGCCGCCCGGACGAGGGCGAGGCCGAAGCCGCGAGAGGAGCCGGTGATGAACCACGTACGTGTCATACCTTTTAGTAAAACACTGGTGTGTTATTACCGCAACCCTGTTGCTGTAGGATCTGATCATGGCGGACTTCCAACGTGCGCGAAGCGACGCGGCGAAGCAGCAGCGCGAGGCTGCGATCCTCGCCGCCGCTCGGGAGCTCGGGGCGCGCGACCAGATCCGCCGCGTCACCCTCACCGACATCGCGAACGCGGTCGGCATGCACAAATCGGCCATGCTGCGCTACTTCGAGACGCGCGAGCTGATCTTCCTGCGACTGACCGCGGAGGGCTGGCGCGAGTGGTCGATCGCACTCCGCGCGGACCTCGATGCACTCGCGAACGCCTCGGCAGACGATGTCGCGGCCGCTTTCGCTCGCACGCTCGCTGCGCGCGGCATGTTCTGCGACCTCCTCGCCCAGGCGCCGCTGAATCTCGAGCGCAACGTCTCCGTCGACGCGGTCCGGGCGTTCAAGCTCGTAACGCATGCCGAGCTCGACGCGATCGTCGCCGCGGTGCGCCGGCTGCTCCCCCGCCTGACCGAGTCGGACGGCGTCGACCTCGTCGCCGCCGCGACGGCGCTCGCCGGCGCCATGTGGCAGATCGCGACACCGGGTGAGGAGCTCGCCGAGCTGTATCGCGACGATCCGCGGCTCGCGCACGCCGTCGTGGAGTTGCGCCCGCGCCTGGAGCGCCTGCTCACCGCGCAGCTGGAGGGCGTTCTCCTCCACCGCTGACGAACTTGCACGGGGTGCGTTTCTGCAGTTGACGCAACCGTGCAGAGGTGTAACATTGCAGTCGCTGCAAAATCAGCGCCAGTGTCGGCGCCTCCCGGCCGACACCATCACGGCGCGGACGGCGTCTCCCACCCCACACCGAAGGACACCCGTGTCGACTGCCACCGCGCCCGTCGCGACGCAACCCCCGAGCTCCGCGCCTCAGGCGTCGAAGCCGATCATGACCCACCGGCAGATCCTGCTGGTCATCTACGGCCTCATGGCCGGCATGTTCCTCTCCGCGCTCGACCAGACGATCGTCGGCACGGCCATCCGCACGATCGGCGACGACCTGCACGGTCTCGACCAGCAGGCCTGGGTGACCACCGCCTACCTCATCACCTCGACGATCGCGACGCTGATCTACGGCAAGCTCTCCGACATCTTCGGACGGCGCCCGCTGTTCATCTTCGGCATCGCCGTCTTCCTGGTCGGCTCGCTGCTCGCCAGCTTCTCGACCTCGATGCTCATGCTCGCCGGGTTCCGCGCGGTGCAGGGCCTCGGCGCCGGAGCGCTCATGTCGCTCCCGCTCGCGATCATGGGCGACATCCTCGCCCCGCGTGAGCGCGCCAAGTACCAGGGCTACTTCTTCGCGGTGTTCGGCATCTCGTCGGTCGTCGGCCCGCTCGTCGGCGGCCTCTTCGCCGGGGCGAATCAGATCCTCTTCATCGCCGGCTGGCGCTGGGTGTTCCTGATCAACCTGCCAATCGGCATCATCGCGCTGCTGATGGTCATCGCGTTCCTGCACCTGCCGAAGTTCGCGCACCACACCGCGCCGCGCATCGACTGGTGGGGTGCCACCTTGGTGATCGTCGCGCTCGTGCCGCTGCTCCTCATCGCGGAGCAGGGCCGCGAGTGGGGCTGGGACTCGCCCGGCGCGCTCGCCTGCTACATCATCGGCGGCGTCGGCGTGCTGGCGTTCGTGATCGTCGAGGTCCTCATGAAGGACGACGCCATCATCCCGATGCGCCTCTTCCGGTCGTACTCGTTCTCGATGGCCACGATCCTCGGCGTGCTCGTCGGGTTCGGGATGTTCGGCGCCATGCTGACCCTGCCGCTCTACCTGCAGATCGTCACCGGCCTGTCGCCGACCGCGTCCGGCTTCGCGCTCATCCCGATGGTCGTCGGCCTCATGATCGCCTCGATCGGCTCCGGCCAGATCCTCGCCAAGACCGGGCATTACCGGATCTTCCCGGTGACCGGCACGTTCATCACGGCCTGCGGGTTCTTCGTCCTCACCTTCCTGACGGTCGACAAGCCGCTCTGGTTCATCATGATCGCGATGTTCCTCATCGGCCTCGGCCTCGGCCAGCTGATGCAGACGCTGACGCTCGCGAGCCAGGGCTCGGTCGCCCCGCACCAGATGGGTGTCGCCACGAGCTCCGCGACGTTCTTCCGCCAGATCGGTGGAACGCTCGGCGTCGCGATCCTGCTCTCCGTGCTGTTCACGCTGCTGCCGACCAACATCACGAGCTCGCTGCAGAACAAGTCGGACCTCACGGCCGGCCTGGATGCGGCGCTCACCCCGTCGGTCGCCGACGCCGCCAAGAACAAGGGGGCGATGGACAACATCTGGAACCGGATCGTGAACCCGCTCAAGGACAACGCGCAGAAGGGCGTCGACGCGGGCACGCAGAAGGCCCTGGCCGCCGCCGACTCCGCGGTGACCGAGAAGGTGACCCAGGGCGTGCAGGCGCAGGTCGCCGCCGGAGCGATCCCGGCCGGGGCCGCCGATGCCGCGATCGCACAGAGCGTCGCCGCCGCCAAGCCGCAGGCCGAGGCGGCCGCGCTCCAGGCGGTCGCGAAGGCCGCGCACGGCACGGTCGTCGACGGCAAAGTGGTACTGGACTACAGCAACTCGTCCGCCCGCGACGCGATCGTGAAGAAGGCGGTGCCGCAGATCATCGACAAGGTCAAGGACCTCAAGGCGAGCGGCAGCACCTCGAGCGACACGTCGTTCCTCAACGGGGCCGACAAGCGCCTCACGACGCCGTTCCTGAAGGCGTTCAACGCGTCGGTCGTCGTCGTCTACTGGATCGCCATGGCCGTGCTGCTGCTGGCGTTCATCCTGACCTGGTTCTTCAAGGTCCCGCCGCTGCGTCAGGTCTCCGCGCTCCAGGAGCGCGCGGACGCGAACGGCGTCTCCTCGACCGGGACGATCCAGACCCAGACCGCGTGATCGGCGCCGGGGCGGCCTCCTCGCGAGTCCGCCCCGGTTCCGGTCCCCGGGACGGAGACCCCATGAGCACCCCCACCATCGACGACGAGCACACGGGCGCGGACGGCGCCGGGCTGCGCGAGCGCAAGAAGCTGCAGACCCGTCGCGCCATCCACGAGGCCGCCCTGCGCCTCATCGACGCGGACGGCCTCGAGGCGACGACCGTGGAGGCGATCTGCCGCGAGGCGGACGTCGCCCCCCGCACCTTCTTCAACTACTTCCCGTCGAAGGCCGCCGCCGCCCTCGACCTCCCCGAGACGGTCATCGACGCGGAGGCCGCCGCACGGTTCCGCGCCGCCGACGGGCTGCTCGTCGACGCGCTCGCCGAGGCGTTCGCGAGCAACGCCGATCTGCACGCGCAACGCGTGCGGATGAAGGAGCTGATCGGCCGCCGGCCGGAGCTCATGCCGTCGCTCACGCAGTGGATGGCGGGGGTGCGGGACGAGATGCTCGCCCTCGCCGAGGAGCGCGCCGACCGCCGCGAGGCGGAGCTCGCGATCATGGTCGTCATGGCCGCGCTGCAGAGCGTGATCCACGACCGTGACCGCGACGACGATCGCCCGACCGCCGAGCGCATGCACGAGCGGATGCGCGACTTCGTGCGCGTCTGCGACGTGCGGCTCGGCTAGGGGCCCTCGAGCCCCTCGAGCGCGTCGGTCCCGTCGAGCCACCGCTCGAACACGCGCCGGCCGGCCGCCGTCAGGGCATCGCCGTGCTCGCGGGCGTCGGCGCGCAGATCGCGCGGATCGACGCCCGCCTCCGTCAGCTCCCCCGCGTGCCCGATGAGCCAGCGCTCAAGGAGGGTCGGGTCGACCTCGGGGTGGAACTGCAGCGCGAGCGCGGACGCCCCGACAGCGAAGGCCTGGTTCGGGAATCCCGGTGTCTCGGCCAACCGGACCGCGCCCGCCGGGATGTCGAACTGGTCGCCGTGCCAGTGCAGCACCGGGACGCCGTCCAGGTCGGCGAGGACCGAATCGCGCCCCTCGGACGTGAGCGTCAGCGGCGCGAAGCCGAGCTCCAGCCGCCCCGTCGGGGCCACGTCGGCGCCGAGCGCCGCCGCCATGAGCTGGGCCCCCAGGCAGATGCCGAGCGTCGGCAGACCGGCGTCGAGCCGCGCGGCGATCGCCGCGATCTCGTCGCGGAGGACGGGGTAGCGATCGACGTCGCCGACGCCGATCGGGCCGCCGAGCACGACGAGGAGCTCCGGGGCGAGCGCCGACGCGACGCTCACGGCGTCGATGCCGGCGTCCGCGTACGAGACCTCGTATCCGCGCGCGACGAGCAGCGGCTCCAGGATGCCGAGATCCTCGAAGAGCACGTGTCGGACGGCGAGGGCGCGGCGCGGCATCCCGCCACGCTACCGATCCCACGGCGGGAGCCCGAGCCCGAACCCGATTTCGCACAGAAGCCCTGTATCGCGTCTGCGACACAGGGCTTCTATGCAATTTGAGCGGCGGCGGTGAAGCTACGCGGTCGCCGACTCCTTCTTCGGGAGCTTCCACTGCGGGCGGACGTAGTGGCACGTGTACCCGTTCGGGAACTTGCGGAGGTAGTCCTGGTGCTCCTCCTCCGCCTCCCAGAAGTCGCCCGCGGGCGCGACCTCGGTCACGACCGGCCCGGGCCAGATGCCGGAGGCGTCGATCTCCGCGATGACCTCGCGCGCGGTCCGCTCCTGCTCCGGCGTCGTGTAGAAGATCGCCGAGCGGTAGCTGCGCCCGATGTCGTTGCCCTGCCGATTCCGGGTGGTCGGGTCGTGCAGCTGGAAGAAGAATTCGAGCAGCTCGCGGTAGCTGAACTTCTCGGGGTCGAAGATCACCTCGACCGACTCGGCGTGGTCCCCGTGCCGGCGGTAGGTGGCGTTCTTCGTGCTGTCGTCACCGGAGTAGCCGGTGCGCGTCGAGATGACGCCGGGGGCGCCGCGGAGGAGCTCCTGGGCGCCCCAGAAGCAGCCGCTCGCGAGGATGGCGCGCTCGGTGGTGGTCATGCGTTCTCCTTGTCGGTGGTGAAGAGGGAGGCGAACTCGCCGTAGCCGGACTTCTCGAGCTCCGCGCGGGGCACGAAGCGCATCGCCGCGGAGTTGATGCAGTACCGGAGGCCGCCCTGGTCGGCGGGCCCGTCGTCGAACACGTGGCCCAGGTGGCTGTCGCCGTGGGCCGATCGCACCTCGGTGCGCCGCATCCCGTAGCTGTTGTCGTCCTTGAGCACGACGTTCGCGGGGTCGACGGGCACGGTGAAGCTCGGCCACCCGGACCGGCTGTCGTACTTGTGCACCGACGCGAACAGGGGCTCGCCCGAGACGATGTCGACGTACAGGCCGTCCTCGTGGTTGTCCCAGTACTCGCCGGTGAAGGCGCGCTCGGTCGCGGCGTTCTGCGTCACCGCATACTGCTCCGGCGTGAGCTTCTCGATCGCCGCCGGGTCCTTGCGGTACTCGGTCATGGTGACCTCCTCAGGTCTCTCGGCCCCGGTTCCGGGGGCCTTCGACAGGTATAACAACGGAGCCTGCGATTCGGTTCCCGAACCGGCGCCCGGCCTGGGCGTCGCCTGCACCCTCGACCGCGGGGTGCGAGATAGCCGCCCGGCATCCTTAAAGTGGACGCGCCGGTCCGCTTCCGCGTGTCACTCGTCGACGCAGACGGACGGCCGGCTCGAAGGCGGCGGCGGAGGAGTCTCAGCCCGTCGCCGCCGCCTTCACCCCGCCGGAGGTCACGCCCGCCCGGCGTCGCCCAGCTGCTCGTCGACCGCGTCGATGCCGATCTCGTCGGAGTCGAGCGCGCCACGCATCGTGTCGATCGCCTCCGACGAGAAGGCGCCGCGCTCGTAGACGTCCCGGAGCGCGGCGCGCTCGGCGTCGAGCTGGACGCGGCGGAGCCGCTGGAACTGCGCGATCCGGTTGTCGTGATCGCTCAGGTCGGCCTCCGTCCAGACCTGCAGCCGTCGCAGCCAGGATTGGCCCTGCGCCGCGACCTCGTCCTCGACGCCCGGCTTCACCGGCTGTCCGGACCGCTCGGCGTCGGCGACGGCCCGGGCGACCGCCTCGTCGCCCGCGTTCGCCAGAAGCTTGCGGAGCTCGTACAGCTCGCTGCGGTCGTCGACCGAGACGTCCCCGGCCGGCCGGAGCCGGCGGACCACGGGCGGCAGCAGCAGGCCCTGGGCGACCAGGGTGACGATCGCCACCGCGAAGGCGACGAGGATGAGGGAGTCGCGCATCGGCGCGTCGGCCGAGATCGTCTGCACGGCGGCGACGGTGACCACGCCGCGCATGCCGGACAGGCCGAGGATCACGCCGTCGCGCCATCCGAGCGCCTGGTCGCGCTCCGCCGTCAGGTCGTTGTTCTGCTGATCGAGACGCCGACGGAAGTTCTGGAACGACCGGGAGAACCGGGTGCGCGCCTTCTCGTCCAGCCGAGGCGGGTCGGCCGGCGGATTGCTCTCGAGCTCCTTCAGCTGCGCCGCGATCCGGTCGCGGGCCTGCCGGTCCTTCTCGGTGACGAGTCCGAGCCGCGCGCGGAGGCCGCGCGCGAAGCTCTTCGCCGGCGAGGGCGTGATGCCGAGCTGCTGGAACGTCGCGACGCGGTTCTCGAAGTCCTGCTGGGTGAGGTCGCCGAATCGTGCGTTGGTCCGCTCCGCCCGCTCCGCGCGCCGGCGGTAGCGCCGTCGGATCGTCCGCAGCAACGGGGGCATCGATGCGAACCGGATCCCGACCAGCAGGACGATGACGACGCCGGCCACACCGAGGGTGCCGACGAGCTCGCCCGATCCGGCGACCCTGCCCACGACCGGCCAGAGCTGGAATCCCATGAACAGGAAGACCGCGTTCTCGACGATGAGCGTGACGATGCGCCAGGTGCCCGACTCGGCCAGGCGAAAGGTCGCCCGGATCCGGTAGGCACCCTGGTTGCCGACGATGATGCCCGCCACGACGACCGCCACCACTCCCGACGAACCGGCGTACTCGCCCGCGAGGTAGGCGACGAAGGGGACGACGAGCGAGATCGCCGCGTCCAGGACCGGGTCGCCGATGCGGCGCCGGAGCGCGACGACGGCGAAGCCGAGGACACCGCCGATGAGGACGGCGCCGATCACCGCCCACGCGAACGTCAGGGCGATCATCCACCCGCTCGGCGTTGCGACGGAGGTCGTCGCGATCGCGAGCATCGTCGACAACAGCACGAGCGCCGTCGCGTCGTTGACCAGCCCTTCTCCCTCGAGGATCGTGACGATGCGCGGCGGCAGTCCGAGCCGTTTGCCGAGACTCGTCGCGGCGACGGCGTCCGGGGGCGCTACGACGGCCCCGAGGGCGATCGCGAGCGCGAGCGGCACCGCGACCCAGACCAGGTGCACGACGACGCCGACCGCGACGGCCGAGACGATCACGAGCGCGACGGCCAGGAACGCGATGACCCGGAGGTTGCGGCGGAAGTCGACGAGCGGCACCTGGCGCGCGGCGGCGTAGAGCAGCGGCGGCAGGATCACGGTGAGCACGATGTCCGGCTCGACGTCGACGTGCGGGACCGCGGGGATCGCGCCGATCCCCACCCCGACCACCGTGAGCGCCAGGGGCGCGGCGACGCCGATCCGGCCCGCGAAGAACGAGACCACCCCGATGACGAGGACGACCCCGACGACGACGAGCGTGACGAGTTCAGGGCCGTGCATGCCGATCAGGCTAACGATCCGCGACGCGGCCGCCGGACGCCGATCGGATCAGGGACGTCCACCACATCAGCAGCAGACAAGCGGCGACACCGTCGATGAGCCAGAGGATCGCCGCCGACCAGACCCCGGTCACGAAGAAGCCAAGGAGCGCCGACGCGACCGCGAGCAGGAGAACGACGACGACGGACACGACGACGGCCAGGACCGCCGACACCGGTCGTCGGAACGCCGCCGCCATGGCGCGGGGGTGCGGACGCCCGCTCGCGACGGCGCCCAGGGCGGGCAGCGCGACGACGAGGGCGACACCGCCCGCAATGGGGTTCGCCACGGCCGCCGCCGACACGACGACGACCACCACCACCGACGCGACCACGACGAGGGCCCCGGGCGCCGCGAGGGGTCGCCCGGCGGCGGCGTCGCGGAGCGCCGCGACCAGGATCACGAGGCCGCCCGCGGTCGCCACCGCCGAGACGGCGACGATGGCGAGGAGACCGGCCGACCACGCCGCGGCCAGCAGGCCGCGCGCCGCCTGCGCAAGCGACTCCACGACGATCAACGGCGCCAGGACCCGCCAGGCGCGTCTCACGATGTCCCCTGCGCGGCCCGGTCCAGCACCGGCAGGTAGGGCCCGTCGTGGAGCACATCGCCGCCGACCTCGACGGTCAGCCGGTCGGGCGCGGAGCCGCGCGAGATCCCGGTGATCCGCCGACCGTCCCGGGTGGTGCCGACGCACGAGATCGTCGCGTCGGTCGCCCTCCGGCAGACCGGCGCGAGCTCCACCTGCACCGCGTGCTCCTCCAGCACGTCGATGGTCGCGAATCGGACCTCGACGAGCCGGGTGCCCCCGACCGGTGCCAGAGCCGCCACCTGCGAGCAGCCGGCGAGCGCGCCGGCGGCGACGAGGATGCCGGCGACGGCGAGCGGGCGCCTCACGCAATCCGCCTCTCGTAGGCCACGATCCGGGCGCCCTCGGCGAGGTGCTGAGCCTCGAGCGCGGAATCCGAGATCGCCGAGAGGTCGAACGGCGCGGGCAGCAGGAGCTCGGTGTTGCGATCCAGCGGCGACCCCCGGCGCATCGCGGGCGTCTCGGCCCAGTCGTTGGCCGCGAACTCGCGGCTGCGTGCGGCGAGGTCCGCGGCGCTGCCGCTCGTGCCGGGCACGGCCGGCGAGGCGTGGTCCAGAACGGTGGTGAACAGCGACATCGTCCCGTCGCGGTTGTCGACCAGCTCGACGACCTGCTGCTGCTGCGGGAAGTCGATGCACGAGGCGGTGGTGATCTCCCAGAAGCCGCCGGTCGGGGAGGTGTGGGCCAGGATCTGGTTGAGGTGGGTGTGGCCGTTGAGCCACCCAATGACCACCGGGTACTTCAGCAGCATGGCGACGAAGTCCTCGGCGCCGTGCAGAACCTCGTCGTCACCAGGACGCTGGGCGCGGTTCTCGAGCGTGACGCTGTTGTGGTGGCTGAGGATCAGCACCAGTTTCCGCTCCCGCTGGGCCGCTGCCAGCTCTTTCTCGAGCCAGCGGAACTGCACGTCCGGGACCGCGCCGTCGGGGCCCGCGACCTGGTTGCAGGTGTCCAGGCCGAAGACGCGGACGTGCGGTGAGAGGTTCGCCTTCCACCACGTCTCGCCGGAGTCCAGGTTGTGCTTCGTGAATCCATGCCCGATCGGGCCCGGCGTCTTCTCGGTCTCGAAGTGCTCGGCCATGAACTGGTGCTGCGAGAAGAGGAAGCGCTCGGGGTTGGCGGGCACGTCCTTGAACCCGGGACGTCCGAACGCGATGCCGACGGAGTCCAGCCACTGCTGGAGCGGGCTCGCGGTCGCGGCGTACCCGCCGAGGATGCCGGCCGCCGTCGCCTCGATCGTGTACGACTTCCGCCCGCCGACGGCGAGGTCGCGCAGCATGGGCGAGAGCCCGAAGGTCCCGAGCAGGAGCGTGTCGTGGTTGCCGTACACCGCGTACCAGGGGGCGGGCAGACCCGGGGAGGCGACGGGCCGTGCGATCGCCTGGTCGAGGAGCGTCGGCAGTCGCGGGAATCCGTGGTGCCCGAAGCCGCCGCCGGCCGGATCGGCCGGCCGGTAGGCCCAGATCGCCTCGGGCCAGGCCTGCACGCCGTGGAAGACGCGGCCGGCGCTCGCCGGGTCGACCGACTTGCCGTCCATGAGGTCGATGTACCAGCGGAGTTCGAGGTGCGAATGCATGTCGGCGCTGTCCCCGGTGACCACCGCCGCCCCCATGGGCGCACCGGTCAGGGGGCTGTAGCGGGCGTCGGCGAAGGCGTGGACCATCGCCGCCGTGGTGTGGACGCTCATCGGATCCTGCGGGTGGAAGGCCGAGCCCCACGCCGCGTGGTCCTGCACGATCATCGGCTCGATGCGCGCCGGCGACTGCGCGTCGATCACGTGCAGATCGGAGAGGTGGCCGAGATACAGGAGCGAGCGCCGAGCGCCCGCTCGGGCGGCGCCCGGCTCACGGCGCAGGACGTCCAGACGCGGGAGGTAGGGCTCCCCCGGCCCGGTGGTCAGCGTGTGGTAGCCGCCCTGCCCCGTCGCGCCCCGCAGGATGGTCTGCTGCAGCGTCGACGGGGTCGCGCCGGCCGTGGTCGATGCGGTCGCGGCCCGCGCGGTCAGCGCCGGACCGAGGACGTCGATCGAGAGTCCCGTGACCGCGGCCGCCGAGGCGGCGCCGGCTAGGAACTGACGACGGGACAGACCGGGCATGGGCCGATCCTTCGGGTTCGGGTCGGGGGCGAACCCGACGCATGCCGGGATCGGGATGAATCTAGCGGTCCCGCGATCGGGAGGGCTACAGCACCTTCGACAGGAAGGCCTTCGTGCGCTCGTGCTGCGGGTTCGCGAGCACCTCGCGCGGGTCGCCCGCCTCGACGACGACCCCGCCGTCCATGAAGACGAGGCTGTCGCCGACCTCCCGCGCGAAGCCCATCTCGTGCGTCACGACGACCATCGTCATGCCGGTCGCCGCGAGCTCGCGCATCACGTCGAGCACCTCGCCGACCAGCTCCGGGTCGAGCGCGCTCGTGGGCTCGTCGAAGAGCATGAGCTTCGGCTCCATGGCGAGCGCGCGGGCGATCGCGACGCGCTGCTGCTGACCGCCGGAGAGCTGCGCCGGGTAGTGGTCGACGTGGGAGCCGAGACCCACCCGGACGAGCAGCTCGCGGCCGCGCTCCATGGCCTCCCGGCGTCCGACGCCCTTCACCCGGATGGGCGCCTCGACCACGTTCTCGAGCGCGGTGAGGTGCGGGAACAGGTTGAAGTGCTGGAACACCATGCCGATGTCGCGACGCTGGCGGGCGGCCTCCGCGGGCTTCAGCTCGTAGAGCTTGTCGCCCCGCTCGCGGTAGCCGATGAGGTCGCCGTCGACGTAGAGCCGGCCCGCGTCGACGACCTCGAGGTGGTTGATGCAGCGCAGGAAGGTCGACTTGCCCGATCCGCTCGGGCCGATCACGCACATGACCTGCCCGCGGTCGACGGTGAGCGAGATACCCTTCAGCACCTCGTTGCTGCCGAAGCGCTTCGAGACGGCGCGCGCCTCCACCATCGGGCGCGCGGCCGCGGAGCCCGCCGTCGCGTCGCTCATCGCACTCCCCCCTGGCCGCCGATGACCGGCCCCCCGACCGACGCGGGAGCCACGGAGTCGCCGTCGATGATCGGCGTGCCGCGGCGGGTCCCGCGCTGGAAGCGCTTCTCGAGGAAGTACTGGCCGACCATGAGGATCGAGGTGAAGAAGAGGTACCAGAGCGACGCGACGATGAGCAGCGGGATCGGCGTGAACGTCTCGGCCGAGATGTCGCGCGCGCGCCCGAACAGGTCGAGGGTGAATGGGACCGCGGCGACGAGCGTCGTCGTCTTCAGCATCGAGATGACCTCGTTGCCGGTCGGCGGGATGATGACCCGCATCGCCTGCGGGATGACGATGCGCGACATGGTCTGGCTCCACGACATGCCGAGCGCCTTGGAGGCCTCCTCCTGCCCCGGATCCACCGAGAGCAGACCGGCGCGGACGATCTCCGCCATGTAGGCGGCCTCGTTGAGCGACAGACCGACCACCGAGATGAAGAACAGCGGCGGCACCCAGGTGATCGGGATCGTCGCCCAGGTGTGGACGAACGGGATCCCGATGATCACCGAGTTGTAGATGAGGGTGATGAGGCCCCAGAACACCAGCTGCACGTAGACCGGGGTGCCGCGGAAGATCCAGAGGTACACCCAGGCCACCGCCTTGACGACCGGGTTCGGCGACAGGCGCATGACCGCGAGGATCAGGCCGAGCACGATGCCGATCACCATCGACAGCACGGTCAGCTCGAGCGTGACGAGCGCCGCCTCGCTGATCCGCCTGTCGAAGATGTACTTGCCGACGTACTGCCAGCCGAATGCCTTGCGCTGGGCGGCGTCGAGGACGAACAGCACCACGAGGAGGATCAGGATCACCGCGATGGTGATCCGCCAGGGGTGCCGCAGGCGGATCGCGCGGATCGCCTCGGGGCGCTGTTCGTCCGTCATCTCGACTCCGGGTTGCGGGAGTTACTGCTTCGACGCGGCGTTGACGTCGGCCTTGTCGACCGCGCCGTCCTGCACACCCCACTTGGTGAGGATCTTCGTGTAGGTGCCGTCGTCGATGAGCGACTGCAGGGCGTTCTTGATCACATCGGTGAGCTTCGAGCCCTTGTCGACTGCGATGCCGTAGGGCGCGACGTCGAACGTCTTGCCGGCGGCCTGGATCTTGTCCTTCTGCTTGCTGATCGCGTACTCGGTGATCGGCGAGTCGGCGCTCATCGCGTCGACCTGGCCGAGCACGAGCGCGTTGGTCGCCTGGTCCTGCCCGTCGAACTTGAGGACCTGGATGGCCGGCTTGCCGGCGTCGGTGCAGGCCTTCGACTTCGCGGGCACCTCGTCGGTGTCCTCGTAGGTGCCGGCCTCGACCGCGACCTTCAGCCCGCACGCGTTGTCGGGGTCGACGGTCTTGCCCTTCTGGGAGGCCCACAGCACGCCGGCGCTGTAGTAGTTGACGAAGTCGACCTGCTTCTCGCGCTCGGTCGTGTCGGTGAACGACGAGACGCCGAGGTCGTACCGGCCCCCCGTGATGCTCGGGATGATGTTGTCGAACTTCGAGATCGTGTAGTCGGTGGTCACGCCGAGCTTCGCGGCGATCGCGTCGGCGAGGTCGACGTCCCAGCCGATCGGCTTGCCGTCGGAGTCCTTGTACTCGTTGGGCGCGTAGGTGGCGTCGATGCCGATCGTGAGCTTGCCGGCCGAGGAGATCTTGCTCGGCAGCGTCTTGGCGAGCGCGTCGTCCTTGGTGACGCCGTAGCTGTTCTTGGTGCCGGAGCCGCTGCCGCCCGAGCCGCCCGATCCGCCGCTGTTGTCGACGCAGCCGGCGAGCAGGAGCGCCGCGGCGACGGCCGCGACGGGGAGGACGAGAGTCTTGCGCATGGGGGAACCTTCCTCGGATGCAGGACGGCCGCGGGTGCACGGGGCCGATGGTGAACGAATCTAGCCGCTGTCGCGTTTCGGGGACATGACGTCCGTCCCGTCGCCGGGACCTTCGACCCTTCGCCGCCCGCGCCGGCCGCGCTCGAATGGCCTCGTTGAAGGGTCACACCTGAACAGCCGCCCGTGCGGGGCGGCTGCGGTGGGGGGGGGGGGGGGGGGCCCGCCCCCGCCCCCCCCCCCCCCCCCCCCCGCCCGGGGGGGGGGGGGGGGGGGGGCCCCCCCCCCGCCGCCGCGGGGGGGGGGGGGGGGGGGGGGGGGGGGGGGGGGGGGCGCCCGCCCCCCCCCCCCCCCCGCAGCCGCCCCGCACGGGCGGCTGTTCAGGTGTGACCCTTCAACGAGGCCATTCGAGCG
>NZ_JBQCHS010000011.1:0-109154 GCF_051954455.1 Pseudolysinimonas sp. | reverse complement strand
GTGCTCGCCCCCCCGCCCGCCCCCCCGCGCCCCTGCGACCGCGAGAGGTCGGGTCATGGCGATGCGCACCCGCGGCGAGCGACCGGGGCCCGTCGTCATCGTGGCGCGGGTGCTCGCCGTCATCGGGGTCGTCCTCGTCGGCGGTGTGCTCGCCGCCCCGATCGTGCTGCTGATGGTCGGTGCCGCCATGCGGGGCGGCCTGCACCTGGACTACCTCCTGCCCGGCGAGCTCGTCGCGATCGTCGCCGTCGGCGGTGTCGCGCTCGTCGTCGCCGCCTACCTCGCCCGCCGCTCCCGCCTTGCGATCACCGTGTCGGCCGTGCTCGCCGGCGTGATGTTCGCGGTGGTCACCTGGGTCGCCACGGCCACCGGACTCGGCGACGGCGACCGCTCGGCGACCGGATGGCGGCTGACGCTGGTGGTGACGGCCTACGCCGGGTACGTCGCCGCCGTGGCCGCGCTCTTCGCGTTCGGCATCGGCCTCGCGCGCGCCGCCTTCCGCCGGGCCGGCGAGGCGACGTGGGCGCCGTCCCGGGGGTGACGACCGAGGGGCGCTCGCGGGGGACGCCGCGAAGCCGATCCACCCATCCGCCCGGCACGGCGCGTCGCGTCATGAACGCCGGCCTGCGCTACGGCCGGCGGATCGTGCCGATGGTGGGGCTCATCGACCTCGACGTCACGACGGCGCGCGCGCGGATCGCGGCGCATCGGCCCGAGCCGCTCTCGATGACCGCGTTCCTGGTCGCCTGTCTCGCGCGCGCCGTGCGCCAGAACCCCGAGGTGCACGGCTACCGGGACTGGCGGGGTCGGATCGTCACCCACGACTTCGTCGACGTGGCCGTGCTCGTCGAGGTTGACACCGCCGAGCGGCCGATCGCCTTCCCCCGGGTCCTGCGCGACGCCGACGCGCGGAGCGTCGACGACCTCTCGCGCGAGCTGCGGGAGGCGAAATCCGAGCCCTACGCCGGGCCGGCCGGACGGATGGAACGCCGCTGGGGCCGTCTCCTGACCTCGATCCCCGGCGCCGACCGGCTCCTGGACGTGCTCATGGCGAGGTCGGTGCGCCTCCGGCAGGAGATCGGCACGGTCGCCGTGACCAGCATCGGCATGTTCGGCGGAGGCGGGGGCTTCGCCATCTCTCCCCCCACCGTGATGTCGCTCGAGCTGGTGGTCGGGGGCATCGCCCGCCGGCCGAGGGTCGTGGGAGACCGGATCGAGATCCGGAAGATCGCCGACCTGGTGGTCGTCATCGACCACGTCGTCGTGGACGGCGCACCGGCGACGCGCTTCGTCGCCGACTTCCGTCGATTGGTGGAGTCCGCGTCGCTGCTGGACACGTCGAGCTGAGGCGGCCCATCCCCTACCGGCGCGAGCGCTCCCGGCAGTGCTCGAGCACCTCGCGCCAGGTGTCGACGATGAGAGCGCCTGGGCGGCTCGCGCGCAGGCGCACCTCGGCCGTGCGGATGCGGTCGCGGTACCAGCCCGCCGCCTCCCGCCCGCGCTCGTCGTCCGTCGCGACGATGAGGGCGTCGGCCTCGACGGCCGACAGGTGCTCGGCCCGGTGGGAGGCGAGCATGGCACGGTCGACCCGACGTCCGTCGTCGCCGTTGCCCGCGCTCGCCAGCATGCGCGCGCGCCGGTCCGCGAAGCCCGGATGGAGCGACTCGTCGACGTCCTCGCGGAGCATCGCCGCGTCGCCGCGGTCGTCGCCGGGTTCGGGCGGGGCGACGAGGGCCAGTCGGTCGACCAGCTGCGGTCGCAGCCCGGCGAGGCGTGCGGCGTACACCGCGCCGACTCCCCACCCGACGACCGCGATCGTCCCGTAGTCGGTACCGGTCGCGTCGAGCGCCGACTGCTCGATGTCGCCGAGGAACTCGGCGACATCGTCGACCCAGGTCTCGAAACGGCTCGACGAGGCCGCCTCGGTGGCACCGAATCCGGGCCGATCGAGCGACACGATTCGCAGGCCGGCCGCCCCGGTCACCGTGGGGTCGGGATCGAATCCGGAGGCGCCCGGCGAGGGGTGGCAGAAAAGCACCAGCCGATCCGAGTCCGGGTCTCCGAGACCGCTGACACCGATCGCCCGGCCGGAGCGGGAATCCATGACGTGATGGGTCACGGCTCCAGCATCTCGGCTGGAGGGTTCTCACGGGAGCGGTCGCGCGCTCCTCACAGCAGGAAGGCGGTCGCGAGGAATGCGACGACCGACAGCACGACCGCGTACGGCAGCGCCATCCACAGCATCCGCACGTAACCGAGGCGGATGAGCGGCGCGAGCGCCGAGGTGAGGAGGAAGAGGAAGGCGGCCTGCCCGTTCGGCGTCGCGACGCTCGGGATGTTGGTGCCGCTGTTGACGGCGACGGCGAGCATCTCGAACTGGTGGCGGGTGAGGTCGCCCGCGTGGAACGCCTTTGCGATCTCGCTGATGTACACGGTCGCGACGAAGACGTTGTCGCTGATCGCCGAGAGCGCGCCGGCGGCGAGGAAGATCAGCGAGAGCTGACCGCGGCCCTCCTGCGCGAGGACGGCGTCGATGATCGGCGTGAACAGGTGCTGCTCGTGGATGACGGCCACGATCGCGAAGAACACCACGAGCAGGGCCGTGAAGGGCAGCGCCTCCTGGAACGCCTTGCCGATCGCGTGCTCCTCGGTGACGCCGGCGAACGCGGTCGCGACGACGATGACCGCGAGCCCCACCAGACCGACCTCGGCGACGTGCAGGCCGAGCCCCACGACCAGGCCGACCGCGGTGAGCGACTGGATGAGGAGCCGGGCGCGGGCGCGACCGTCGCGGTCCCGGGTCTGCTGCGCATCCCACCCCTCCATGACCTCGCGCACCGAGTCGGGGAGCCGGGCGCCGTAGCCGAACCAGCGCGTGCGCTCCAGGAGCGCGCAGAGCCCCAGCCCCACGATGATCACCGGGATCGAGACGGGCGCGACGTGCACGAGGAACTGCCCGAAGTCCCACCCCGCGGTGTCGCCGATGAGCAGGTTCTGCGGTTCGCCGACGAGGGTCGCGATGCCGCCGAGGGCGGTGCCGACCATGGCGTGCATCATGAGGCTGCGCAGGAACGCGCGGAAGGTCTCGAGGTCGTCGGCGTGCTGGTCGCGCACCAGGTCGTCGTCGGCGTGGTCGTGGTCGTCGCCGCGACGTCGGCCGGACGCGAAGCGGTGGTACACCGCGTAGAGCCCTCCGGCGACCGCGATGACGACCGCGGCGACGGTGAGCGCGTCGAGGAAGGCCGAGAGCACCGCGGCGGCGGCCGCGAACGCGAGCGAGAGCAGGATCTTCGAGCGGACCGCGACGAGGAGTTTGGTGAAGAGCAGCAGGAGCAGCTCGCGCATGAAGTAGATGCCCGCCACCATGAACATCAGCAGAAGGATGACGGTGAAGTTCGACCGCGCCTCGTCGAAGACGGCCCCCGGCGACGCCATCCCGAGCGCGACCGCCTCGATCGCGAGCAGGCCGCCCGGCTGAAGGGGGTAGCAGGTCAGCGCCATCGCGAGGGTGAAGATGAACTCCGCGACGACCAGCCACCCGCCGACGAACGGGCTGATCGCGAGGAACACGATCGGGTTGATCGCGAGGAAGGCGAGGATGGTGACCTTGTACCACCGCGGCGATCCGCCGAGGAAGTTGCGGGCGAGGGAGGACGGCAGGGCTGCCAGCACGGGCGCTCCGATCTGATCGCGGCACCACGTGCCGGCCGACCAGACTTCCCGGCGCTCCGTGTTCAGCCTAGCGAGGCTCCCGCAGGCGTCATTCCTCGGGCGCGAGCGCCGCCGCTCTCAGGCCGCGGATTCCCCGGTGCCGATCTCTTCGCCCGCGCGCCAGAAGTTGAGCGAGCAGACCACGCCGGCGACGACCGCGACGACCCCGAGCGCCACGAACGACAGGCTGGCAGGCAGCGCGCCGGCGAGC
This sequence comes from Pseudolysinimonas sp., assembly GCF_051954455.1. Classification (GTDB taxonomy): domain Bacteria; phylum Actinomycetota; class Actinomycetes; order Actinomycetales; family Microbacteriaceae; genus Pseudolysinimonas. Next base: position 105,232 of record NZ_JBQCHS010000011.1, on the reverse strand, counting down.
TGGTCCCGAGTCGCGTCGGGGCCGACGACGGTGGAGAGCGGGGTCAGTGCGAGGACCGCGACCATGGCGCCGGCGCCGGCGAGCCACAGGTCGAAACGCCAGCGGTAGTCGAACCACCGCCAGAACCGTTGCCCGGCCCCGGTTCGACCCTCGGCGACCCGCCCGGAGCGCACCGCTCGCGCGTATGCGGTCTTCTTCAGAAGCGATGTCGCGGCCGCGACCGTGACTCCGAAGGCGATCGAGCCGTAGATCACCCAGTACACGTCGAACGACTCCGAGCCGGTCACGGAGCTCGGCCACCCGCCGGTGAACCAGGAGATGACGGGCAGACCCGCCAGGACGACCGACACGACCACGCCGACCGCGATCCACAGAAGATGCCAGCCGGTCGGGAGGACCCGGAACCGGGAGACGTGCGATGCGCTCGGCAGCGCGGTGGCGGGCGGATCCGGATTGCGGGTGATGGCCCCGCGCCGGATCTGCTCGCCGCCGACCAGGCCGCACATGCCGAAGAGCGCCAGGAGTCCCGGCACCACGCTCAAACCCACCGCGGCCAGGCCTCTCAGACCGTCAGCTGCCGAGGCGTCCAGACTCGCAGGCTCCGACGCGACCCAGGTCATCAGAAGACCGCCGGCGACCAGCAACAGCAGCGCGAGGGCGGCGAGCACCGCGCCGATCACCGAGAGCACACGACCGAACCGTCGGTTGGCCTCGGCGACGACGGCGCGGCGGGCCGCGAGCGCCTCGCCGGTCAGTTCCTCCGACATGCCGGACAGGTGGACGCCGCTCGGCGCGGCTCTCGACTGCTCACCATGCGAAACTATGCGCTCCGCCCGCCGGACCGATCCTCTCGTCCCCACGCACGGTCCGCGCCGCAGTCGCGTCAGACGAGCGCGCGGCCGAGGGCGAGGCCGCCTGCCGCGATCGTGACGCTGAGCGCGAGGAATCCGAGGCCGTTGAGCGCCGCCGCGCGGTTTCGGTGTGAGGCGAGAAGGCGAACGGTCTCGAGGCTGGCGGTGCTGAACGTCGTGTACCCGCCGAGGAGCCCCGTGCCGAGCGCGAGGGTGAGGTCGGGGCTGAGCAGGCCGCCCGAGGCCAGCCCCGTGAGGAGCCCCAGCAGGAACGATCCCGACACGTTGATGACGTTGGTCCCCACCGGGAACCGCACGCGAGAACGGGACGTGATCGCCGTGTCGACCACGAATCGCAGCACGGAGCCGACGCCGCCGGCTACGGCCACCACCAGGAGGACGAGCGGGCTCATCGGATGCTCCGTCCCAGCCGGCGCCCGAGGGTGATGCCGGCGAAGCTCGCGGCCGCGCCGACCACGAGCGCGGCGAGCAGAGAGGCGACCGCGATCCACGGGGCCGTCTCGACGAGTCGAGCGCCGTCGGCGGTGAGGGTGCTGTAGGTCGTGAATCCGCCCATGACGCCGGTCCCGATCAGCAGCCGCACGGAGCGGCGCCGCCCCGAGTCCGGACCACGGGAGACGAGGTACTCCACCACGACGCCCAGGACGAACGCGCCGACGACGTTGATCCCGAGGATCGCGACCGGAATGCCGGCCACGACGGGGACCGCCGCGGCGATCGACGCGCGGGCAGCGGTACCGGTGGCGCCCCCGATGAACACGAGGCCGAGATGTCGCCCGGGAGGGAGTGCCGGTCGGCGCCGGCCGACGGTGTCGACGTCGGGGTCGAGCGGTTCGCGTGCGGGCATGGGTGTCCTATCTGCGCGTGGATGCGAGATAGGGACTGTTGTCGGCGTTGCGCCGAGGTTCCGTTGGCGAGCCCCACCACCAGGAGCCCGGAGGCTCCGGCTCCATTGTCGCTCATCGTCGCGGAGGTTGCGGTCGCTCCGCGGAGCAGGGAGAGCGTCAGCTCAGGTGCGCCTCCAGCGCCTGGAGGTGGTTCCGCGATCCGACGAGCAGCCGTTGCAGGACCGTGGTGGTGGCCGGATCGGTGGCGGTCTTCAGGTCGGCGCTCAGGTCGGCGATGTCCCTCTGCTCGATAGCCACACCGACCTTGTACGCCTCGGTCACGCTCACGCTGCCCTGGTGCACGTATCGGTCGTACATGCGCTGCAGTTCCGGATCAGAGAATTCGCCGGCCGTCGACGACCGGGGGTCGGGGAGGCCGAGAGACGTGAGCAGCGGCACCAGGAGCTGCTGATGCGTCACCTCGCTGGCCAGGATGTTGCCGAAGACCTGCTCGCCCCAGAGCTGCCCGAACTGCTGGTACACGTCGTGCGCGAGCTTCTCCTCCTCGATGAGATATTGCAGGCGCGCTGTCTCGTCCGCAGGCGTGGCGGCGGCAGGCGACCGCGTCGACGTCGCCGCCGCGGACGTGGTGGGGCTGCTGCCGGGCTCACGGGCGCTGCACCCTGTGGCCGTGGCGAGCAGCGCGAGAGCGAGCACAGGGGCGAGTGTCGCGGCGGGTAGTCGCATGAGGACCTCCTCGAGAGCCGGTGGTCCTCGAACGTAGGACGACCCGACCCGTTCGCGGTCGGGCCGAACGACCCACGCGCGTGGGGCGCCGACGCCTCGAACGCGTAGCCCGCGCCTCAGAGCGAGGTCAGCAGCTGCTGGAATTCGTCGGCCATGTCGAGCTGAGCGCGGAGCCGTTGACGGCGCACGCGGGTCTCTGCGATGAGGGCGTCGAGTCGTACGCGTGCGGTCCGGTCTGCGGGGTCCGTCTGCAGCCGGCCCACGACGGTGAGGAAATCGGCCATCTCCTCGAGGGAGAAGCCGAGAGGCTTCATCCGTCGGATGAGCAGGAGTCGGGAGACGTCGGTCTCCGTGTAGAGGCGGAACCCGCCGTCCGTGCGCCCCGAGGGACGAACCAGGCCGATCTCGTCGTAGTGGCGCAGCGTGCGGTGCGACAGGCTCGTCCGCTCGGCGACCTCGCCGATGTGCATCGTCGTCTCGGACACGCGCGCTCAAATCTCTCGTTACGTTAGGGTAAGTCCCGATCCGGGCCAGCGCCCATCATGTCCGATCCCGCGCCCACCCGCCCCCGGAACCCGCCCCTCGCCGGTCACTCCGATGTGACGAAGGAGACCCGTGCCCGCACGCGTCACAGAACTGCTGCTCGCCGCCACCGTCGGAGTCCCCTCCGACGACGGCTCCGTCCGAGTCGTCGACGCGGTGCGCCGCCCGCGCGTCCTCATCCGGGAGGTTCTCGCGGGTCTCGTGGTCGGGCTCGCGCTGATCCCGGAGGCGATCTCCTTCTCGATCGTCGCCGGAGTCGACCCCGGCGTCGGGCTGTTCTCCTCGGTCGTGATGGCGATCGTCATCTCGATCGTCGGCGGCCGTCGCGCCATGATCAGCGCCGCGACGGGCGCCATCGCCCTCGTCGTCGCCCCGGTCGCGAAAGAGCACGGCCTGCAGTACCTGATCGCCACCGTGGTCCTCGCCGGCATCATCCAGATCGTGCTCGGCGCGGTCGGATTCGCCAAGCTCATGCGCTTCATCCCCCGCAGCGTGATGGTCGGGTTCGTCAACGCGCTCGCGATCCTGATCTTCATCGCCCAGCTCCCGCATCTGATCAACGTGCCGACGCTGGTCTACCCGTTGGTCGCTCTCGGCGTGCTCATCATCGTGTTCTTCCCCCGACTCACGAAGGCCGTCCCCGCGCCCCTGGTCGCGGTCGTCGTCGTCACCGCGATCGCATTGCTCGCCGGCCTGCAGATCCCGACCGTCGGCGACGAAGGCGCCTTGCCCAGCGGACTGCCGCCGTTCGGCGTCCCGCAGCTGCCGTTCACCCTCGAGACTCTCGGCATCATCGGCCCCTATGCCCTCGCCGCCGCGGCGGTGGGCCTGGTCGAGTCGCTCATGACCGCGAAGCTCGTCGACGAGATCACCGAGACCGGATCGAACAAGTCCCGCGAGTCGATCGGCCAGGGCATCGCCCAGATCGCGTCCGGTCTGTTCGGCGGCATGGGCGGCTGCGGCATGATCGGCCAGACGATGATCAACGTCCGGGAGTCGGGCGCCCGCACCCGGCTCTCCACCTTCAGCGCCGGCGTGTTCCTCCTCGTGCTCATGCTCGTCTTCCACGACCTCGTCGGGATGATCCCCATGGCGGCCCTCGTCGCCGTCATGATCATGGTCTGCGTCGGCACCTTCGACTGGCACAGCATCCGCCTCACAACGCTCAGACGGATGCCGGTCGGCGAGACGACGGTCATGGTCATCACGGTCGCGGTGGTCGTCGCCACCGAAAACCTCTCGATCGGGGTGGTCGTCGGCGTGCTCGTCGCCATGGTGGTCTTCGCTCGCCGGGTGGCCCGATTCGCCACCGTCACGCGGTCACAGCCCGCGGGCGGAGTCGTGCGATACCGGATTCGGGGCGAACTGTTCTTCGCCACCAGCAACGACCTGACGCATCACTTCGAGTACTCCGCCGACCCGGCGGACGTCGTCATCGACATGCGCGAGTCCCACGTGTGGGACGCCTCGACCGTCGCCGCCCTCGACGCCATCTCCACTCGGTATGCCCGCCGCGGCAAGTCGGTCACCATCGAGGGGATGAACGAGACCTCCACCCGCTTCCACCGACGTCTCACCGGCGAGCTCGGCGACGGACACTGACCGTGCGCGCTCGCCCGGCCGTGCCGTCTAGCGAGGCTCCCGCACGCGGCAGTACGCGAGAACGTCTCCCCAGGTGTCGGCGATGAGTCCGGCGGCGGACCCGTCGGACGCCCGCAGCGCGGCGCCGGGGAGCAGCTCGCGCCACTGACGCGCCGCCTCCCGACCCGAGTCGTCGTCCGTGGTCACGATGAGGACGTCCGCCCGGATCGCGGACAGGCGGGAGGACCAGGCGGATTCGAGCACCGCGCGGTCGAAGTCCCGTCCGCCCACTCCGTTCGCGGCGCTCGCGAGCATGCGATCGCGTCGATCGAGGAAGCCGGGGTGGGCGTCCTCGTCGACGTCCGCGCTGAGGAGCGCCTCGTCCGAGGCGTCGGCGCCGGGTGCCGGCGGGGCGACGAGCGCGAGGCGGTCGACGAGGTGCGGCCGGAGGGCGGCCAGCGCGGCAGCGTAGACCGAGCCGACGCCCCATCCGATCACCGCGATCGCGCCGTAGTCGGTTCCGGTCGCGCTCCGGGCGGACTGCTCGACGATGTCGAGGAGTTCTGAGACGTCATCGAGCCAGACGCCGCCGTGAGCCGCCGGGGCGGGGTCGGTCGCGCCGTACCCGGGCCGGTCGAGCGACATCAGGCGAAGTCCGGAGGCCGTGGTCAGATCCGGATCGGGATCGAACCCCGAGGCACCCGGTGACGGGTGGCAGAAGACGACGAGGCGCTCCGAGTCGGGATCGCCGAGACCGCTCACCCCGATGGCGCGCCCCGACCGCGCCTCCATCACGTGGTGGGTCATGCGAGCTCCCATTCGGCGAGCGCGAAGCCGGCGGCGCGAGCCGCCTCCGCGGCGCCGCCGCGGCCGGGTCGAACGACGGCATAGGCCAGCATCGACGCCCCGTGCATCATGTCCACCACGCCGCCGAGGCGATGGGCGCGCCGACCGGCTCCGAGCAGCAGAACGCCCTGCGCGACCTCCCGGGCGAGCGCCAGCCAGGCGGCCGCCGACGCGCTGCCGTCGGCGCGACGGAGCCGGACCCGGCTCTCGACGTCCGCCGCGTCGTGAAGCGCGAGCCCCACGCGCGCGACGGAGACCAGAACGCCTCCCGTGCTGCTCATCGCGCCTGCGCCCGACCGGCCAGCACGCCGGCCACGACGGCGACGGTCGCCACGGCCGCTCCGACCCCGGTGGCGAGGCCGCGGTGATGCTGCGCCCAGGTCTGCGGGGTGACGGCGTGCGCCTTCCCGTCGAACACGCCGTGCGCGCCGTGGTCGCCGGGCACGGGCTCGCGGAGATTCGGCGGCAGCATGGGGTCGCGGATCCCGGGGTCCTGCTGCGCGAACCCGGCTCGCTCGGCCATCGCATCGGCCAGTCGGGCCGAGAGGCGGGTTCCGAGGATCGTCGCGACCGTCGACTCCCCCACCCACGTGCGCCGACGAGGACGCTCGGCGACGTCGGCCAGGATCGCCGCGCAGATCTCGGGCTGGTAGATCGGCGGCACCGGCTGCGGGTGATGCGGCAGCAGGTTCTTTACCCAGTTGAACTGCACGGTGTTCATGGCCGGCATGTCGACCTGCGAGATCGAGACCGCGGACCGCCGGTGACGCAGCTCGACGAGCACCGACTCGGTGAGGCTCTTGATGCCGTGCTTGGCGGCGCAGTACGCGGACTGCAGCGGGATCCCCCGGTGCGCGAGCGCGGAGCCGACCTGCACGATATGGCCGCGGTCGCGCGACATCATGCGGCGCATCGCGGTCCGGGTGCCGTTGGCGTATCCGCCGAGGACGACGCGGAGCACCTGGTCGAAGTCGTCGGGCTCGATGTCGATGAACTCGCCGAACACCGAGACCATGGCGTTGTTGACCCACAGTTCGATCGGCCCGAGCTCCTGCTCCACCCGATCGGCGGCGGCCTCCAGGGCCGTCGCGTCGGAGACGTCGACGGGCACGGCGAGCGCCCGCACGCCCGCGGCGCGTGCGTCGGCGGCCGCGGCCTCGATGCCGTCCTCCCCTCGGGCCAGGACGGCCACGTCCCACGAGCGGGCGGCGAGCTCGCGCACGATGGCGCGGCCGAGGCCCGCGCTTCCTCCGGTCACGACGGCGATGCGATGGGTCACGTCCGCTATCGTTGCGTTAACGCAACAATTGCTGAAGCGCATGCGTTCGACTTCCAGAGAACGCTCAGCGCTCGACTCCCGCTTCCATCCCTCGAGAGGACCGACGTGCGATCGCGAACCCGCCGCTGGACCGCCCGAGCCGCCGCCGGACTCCGCGGATCCCGGTTCGGCCTGCTCGTCATCGCGGTGGCCATCGGCGCCCTCGCCGGGCTCGGGGCCGTGGCCTTCCGCGGGATGGTGCTCGGGATCACGTGGCTGTTCACCGGCCGCGCCGAGTTCGGACAGGACGGCTGGGTCGCCAGCGCGCACGCCCCGTGGCTGGGGCTCGGCTTCCTCGTGCTCGCGCCCGTCGTGGGCGGAGTGCTCCACGGACCGCTCGTGAGCCGGTTCGCCCGCGAAGCGCGCGGCCACGGCGTGCCCGAGGTGATGGTCGCGGTCGCGGAGAACGGCGGACGCATCTCGCCGCGCGTGGCGCTGGTGAAGTCGCTCGCCTCCGCGCTGACGATCGGCTCGGGCGGTTCGGTCGGCCGCGAGGGTCCGATCGTGCAGATCGGGGCGGCCCTGGCCTCCGGCCTCGGCCAGTGGATCCGGATGCCGGAGAACCGGCTGCGCATCCTGGTCGCCTGCGGGGCCGGCGGCGGCATCGCGGCCACTTTCAACGCCCCCGTGACCGGCGTCTTCTTCGCGGTCGAGGTCATCCTCCGCGAGCTCTCCGTCGAGGCGCTGTTCCCCGTGATGATCTCGGCGATGGTCGCCGACGCCGTGGCGGTCCCGATCCTCGGCGACGGCTCCTTCCTCTCCGGGTTCCCGATCGGCACGACCCTCACCGACCCGCGCGACTACCTCCTCGTCGCGGCCCTCGCCGTGCTGGCCGCTCTGATCGGGCTCGGCTTCTCCAAGTTCCTCTACCTCGTGGAGGACTTGTTCGACCGGGTCTGGCACGGCCGGCCCGAGTGGGCGCGCCCGGTGGTCGGCGGCGTGCTGGTGGGTCTCGTCCTCCTCGCGCTGCCGCAGATGTACGGCGTCGGCTATCCCGTCATGTTCCGCGCGCTCGACGGGGACTACGCGCTGTGGTTCCTCCTCGTCCTCGCGATCGGCAAGGTCGTCGCGACCAGCGTGACGCTCGGCGTCGGCGGATCGGGCGGCGTGTTCGCACCGTCGCTCTTCGTCGGGCTCATGAGCGGCACCGCGTTCGGCGTGGCGGCGCAGCAGGTCTTCGGCACCGCCGCGGGCGATCCCGCGCTCTACGCGGCGGTGGGGATGGCGGGCGTGTTCAGCTCCGCGACCCGCGCCCCACTGACCTCGCTCTCGAGCGTCGTCGAGATGACGGGGGACTTCACCCTCACCCTCCCGGTCATGCTCACCGTCGGCATCGCCACCGCCCTGTCCCGGGGGCTGTCCTACGCGACGATCTACACCGGCAAGCTGTTCCGCCGGGGGCAGGACATCGACCGCGCGACACCGTGGCGCGCGCTCTCCTGGCTCACCGCCGCCGACACGATGGAGGCCCTGCCGCGGCCGCAGAGACCCCCGGCCCACGATGCGGGGGCGGTGTTCGAGAGCGAGACGGTCGCCGACATCGTGCACCGGCTGGACGGATCGGGCTCCGACGGCCTGGCGGTGCTCTCGGAGGATGGCGAGGAGGTCCGTGGGCGGGTCACGGCCGAGAGCGTCGTCCGCGCGATCCGGGCCGAGCTCCACACGCACCGCCCCGCGCCGGGACCCGAGACGCGGCCGCGGCCCCAGGCCGGCGGGGAATCCCGCGTCAACGCAGAATCCCGGCCTCCGCGGCGGCGATCGTCGAGGCGGCCTGGATGAGCGAGAGGTGGCTGAGGGCCTGGGGGATGTTGCCGAGGAAGGCGCCCTCCTCGTCCACCATCTCGGCGTAGATGCCGACATCGTTGGCGAGCCGGACCGTCTCGTCCATCTGCCGACGCGCCTCGTCGAGACGGCCGAGCGACGCCATCGCCTCGGCCAGCCAGAAGCTGCACGCCACGAAGCCGCCCTCCTCCTCGCGCATGCCGCTGTAGCGGTAGACGAGAGGACCGGAGCCCAGCTCGTCGCGGATCGCGTCGACGGTGCGCGACATCCGCGCCCCCCGATCGAAGCCGCTTCGCGCGTGCAGGAGCACCGCGGCGTCCAGCCGACCGGTCCGGGGGTCCATCAGGTAGCTGCCGCGCGCGTCCGACCAGCCGTGGACGGACACCCATGAGCGGATGAGGCCCTGCTGCTCGCGCCATCGGTCGACGGTCGGCTCCACCACGTCCAGGGCGCCCGCCTCCGCCATCGAGATCGCCGCCCCCAGCCCCTGCCAGGCGGTCATCTTGCTGGCGACGTGCTGGCGTCGACGCGGGAGCTCCCACATGCCCGAGTCGGGTCGCCGCCAGCGCCGGCAGATCTCGTCGGCGAACATGCGGATCAGGCGGGCGGTGCCCTCGTCGAGCACGCTGCCGCCGCGCACGTCGCGCGCGAGCAGCGCGAGGACCTCGCCGTAGACGCCCAGCTGGACCTGCCCGGAAGCCCGGTTGCCGCTCACGACCGGGCCGATCCCCTGCCACCCGGGGGCGGACAGCCGCCGCGGGCGGCCGTCGTCGCGGCTGCCGTCGACCCGGAAGTACACGGGTGCACGGTGACCGTCCGACTCGAGCGCCCCCACCAGCCACGCGATGGCCGCGTGGGTCTCCTCACGCGCGCCGAAGTCGAGCATGGCGTCCACCGAGAAGGCGAGGTCGCGCACCCAGGCGAAGCGGTAGTCCCAGTTCTTGCCGCCGCGCCGGGACTCCGGAAGCGAGGTGGTGCCGGCGGCGAGGATCCCCCCGTCGTCGCGCTGGACGAGGAGGCGGAGGGCCAGGGCGCTCCGGCGCACGGCGTCCGCCCACGGGCCCGTCGTGGTGAAGGAGTCCGACCAGACGCGGTCCGCCGCCACGGTGCGCTCGATGGAGCCGTCCGCCCACTCGGGATCGGGCAGGTGCAGCGGCTGACCGTCGCCGATCACCGCGCAGACGAGGTGATGGGAGCCCGCCGCGGTCTCGAACGCGCCGACGAGCTCCCCCGCGTCGGAGTCCGGCGCCGCGGGACCGTGCGCGATGCCGGTGACGCCGATCTGGGAGTCGCCGACCCTCAGCACCGCGGTCGGGCCCGACGTGACCAGTCGGACGGGAGATGAGGAGCGGATGTCGCCCGGCCGGATGCGCCACGCCATAGGCACCTGACCGCGCACGCCCTCCACGCGGCGGGTCAGCTGGGTCCACGGCAGTGGTTGACCGGTCCCGACCGAGAGCGCGTCGGTCATCTCCACCTCGCCGGTCGCGGTGCGGAAGCGGGTCCGGAGGACGTTGGTGCCCTCCTCGTAGCGTCGCTCGGAGGTGAACGCGTCTCTCGGCGCGAGCTCGACGAAGCCGCCGGTCCGGCTGTCGAGAAGCGCGGCGAAGACGGGCGCGCTGTCCGCTCGCGGAGCGGGCAGCCAGTCGACGCGGCCGTCCCGCGCGACGAGCGCGATGGTCCGGCCGTCGCCGAGGGCGGCGTAGTCCGCGAGGTCGACGACGTAGCCGTCGTCCCGCCGCTGAGCCGACGCGCTCACTGCTGCTGCAGTGCCGGGTCGATGTCCTTCAGGACGTAGTCGAGCTGGTCGACCGTCATCGCGCCGGTGTGCCGGATGACGACCTTGCCGGACGGGTCGAGAACGACGAGCGTCGGCAGCGCCGACACCGTCCACGCACCGGCGGCGGCCCCCTGCGGGTCGTCGAGGACCGAGAAGCTCGCATGGGTGGCCGCCGCCAGCGATCGAGCCGCCGCCGGTTGATCGTCGACGTCGACGCCCACGATCGCGACCTTCGCCCCGAGCCGTGCCTGCTCGGTCTCGAGGGCGCCGAGCTGCGGGCGGCAGGCGGTGCAGGTGCTGGAGAAGAAGTCGACGACGCGATACCCGGTCGAGGGAGGCGGTGGACCCGCCGCGAGAGCGAGGTCGAGAGCGGGCGCGGTGTCGCCGACCTCGGCGTCGCCGCGCGCGGGGGCGCCGAGCGAGGGCCCGGCCACGGCCGGCTGCTCCCCGGTCAGGTCCGCCGCCATCTGCGCCATCGCGTGTGCGAACGGCGCCGTGTCGGCGGAGTCGGAGCCGAAGCTGCCGACGGCCTGCTCGTGGCCGTTCGGGTCGATGAACCAGATCGTGGTGCAGTGCACGACGTCGCCCGTCGCGCGGTCCGCTTCGATGTCGCATCCGTACCGCTGCGCGACGCGCGCCAGGGTCGCTGCCGACCCGGTGCCGTAGTACCAGTTGCCCGTGCTCCGCAGGCCGTGCTGGTCCGTCCATCGCCGGACGTCCTCGACCCCCGTGTGGAACGGGTTGGCGTTGACCGAGACGTAGGCGACGTCGGAGGCGTGGCTGCCGAGGTCGCGATCCGCCGCGAGCACGTCCTCGGCGAGCAGCGTGCACAGGTCGGTGCACTCGTCGTCGTTGAAGGTCAACACGACGGACCGGCCGCGGAACCGACGCAGGTCGAGGGTCGATCCGTGCTGATCCGTGAGCGAGAAGTCGGGGGCCGCCGTGGGGTGCGGCGTCTGCTGCAGCTCGATGAGCGATGCGCTCGCCGGGGTGATCCCGGCGGCGAAGGCGGCCGGGGCGGGGGCCGAGAGGAACGCCGCGACCAAGATCACGGCGACGACGAGGCATCCGCCGGCGGCCGCGATCCACGGCAGGGCGGCGGCCCCGCGGCGCGCGCGCACCTCAGGCACGACCGTCGGCCTTCCGCATGGTCGCGAGCCGTATGACCACGAGCAGCGCGAGCCCGACCGCGAGGCCGGTCGCCCACCACACCGGCCCGGTCGACACGGCCCCGTCGAGCGCGGTCTGACCGCTCAGGAACGGCTGGGTCAGCCGCTCGGCGAGCGACGGGTCCGCGATCTCGGCGATCGCGACGGCGGTGACGAAGAGGCCCGCGGCGATGGAGACCGTCGCCGCGACAGGGCGCACCCACCGCCGCGCGAGACGCATGCGGCGGGCGCGATGCCCCGACACCGCGACGACGACGCTGAGGGTCATCACGACGAGGCCCATCCCGACCGCGTACGCCGCGACGGCGAGCACCGAGGTGACCCAGCTTCGGGTGGACGCGATGCTCGTGGCCGCGATGAAGAGGGGGAGCTCGCAGCTGAGCGACCCGATCGCGTAGAGCATCCCGAACGACACCATGGCTCCGGCCCCGCGCCCGCCGCGGAGGCGCAGCAACCGGCCCGGGAGGCGCACGGCACCCCCGCGCAGGGTGATGATCGCGGCGACGACGATGCCGACGCCGAGGAGGGCGGTGACCTCGGGTGAGATGTGGCGCAGTCCGGCGGCGAGCGCCGAAAGCGGGAGCCCGACGGCGGCGAACACGGCCAGGAAGCCGAGGCTCATCATCGAGCCGGCGCGCAGGCCATCGGCGGTGCGACCGATCGTCGATCCGCCGCCGTCGGACAGCGAGAACAACCCGAGATACGCGGGCAGCAGGGGCGCCCCGCACGGATTGAAGGCGGCGAGCATCCCGACCAGCAGGGCGTACTGGATCATGCGGCGGTCCGATCCCGCTCCGCCAGCCGGGCGAGCTGCGCGTTGTACGCGGCGAGCTCGGCCTCCTCCCGGGCGCGGGCCCGTCCGACGCGCGCGGCGGCCCGCGCGTCGGAACGCTGCCACTGCCAGAACATGATCGCGAGGACCAGCAGGGTGGGCGGTTCGGTCAGGCCCCAGGCGATGCCACCGCCGGTGCGCTGATCGGCGAGCGCATCCACCCCCCATCCGGCGGGCGCGTGGGCGTAGAAGCGCACGATGAGACCGGTCGACATCATGATCGCGACGCCGAAGAAGGCGTGGAACGGGATGGTCGCGGCGAGCTCCAGGACCCGGCGCATGGTGGGACCGACGATCGCGCGACGGGGCTGCGGCACCGGGTCCACCCCGAGCACCCGCCAGAAGTAGAGCCCGCCCACGAGGAGGAAGTGGATCAGCATGAGGTTGTGGCCCCACATCGTCGCCATCAGGGCGTCGAAGATCGGCGTGAAGTAGAGGCCGTAGAGGCTGAACAGGAACAGCGCCACGACGACCACGGGGTGGGTCACCACCCGCACCGTCCGGGAGTGCAGCACTCGCAGCACCGCGCGCCGGACCGCGCGCCGCCCGGTCCCGCCGGCGGAGAGCGAGCGCAGCAGCAGGGTCACGGGCGCGCCCATGACGAGCAGCAGGGGCGTCAGCATCCCGAGCACCATGTGCTGGACCATGTGCACGCTGAAGAGCTCCATGCCGTAGCCGTCGACACCCGTGGCGGTGACCGCGAGGATCGAGACGACGCCGGCCCCCCACCACACGATCCGGGTGACGGGCCAGCGATCGCCACGACGACGGAGGACCACGACGCCCAGGACGTAGGCCGCCAGAAGCAGCACCGCGAGCGCCGGCAGAACCGGGATCGGCTGGAGGTGCACCGCGAGCAGCCGGGCCGTCGTGGGTGGCGCCGAGGGCATCCACATGGCTCCGGACATGGTCGGCCCGGGCATCGGCGGGGGTGGCGCCGTCATATGCATCTCTGCAATGTTTGCATTCATGCATCGAATCGGCAAGGCGACGTGATGGATCGCCTGATCGCGCGGCTGCTGCGCACCCGGTGGCTCGTCCGGGCGGCGATCCCGCTTCTCCGCGTGGGACTCGGATGGCTGTTCGGCGGCAGGGTCCTGCTCCTCGAGCATCGGGGACGGGTCTCGGGCGCCCCCCGGTTCGTGGCGCTCGAGAGCGTCCAGGCCGACGAGGACGGCATCATCGTCGCGTCCGGCTTCGGCCGCGGAGCCCAGTGGTACCGCAATCTCGAAGCGAACGGGGTCGCCTTCGTCACGGTCGGGCGGACTCGCCGGCGGGCGGCGCATCCGCGATTCCTCGATGCGGCGGCCGCCGAGCGGGTGCTCCGGAGGTACAGCACCATCCATCCCTCGGCGTGGCGGCATCTCCAGGGCGCGATGGCACACGCGCGAGGCGAGGCCCGTCCCGAGATCCCGCTCGTCGCCCTCGAATGGGCGGACGACGTCCCGGCCTAGGGTGGAGTGGCGGCACGAGGTGAGGGGAATGCGGTGACGGGACCCGAGACGACGCATCACGCGACGACGGATGCGGATCGCGCCGCGGACGCCGCGCTGGTCGCCTCGCGCGCCCTGCTGGGCGTGGTCGCGAGCTCGCTGGCCGACGCTCTCGAGGACGTCACCCTCCCCCAGTTCCGCGTGCTCGTGGTCCTGCGCACCGGCGGCGCCCAACGGATGGGAGCGCTGGCGCAGGCGATGGACGTCAACCCGTCGACCTTCAGCCGCTTCATCGACCGTATGGTCGACGGCGGCTGGATCGTGCGCCGCGCCAGCCCCGACAGCCGCCGCGAGGTGCTCATCGATCTCACGCCGCAAGGGGAGCACATCGTCGACCAGGTCTCGCAACGACGCCGTCGCGAGATCCGCCGCATCCTGGCGGGGATGCCGGCCGCCGATCGCCACGCGCTCACCGAGGCGCTCGAGCGGTTCGCCGTCGCGGCGGGAGAGCCGTCCGCGCGCGATCTCCTCGTCCTCGGGCTCTGAGTCGCCTGAACGCAGTTCGTGCAGCATTGCACAGGTTGCGTCTGCGCACACGATGGAGGGATGACGCGCCGCTCCCGCCAGCCCTTCCTGATCCGGACGGTCCGGCACCCTCTGCGCGAAGTCCGCAACGTCCGCCGCGGCCGCTTCGAACGCCTGCTCGCCGGCCTGACCGCCGTGGGAGCCGTCGTGACCACGGCGGAGATCTTCTTCGAGCATGACAAGGCCAGCTTCGGGAACCGTTGGATGTGGGCGCCGATCGTCGTCGGACCGGTCGGCGCCGTCGCCGCGGTCGCCGGGTACCGCAGTAGAAGCGCCGCGAAGACGGTGCTGCCCGCCGCGTCGGCGGTCATCGTCGCCAACGGGCTGCAGGGCACGGTCCTTCACGCCCGCGGAATCGGGCAGAAGCCCGGGGGCTGGAAGAACTTCCGCTACAACATGGAGATGGGGCCACCCCTGATGGCGCCGCTGCTGGTGACGCTCGTCGGCGGGATGGGGTTGCTGGCAGCCGTGCTGAGGCGCGAGCGATGAGCGCCTCAGGGCTTCCGGACGGCGCCGCCGAGCGCGTCTCCCGCTTCCCCGGGTTCGACGTGATGGACCAGAGCCGTCACTGGGATGACGTGACGCGCGCGGTCGTGGTGGCGCGGACGGTCGAACCGCCTCCGATGCGGTTCTTCACCCCCGCGGAGGAGGCCGCGGCGCGTGCGCTCCTCGCCGACCTCCTGGATCTGCGCGATCGCCCGGGCGAACCTCTGCCCGACGTAATCCGAATCATCGACGGACGCCTGGCCGAGACGCAGACGGACGGGTGGCACTACGACTCGATGCCGGTAGACGACCAGGCGTGGCGCGACACGCTCGCCGCCCTGGACGCGGACGCTCGCGAGGCTGGCTCCGACGACTTCTCGTCGGCGTCCGAGAAGCAGCGTCACGATCTGATCGCGCGGGTTCAGTCCGCCGACGATCGCTGGCACGGGATGCCCGCGCGGTATGTCTGGAGTCTCTGGACCCGCTACGCCGCCACGGCCTTCTACTCCCACCCCGAAGCCTGGAACGAGATCGGATTCTCGGGTCCGGCATACCCGCGCGGCTACAAGAATCTCGGGGTCGACCGCCGTGAGCCGTTCGAGGTCCGCGACTCACGCCCCCACGACGACCCCGCCGGGCGGACGCGGTGAGCTCGGTCCGCGAACGCAACGAGTCCGCCTGGCTGCTCACTCCGCGCGGCGCCCTCGACGACCGTCAGCGCGTCGACATGCGCACGTTCGACGACGACGACGAGATCGACGCCGTCATCGTGGGCGCCGGCGCCGGCGGCTCCACCGTCCTCCAGCGTCTGGCCCGCCGCGGGTGGCGCGTCGCCGCCCTGGACGCAGGACCGTTCTGGGATCCGGAGCGCGACTGGGTCAGCGACGAAGCGGGCTCTCACCAGCTGTACTGGACGGAGCCGCGCGAGATCGGCGGCAGCGACCCGGTGCCGCTCGGGTCCAACAATTCCGGGCGCGGCGTCGGCGGGTCGATGGTGCACTACGCGGGCTACACCCCGCGGTTCCACCCGAGCGACTTCCGCACCCGGTCGGACGACGGAGTCGGAGCCGATTGGCCGATCGAGTACGCCGACCTCCGCTCGTATTACGAGCAGATCGAGGCGGAGCTGCCCGTCGCCGGGGATGCGTGGCCGTGGGGCGATCCCCACGGGTATCCGCACCGCCCGCACCCCGTGTCGGCCAACGGAGAGCTGTTCCTGCGCGGTGCGGACGCGGCGGGGATCGAGGCGCGGGTGGGCCCCGTCGCGATCAGCAACGGGCGCTTCGGCCATCGCCCCCACTGCATCTACCGCGGCTTCTGCCTGCAGGGCTGCAAGGTGAACGCGAAGGCGTCGCCGCTGATCACCCATCTGCCAGACGCTCTCGCGCACGGTGCCGAGATCCGCGCGGACTCCATGGTCACCCGAATCGGCTACGACGAGGCCCGCAATCGTGTGACCGGGGTCCACTACGTTCGAGGCGGCCGGGAGCACTTCCAGCGTGCGCGGATCGTGGTCGTCGCCGGCTACTCCATCGAGACGCCGCGACTGCTGTTGAACTCCACCTCCGGGCGGTTCCCGAACGGACTCGCCAACGACCACGACCAGGTCGGCCGGTATCTGATGGTGCAGGGCGCGCCGCAGACCGCGGGACGGTTCGACAGCGAGGTGCGGATGTTCAAAGGACCTCCGCCCGAGGTCAGCACGGAGCAGTTCTACGAGACCGACCCGTCGAAGCCCTACAAGCGGGGCTTCTCGATCCAGACCGTCTCACCGCTCCCGATCACGTGGGCGGAGCACGTCATGGCCCAGGGACATTGGGGAGCCGACCTACGCGAGTACATGGCGGACTACGTGCACTGGGCGTGCCTTGGGGCGTTGTGCGAGTTCCTGCCGCAGGCCGACAATCGCGTCACCCTCGCGGAGCAGCGCGACCGGCACGGCATGCCCGTGGCGCACTTCTCCTACAGCCAGTGCGGCAACGACCGCTCGCTCGCCGAGGCGGCTCAGGACGTCATGGAGACGATCCTGCGAGCCGCCGGTGCCGACGAGGTGATCACCGTCCAGCGCTACGCGCACCTCGTCGGCGGAGCGCGGATGGCGTCGAACGAGTCGGACGGCGTGGTCGATCGCGATGGCCGCAGCTTCGCCGTCCCCAACCTCGTCGTCGCGGACGGCAGCATCCTGCCGACCCAGGGCAGCGCCAACCCGGCGCTCACGATCATGTCCCTCGCGGCCCGCATCGCCGACCGGTTGGCTCAGTCTCCGCCCGAGGTGTGACGACGGCTCACGGGGTCTCGACGTCGTGCGAGGCGCGTTCCGGTTCGCCGCCCATCATGCGCAGCATGGGCCCTCCCCCGGTACGGAAGAACCAGATCACGAGGAAGGCGGCGACGAGGAGCATGCCGATGTCGAGGAACGTCGTGTAGTTCCAGCTGATGGTGGCCTCGACGATCGCCGCCCGGCGCTCGTGCGGCACGAGTCCGAGCGGCGTGAAGATGAGCTCGATCAGATACCCGGCGGCGGCCATGGCGAGGTAGAACGTGCCCGCGATCACCAGCGCGGCCCGGGTGCCGTAGTAGCGGCGGTAGATCAGCAGAATCGGGATGATGATCAGGTCGGCGAAGATGAAGCTCATCACGCCGCCGAAGCTGATGCCGCCGTTCCACAGCACGGCGGCGAGCGGGACGTTGCCGACCGAGCAGACGAAGCTGATCATCGCGATCAGCGGACCGACGAGCGGACCCAGCAGGAACGAGAGCGTGGGATCCTTCGCGAGGAACACGGTCTGCAGCCACTCCTTGGGCACCCACGCCGAGAAGGCGCCCGCGATCAGCAACCCGATGACGATGTCGCGCAGCACCGCCGCCCAGTCCATGACGAAGTACTGCGAGGTGGCGGTGAGCCCGTCGCGCGAGAGCAGCCGGGAGAGGAACGACCCGTCGCGCTGGACCGACATGTCCATTGCGGCGTGCCCCTCCATGGACCCGGCGCGCCCGCGCTCCGCCTGCTCGCGCGCCGCGTCGAGGATGCGACCCCGCATCCACAGCCGGAACAGCACGGCGACGATCACGATCATGATCGGCCCGGCGATGAACTCGGCGAGCGTGAACTGCCACCCGAGGCTGAGCGCCAGGATGATGCCGAGCTCGACGACGAGGTTGGTCGAAGCGATCTCGAACGCCATGGCCGAGACCATGCTGGCTCCCTTGCGGAACAGCGATCGGGCCAGAGCGACCGCGGCGTAGCTGCACGAGGAGGAGGCGGCGCCCAGGCCGCTCGCGATCGCAATGCTCTTCGCCGATGCGCCCGCCATCCATTTCGTCACACGTGATCTGCGCACGACCGCCTGGATCACCGAGGACAGGGTGAACCCGAAGATCAGCGGCCAGAGGATCTGCCACGCCATGTTGCCGGATGCCGCCAGCGCCCGTCCGATCGCTCCCAGGACGTCCACTGGTGCTCCCCTCCTCGTCCGGCCCGCAGCGCGATCGTACGGGCGCCTCGGCCACCGGAGCTCAGGGCGGGACGATCTCGAACCCGCCTCTCAGGGGGCCGGGTCTCAGCGAGGCACCTCCCGGCGGTGCAGCTGGAGCGCCTGGAGCGGACACAGCGCGACGGCGTCGGCAGCGGTCTCCACGAGCTCGCCGGGGATGACCGGATCGCTCCGCCCCGCCGGGTCCGACCGACGCGCCATCGGATAGCCCCAGGCATCCCTGCCCAGCACTTCCGGGAGGAGCTCGGTGCACAGGCCGCGTCCGTCGCATCGCGTCCAGTCGATGTGCATCTCGATTCGATGCCGGGTCCCATGCGCCATCTGTCACACCGCTCGCGTGCAGTAACCGGTCGGGTGGGCGTTCACGTCGTCGGCGAACGCTGCGAGGGCGCTGCGGATCAGACGCGCCGTCCCGTCGGGGTGGTGGCAGGCGCCGCGCCCGACGACCGCATCCGCCGCGGAGGCGATCCGGTGTGGGAGCGAGGGGTCGCGCACACCTCGGGCCAGGTCCCCGAACAGGCGCGCGACATCGGGCAGCCCGAATCGGCATGGCCCGCACTGTCCGGCGGATTCCGCGGCCAGGTAGCCCACGATCTCGGCGGTCGCGTGCAGTCCGCAGACCCGATCGGAGATCGCGTACAGCACCCCGGCGCCCGGCTGGGCGCCGAACCGCTCCAGCCCCGATCTCGACAGAGGATGCCCGAGATGCGCCGAGGTCACCCAGGCCCCGTGATACCCGCCGACCAGCACGGCCCCGGGCCTGCCCCGCCAGCCGGCGGCGTCGAGGATCTCGGCAAGCGGCGCGCCTCCGCGCACCTCGAGCACACCCTCGCGGAGCACGTCACCGGAGATTGTCACGAGCCGGCTCCCCGGGTCGTCCGTCGTCCCGACTTCGCGGAACCAGCGCGAGCCGTAGCGCGCGATCAGGCCAACGTGGGCCAGCGTCTCGACGTTCTGCACGAGGGTCGGTCGGCCCCGGAGACCGGATTCGGTGAGCCGGGCGATCCGGTCGACCGGGATCGGTCGGCCGCCTCCCACCGCGCTGACCACGGCCCCGGCCTCGCCGGAGACGAAGGCGTCCGCCGATTCCACGAGCTCCACCCGACGCGCTTCCCGGCGCTCGCGGACCGCCGCACGCACGGCGGCGAGGGAGCGCCCGCTCGCGTGGACGACCGTGCGCTCCGCTCCGACGGCGGCCGCGACGGCGAGAAGGCCGTCGAGCACGAGATGCGGCGCGTCCGCGAGCAGCCGGGCGTCCTTCACGCTGCGCGGCTCGCCCTCGGCTCCGTTCGCGATGACGACACGACCGCGGGTCCTGCTCTGCGCCGCCACCGCGCTCAGCTTCGCGGCGGTGGGGAACGCAGCTCCTCCGCGACCGGTCAGCCCCGAGCGCTGCAGCTCGTCGATGAGCACTCGTCGGGCGGCGGGGACATCGAGGGCACCGTACGCCGCCAGGTGCGCGGAGAGGTCGGCGTTCCGGCCGGCAGCGAGCAGCCGGTTCGGCCACACCGCAGTCCCCGCCGGCATGAGGCGCGAATCGATGCCGCTCACCGCGCAGCCCCTTCTCGCGCTCGCGACGACTCGGTGTACCGCGCGGAGAGGCGCCACATCACCGCGACCGCGATGACGACGACGTTCACCGCGGCGAACACCAGGAACCAGGCACTGGTCCCGTTGGTGCCGTTGCCGATGGCGTGCGCCAACGCGATCGGCCACATCGCATAGGTGAGCCAGTGGAACGCCTTGAAGGCGCGCACCCCGATCCGGCGGCGGAACAGTGCGGTCACCACCACGGCGATCAGGAGATCGAGTGCGGTCGTGCCCAGACCCTGCCAGAAGGGCTTGAACGATCCGAGGAACGGGACCAGCACGTCGGTCAGATGGAGCTTGGCGTAGGAGTCGAGGAGCAGCGACCCCACGTGCAGGACGAGGAAGACCGTCCCGAGCAGGGCGACGTTGCGGTGGATCAGCGAGATGGCGAATCGCGGCAGCCCGGGCAGGGGCCGCCCCGATCGCGTCAGGATCCCCAGCACGAGACTCGCCGTCAGCAGGGCGAGGGCGACGACGCCGCTCACTCGACCGAACGCCCAGAGCGCCTCGCTCACCTCGGCACCTCGACCGCCGGACGAGGTGCCTGAGGCTCCGGCCATCCGCCGAGGACGACGACCTCCCCGTGCGCGTCGACCAGTCGCGCGACGGCGCCGCGATCGCGCAGCCACCCGACCGCTCCCGCGCCCGTGACGACGGCTCCGGTCGACAGGGCGTTGGCGACCAGGCAGGAGGGCGCGGCGACGCTGACGGTCCTCCAGACCGGATCAGCCGGCAGCCCCGAACGCGGATCGAGGATGTGATGGCGGGCGTACCCGCCCGAGGCCCACCGACGCTTCTGCGTGCTCGAGGTCGCCATCGCCCATCCTTCGGCGAGCGCGACATCCTGACCCGGGTCGTCATCGAGATCGCGGACGACGATCCGCCATCCCGCCGCCGGGGCCGGCCCGGCCGTGGCCAGATCGCCGCCGACGGCGACGAGGACGCCGCAGGACAGCTCCGTCGCGATGCGGGAGACGCTCCGGTCGACGGCCACAGCCTTGGCGGTCGCGCCCAGGTCGAGCTGGGCTCCCGGGGGAACGGTGAGACACCCATCCGCGACCTTGATGCGCCGCCAGGCGGATTCGCGCGATACGCGTCCGATCTGACGGGGCAGCCCGTCAGCCGCCCTCGTGGCCAGGACGAGCTCGTGGGTGTACCCCAGATCGACGATCTCGCGGCCGAGAGTCGGGTCCACGGCCCCGTCCGTCAGCTCCGCCGCCTGCAGCGCTCGATCGACCAGATCGGCGAGGACTCCGCTGACGAGGGTGCGCGGGGCGGGCTCCGTCCCGAGCAGCGAGAGCTCTGATGTCGGGTCGAACCGGTCGCAGGCCCGGCCGACCTCGTCGAGCGTCGCGCGGACGATCGCCCATGCGGGCTCGAGACACTCGGCATCCGTCACGACCAGGGACGCGTCGCACGTCCAGACCGTCCAGTCGCGTCGGAAGCGGTCGACCTGGCTCACGATCCCGAGGAGCGGACCGAGCCGAAGCCACCGATCCCGGGCTGGACCGCCGACGGGCCCGCCTGCTGCAGGGGATCCTGCTGCGCGGGCTGCTGACTGCTCGGATCGGTGGTGGAGGAGCTCGACGAGGCCGACCCGGTCGTCGAGGAGCCGCCGGCGATGGCGGCGCCCCCGATGGCCGCGGTGAGGAGGCTCGCACCGCCGACCGCGGCGGTCACGGTCCTGGCGATCCGGTGTCCGTTCTCTCGGATGCTCATGGTCTCCTCCGGTCGATCGAGGGAATGCGTGCTCCCGAGAGTGTCCGAGCCTCCTCGTCGAAGCCTCTGATCGGGCATAACGCGGCCTGTGCGGAGGGATTGTCGAGACGAGAGGCTTCACATCCGGGGGCTCGACGTCACGATCCTGACGATCGGACCGACGGCGGCGCGGGGGCGACGGGCGCCGGCGCCACCGGGGCGGGCGCGACAGGAGCGGGCGCCACCGGGGCGGGCGCGACGGGAGCGGGGGCGACGGGAGCGGGGGCGACGGGAGCCGCCCGCCTTGTGGGCGCCGTGGTGGGCGTGGGCGTAGGCGTGGGCAGGGACGTGGGCGCGGACGTTGCTGCGGGCGCCGGGACGACGTCGGGCGTCGCCGCCGGGGTGGCGGTCGGCCATGCGCTTCGTCCGCGAGCGGCGGCCTGTGCCGCCTCTGTGGACTGCATCAGGATCGGCGACCCTACGGCAACCGCGGTCGCCGCCGCGGTCGCCGCCAGCAAGCTGACCGTGGTGGAGACCCTCCGCCCCCGTCGCGCGACGGTCACGAACGCTTCTCCGACCTCGGAGCCGCGACGGGCGAGGGAACGGAATCGGACGTCATTGGGTGATTCTGCCGAGCCGTGTTCGGCGTCATCACCGGCATCACCCGGAGTGTCGACGAGGATTCTCACATGTTGCGCACGGAGCCGGCTCGTGCCCCCGCTGGGATTCGAACCCGAGATCGACCCCTGAGGGCACGGGCAAGCTGGCCAAAATACCCGGAATCTCGGCGATTTTGGATCACGTAGGACCCTCCTCGATCACGTCGGATGACGTTGAGTTGTGGGGTTTTTGTGGGGGCTTTGGCACGATCCTTCCCGCCCGATCCCCGTGTCGGCGAGACAGTCGGTGCCTGCCCTCACCTGTTCGGAGACAGGTCAGCGGCCTACCGCGCGCACTTCGCGCCCCATGCGCGGCGGACACTGCGAACAGTCGGGCTTCCAGACCTCTCTACCCGCTTCTTAACCCGCGGCCGTCGCCACGCTGGCGAGACTAGCCAACTACTCCTCGACCGGCTGGCTCGTGTCCACACCCTCGACGCTCTGCACGATGTTGATGTAGCCGCGCTCGGCAAGTGTGTTCATGAATCGGCGAGCGTCGGCCTTCAGCGCGTCGTCGCCACGTTCGATGGACCACGCGATGGCCGTCGGAACGGCAGTTCTCATGAGGTCGTACATGGTTGGCTCCGCTACGTCGCCGGAGCGAGCTGTCAACGCCACTACGGCGTCGAGGACTTCGGATGGGTACTCCCGTGCGGCCGTGGCGAGATCCTCGCCGATCATCCCGTGAGTCATCAACTCGGGGTCCAGCGTGGCTGCCTCAATGAGTCGAGGCAGCCACCACGCTGGATCGAACTTTCGACTGCGGACAAACCAGTAGAAGTCCTTGAGCTCTGCCCCGTCTTCTGGGTGCTCTCGTACATGGACCACTCGGCTATCCCAGAGACTCTCGAGTCTTGCCCTCATCTGGTCGTCGACCACATCCGCCTGCATAAACTCCCACGCGATGTGTCCAATCGCTTCCCCTCGAACATTGGCGGGTTCGTCCACGAAGAAGGAGTTCATCAGGGGATCATCCAACTCGAGCTGACCGCGGATGTGGGTTGTGATGATCCACTCGCCGATTAGCTGATCGGGCGGCCGAAGACCATTCCATCCGACTGCCATTGGCTCGTCGAGCTTCATCGCCGCGAGCACGGCACCTCGGATCAGTCCAAGCGTGACCGAGTGAATGTACTGGGTCGCAAGCGCGGTCGATAGCGCGATCTGCTGCGGTCGGGAAATCGCCTCCGCGGTGCCGAACAACCGGTCGACGCGCTCGCGAAGCCAACCCTCGTCGGCCAGGTAGAGCCGCGGCAAACTCTCGCCGATCACTGCGGCCAACGCGTCCCATGGATCGTCGCGCGCGAGCTCGTGGTCGAGAGCGGCAAGAGCTTCGGTCCGCATCTCCGAACGTTTGGTCGATCCCGCGAGCATGATTAGGGCCTTGGCCTGTATCGGCCATGCAGCGTTGATCGAGAGGTTCAGGGGATCCCAGCCGTCGCCCGGCTTCGATGAAACGTACTCGTCCCAAAATCGGTCGTCCACCACGTTGGCGAGAAGGACTCGACCGAGGTCGTCGACGACTTCCTTTGGCACTCGTCTTGTCTCGCGAGTCGTGAGGGCTTCTTCAACGAGAGCGACCGCTGCGTGGCGCGCTCGCGAATAGTCACGGTCATCGTCGAAGTCGTCTCCTTCAGGCTCGAAGTTCGATGCATCGATGTGAGTGAGCACGCTCCGAACTACGGCGATGAGTTGAGCCCAGTCGGGATCGACATCGCCTCTGATCGCAGCCTCCCACCCACGCAAGATGGCGTTGATATAGGTCGGGCGCAGCCGATCCAGGAGGTCATCCTGACCTTGGAGCGCACGAGGTGACGTCGTAAGAAGTGTGGTCAGCAAGCGCCCTTGTCCGCCGTGACTCGGGCCGTGCCAAGACCCGGGCTCGGGATGCCAGGTCTCTAGGTAGGTCGCCAGATCTGACGGCGGCATCGCCGCGAGGTCGTCGACAGTGACAGGGCTCTCGGGCCCTACCCATGACGTCATCTGGAAATCCGGTTTCGCGGCATCCTCGATAGCGCCATCGCGCGCGTCGAGCTCCTCGAGCTCTGCTTTGAACGGTTCGGACAAATGATCTCCGCCGATGGTTGCTAGGAGGCGGTGTCTCCATCGGGCGGTGTACTCGTCGGCCCGCGTCACAGCTTCCTGATCCGAATCGCCCTCCCGTCGGAGTCGTTCGATCAGCACCTCCCGACCTCCGAGAGGCCCGCGATCGAGATATCCAGCAAGGGCAGTGAGGCGATCGGGCGCGACGTCAGCGACGGCGCGGAAGTAGTCAGCGATCTCCAGGCGGAAATGAGAGTCGGCGAAGAGCGGGTCATCAAGCGCACCGATGGACATATCGATCAGTTCGACCGGATCGACCGCTCTCGAGGCAAGTGCGCGAGCGATGGCGTAGAGCATGATTCGCTTTGCGAGCGAGAGCGGGCTCGCTTGAAGAACCTGCACCGCGGAGGCAGGCGAGGCTTGCATCGCTCTCACGGCAGCGTCGCGGACGGCATCTATAAGTGCGTCCTCGATGCCGGCGTGAGCTCGTGTACTTGTTTCGATGGAGGGTCGGAACACGGCGGTGTAGCCGCGGTCGTGCTCCAGATGGCCAGAGAGTCGCTCCCAGTCCTCGAGCCAGTGCAGAACCTGCTTTAGCGCCCGGTCCCCGAGCGCCTCTACGATTCCCGGAAGTTCTTCCTCGTACCAGTACTCGTCCAACGCGGTGCGCGGCTTGTCATTGCCTTCAGTCGGCCCGAAGAGGACCCGCGCAAGTCGTAGCCCGATCCTGGGCTTCGGACCACCCAGAAGATTCCGGGTGAGGTTCGCTAGGTCTCGCGGATCGGTTCGGAAACCGAAACCGCTCTCCCATGCTTCGAGGATCGGCTTCAGCCGGACAGCCTTGTCCGGGTCGAGACTCGCCCCCACGAATATCGCGGACCGCCGGACCCAAGAGTTCCGACTGCCTTCAAGGCTCAGGAAGACATCGATCACCGCGTCGGGTACGAACGGCGCCATCCGGACGAGGTAGTCGACCTCCGGCCACGGTTCCTCCCGGATGTAGCCCTTCTCGTCCTGGACTGGCTCCGGTGGACTACCAAACTGGCCAGCGTCGAAGAGTGGTTTGATCCAGTTCGGATTCGCGAGCCCATCGAAGAAGACCCGACGGAGCTGGGGCGATGGGATCAGACGGATCGCCTGATCGACATCAGCTTGTGATGGAACGGGATAGTCAGTCACGTTGAGACCCCTCCCCATTGATTCTGCGCAGAAACTCATCGAGCGCGGGGCGACCCTCGATGAAGGGTCGCACGCGAGGCTCCATTAATTCGTCGACAAGTGCGATCTTGTCGTCGAGCTTGTCGTCGGACGGCAACGGCCTCGTTCTCGATCCGCGATCCCAGTGCGTATGAGACTGAAAGTAGCCCCAAACGTCTAGCCACAAAGACACGCCCTTCGAGTGAAGATCGGCGTTCCCGGTGAGGAGCAGGCGGGCGTTCGCTCTGGTCCTTCCTTCAATTTCACGCTGAGCGAGAAGGAGCTTGTTCAGGTGCCGGGCGAGGTCACGCGGGACCGGAACGTCGGTCTGATCCAGCTCGAGATTCATGTCCGGATACTTCGCGGCCAGGGTGGGCAACCGGCGAAGCAGTCTGTCGGAATCGCCATCTCGCTTGCGGATCTCGGCCGAGAAGACGCCTGGCAACCCGCCCATGAACTCGCGCATCGAGTGGCAGACGAGATTGATGTGCGACGGCACCTCTCCCGGTGCGACGGTCCGAGACAGTTCGCGTACAGCACCCCGGTAGAGGCCGGCGACCTCCGTACTGCGCTCGAGAAGCGCAGCATGAAGGCGCCGCCTGCGCGGTGTGAAGTACTTCTCCTCAGCGTTCATTGCTGAGGTGCCTTTCGCTAGCTACGGAAGTTGACGTCGGAGGGGTGCTCGCATGGGCAATGCGTGTCCGAACCAGCCGGACCTGCCGGACCTGCCGGACCTGCCGAGGGCATGTCAACTCTAGAGGGTAGGTCAATAGTGAAAAGTCTCGCCGGGGGCGTCCAATGTTCCCGCCTGTGCTGCCGGCCACCTGCACGTCCCAACCTCATACAGACACCCGCGGTGGGTGTGTGAGGTTGGGACGCGACCGCAGGGAGAGGCGGCCGGCAGCACAGGCGCGAATCGCCAGATTCGCTTCGCTTACCTATTCGCGCCCGGCGAAGGGGTGAGCGAATAGCCGCACTACGGCGACGTAGTGTTAACTTATCGAAAGCGATAAGGAGGCGACATGACCATCTTGGATGCTGCTGGCGCCGTCCGACGTGCCCGACGCCTCCCGCAGTCCGTGGTCGCCAAGCGATCGGGCGAGGCGGTCCCGAACCTGTCGAGCATCGAAAACGGACGGCGCACTCCGCGCGCCGACAAGCTCGACCGGATCCTCCGCGCGTCCGATGCTCGCCTGGTCGTCGCGCCGACGACTCGCGTGAGTGCCCTCGAGACCAGCACTGAGATCCGCAAGGCCCTGCGGTCGGGCGACTCCCGACAGGCCTTCCGCGCTTGGCTGGCATTTGGTGATGCGCTCGCGGCCGAGAACGCGGTCAACCGGGTAGTGCTCGCTGCGTTCCCGCCCGAGCCCACGGGAAGCGAAGTCTTCGATGCCGCGCTGGCCTCTCTCGCCGAGCTTCGACTCCACGAGGTAAACGGACCGGTGCCCGAGTGGGCGTCGGATGCGCCCGCACTCGATGACGAGACGGTGCTCGCCGACTCCCCTTACGTGCGGTCGGTGGACCCTGCCGATATCCCCGATGAGTTCCGTCGACGCCGGGTCTTGATCGCCGGCGACACTCTCGCAAGCGTCTAGCGAGGACGACCCGCGGAGCGCACGGAGGCTCAGTCGAGCAGGTCCAGGTAGTCGGAACGAGCCTTCATCGCGTGAATCACCAACTGGTTGCCGCTGTCGAAGGTCAGGACGACCAGCTCCAGGACTCGACCCGCTTGATCGAACCCAAGACGGAACTGCCGGGCAGGACTGTCGTCATCTAGGTCCGCGATGTAGGCGGGATTCAGCGCCGCCGTGCGAATGTCAGATTCGGCGATCCCATGCTTGAGCGCTGAAGGATGAACATCCACTACGCGACGTCGACCCAGTCGCGAACCGCGGCTCGGATGGCCTCCGATCGACTCACATGATCCCGCTCGGCACGGGCGGTGAGCGCGTCGAGTAGCGACTTGTCCATCCGCACCGGCACGACCTCGGCGGGGCCATCACCTACGGGCTTACGTCCGCGCTTGCGCAGACGCTCGACCGAATAGCCGGCTTCCGCTTCCTTCGACCACGAATCGATCAGGGCGTCGGTCACCGGGACGCCGTCAATCTTCTCCTTAGCCACGCCAATATCGTAATACGAAATTGCGAACGGAGCGAGACGCACGGTCCGGTAACGCCAAACAGTCTCGTCATCCGACGGCTGATCGGGCCGCGAGTCGCTGTCGAACCACATGATCCGACGCTAGCGGCGAAAAGGCGAGGCATTGTCGGCGGCCCGTTCTACTCTGATGGTCGAAGGAGACCTGAATGAACATCGACTGGTCGCACCTGCTCTGGCAAGGCCGATGGGAGGGCCTTGTGCTGCTCTCGAACGCGATCGTCACCGACGTACAGACCATCTGGTGGTTCGGTCCACTGCTGGTCGTACTGATCATCGCGGCCGGCCGAAAGGGAATCGTTCGTCTCGGCGCCTATGTACTCAAGGTCTTCATCCATACACACGGCCCGTCCTAGCCCGCGCGAATCACCACGTCGTAGCCAAAGGCATGCGAACTTCGGCGCTCGCTCAGTCCGAGATTGAGCTTCGCAGCTTCCGCGCGCGACGCCCGAACGGAATTCTGCCGCCCTCAAGGTGGTGGAGAGCCAGGGCATTCAAGTCGTGACGTTCGAGCGAGCCGCTCGCTTCGACCTCGCCCTTGTCGGCGGTTGCGCGCATCGTGATCAGCTGTTCGGCGTCGGCACTGACGACAAGCCCTGCGCTTCGAGTGGCGAAGATGTATTGCCTCGTGCCGCGCAGATCGCGAAGTCGGTCGACGAGATAGTCCTCAATCCAGGGTGCGTGCAACGCATCTTCCGGCTGATCGATAAGCACCGGAGTCTCGCCGTCGGCCAGCAGGATGATCAGCACCGCGGTGCACTTCTGCCCGTGCGAGAGGTTTTCAATCGGCACGTAGGCGTTGCCCTCGGGCTTCTTAAACTTGACGTCGAGAACGTCGGGGATGTCGATGCGCTGCGTCTCGAGAAGGAACTTCCAGAGCTCACGATCAGCCACGTTCGCGTGGAGCTTCGAGAGGTCGGCGACAGTGAGACCCGTCGGAAGCTTCCCGATAGTCGAGAAGTCGCCGGACCACAGCGCCCGAGCGAGGGCGAACGGGTGCACGTGCTCTGCGATGAGCGCCAGTACCTGGTCCTGAAGGCGAGAGCCGACTTTGAGCGTGTCGAGCGCCGTCCGATAAGCCGAGCGATCTCCGTCTTTCGGGATGTCGATCTTCACAAACCCCGCGGTCTTCGAGTTCAGCTCCCTGACGCGCGCGCGACGCGCATCCCGGCGATCGTCGCGCCCCTTCTTCAGCAGAGCGAGGAAGTCTTCCCGCTCGCCGAGAAGCCGATCCAGTTCGGGCTGAGCAACGTCTCTCAGGTCCTTGGCGGCGACCTTCGCGGCAGCAAGGTCCGTCTGAAGCTTCTGTAGGGACCTCCGCAGACTTGTGAGCGAGGCGTTCCCCGACTTCTCGAGCGTCTCATCGAGCTTCGCCTGAAAGGTCTTGAACTCGGCGTCAAGCTCAAGGCGAACTGCAGCGACCTCCTTGCGCAATTCCTCGACGCTGTCCTCGACGAGCTTCTTCGCATCCGCAACGGAGACTACGAGCGCGGCCTGCGCTTTCGCGATTCGGTCGAAATGCTTCTTGTGCGCATCAAGCTTCTCGGTCACCGAGGTCGGAATGGTCGCAGAAGGAAGGGCGAGGCCCTCGATCTGGTCCTCAAGCGTCTGGAGCGCCCCACGCTCACCAGTCCAGAGGCCCTGTTCCTCAACGAGCTTGGGGTCGAACAAAGCCGACAGCTCGCGTTCGCGGTCTGCGAGGGCGGATTCCTTTGCCGCCTGCTCGGTGAGCTTGGAAACCCGATCTCGTGCTGCAATCAGCAGATCCGCATTGGAGTCGAGCGCGTCCTCGGCATCAGATATGCGAGCTTCAACTTCTCGCAAGTCGAGGTGCGCATCAACGAGGCCGACCCGACCAACAGGTTGGCGAGCATACTCGAGGATCTCGCCTTGGGAGAACGGGGCAAGGGACATGATGTCCTGGGGATCGGCGTTGATCGCGACCCAGTAGCCGTTGACGTCTTGCTGGACAGATGACTCCGAGCCACGCGTGTCGAAGACCCGGCTGATTCGATAGCGCTCGCCACCAGCGGTGACGTCGACTTGAACCTCAGTGCCGTCCCCGAGCGCATACGCTAGCCGACGATCTACTTCGTCCCGAATCGCCTCGAACACGTCGCCATCGACCTGCTGGTCCAATGCAAATCGCGTCGCCTCGAGCACGAGAGACTTGCCGGCGCCCGTGCCGCCTAAGAAACAGTTCAGATCAGGGCTGAGCGCGACGGTCTCCCCCGGCAGAAAACCCCCGCTGAGATGTACCGAGTCGATCGTCGGGTGCGGGGAAAGCAAAGACGGGTCTTCGAGCCTCACGCGCAATTTGGGGTCATCGAGTGCGTACCGAAGACCGATTAGGTCCGGGCGGGCTGCCTTGATCCATGTGCGGCGAATGCCGATACCGGACGAGGAGTGACGGCTGAGTGATGCGTCGTATGCGTCGGAGCTCTGCACGAGCGCGGGCTCTCGAGCTCCGTCGAGTTTTGCGGCCACCTTCGCCGGCGTCTCGCCTTTCACGTACTCAAACGCGATGATGCCAGAATCGGCCAGCAGCTGATTGACGTGCACCTGGACGGGCAGCGCGAGGAGACCCTTCTCCTTGTCAATATGCGCGGCAATCGCGAGGCCGCCGGCCCTGGCAATCTCGGCGGCACAATCGGACATTCCTCGGGCGACGACATCGAGGCTGCCGAACTGCTCGCGCTTGATGCCGATGGAGATCAATGCGTCCTCAAGGACGTGGCCAGGAGTGCCTTCTTCCCAGATGCCAAGGAGATGGCCATCGGGCGTGCTCAGTTCGAAGCCGGGGAGCACCACGAGGTCGCTTGCCTTTGCGGCAGCGTTCATCTGATCGACCCAAGCCGCGGTGTTGTGATCAGTCACCGCGATCGCGGAAAGGCCTTGGCCGATCGAGGTCGCAACGATGTCGTCGGCTGAACCGAAGTCGGCCTCCGCGGCGTCGTTCGAGCCCGGTGTGTGAACGTGCAAGTCCACTG
Source organism: Pseudolysinimonas sp. (assembly GCF_051954455.1). GTDB lineage: Bacteria > Actinomycetota > Actinomycetes > Actinomycetales > Microbacteriaceae > Pseudolysinimonas. The sequence continues at coordinate 74,600 of NZ_JBQCHS010000011.1, read as the reverse complement.
CCCAGAACTTTGCCCAGTTGGGGGCCGTGGTCATGATGCACCTCCGGCCACAGCCTGAGCAACGCTGGATCGATACTCCGGCGCCGACGGCTCGATGGTGAATTCAAGCACTTCGACTTTGTCCTCTTTCAGCGCCTCCAAGACGGCGGCTGGCGTTGTGCGGAAGTACTCGCGGCGCAGGTTGACTCGGTTGATCCGCTGACCGGAGAAACGCTGATGCAAGGCGGTCTCTACGGCCACCGCATCGTCGGCGAAGAAGAGGGCGTGCACGTCGAAACGGAACGGCACGGACGCGTCACCGAGCTCGTTCACGCGGTCCATCGGCTCGAGTCTGCGGGTCATCCCGATCTTCACGACATCCGGTCCGAACGATCCGATATTGCTGATCACGTACACGTAGCCGGCCCGGATGTTCGCAGCCCGATAGTCGACGTCAGCGATTGCCCGCTCGACGTCGGCCAGCTTCTGCCGCATCCGCTCGGCGCCTTGGGCGTCGCCATTCGACTCAAGTGTCGACAGCACCGTTTGGTAGTGGGAGCGCTCCTTCTCGAGCCGATCTTTCTCCTTCGCGAGTTCCTGCTCCGCAAGCCGCTGCTGGCGAAGCTCCTCGCGGCGTGCTCGCTCCATTTCCTTCTCGACCTGCAGCGCCTGCAGGTGTCGGCTTGCCAGCTCCAGCTCGCGCAGCCTGAGCCCATGGAAGTAGGGAGTCACGCGCAGATCGATCATCGTGCCGAGACGAGCGATCTGGTCGACTGCCGTACCGAGGCGCTTCTGAGCGGCAGCCAGGTTCCCGGCTCGAACCGTCTTGATGCAGTTCTCCGCTTCGGCGTTGTAAGCGCGCAGCATCAACTTGGACATGTCGCGGACGAATTTCTGTCCCTTCGCGACGCTGTTGTTGAAGGTGAAGTTGGCTGTCGCGCTCGTTGCCTGACCGCGCTGTACGGCCTGCTTGATCTCGGCACGAAGACCTTCAAGCTCGGTCCCGAGAGAAACCGACGATTCGGCCGGATTCTCGAAGTCGTAGAGCCCGAACTCCTGCATCTCGACCGCGTTTCGCAGGTCGATGATCTGCCCCTGAACCGCGGCACGCTCCTGTGCGACGGCATGCGCCGCCTGCTGTTCGTTGGCGAGAGCTTGCCGCGCGGAACCGATTTGCGAGTTCAGACCGGACAAGATGCTCTCAAGCTCAGCTACATCCTTGAGGCCGTAGCGATCAATGAGTTCTTGAAGGCGTTGATTCTCGTGCATCGCCTCCTGGGCTGCACGACGCGCCCCGAAGAACGGAACCTTTTCGTCCGGCTGACGCTGTGGTCCAGCGGTGACAGCGACCGGCTCTTGCACCGGGGCCGCGTGTCCAGAAGGCGCTGCTTGAGCGGGCGCTGCTTGCGCCTGCATCGCCTCTGCAGACGCCGACGCCTGAGGGGTCGTCGAAGCGATCACGTCGACGCTTTGCTGGCCTCGGGAGAACACGTGCTCAGTCCACCGAGAACCATCCCAATACCGCTGCTCATGCCGACCGGTGTAGTCGGGGTACCAGCCTGCGGGAACGGTTGCGCTTTCGGCCATCGTCGGAATCTCCTCGGGTCCCAGCGAGGTTAGCCAGCTTCTCCCTCATTGAGAAAGCCCCACTTTGAGTCTCGGCTCCAGGCTTGTTGCCTTGATACCTTCGCCCGTCATTCCGCGGTTCCTTTACGTCCCAACCCCTCTCAGTCATCGTGAGATGAGTGTGAGGGGTTGGGACGCGAGCGCAGCGAGGGAACCGCGGAATGACGGGCGAAACGACGCTGAAAGTGTCGTTTGCCTTGTCGTTCCGAACGACAACCCCAACGACAGCCTTCGGAGCCTCGGCCAAGGCAGTCCAGCCCGTCGAGCCGCCTCCATGGGGTTGAATCAACCGTGGCGTCGAACTTCTCCTGCATCGGTCTTCCCATCGGGGATGAGCAGGAACTGCTCAGCACGGTTCGGCAGATGAAGTCGCTAGCTCATCCCATGGGACATGTCGAAGGAGTCGACGTCTTCCGTTGGGAAGACTCCAGCGGAGCACGAGTGATCATGGGATTTCGCGGCGACGAGTTGGAGGATCTTCTTCCGTCATTCGCAGGCGATCCCGGCATTCGACTTTCGAATTGCCGCCCCCTGAACGCGGATGTCGTCGCCGCGACGGTAGTGGACTCTGATGGAGAACAGACCACATCGATCGCGTTCGAGCTGGAGCAGCGCCGAGCCCTACGCCGACGGAACCGATGGTCTGGCCTCGCCTCGGTCTCCGGATTCGCCCCGTCGGCGCAGTTCTTTGCCTCCGAGAAGGACTTCGACGAGTCGCCGGCGAGCCTGGTCGATCCGAGTGCGGATCCTGATCAGCCACCTCCACCGCACGTCATCGAACGCGGCATTCGGTGGCCCTACCGGATGGCAACGGAATCGTTCATGTCGCTGGCCGTTTTTGGTGAACCCGAGGCCGCGACCGCTGATGCGCGACTCAACGGATTTGTCCGCGTCTCGGAGGTGCGTCACAACAGCCTGACCGGCCGGCCCTTCGCCGTTAGCAGGATCTCGTGTCTCGGCTTCGAAATCGATCTCCTAACCGATCTCGCTGAAAACTCTGTTCCCGCGCCTGGTTCGATTTTCGCGGGGTGGGTTTTCCTCGCGGCCTCAATCGACGCGTTCACCATCCGGCGACGGAACTGGATCGCGAAGGCCTTCACGCGTCCATTCCGTAGCGCGTAGGGGGTCGCTGACACACCCTCTGGGTCTGAGATCGGCCTATCGGACGTCGCGGCTAGCTTGTGGCCAAGGGGGTACGCGTCATGGGAAGCATTGAGCCGTACGAGACATCGGGTGGGCGTCGGTATCGGGTGCGATACCGCGACCCGGAGCACCGCTCGCGGGAGAAGGCCGGCTTCCGCACGAAGAACGGTCCCGGCAGCGCGACCGAGTTCCTGGCCTCCGTCACGGTCGACATGACCCGCGGCGACTACATCGAGCCGGCCGCGTCTCGGGTCACCGTCGGTCGGCTGGGCCCGACCTGGCTCGATGCCCAAGCGCATCTGAAGCCCTCCTCGGCGGCGGCGCTCGAGGGCGCGTGGCGCGTCTATGTCGAGCCCCGATGGGGGCAGACGCCGATCAGCCGCATCCGGCACAGCGATGTGCAGACTTGGATCGGCGAGCTGCGCGCCGGTACCGCCCCGACCACCCGATCGATCCCGCGTCCGCTCGGCGCCTCGAGCGTCATCCGCTGCGCCGGCGTGCTCGCCGGGATCCTCGACGTCGCGGTCAAGGATCGGCGCATCAGCTCGAACCCGGCGCGCGGCGTGAACCTGCCGCGTAAGACCGGCAAGCGCCACATCTATCTCAGCCATGCACAGGTAGAGCTGCTCGCCTCGAACTGCGGGCAGCACGCAACCCTCGTGCGGTTCCTCTGCTACACCGGCCTGCGCTGGGGTGAGGCGATCGCGTTGCGGGTGCAGGACCTGGACATGTTCCGGCGCCGTGTCGAGGTGGTCGAGAACGCGGTGCGGGTGAACGCGAAGATCATCGTGGGCACCCCGAAGTCGCACCGCAGCCGCGTCGTGCTGTTCCCGAAGTTCCTGGTGATGGAGATCGCGAAGCAGTGCGAGGGACGAACGCGTGAGGACCTGCTGTTCGGCAACGGCAAGGCCTACCTGAATCAGCCGACCGCGCACGGCGGCTGGTACCGCTCCGCGATCGCGAAGGCGCGGGCCGTCGACTCGACCTTCCCCTCCCCCACGATCCACGACCTGCGCCACACCGCGGCGAGCCTGGCGATCTCCGCCGGCGCCAACGTGAAGGCCGTGCAGCGCATGCTCGGGCACGCGTCGGCGGCGATGACGCTCGACGTCTACGCCGATCTGTTCGACGAGGATCTGGACGCCGTGACGGTCGCGCTGGACAAGGCGCGCTCAGAATCTGTGGGGTTTTTGTGGGGGCTGGGGCATTCTGGGGCCCCGGAGCCCAGCCCTAATGTGACTCTGACCGGGGAAAATGATCCGGGCACGAGCGTGCCCCCGCTGGGATTCGAACCCAGACTGTGCCGATTTTAAGTCGGCTGCCTCTGCCGGTTGGGCTACGGGGGCGCTGACGGCAACCTATCCCGCGGAGGCGTCGCGGTCGGCGCCTTCGGGCTCCAACGACTCGGCGCCGAGGCGATAGGCGGCCGCCACGTCGTCGAGGAAGCGCTCGACGAGGGCGAGCTCCTCGGGGGTGTAGTCGGCGGTGCGGCGGCGCAGCTCGGCCGACAGCGGTGTCATCAGGTCGCGCGCGCGATCCAGCGATGCGGGCGACGGGACGACCCAGAGCGTGCGGCGGTCGGTGCGGTTCTCGCGGTGCGCGTGACCGGTTGCCTCCAGCCTGTTGATGAGGCCCGTGACGGCACCCGGCGTGACTCGGAGTCGCTCCGCGAGCGCGCCGTGCGTCATGGGACCCTCCCGGCTCAGCACCTCCATCGCGTCGAGCGCCGTGCCGTTGACGGCGAGCTCGCGCGCCAGACCGTGCTGCACGCGCTGCGACAGCGCGGCGATCTCGCGCAGCTGGTCGACGTGCCGGGGCAGCCGCGATTCGCTCGGCTGATCCCCAGACTTGTCAGCAGGCTTACGTTTCACGATATAAATACTTTAGCAACTGAACGGATGGGATGACATGGGCTTCTTCGGCTGGACCGCCTCGCGCCGCCTCACCGCGATCCTCTCTCTCGTGGTGGCGTTCCTCGCGATCGGAGCGGTGTTCGCGCTGCTGCCGACGCCGTCCTCCTCCCCCGCGCCGACGTCCGGGCTGCCGGCCTCCGCCGAGTCGGCGAAGGTGTCGAAGCTCCTCGAGTCGTCGCCGCAGGCCGGGACCACGGTCGGCATCCTCGTCTACACCCACGGCGATCAGAAGCTCAGCGACTCCGACCGCTCGGCGGTCGCCGCCTCCGCGAGCCGCCTCGCGAAGGAGTCGACCGTGCCACAGGCGGTGCGCCCGCGATTCGCCGACGACGGGCGCGCGGCGCTCGTCACCGTGCCGGTCTCGGCCGACAAGGTCAAGAACGACGCGGGCGCCGTCGCCGACCGGCTCCGTTCCGCCGCGCGCGACGGGCTGCCCTCCGGCGTCCAGGCCCGGCTCACGGGGCCGGTCGGGTTCCAGGCCGACATCACGGGCGCGTTCGCCGGAGCGGATGTCCGCCTCCTGCTGGTCACGGCCCTCGTCGTCGCGGTGCTGCTCATCGTCACCTACCGCAGCCCGATCCTCTGGATCGTGCCGCTCGTCGTCGTGGGCGCGGCCGACGGCGTCGCCCGCCAGCTGGTGAGCGTGCTCGCGGACCTCGCGAACGTCACCGTCGACGCGTCCGTGTCGGGCATCCAGTCGGTGCTCGTGTTCGGCGCCGGGACGAACTACGCCCTCCTCATCGTGTCGCGGTATCGCGAGGAGCTCCTGCGCGAGCAGAACCGCTTCGTGGCGATGCGCCGCGCCATGACCCACGCCGGGCCCGCCGTGCTCGCGAGCGGCGGCACGGTCACCGTCGCGCTCCTGCTCCTGCTGCTCGGCCGGCTGCAGGGCACGCAGGCGCTCGGCTTCGCGTGCGCGATCGGCATCGTCGTCGCCCTGATCTTCGGGCTGCTCGTGCTGCCCGCGGCCCTCGTGCTCTGCGGTCGCGGCGTCTTCTGGCCGTTCGTGCCGCGGGCGGATGCCGACGCCACCCACCGCTCGGTCTGGGGACGGATCGGCGAGGGCGTCGCGCGCCGGCCCCTCCGGATCGCGGCCGGCGCGGTCGTCCTGCTCGGTGTGTTGAGCGTCGGTCTGGTCGGCGCGCGGGTCGGCCTCGCGCAGATCGACCAGTTCGTCGGCAACCCGGAGTCGGTGCAGGCGCAGCGGGTCGTCGACGACGCGTTCCCGGCCGGGCTCACGGCCTCGACGACCGTCCTCGCCCCGACCTCGGCCGCCGACCGGGTCGAGACACTCGTCGGCGACGCCTCGGGCGTGCAGTCGGTGACGCGCGGCCCGAGCTGGGACGGGCGCCAGGAGCTCGACGTGACCCTCACCTCCGCGCCGCAGAGCGACGGGGCCTACGCGACGATCCGCGAGCTCCGATCGCAGCTCGCGGACGAGGGCGGCGCGGTCGCCCGCACCCTCGTGGGCGGCACGGACGCCACCGCGCTCGACGTCGCCGACGTCTCGCACGGCGACCAGATGCTGATCCTGCCGCTCATCATCGCCGTCGTCTTCGCGTTCCTGGCGGTGCTGCTGCGGTCGCTCGTCGCGCCGATCGTGCTCATCGCGACCGTGCTCGCGACCTTCGCCGCCAGCGTCGGCGCGTCGAACTGGCTGTTCCAGAACGTGCTCGGATTCCCCGCGTTCGACACGAGCGTGCTGCTGTTCGGGTTCCTGTTCCTCGTCGCCCTCGGCGTCGACTACAACATCTTCCTGACTTCCCGCGCCCGGGAGGAGCGGCGCACCCGCTCGACGCGCGACGCGATCGTGGCCGCGCTCGGCAGCACAGGCGCGGTGATCACGAGCGCCGGGATCCTGCTCGCCGCGGTCTTCGTGGTGCTCGGCGTGCTGCCGGTCGTCGCGCTCGCGCAGGTCGGCACGATCGTCTGCCTCGGGGTGCTGCTCGACACACTCGTCGTCCGAACAATCCTCGTCCCGGCGCTCGTGGTGAAACTCGGCGACCGGTTCTGGTGGCCGGGGCGCCTGCCGGAGGAGCACGGGCGGCACGCGGCCGCCGAGACGCTGCCGCTGCCGCCGACGCCGGCGGCGGTCACCGCACCCGACGACGCATCCGCAGACCGGCCAGCACGGTGAACCCCACCGCCATCACGGCGAGCACCCCCACAATGTAGCCGGTCGGCACCTGCCAGTCGCCCACGGCGGCGGAAAGCCCGAAGATCGACGCCAAGTGGGTCTCGGCCTCCGCGCGGCCGCCGGTCAGCCCGTCGAGGGCGCTCTGCGCGAACGCACGCCGCAGCAACGACGCGGCCTGCCCGAACGGCAGCGCGTTGATGACGCTCTGCACCCCGCTCGGGAACAGCCCGATCGGCACGTACGACCCCGCGAGGAACCCCAGGGTCGTGCCGGCGATCGTCGAGAGCGCCGCGAACGCCCCCGGTGTGTGCACGAACGAGACCGCCAGCGCCGACAGGGCGGCGAAGCCCAGGCAGCTGAGCGCCATCACGCCGACCACGGCCGCCAGGTCGCCGACCGGCAGCACCAGCTGGTCGACGACGAGCAGATAGCCGAAGCTCAGCGCCAGCACGATCGAGCTCAGCGCGATCGCCACCGCCGCGCTCGACGAGAGGTAGCCGAGCACGAGCTGCCCGCGACGGACGGGCGACACCATGAAATCGCGGAAGCGCGAGGTCGACGCGTCGTCGACGAAGGTGCTGAACCCGCCGAGCCCCGTCGTGACGGTCGTGACGCCGACGACGCCCGCGAACATCCAGCAGTCCACGAAGGCGGCGATCCGACCGCGCGACGAGCCGGGGAACTGGGAGGTCAGGCTGTCGATCTGCAGCTGACGCAGGAACAGCATGTAGAGCAGGAACAGCACGAGCGCGCCCAGCAGCGAGAAGAACACGTTCAGCCGGTCACGGAAGTAGATCCGCAGATTGCGGCCGAGGATGACGAGGACGACGCTCATCCCGCCACCTCGGCCGGCTCGGCGGGTTCCGGCGCCGAGTCGGTGACCGCCAGGAAGACGTCGTTCATCGTCCCGTGCCGGAACTCGAAGTCGAGGACGCCGTCACCGAGGCGCGCCAGGATGCGGCGGGCGCACCCGGCGTCGGGCACCACCACGTCGGCGGGGGCGTCGCCGTCGACGCGGCACCCCTCGGACGCCGCCGCCGCCGCGAGCGCGGCCGGGTCGCGCACCGAGATCCGGAGCACGCTGCGGCTGTGCGCGGCGCGCAGCTCCTCGGGGCTGCCCTCGGCCACGATCCGGCCGTGATCGATCACGCAGACGCGGTCCGCCTCCTCCGTCTCCTCCATGTAGTGCGTCGTGAGGAAGACGGTGAGCCCGCGGTGCTCGCGGAGCGAGCGGATCGTCGCCCACACGAGCGCCCGGCCCGCGGGATCCAGACCGGCCGTCGGCTCGTCGAGGAAGACGATCGACGGGGAGGCGAGCAGCGCGCGGGCGATGTCGACCCGCCGCCGCTGACCGCCCGACATCCGGCCGTAGCGTCGACCGAGCACGTCGGCCACGCCGATCAGGGCGGCCACCTCGTCGATCCGGCGCCGGACCACGTCGGCGTCGGCGCCGTACAGGGCGCCGCGGACGCGGAGGTTCTCGCGCACCGTCAGGAGCGGGTCGAGGATCGACTCCTGGAACACGACGCCCACCCCGGCGCGCACGGGCTCGGGCTCGGCCCGCGCATCGTGACCGAGCACGGCGATGTCGCCGTCGTCCGGCCCCAGCAGCGTGGTGAGGCAGGAGATCGTCGTCGACTTGCCGGCGCCGTTGGTGCCCACGAAGGCGAAGACCGTCCCGCGCGGCACCGAGAAGGAGATCCCGTCGACGGCGACCAGGTGCCCGAAGCGCTTGGTCAGCGCGCGCACGACGATCGCGGGAGGCGGGGCCGGCTCCTCCCCCATGTCACGCGGTGACGACGGGCGCCACGACCTCCGTGACCCACGCCGCCGGGTCGGGATTGTCCTCCGGGCCGATCGGATAGCGCTCCCAGCTGATCGACCGGACGGCCCCGCGATCGTGGAGGGCGGCCTCGAGCGCCAGGTACACGTCGTGCAGGGCCCCGTAGTCGCCGTGATGGATGATCCGCACCGCGCGGCCCGCCGGCAGCTCGACCAGCTCGAAGCCCGACACCCCGGGGTCGCGCGCCACCGGGAACCCGACGGTCACGTCGAACGAGTCGCCCGTGTCGCGGTGGTAGACCGCGACGACGGGGCCGACGATCAGCTCGTGCGGGATCCGGACTCCGACCTCCGCGATCGCCCGGCCGAAGAAGGAGGCCAGCTCCGCCGCCGGGACCGGCTCGCGCACGCCGGCCACGAGCTCCCGCGAGTGCTCGAACTCCTCCGCCGCGCTGTCGTCGCCCATGGCGGCACGCTAACGGCGCGGGCCCGGCCCCGCGAGGGACCTTGGACCCGCGCGCCGGAGGGCGCGCTACGCCTGCGGCTTCGGGCGGGACGCGAACTCCTGGAAGTACGCGGCCGGGGTGTCGCGGGCCGGGATGCCGACCAGGTCGCGGCTGTTGAAGAAGTTCAGGAACCAGTTGCCGATGACGCGGTTCTTGCGCTCGAAGGTCGGGATCGCGAGGCCGTGGTACCCGCGGTGCATGAACCAGGCGATGAAGCCGGTGAACCCGATCTTGCCGCTCTGGAACGCGCCCTCGTAGAGCCCGAGGCCCGCGACCGCGCCGAGGTTCTTGTGGTAGTAGTCCGCCGGCTCCTCGCCGCGGATGACGCCCACCAGGTTCTTCGCGAGGCGCTTCGCCTGACGGACCGCGTGCTGCGCGTTCGGCACGCAGAAGCCGCCGACGCCGCCGCCCGTGAGGTCCGGGACCGCGCACACGTCGCCCGCGCCCCACGCGTCCTCGACGATCTCGTCGTCCGCGTTCTTGACCCGCAGATCCGCGCGCACGGTGACCCGGCCGCGCTCGTCGAGCGGGAGGTCGCTGTTGCGCATGTTCGGGGTGGCCATGACGCCCGCGGTCCAGATGATGAGGTCCGACTCGAACGCCTCGCCGGTCGAGAGCTCGATCTTGCCGCCGACCGCGCTCTGCAGCTGCGTGTTGAGGTGGATCTCGGCGCCGCGCTGGGCGAACTGCTTGACCACGTTCTCCGCGGTCTTCAGCGAGACCTCCGGCATGATCCGGCCCATCGCCTCGATGAGGTGGAAGTGGGTGTCGTCCATCGAGATCTCGGGGTACTGCCCGACGAGGGCGCTCGCGAAGCTGCGCAGCTCGCCGAAGAGCTCGATGCCGGCGAAGCCTCCGCCGACGACCACGACGGTCAGCAGGCGGTCGCGCTCCGGGCCGGGCTCCATGCTCGACGCCTTCGCGAAGTTGCCGGTCAGCCGGTCGCGGATGGCCATGGCCTCCTCGATCGACTTGAGGCCGATCGCCTCGTCGGCGACGCCCGGGATCGGGAAGGTGCGCGAGACCGAGCCGGCCGTCACGACGATGGTGTCGTACTCCTCGGTCCACGGCGCGCCGTCGGCCGGGGTGAGCTCGGCCGTCTTCGACGCGTGGTCGATCTTGGTGACGCGCGCGGTGACGACGCGGGTGGTCTTGAGGTGGCGGCGGTGAGCCACCACCGCGTGGCGCGGCTCGACGGAGCCGGCCGCGACCTCCGGGAGGAACGGCTGGTAGGTCAGGTACGGCAGGGGGTCGACCATGGTGACCTGGGCCTCGCCGCGGCGGAGCCGCTTCTCGAGCTTCCAGGCGGTGTAGAACCCGGCGTACCCGCCGCCGACGATCAGGATCTTGCGCACGGTGAAGAGGCTCCTCGCTGGGGAAAAAGTCGCTTTCGAGCCTAGCGGCTGCTCCGACCCGCGAAATACCGCACGATCCCGACGACGAGGCCGCCCGCGGTGAACAGCACGAGAAGCACGATGAGCGCGGGAATCCCGACGAGGCGCAGGGTCGTCAGGCTCGGCAGCAGCACGCCCACCGGATCGCGCATCCCGGGAGCGGGCGCGGCCGCCGTCCGCTGCGGGCCGGCCTGCGGCGCCGGCGACGCCGTGGCCTGCCGGTGGAGCTTCACCCAGTCGGCGAGACTTCCGAGCGGGTTGGTCGTGACCGGCGGCACGTCGGCGGTCACCGCCGCCTTCGCGTCGAGCAGTCCGTAGCCGTAGATCGGGTCGTCGCCGGGGGCGCCGCGGTCGCGCGCGGTCGCGATGATCCGCTGGATCACGTTGTCGGCGTCGAGGTCGGGGTGCGCCGCGCGCACCAGGGCCACCACCCCGGCCACGATCGGCGCCGCGCCCGAGGTGCCGTCCCACAGCACGTACCCGCCGCCCGGCACGACGCCGACCAGGTCGACGCTCGGCGCCGAGACGCCGATCGTGACGCCCTGACTCGACGCGTCCTGGCTGGCGTTGCCGCTCGCGTCGACGCCGGCGACCGTCAGCACGCCCGGCATGGTGGCCGGGGCGCCGACCTCCTCCGTCCCGCTGCCGCGGTTGCCCGCGGCCGCGACGACGACGACGTCGTGGTCCATCGCGTACTGGAACGCGCGATCCCAGCTCGGCGGCCAGGTGAGCGTGTTGCGCGTGAGCGACATGTTGATGACCTTGGCGCCGTGGTCGACGGCCCAGGTGACCGCGCTCGCGATCTGGTCGTCGGAGTTCGGCGCCTGGTCGCCGAAGCCGATCGAGATCGAGAGCAGGGAGGCCTGCGGCGCGACGCCGATGACGCCGTTGCCGGAGCCGGTGCCGCGCCCGGCGAGGAGCGACGCGACCATGGTGCCGTGATCGGCTCCCTCGCCCGACCCGACGGGGGTCTGGCCGTTGCGCGAGCCGAGCCCCGAGAAGTCGGTGCCGTCCGTCACGGCGCCGCGCAGCTCCGGCACGGTGCCGTCGATCCCGGTGTCGATCACCGCGACCGTGACGCCCTGGCCCTGGGTCGTCGCCCAGGCGGAGCGGATGCCGTAGGAGTCGAGCCAGTACTCCTTCGAGCGCACGAGATCGGTGCGGGCCGTCGGCGCTGCGGGTACCGCGTGCACGGGCGCCGCGGCGGCGACCCCGGGCGCGAGGAGCAGCAGGACCACCGCGCCCGCGACGACGAGGCGTCTCACGACGCGGGATCCTCGCGGACCGCGGCCGCCGGGTCCGCGCACTGGCAGCGGGAGACCGACCAGGTCGCGAGCTCGAGCGCGCGGTCGCCGATCGGGTTGACGCCCGGGCCGGCCGCGAGCGCGTGCCCGGCGAGCGCGTGCAGGCACTTGACCCGATCCGGCATCCCGCCGGCCGAGAAACCGGCGATCTCGTCGACGACTGCGATGCTCTCGCGGTCGGCGAGGTAGCGCTCGTGCGCGGCGCGGTAGGCGGCGGCGACCTCGGGATCCGCGAGCTCGGCGGTGAGCTCCGCCATGACGCCGGTCGCCTCGAGGGTCGAGATCGCGGCCGTCGCGGCGGGATGGGTCAGGTAGTACAGCGTCGGGAACGGGGTGCCGTCGTCGAGCCGCGGCGCGGTCGCGACCACCACCGGGTTGCCGCACGCGCAGCGCGCCGCGATCCCGACGACGCCGCGCGCGGGCCGGCCGAGCTGGGCGGAGACGACCGCGACCTCGGCGGCGGTCGGCGGCGCGAACGGGGGCGTCGTCATGCGCGGGTCACTTCTGGGTCGGGCCGGCGACGGTGTCGAGCTGCTGCGGGGTCGCGGTGGTGAGGCCGGCCGTGAACGTCGATTGCAGGAGCGAGTGCAGCCAGTCGACGTCGGCCGACTGGATCTTGTCGCTCACCGGCAGCTTGTCGGAGGTCGTGGGGGTGGTCGGGGCGCCGACGACGAAGTAGCTCACGTCGCCCGGCATCACGTAGTAGAGCTGCGTGCGCGCCTGGGCCTCGACGTAGGCCGGGTCCTTCCAGCGGTCGACCTGGCCGGTCAGGTCCTTCACGCTCTGCCGCTCGTGGGCGACCTGCGCCTGCAGCTGCGCGATCTGCTGGCGCTGCTCGACGAGTGTCTTGAGGTTCGGGGCGAGCACGACGAGCGCCGCGACGATCAGCAGGAGGCTGGAGAGCGCGAACCCGGAGAGGCGGAATCCGCGCAGCCACGCGGCCGGGCGCGACTCCTCGGGCATCGCCACGGGGACTTTCTGCGTGCGCGTTCGCGCGCGGGGTGCCCGGGCCATGGGTCCAGGGTAAGCGGCTGACCCTGGAAGCGCGGGAAGGCGGATCGAGTAGTCGCCGAAGGCGACGTATCGAGATCCCCCGCCACTCGGGGAGGTCTCGATACGCCGCTTCGCGGCTACTCGACCCGCGTCAGCCGCGGAAGCGCGGGAAGGCGGAGCGGCCGGCGTAGACCGCGGCGTCGCCGAGCTCCTCCTCGATGCGCAGCAGCTGGTTGTACTTCGCGACGCGCTCCGAGCGGGCCGGGGCGCCGGTCTTGATCTGACCCGCGTCGGTCGCGACGGCGAGGTCGGCGATCGTCGTGTCCTCGGTCTCGCCGGAGCGGTGCGACAGGACCGCGGTGTAGCCGTGGCGCTGGGCGAGGCTCACGGCATCCAGGGTCTCGGTCAGCGTGCCGATCTGGTTGACCTTCACGAGGATGGAGTTGGCGACGTGCTTGTCGAGGCCGGTCTGCAGGCGGCTCGGGTTGGTGACGAACAGGTCGTCGCCCACGAGCTGCACCTTCTGGCCGAGGTCGGCGGTGAGGGCCGCCCAGGCGTCCCAGTCGTCCTCGGCGAGCGCGTCCTCGATCGTGATGATCGGGTAGTCGGCCACCAGCTGGTCGTAGTACGCCGCCATGTCGGCCGCCGAGAGGTCCTTGCCCTCGTAGCGGTAGACGCCGTCGTGGAAGAACTCGGTGGAGGCGACGTCCATGCCGAGCGCGATCTGCTCTCCGACGGTGTAGCCGGCCATCTCGATCGAGGCGACGATGAAGTCGAGCGCGGCGCGGGCGTTGTCGATCTCGGGCGCGAAGCCGCCCTCGTCGCCGAGGCCGGTGCTGAGGCCCTTGGCGTGGAGCTCCGCCTTGAGCGCGTGGTAGACCTCCGCGCCCCAGCGCAGGCCCTCGCGGAAGGTCGGAGCGCCGATCGGCAGGATCATGATCTCCTGCGCGTCGAGTCCGTTGTCGGCGTGCGCGCCGCCGTTGATGATGTTCATCATCGGCACCGGCAGAGTGTGCGCGTTGGGCCCGCCGAGGTAGCGGAACAGCGGCAGGTCGGCGGAGTCGGCCGCGGCCTTCGCGACCGCGAGGCTCACGCCGAGGATCGCGTTCGCGCCGAGCTTCGACTTGTTATCGGTGCCGTCGGCGGCGATCAGCTCGGCGTCGACCAGGCGCTGGTCGCTCGCCTCGAAGCCCTCGATGGCGGGGCCGAGCACGTCGAGGACGGCGTCGACGGCCTTCTCGACGCCCTTGCCGAGGTAGCGGCTCTTGTCGCCGTCGCGCAGCTCGTACGCCTCGAAGGCGCCGGTGGACGCGCCCGACGGGACGGCGGCGCGGGAGACCGTGCCGTCCTCGAGGAGGACCTCGACCTCGACGGTCGGGTTGCCGCGGGAGTCGAGGATCTCGCGGGCGCCGACGGCTTCGATTCCGGACATGAAGGTACTCCTTCGAAGAGTTGTGGTGGTGGCGCTGTCGAGCCTACCGACGCTCGCCGCCTCCGGGATGCGTGCGCACCTCCGGTCCGCTCGCGTCCCCGCCTGTCCCTGACCTGCCCCCGCCCGCCCTCTGCCCGTGCCCGCCTGTCCCCGCCGGTGCCCGCCCGCCCGCGCCTGCCCCGCCCCCCGCCCGCCTGCCCCGCCTGTCGAAAGTTCAGGTGGCGGCGGCGCGCCCCGAACGGCGCGACAGTGGCTCGACCGACGTCCCCTGAACTTTCGACACGATTCCCGGGGTGACGGCCGGCGGGAGTGCACGCCCGGCCGGGCGGGATTCAGCCGAGGGGGCGGAGGTCGACGGAGTCGGGGGCCGCGGCCGTCACGAACGCGAAGTGGGTGAAGCCGTCGGCCGCGAGCACGTCGAGGGCGGGCTTGACGTTCTTGGGTCGCGCGACGAGGCGCACGCGCGCGCCCTCGGCGACGAGCCGCGCCTTGAGCGAGAGCAGGTCGGCCGTGGCGACGTCGCGGTCGTGGAGGAGGGCGACCGCGCGGTCCTCGGAGCCGGCGGAGCGCTCCAGCAGGTCCACGAGCCGCTCGAAGCCGAGCGAGAACCCGGTCGCCGGCACGTCGGTGCCGAGGAAGCGGCCGATCATGCCGTCGTAGCGCCCGCCGCCGCCGAGCGAGTACGGCACCGAGGGGTGCGCGAGCTCGAAGATCGGCCCCGTGTAGTACCCCATGCCGCGCACGAGGAACGGGTCGAAACGCAGCAGCGCATTCAGCGGGTCGGCGCCTCGCGCCTGCATGACGGCCTCGCCGATCTCGGCGAGCTCGCGCACGACCGCGTCGTCGGCTCCCTCGGGGAGGGCCTTGCGGATCGCGCGCTCGCCGAAGGTCAGGAACTCCATCGTCTGCGGGCGCCGGAAGAACGCGTCGAGCGCATCGATGGCCGAGGCTGTGAAGCCGGCCTCGCGGAGCTCCTCGATCACACCGTCCTCGCCGACCTTGTCGAGCTTGTCGATCGTGATGAGCGCGCGCTCGTGCTCCGTCGCCGGGAAGCCGAGGGTCTCCAGCATCCCGATCAGGAGGCGCCGGTCGTTGATGCGCACGAACGCGCCCTCGAGCCCCAGCCGGTCGACCGTGTCGAGGCTCGCGATCAGCAGCTCGGCCTCCGCGCGATTCGTCGGCTCGCCGATGATGTCGATGTCGCACTGCACGAACTGGCGGTAGCGGCCCTTCTGCGGGCGCTCGGCGCGCCAGACCGGAGCGAGCTGGATGCTGCGGAAGACCGTCGGCAGCTCGGCGCGGTGACTCGCGTAGAAGCGCGCGAGCGGCACGGTGAGGTCGAAGCGGAGACCGAGGTCGACGAGGTCGAGGGGCTCGCGGGCGGCCTGCAGATCGTCGTGCGTGAGTCCGCGCTTCTGGATGCCGAATGCGAGCTTCTCGTTGTCGCCCCCGAGCCCGGCGTGCAGGCGGTCGCTGTCCTCCGCGACCGGGGTCTCGATCTCGTCGAAGCCGTGGGCCCGATAGCTCGCGCGGATGAGCGCCAGAAGCCGCTCGCGGTGCGCCTTCTCCGCGGGGAGGAAGTCGCGCATGCCGCGGGGAGGGTTCACTGCGTTCGCCACGGTCCCAGTCTCTCAGGCCGCCACGCCGTGTCCTCCCTCCGGTGCGCCGATCGAGCGGTCACACCGGCAGGGTGCGGAGGCCCCGAGACCGTGCGGGGATGACCGCTCGACCATGGAAGAGGTGCGAGGTGGGGGGTGGCGCCGGGTGGGTGGGGTGGGTCAGGGGCGGCGCTCGGCCGCGTGCACGTCGGCGCGGAGGGCGCGGATGGCGGAGCGGAGCGCGCGCTCGGGATCGAGGCCCGCGTCGCGCGCGCCGGTCACGATCGCGAGCAGCTGCGCGCCCAGCTCCTCCTCGGATGCCGGGACCGCAGCCGCCCCCGGCACGACGCCGACCTTCGCGGCGCGCCCGACCACCTTCTCGGCGAGCGCGAGGGCGGGCATCCCGGGCGGGATCCCGTCGAGCACCGAGGTGCGGTCGGCCTTCTCGACCGCCTTGATCGCCTCCCAGTTCACGGCGACCTCGTCCGGGGTGTCCGCAACCGCGTCGCCGAACACGTGCGGATGCCGGCCGACCATCTTCGCGGTCATGTGCGCCGCGACGTCCTCGATCGTGTACTCCCCCGCCTCCGCCGCGATGTCGGCGTGGAAGAGCACCTGGTACAGCACGTCGCCGAGCTCCTCGATGCGCTCCTCGCGCGTGCCGGACTCGATGGCCTCGACGAGCTCCGCGCTCTCCTCGACGAGGTACCGGACGAGCGACTCGTGGGTCTGGGCGCGATCCCAGGCGCAGCCGCCGGGAGCCCGCAGCCGCTCCAGGGTCGCGATCAGCTCGTCCAGCTGGGGATGCGGCGCCGGCTCGGTCATGCCGCCAGGCTAGGCGGTCGGCCACCAGGCGGGCAGGACGAGCGCGAGGGTGCGCAGCACGGCGTCGCGGTCGCGCGGCGCCGGGGTGCCGAGCCACACGGCGAGCGCCCCCACGTGGCCGTCGGCGACGTAGCGGAGCGCCATCGTCCGTCCGAGCTCCACCGGGACGCCGGGCGCCGTCGGCACGGTCACCGCGCCGAGGTCGACGAGCAGGCGTGCCGACGCCTGGAAGTGCGCACCGAGGAACGCCTGCACCGCCGATCCCGCGGCGTCGTCGAGCCGCCGGTACACGGCCTCGCGGCGGTCCAGGTGATCGAGGACGCCGAGGGTGACCGACCGCATCCTCTCCGCCGCGTCGGCCGCGGTGGCACCGTCGAGGCGGGCGCGGAGCGGATCGAGCTCCGCGGCGAGCGCGGCCCGCAGCAGATCGACGGGCGACGCGGCGTGCTCGTAGAAGGTCGTGCGGTGCACGCCGGCGAGCGCGGCGACGTCGGTCACGGAGACCGCGGCGATCTCGCGCTCTCCCGCGAGCGCGAGCACGGCGTTGAACATCCGACGGCGGGTGCGCTCGGCCCGCTGTTGAACCGTCACGACAGAGAGGCATCACCGTGGCCAGCTACGACGTCGCCGACCGATCCGCCATCGTCACCGGAGGAGGCCCCGGCATCGGCCGGGCCGTCGCCCTCACCCTCGCCGCCAGCGGCGCCACGGTGCTCGTCCACGACCTCCGCGAGGACAGCGCCGCGGCGGTCGTCGAGGAGATCCGGGCGGCCGGGGGCGCCGCCGAGCCGTTCACGGGCGACGCGTCCGACCCGGACGTCGCGCAGGCCGCCGTCGAGGCCGCGAACGCACTCGCGCCGCTCCGTATCGCGGTCAACAACGCCGGCATCGGCGGCCCCGCGGCCGAGATCGGCGAGTATCCGATCGACGGCTGGAACCGCGTCATCGACGTGAACCTCACCGCGGTCTTCTACGGCCTGCGCGCGCAGCTGCCGGCGATCGCCGCGAACGGCGGCGGATCGATCGTCAACATGGCGTCGGTGCTCGGCTGAGTCGGCACACCGCTCTCGTCCGCCTATGTGACGGCGAAGCACGGCCTGCTCGGGCTGACGCAGAACGCCGCCCTCGAGTACGCCGACCGCAAGGTGCGCGTGACCGCGGTCGGCCCCGGCTACATCGCGACGCCGCTCCTCGACGCGAACCTCGACCAGAGCCAGAAGGACGCGCTCGCCGCGCAGCACGCGCTCGGCCGGCTCGGCACCCCGGAGGAGGTGGCGGGCCTCGTCGCGTTCCTCGCGTCCGACGCGGCGACCTTCGTCACCGGCAGCTATCACCTCGTCGACGGCGGCGGCTACGCGGCGCGGTAGCCGTCAGACGGTCTGCACCTCGCCGGTCACCGGGTCGCGCTGCGGCGGCGCGACCCGGGGCATGGCGAGCGCCGCGCCGATCGTCACGAGGATCACGGCGGCGACGACGGCGAACACCCACGTCGACGACAGCGTGACCGCGACCGGGTTCTTCTCCCCCAGCCCGGTCGACTGGATGACCCCGTTCGCGATCGCGCCGAGCACGGCCGCACCGACGGCGCTGCCGATGGTCCGCCCGAACGACTGGACGCCGGTCACGACGCCGCGCTCGTTCCACTCGACGCTCGACTGCGCCGCGACGAGCGACGGCGCGACCGACCAGCCGAACCCCCATCCGACGATGAAGGCCGTGACGGCCACCGCCGCGATCGACGGCGTCATGCCGAACGCGGCGAGCGCGACCGCGCCGACCGTGGAGATGGTGAGCCCGACGATCGCGGTCGCGCGGAACCCGTATCGCAGGTAGATCCGGCCCGAGAGCGCGGCGGCCATCGGCCAGCCGAGGGTGAGCGCGGCCACTGCGAGACCGGAGACGAGCGGCGGGGTGTGGAGCGTCCGCTCGAGGTAGGTCGGCACGAACGAACTGAGCCCGATCGTCGCGGCGCTCACCCCGAATCCGATGAGCGCGGCCGTCATCACGACGCGTCGGCGGAACATGGGCAGCGGCAGCACCGGCTCCGCCGCCCGCCGCTCGACGAGCACGAAGCCGGCGATCGCGAGGACGCCGACGGCGAAGACGCCGACGCTGAGCGGCGAGTTCCATGCCCAGCCCTCGCCGCCCTCCAGGAGGCCGAGGATGATCGCGGTCGACCCGACCGTGAGGAGCACGGCGCCGGGCACGTCGATGCGGTGCCGGGTGCGGGTCACGCTCTCGTGGTAGCCGCGGAAGATGAGCACCATCGCGAGCACGCACAGCGGCACGTTGACGAAGAAGATCCACCGCCAGCTGAGGAACTGCGAGAACAGGCCGCCGAGCGCCGGCCCGACGACCGACGCCATGCCCCACATGCTCGCGACGTACCCCTGGACCCGGGCGCGCTCCTCCACCGAGTAGATATCGCCGATGATCGTCATCGACATCGGCTGGACGGCACCGGCGCCGAGCCCCTGGATCGCGCGGAACACGATGAGCGCGGTCATGCTCCAGGCGACCCCGCAGAGGATCGAGCCGACCAGGAACAGCACGATGCCGATGATCATGATCGGCTTGCGCCCGATCATGTCGGCGAGCTTCGCGTAGACCGGCACGAGCACGGCCTGCGCGAGCAGGTAGACCGAGAACAACCACGGGAACTGCGTCGCGCCGCCGAGGTCGTCGACGATCGACGGGACCGCGGTCGCCAGGATCGTCGAGTCGATCGCGATGAGCGCCGTCGACACCATCGCGCCGAGCAGGATCGGCCCTCGCTCCGACCGCAGTCCGACCTCGCTCCGTGGCATCCGATTCCCTTCGACGGACTAACGATCCCCTGAACCAAAGCCGCGCGCGAATCCGGGCATTCCCGTCCCACCTCGGCGGCTTGCGAGGATGGGCGGATGCGCCTCGCGTTCGTCGCCCTGCTCGTGCTGGTGCTGGCCTTCCTGCTGTGCCGGGCGGTCACCCGCGAGCGCCGCTCGTGGCGCCGGTTCCAGCGGCTGACCGCGACACGCGCGCGACAGCGGGTCTACCGGCGGTGGCTCATCGAGTCGGTCGTGATCATGGGCGGGATCTCGGCGGTGCTGCTCCTGGCGACGTGGCCGCTGCTCGGGCGGGTGCTCGTCGACACCCAGGCGTGGGGGCCTGTCGCGACGGCGCGCGACGTGTTGGCCGGCGGGGTCGGCGCGGGGGTCGCCGCCGGGGCTGCCGTCGCGTTCGTGGCCGCGCTCCTGCTCCCGGCCCTCCTGCTCCGGGGGAAGGTCGACGAGATCCCGGCGATCGGCGACGTGCAGGCGCTCCTGCCCCGCAACCGCGCCGAGCTGCCGTACGGCGTGGGCCTCGGCGTCTCGGCCGGGGTGTTCGAGGAGACCCTCTTCCGCCTCGCGATGCCCGCGCTGATCTTCGGGATCGTGGGCGACGGGCCCATCGCGTTTCTCGCGGCCACGGTGGTCTTCGGAGTGCTGCACCTCTATCAGCGCTGGACCGGGGTGCTGTTCGCGACGCTGCTCGGCCTGGTGCTCTCGGCGCTCTACGTGCTCACGGGGTGGATCTGGGTGCCGATCGTCGTGCACGCGCTGATCGACCTGCGCTCGCTCGTGGTGATCCCGCTGGCGCTCGGCACGGCGAGGCAGCGGGTCGGATAGCGCCGCCGACGCGGATCGAAGCCTCGCAGCGGAGGGTCTCGATACGCCGCCTCGCGGCTACTCGACCCGCAGGCGGGCGCGCAGGGCGTCGAGCGCGGGCTGCAGCGCATCGGGATCGCGGAGCGCACGGCGGGCTTCGCCGAGCAGCTTCCGCGCCTCGGGATCGGCGCCGTCGCGACCCAGGTCGACGCACGCGCGGGTCGTCGCGATCCACTGCGCCGCGCGCGGGCGCCGCGCCCGGCGGAACACCCGGTGCCACGCCTCGTACGGGCGCGACACCTTCGCGAGGTCGGCGAGCGCACCGCGGAGCGCGTGCGCGGTCTCGTCGTCCTGGGTCGCCATCCGCTCCTGCAGCGCCGCGAGCACCGCCCCGAGCCGCCGCCGGATCGTGCCCTCCGACCGCACCGGCAGCACGACCCACGCGATGAGGAGCGCCACGACGGAGCCGAGCAGGATCTCCTCGAGCCGCTCGCCGAGCAGGAACCCGCCATCCCCGCCGCCGGGGCCGCCCTCGAATCCCTGCACGATCGACAGCGCGAGCGTGAAGAAGAGCGCCCACCAGACGTAGCCGAACTCGCGCAGCAGCACGGCGAGGAAGACGATCGCGACGAGCAGTGCGACCGCGCCGGCGCTGGGGGCGCCGAGCCGCGCGACCGGCACGAGCGCGAGGAGCGTGCCGACGGCCGCCCCGCCCACCCGCTGGAGCCCCTTCCACAGCACGTCGGCCCGGCCGGCGTTGCCGACGGTCACGACGACGACCGTCAGCACGATCCACGCCCAGCGATCGCCGAAGAACACGAAGCCGATGACGAACGCCAGCCCGAGCGACAGCGCCATCTGCGCGGCGAGCCGGTCGGTCGCGGTGAGGCGGGGCGACCGGCGGGCGGCATCGGCGGCGGGACGGGGAGCAGGATCCGGGCGCTCCCACGCCCGCTTGCGCGGCGGCAGCAGCCGGATCGCGCGGGCGCCGAGCTGCAGCAGCGTCACCCAGGCGAACGCGATGAGGGCGACGACCGGCGGGACGAGCCAGGCGACCGCGGCGAGAGGCCCCGTCGGATGCTGCGGGATCGGGGCGGGCGCCACCAGCAGGGCGACGAACGGCAGCACGAGCAGCGACCCGATCCGCCGCGGCACCGCGCCGAACCGGCGCAGCCAGACCGAGAGCGTCATGCCGAGCACGTAGACGAGGGCGCCGACGACCGGCAGGTGCAGGAGCAGGAATCCGATGCCCGCCGCCGCGAGGCCGATGACCGGGAGCGCGATGCCCGCCTCGATGCGCCCGCGCGCGTCCCTCTCGAGCTGGCTGCGGGAGAGCGTGATGCAGAGCATGGCGCCGAGGACCGCGGGGCCGAGCTCGGGCACGAGCGGCACCGTCGTCGCGAGGGTCAGCACGATCGCCAGGATCGTGACGACGGCGGTGCCCCCGGCGAGGCGGAGGCGGCGGGCGTTCGTCGTCAGCCAGGTGCGCACGGTCGCGGGTCCGGGGGCGGTGTGGGTCTCGATACGCCGCTGCGCGGCTACTCGACCCGCTCGGGGGCGGGCGCGGGCGCCGCGATCGGGAAGATCGCGTCGAGGAGCTCGCCGACCCAGGCGACGAGCGCCGCGTCGTCGGCGTCCTTCGGCAGCGGCACGCTCAGCGCCTTCGCCTGCGCGAACAGCCGGGCGCCCGGGTAGAGGCGCTGGAGGCGCACCTGCAGGGAGTCGGGCAGCTCGGCCGGGGCGATGCGCAGGTTCCCGCCCATGGCGACGACGTCCGAGAGCGACGACTTCTGCGCCCGGCGCCGCAGCCGCGACACCGCCACGAGGTTCGCGACCTGCTCGGGCGGCTCGCCGTAGCGGTCGGTCAGCTCCTCCACGACCGCGTCGAGCGCGTCGTCGGAGCTGGCCGGCGCGGCCGCCGTCGACAGCTTCTGGTAGGCCTCGAGCCGCAACCGCTCCGACTCGATGTAGTCCTCCGGCAGGTGCGCGTCGACGGGCAGCTCGAGCCGCAGCTCGGTCTGGCCCTCCGCGACGTCGCCGCGGAACGCCGACACCGCCTCACCGATCATCCGCAGGTAGAGGTCGAACCCGACCCCGGCGATGTGCCCGGACTGCTCGCCGCCGAGCAGGTTGCCCGCGCCGCGGATCTCGAGATCCTTGAGGGCGATCTGCATGCCGCCGCCGAGCTCGTTGTTCGCGGCGAGGGTCTCGAGCCGGTCCTGCGCGGTCTCGGTGAGCGGCTTGTCGTCGTCGTAGAGGAAGTACGCGTAGGCGCGCTCGCGCCCACGGCCCACGCGCCCGCGGATCTGGTGGAGCTGGCTGAGCCCGTACTTGTCGGCGCGGTCGATGATGAGGGTGTTCGCGTTCGCGATGTCGATGCCGGTCTCGATGATCGTCGTCGTCACGAGCACGTCGAACCGCCGCTCCCAGAAGTCGACGATGACCTGCTCGAGCTGGCTCTCGCTGAGCTTGCCGTGCGCGACCGCGATGCGCGCCTCCGGAACGAGCTCCGCGAGCTGCGCCGCGACCCGGTTGATCGACGAGACGCGGTTGTGCACGAAGAACACCTGGCCCTCGCGCAGCAGCTCGCGCCGGATCGCCGCCGCGACGGTCTTCTCGTTGTAGGCGCCGACGTAGGTGAGGATCGGGTGCCGGTCCTCCGGCGGCGTCGCGAGCGTCGACATCTCGCGGATGCCGGTCACCGCCATCTCGAGGGTGCGCGGGATCGGCGTCGCCGACATCGCGAGGATGTCGACGTTGGTCTTCAGCTTCTTCAGCGCGTCCTTGTGCTCGACGCCGAAGCGCTGCTCCTCGTCGATGATGACGAGCCCGAGGTCCTTGAAGCGGATCTGGTCGCCGAGCAGCCGGTGCGTGCCGATGACGACGTCGACCTCGCCGGTCGCAAGGCCTGCGATCGTCTCTTTCGACTCCTTGTCCGACTGGAACCGGCTGAGCGCCCGCAGGTGCACCGGGAACCCGGCGAATCGCTCCGCGAAGGTCTCCATGTGCTGGCGCACGAGCAGCGTTGTCGGCACCAGCAGCGCGACCTGTTTGCCGTCCTGCACCGCCTTGAACGCGGCGCGGACCGCGATCTCGGTCTTGCCGTAGCCGACGTCCCCGGAGATGAGACGGTCCATCGGGATGGGCCGCTCCATGTCGGCCTTGACGTCGTCGATCGTCTGCATCTGGTCGGGCGTCTCGACGAACGGGAACGCCTCCTCGAGCTCGCGCTGCCACGGGGTGTCCTTGCCGAACGCGTAGCCCTGGCTCGCCATGCGCGCCGAGTAGAGCTTGACGAGCTCCACCGCGATGTCGCGCACCGCCTTGCGGGCGCGTCCCTTCGCGGCGGCCCAGTCGGATCCGCCCATCTTGCTGAGCGCGGGCGCCTCGCCGCCGACGTAGCGCGAGAGCAGGTCGAGCTGGTCCATCGGCACGTAGAGCCGGTCGCCGGGCATGCCGCGCTTGGAGGGCGCGTACTCGAGCACGAGGTACTCGCGCTCGACCTTGGCCGAGGTGACGCTCGTGCCGAGCGGGCCGCGCGCGGTGCGCTCGCCCGACGCGACCTCGCGCTTCACGAGCTCGACGAAGCGCCCGATGCCGTGGGTCTGGTGCACGACGATGTCGCCCGGCTTCAGGGCGAGCGGGTCGAC
The DNA here is from genome assembly GCF_051954455.1 of Pseudolysinimonas sp. Lineage (GTDB taxonomy): Bacteria > Actinomycetota > Actinomycetes > Actinomycetales > Microbacteriaceae > Pseudolysinimonas. The sequence continues at coordinate 50,692 of NZ_JBQCHS010000011.1, read as the reverse complement.
GACGTTCTTCCGCCGGCTCGCGAGCTTCTTCACCTGACGGGAGTCGATGCCCGCCGCGCGGCCGTAGAACTCGGCCTCGCTCAGCACGGCGAGCTTCGCGGCGGGGACCTCGAATCCGGCCTCGAGCGCCCCCTTCAGCAGGTAGGCGACGCCCGCCTCCGGGTCGGCGGGGAGCGCGTCCACCGGACGCCCGGCCGCCTCGCGTCCGGCGAGCACGTCGGCCGCGCGCTCGACGAGGCCGGTGCCGCCGGTCGCGACGGCGACGGTCCACCCCTCGCGGAGCAGCTCGGCGACGTGGTCGGCGGCGCCCTCGGAGCGACCGGCGAAGGCGGGCACCGGCTCCGCCTCGATCCGGATGCCGTCGTCGTCCCCGGCGTCGAACGGGCTGAGCGTCCACCATGGTCGCTCACCCGCGGCCCGGCGGAGCCCGGAGACGCTGAGGAAGTCGCCGGCGTTCAGGTCGATCGGCGCCTGCGCGCCCGCGGTCGCCGCGCTCCAAGCTGCTTCGAGGAACTCCTTGTTCGTCTCGGCCAGGCTGAGCGCGCGGGTCGCGACGCGCTCCGGCCCGAGGATCGCGACGGCCGCCTCGGCGGGCAGGTAGTCGGTGAGCGGCACGAGCCGGTCGAGCAGGGCGGGCGCGAGCGACTCCATCCCCTCGACCGGGATGCCCTCGGCGATCTTCGCGAGCATCTGCTGCAGGGTCGGGAACTCGTGCGCCATCTCCGCGGCGCGCTGCCGGACCGACGGGGTGAGCAGCAGCTCGCGCGCGGGGCCGAGCTCGGCGCGGCCGGCCGCTCCGGCTCCGGTCGCCTCCGGCAGCGAGCGCTGGTCGGCGACGGAGAAGGCGCGCAGCTGCTCGAGCTCGTCGCCGAAGAACTCGGCGCGGAGCGGGTGCTCGGCCGCCGGCGGGAAGACGTCGAGGATGCCGCCGCGCACCGCGAACTCGCCGCGACGGGTGACGAGGTCGACCCGCGCGTACGCGGCGTCGACGAGCCGCTCGGCGAGCGCGGCCAGGTCGTAGCCGCGGCCGCCCTGCTCGAGCACGATCGGTTCCAGCTCGGCGAGGCCGGGAGCGAGCGGCTGCAGCGCGGAGCGGACGCTCGCGACGAGCACGAAGGGCGCCGAGCGGTCCCAGAGCCGGGCCGCCCGCAGCGCGTGGAGGCGCCGCCCGACGGTCTCCGCGCTCGGCGACAGCCGCTCGTGCGGGAGCGTCTCCCACGCCGGGAGCTCGAGCACCGTCGCCTCGGGCGCGTAGCAGTGCAGCGCATCGCGGACGGCCTGCGCCTCGCGGCTCGTCGCGGTGACCGCGAGGAGCGCCGACGCGGGACCGCGCTTCTGCAGCATCGCCGCGAGGACCGGCACGCGCAGGCCCTCGACGAGCGAGAGATCCGCATCGCGATCGGCGGCCGCGAGGGCCGCATCCAGCACGTGGGCGCGCTCCAGCGCCGTGATCATCTGCCCGAGTGCCACTCGTTCGAGTTTACGGATGCCCTCCGACGCCCGCTGCGCGCGGCCGCTCCGGCGCCGCGAACACCGCCCCGGCCGGCCCTCCTCGGCGCAGGCTGTGACGAATGACGGAGATCCGATCGGCATGGACGTCGGGAACGCCGTGATCCCGCGTCACAGCGCTGCCGAACGCCCGAGTCTCCGTCATCCGTCCCTCCCCCTGGCGTTGAGGGACGAATGTGCACGGGCGGGCATCGATCTCACCGTCTGAGGGACAAATGACGGAAACGGGATCGAATGCGACGTCACGATCCCCGCGATCTCGGGAGCAGGCCCTTGCCGAGGCCCACGATCTCCGTCATTTGTCCTGGACTGCGACGAGGAGGACGGCGACGAGGGGGCCGGATGCGGGAGGGCGGCGCGAGCGCCGAGGAGGACCCGCTCAGGCGGGGCTGTGGAAGCGCTGCTGCGCGGCGACGAGACCGTCGGTGATGAGGAGCTCGGTCGCGTCCGCGGCGTCGGACAGGACCGACGGCAGCACCTCGCGCTCCTGCTTGCTGAAGGGCGACAGCACGAAGTCGGCCGGATCCTGCCGGCCCGGCGGGCGCCCGATCCCGATCCGCACGCGGGCGAAGTCGGGGGTGCCGAGCGCGGACGCGATGTCGCGGAGGCCGTTGTGGCCGCCGTGGCCGCCGCCGACCTTGAGCTTGATCGTGTCGAAGGGGATGTCGAGCTCGTCGTGGAGCACGACCACCCGATCGGCCGCGAGCGAGTAGAAGCGCACGAGCTGCGCGACCGGGCCGCCCGAGGTGTTCATGAAGGTCGCGGGCTTGGCGAGCACGAGCCGCGCGCCGCCGGGGGCGATGCGCCCCTCGGCGACGGCGGCGTTCGTCTTGTGGCGCTTGAAGGTCGCCCCGATGCGGGAGGCGAGCTCGTCGAGCGCCATCTGCGCGACGTTGTGACGGTGGCCGGCGTAGCCGGGCCCGGGGTTGCCGAGCCCGACCACGAGCCAGAGATCGTCCGCCATCGCGGGCAGTGCGGGGGCCGCGGACTACTCCGCGGACTCCTCGGCGGCGTCGCCCGACGCCTCGGCCTCGCCCGACTCGCCGGCCTCGGCCCCGGCCTCCGCAGCGGCCTCGTCGGCGGCGAGGTCGTCGTCGGTCGGCGCGGCCGGGGTGGTGACGGTGAGGATGAGCAGCTCCGGCTCGCTCTGGAGCGTCGCGCCCTGCGGCAGCTCGAGGTCGCTCGCGGCGACGTGGGTGCCCTCCTCGGCACCCTCGACGTTCACGACGACGCGCTCCGGGATGTGCGTGGCCTCGACCTCGAGCGAGACGGTCGTCGCGTCCTGCACCACGATCGTGCCCGAGAACGACTCGCCCTCGACGTGCACCGGCACGTCGACGACGACCTTCTCGCCGCGGCGGACGACGATGAGGTCGAGGTGCTCGATGACCTGGTGCACCGGGTCCTTCTGCACGTCCTTGACGAGCGCGAGCTGGCTCTTGCCGGCGATGTCGAGGTCGAGCACCGCGTTCGCCTTGCGGATGATGAGGCTCACCTCGTGGCCCGGCAGGGTCACGTGCTGGGGCTCGGTGCCGTGGCCGTAGATGACCGCAGGGATCTTGCCGGCGGCGCGGATCTTGCGGGCCGCGCCCTTGCCGAACTGCGTACGGAGCTCGGCGCTCAGGGTGTTGTCGTCAGCCATGGCTGTCTGGTTCCTTCTCTATCTGGAGTGTCGGCACTGCGAACGCCGGACCATCTCCGAAGGCCTGTCAGACCGGAAGAGCCGCCCACCGCGTCGATCACGGATGCCCCGCATCCCTCGCCGAAGTTCGGTGAGCGAGTCTACACGCGGTCGGAGGGAGGCGGCGCGGGCGGGTCGTACACCGACGTCGTGCGCGGGAAGATCTCGTCCATCGTCCGGAGCGGGGTCTCCCGCTGGTAGCCGATCGACTCCTCGACCTCGGGCTCGGGCTCGAGGCGTCGCCGCTGGGCACCCCGGACGAGCCCTGCGATCGCGGTCGCGAGGAGGAGCATGCCGAGCAGCGCGAGCTGGCCCGTCCCGACGAGGTACCCGGCGCCCCGCCCCACCTGCGCATCGAGGGCGGAGACCGGTGCGAGCGCCGGCGGCACGAACAGCGCTCCGAACCCGGCGGCCGCGAGCACGATCCCGAGGACGAGCGCGCCGAGCGACGACCAGCGCACGGTCGCGACGACGATGACGAGGAGGACGGCGGCGGCGAGCACCAGCAGCGCGCCGAACAGCTCGACCACGGCGCTCAGCCGCAGGAGGACCGCCTGGACGACACGGGATCCGCCGATCGCGAGCACCGGCAGCAGCCCCACGCCCAGCACGAACGCGAGGATCACCGAGACCACCCGGCCCGCGACGCCGGAGCGCGCCTTCCGGGCGGCGAGCGCGATCCCGCCCACGAACATGACGACGCCGGTCAGGAGCAGCATGCCGGTGGCGGCCGCGTAGTCGACCCCGGTCGCCACGCTCTGGTTCGCCTGGTGAAGGGGCCGGAGCACGGCGTAATAGATCGCCGGCGACACCAGGAGCGCCGCGGCGCCCGCGACGAGGTGGATCGCGCCGACGACGATCACGCCGAGCGACGACCATCCGGCCGTCAGCATCGCGAGCGCGACGAGCACGATCCCGACCACGGCGATCGAGGCCGACAGCGCGGCGCGCTGGTCGAGCCCACCCGCCTCGAGGGCGCCGCGGGTCAGCGCCGTTCCGGCACCCCAGAGCAGCGACTCCCCCACCACGGTCGTGACGATGGCGACGATCAGGCTGAGGACGGCCCGCATGTCTCGACGCTAGCGAGGGCGCCCGCGACTGGCTAGTAGAACTCGACCGGGTCGACGACGTTGAGGAGTTCCTCACCGTCGAGCAGGCGGCGCGCGTTCTCGGCGAACAGCTCCGCGACGATCCGCGGCTCGTGCGCGTCGACCCCCGCGGTGTGCGGGGCGATCACGACGTTCGGGAGGTCCCAGAGGGGGCTGTCGGCGGGCAGCGGCTCGACCGCGAACACGTCGAGCGCGGCGAAGCCGACCCGGCCGTCCTGCAGCGCCTCGATGAGCGCCGGCTCGTCGACCGTCGACCCGCGCCCGACGTTGACGATCGTGGATCCCGGCTTGATCCCGGCGAGGACCTCGCGGCTCAGCATCCGCTCGGTCGCCTGCGTGCCCGGCAGCGCGAGCACGATCGCGTCGGCCTCGGCGGCGACCTCGGCGAGGCGCTCCACCGGCTCCACGCGCTCGACGCCCTCCGCCTCCACGGGCCGGCGATGCACGCCCACCACGTGATACCCGAGCAGGGCGAGCTTCTGCGCGGTCGCGCGGCCGATGCTGCCGAGCCCGACGACGGCGACGGTCTGGTCGACCGCGGCGGGCATGACCAGCCGCCCCCGCCACTCGTGCCGGATCTGGGCGACGCGCAGCTCCCCGAGGCGGCGGCCTCCCGCGAGGACGCCGAAGACCGCGAACTCGGCGAGCGGGCCGGAGTAGGCGCCCGCGGACGTGGTGAAGACGACCCGCTCGCGCGCCGCGTCGTCCAGGTGCGCGGCCTTCACGATCTGCCCGCCGCCCGCCTGGATGGTCTGCACCCAGCGCAGGCGCGGGTTGGCGGCGACGGTCCGGGCGAGGGCCTGGCCCGACGCGTCGGGGGCGCCGAGCAGAGCATCCGCCGTGTCGACGAGCGCGTCGAAGCGGGCCTGATTCTCGGGATTGCGCTCCGTGCGCAGCTGCCAGTCGACGCCGGGCTCGCGGAGGAGGTCGGCCTCGTAGACGAGATCGACGCGCGGTTCGCGGCGCACCAGCTCGGCGAGATCGGCGTCGGGGAAGGGCGCGGTGACAACCACGCGGAGTCGGTCGGCCATGCCGTCACAGTAGCCTGGGGGCATGGCAGCCACGGACGTCCCCCAGGCCAACATCGGAGTCGTCGGACTGGCGGTGATGGGCTCGAATCTCGCGCGCAACCTCGCGAGCCGCGAGGGCAACACCGTTGCGATCTTCAACCGCACGAAGGCGAAGACGGACGAGCTCGTCGCCGAGCATCCCGAGGCCGGCTTCATCGCCACCGAGAGCTACGAGGAGTTCGCCTCGCGCCTCTCGACGCCGCGGACCACGATCATCATGGTGCAGGCCGGCAAGGGCACGGACGCCGTGATCGACGAGCTGACCAAGGTGTTCGAGCCGGGCGACATCATCGTCGACGGCGGCAACGCGAACTTCCGTGACACCATGGCGCGCGAGAAGCGCATCAGCGAGACCGGCATCCACTTCGTCGGCACCGGGATCTCGGGCGGCGAGGAGGGCGCGCTCCACGGGCCGTCGATCATGCCCGGCGGGTCGGACGAGTCGTGGGAGACGCTCGGCCCGATCTTCCGCTCCATCGCGGCGCTCGCCCCCGACGGCGAGCCGTGCGTCACGCACGTCGGCCACGACGGTGCCGGCCACTTCGTGAAGATGGTGCACAACGGCATCGAGTACGCCGACATGCAGCTCATCGCCGAGGCCTACGACCTCATCCGCCAGGGCACGGGCAAGAGCCCCGCCGAGATCGCCGACATCTTCGACGAGTGGAACACCGGCGACCTCGAGTCGTACCTCATCGAGATCACCGCGCAGGTGCTGCGGCAGGTCGACGCCGAGACCGGCAAGCCCCTCGTCGACGTGATCCTCGATCAGGCCGGCGCCAAGGGCACGGGTGCGTGGACGGTGCAGAACGCGCTCGACCTGGGCGTGCCGGTGTCGGGCATCGCGGAGGCCGTGTTCGCGCGGTCCCTGTCATCGAAGCCCGGGCAGCGCGAGGTGGCGCAGAAGACGCTCCCCGGACCGACCGCCGAGTGGACGATCGAGAGCCCGGACGAGTTCGTCGAGGACGTGCGGCTCGCGCTGTACGCGTCGAAGGTCATCGCGTACTCGCAGGGCTTCGACGAGATCATCGCGGGCGCCGAGGAGTTCGGCTGGGACATCGACAAGGGCGACATCGCCAAGATCTGGCGGGCCGGCTGCATCATCCGCGCCCGGTTCCTCAACCGGATCACCGACGCCTACGCCGAGAACCCCGACCTGACGTCGCTCGTCACCGCCCCGTTCTTCGTGGACGTCGTGACGGCGGCGCAGGGATCGTGGCGCCGCGTCGTGTCGATGGCCGCACACGCGGGCGTGCCGGCGCCGGCGTTCTCGTCGTCGCTCGCCTACTACGACGGCCTTCGGGCGCCGCGCCTGCCCGCGGCGCTCATCCAGGGGCAGCGCGACTTCTTCGGGGCGCACACCTACAAGCGAGTCGACAAGGACGGGATCTTCCACACGCTGTGGTCGGGCGACCGCTCGGAGATCGAGACGGAGGGCTCCGGCCACTGACCGCGCGGCGGGTCGAGTAGCGCCGCCGGCGCGTATCGGATCCGTCGTCGGCGAGGTCTCGATACGCCGCTCCGCGGCTACTCGACCCACTCCGGGGCGTCGCTGCCGAGGGGGCGCGTCCCGCGCGCCCAGGCGAGGCGCGTCGCGCCCCCCGACAGGGGCGGCGCCACGAGCGCCGCGGGGCCCCAGGCGGTGTCGATGGGCGAGCTCGGCGGCGCGGTGCGCGGATCGCCGAGCGGCCCGCGCTCGAGCGCCGCGGCCGCTTGCAGCTCGAGGGCCGTCCGCGCCAGGGACAGCCGGGACGTCGACCCGACCCGGTCGCGCACCCGTCGGGCGAGCCCCCGGAGCACGGCGGCCGCGTCGAGGTACCCGGTCGCGTGGTCGAGCGCCTGCACGGGGAGCGGCGTCGGGCGCGCGCGCGGATCCTCGCCCGGCCACGCGATCCCGGTCGACATCTGCACGAGGCTGTCGAATCCGCGGCGGAGCGCCCACGGACCTCTCCAGCCGTAGGCGTCGTGGCTCACGTCGACGAGCCCGGGGCGGAGGCGCCGGCGTTCCTCGGCGGGGAGGCCGAGGCGATCGAGGGCGTCGGCGCGGTAGCCGTGCACGAGCACGTCGGCCTCGGCGAGCAGTTCGCGCAGTCGCGTCATCCCGTCGTCCGTGCGCAGGTCGAGCCGCGCGAGACGCTTGCCGAGGGTCACGTCGATCTCGAGCGCCGGCTCCGCCCAGTCGGGCGGATCGATCCGCAGCACCTCGGCGCCGAGGCCGGCGAGCAGGCGCGTCGCGACCGGCCCGGCGAGCACGCGCGTGAGGTCGAGGACCCGCACCCCGGCGAGCGGTCGGTCCGCGGTCGGCCGCCAGCGCTCGGGCTCGGGCGGTGCCGCGCCGGTCGTCTCGACCGCGGCGAGCGGCTCCACCGCGACCGCAGCCCACTGGGGATGCCGCGCCCACTCCTCGGGCGAGCGCAGCCGCGCCGCCGCTCCCCCCGCCGCGACGATCGCCGACTCCAGGGCGTCCGCATCGTGGTCGGCGACCGCGGCGGCCACCGCGTCGCGGTCCGCGGCGACCCCGAGCACCCCGAGCGCCGCCGCCCGGTGGTGCGGCGCGTTGGTGTGCAGCCGCACCCAGCCGTCGCGCGCGCGGTAGTCGCCGGCGATCGGATCCCAGGGCGCGGGAGCCTCCCACCCGTCCGGCCGGACGGCCGACGCGAACCAGTGGTCGGCCAGCCCCCGGTCGACGCGGACCGGCCCGGCGTCCAACCCGAGCGCGCGGAGCAGCTCGGCCAACGCCAGCCCCGTCGTCGCGATCGACGCGGTCGCGAGCTCCGACACCGGAAAGCGCGACGGCAGCAGCGCGGTGCCGGTGATCTCGACGTCCCCGGGCGGGGCGCCGATCCCGGTCGCCATCCGCTCCTGCACAGCCCGCTCCGTCGGCGTCGCATCCACGACCAGAGCGTACGTCCGAGGCCGTTTGCTACCCTGGCGCACGCGTGCCGACCCGACGGCACTGAGACGAGACCATGCCGATTTCACGACGACTCCCCTCGCTGCCCGACCGGCGGCCCCGCGATCGACGCCGGGGCCGACGCCGCCACCCGCACCATCTGCAGCGCTGGGAGCTCGCGCTCGGCGGTGTGTTCGGCATCGGCGCCATGGCCCTCGGAGCGGCGCTGTTCGCCGGGCAGCTCGCGGCGCCCACTCCCCGGCAGGCGCTCTCGGCGTACGTCTCGACGCATGCGCAGAAACTCGACGTCGACAGCAACGAGGTGCCGGCGCCGGTGGCCTCGGGCGCGGCGGCCGCGTCCGGGCCGGCCGCCATCATCACGACGCCGGTCGGCGACGACACCACGACCTCCTCCCTCGCTCGCGACGGCTACGACGCGACCGCGGGCCTCCAGACGCTGGCCGCGAGCGGCACCAACTACGACTGGGCCAAGATCGTCCTCCTCGACGGCGGCTGGCCGCAGACCGACGCGAACGTCACCGTCATGACCCGCTGGATGCGCCAGGAGAACGGCGCGAACGACTGGTGGAACCGCAACAACCCGCTCAACATGGGCAACGGCGGCTTCGCGAGCTTCCCGAGCCTCATGGTCTCCGCGGCGGGCGTGGCGAAGCTCATCCACTCCAACCCCGGCATGGCGGGGATCGATGCCGCTCTGTCGGCCGGCGACGACACCGCGCGGACCGAGTCGGCGATCTGGAACTCGAACTGGGCCGGCGGCCACTACGCCTACGGCGCCCACTGGCACTACACGCCGGTGGACCGGGTCACCGCGCCGGCATCCGCCTGGTAGCCGCCCTCCGCCGGATCACCTCGGCCACGACGGGGCCGGGCGCGAGAAGCAGCAGCCACCACAGCCCGACGTCCGGCACCATCGCGGCGAGCGCGGTGATGAGCACGCGCAGCGCGATCGGCAGCCAGCCGGCGGCGCGCTCGAGTCGGGACTCCGGCGACTCCGCCAGCAGCCCGGCGCGGGCCAGGACCTCGTGCTGCAGCCGCGTGAGCCCGGCTGCCAGCGTGAAGACGCCCAGATAGACGACGAGCGAGAGCCGGTCGGAGGCTCCCGACACCGGCCCGACGACGAGCGCGGTCGCGATCGGCAGCGCGACGATCGCCGCGATCCATCCCAGCGCGATGTTGAGGACCGCCGGCCTCCAGCCGGTCGCACGCCGGAACAAGGCGTGGTTGTTGCGCCACGACGCCGCGATCATCCAGAAGCTGACCCCGGCCGCGATGAGTTCCGCGCGGATGCGGTCGTCGCGGAAGAACTCCGTCGCGGTGGTCACCTTGAGCGCCTCGTCGACGAGCGGAAGCGCCAGGAGGGTGATCGCGATCGCGACGACCGCGTCGCCGAAGAACAGGATCCGATCGAGACCGACGGAGTCGGTCGACTCCGTCGCGCCGTCCGCCACGGCCGGCTCTACGCGGCGCCGTCGAACATCGAGGTGACCGACCCGTCGTCGAACACCTCGTGGATCGCGCGCGCGACCAGCGGCGCGATCGGCAGTACCTGCAGGCGGTCCCAGCGCTTCTCGGCCGGTACGGGCAGGGTGTCGGTCACGACCACCGAGTCGATCGCCTCCGACTGCAGGAGCTCGACCGCCGGGTCCGAGAACACGGCGTGGGTCGCGGCCACGACGACGCCGAGCGCCCCGTGCTTCTTGAGCGCCTCGGCGGCCTTCACGATCGTTCGGCCGGTGTCGATGAGGTCGTCGACGATGAGGCACACCCGCCCCTCGACCGGTCCGATGATCTCGTGGACGCTGACCTGATTCGGGACGAGCGGGTCGCGGCGCTTGTGGATGATCGCGAGCGGAGCGCCGAGCTTGTCGCTCCAGACGTCGGCCACCCGCACGCGGCCCATGTCGGGGCTGACCACGGTGAGGGTGTCGGGGTCGAGCTGCTTCTGGAAGTGCTCCAGCAGGACGGGCATCGCGAACAGGTGGTCCACCGGCCCGTCGAAGAAGCCCTGGATCTGCGCGGCGTGGAGATCGACGCTCATGATGCGGTCGGCTCCCGCCGCCTTGAACAGGTCGGCGACGAGACGCGCCGAGATCGGCTCGCGCCCGCGGCCCTTCTTGTCCTGCCGGGCGTACGGATAGAACGGCGCCACCACCGTGATGCGCTTGGCGCTCGCGCGCTTGGCCGCGTCGATCATGATGAGCTGCTCCATGAGCCACTCGTTGATCGGGCTGGTGTGCGACTGGATGACGAACATGTCGGCGCCGCGGACGCTCTCGTCGAATCGGGCGTAGATCTCGCCGTTCGCGAAGGTGCGGGCGTCGGTGTGCACCAGCTCGGTGTCGAGCTCGCGGGCGATGTCCTCGGCGAGCTGCGGGTGCGCCCGACCGGAGACGAGGACGAGGCGCTTGCCGCCCGATGAGGTGATCTCCGACACGTTTCGCCCTTCGTCGCCGACGGGCTCCAGCCTATCGGCTCAGTCGTCGGTGCCCGCCGGGCGATCGGCGGCATCCGCGGCCGCGCGCGCCGAGTCGGTGCCGGCGCGGTTCTTCTCGACCCAGCCCTCGATGTTGCGCTGCGGGGCGATGGACATCGCGAGGGCGCCGGGCGGGACGTCCTTGCGGACGACGGCCCCGGCTCCCGTCTTCGCCCCGTCGCCGACCGTGACCGGGGCGACGAACACCGTGTGCGAACCCGAGTGCACGTGCGACCCGATCGTGGTCGGGTGCTTGGCGACGTCGTCGTAGTTGGCGGTGATCGCGCCGGCCCCGATGTTGGTGTGCTCGCCGATCGTGGTGTCGCCGACGTAGCTGAGGTGCGGGACCTTGCTGCCGACGCCGATCTTGGCGTTCTTGGTCTCGACGTAGGTGCCGATCTTGCCGTCGGCGCCGAGCTCCGTGCCCGGGCGGAGGTAGGCGAACGGTCCCACGGAGGCGCGCGGGCCGATGAGCGCGAGGGTCGCGTCGGCGCGCTTCACGACCGCGTCCTCCCCCACCTCGCAGTCGACGAGCGTCGTGTCCGGGCCGATGCTCGCGCCGCGGTCGACCGTCGTCGCGCCCGCCAGGCGGCTGTTCGGCCAGATGACGGCGTCCTCGCCGATCGCGACGTTCTGGTCGATCCAGGTCGTCGCCGGGTCGACGATCGTCACGCCGTTCAGCTGGTGCCGGCGCACGATGAGGGCGTTCAGGCGCGCGGCCTGGCGCGAGAGCTGCACGCGGTCGTTGACGCCCTCGACCCGCCACGGCTCGGCGACCGGCACCGCCGCGATCGCGGACCCGGCGGCGGCGAGAAGCCCGACGACGTCGGTGAGGTACCGCTCGCCCTGCGCATTGTCGGCGGCGAGCCGCGGCAGGTGCTCCCGCAGGGCGGCCGCGGCGAACACGTAGGTGCCGGAGTTGATCTCGGCGACCGCGCGCTCGGCGTCGGTCGCATCCTTCTGCTCGACGATGCGCACGAGCCGCCCGTCGGCGTCGCGGACCACGCGGCCGTACCCGGTCGGATCCTCGACGACCGCGCTCAGCAGGGTCGCCGCCGCCGCGGTCGCCCGGTGGACGGTGAGCAGCTCGCCGAGGGTGCCGGCGTCGAGCAGCGGCACGTCGCCGCTGACCACGACCACGTCGCCGTCGAAGTCGGAGGGCAGGGCGGCGAGCCCCGCCTCCGCGGCCCGACCGGTGCCGGGCATCTCGTCCTGGTCGGCGACGACGGCCTCGGGCGCCCACTCGGCGACCGCCGCCGCGACCGCGTCGCGCTCGTGCCGCAGCACGGCGACGACGTGCGCGGCGCCGAGCTCCCGTGCGGTCTGCAGCACGTGCCCGATCATCGGGACGCCGGCGATGGGGTGCAGCACCTTCGGCGTGCGCGAGCGCATTCGGGTGCCGGCTCCCGCCGCGAGGACGATGACGGCCAGTCGGGAGTCGGTCATGCGTCCATTGTGCCGGGCTAGGTGTGCAGTGCGTCGATCGTGAGGTCGATCAGTCGGGTGCGCTGGGCGTCGTCCTCGTAGGCGACCCCGGCGACCGCCGACACGAGACGGACGATGTCGGAGATGGACGTGTCGGGCCGGACGACTCCGGCGGCCTGGCCGCGTTCGACGACGGGTCCGCCGGCGTCGTACAGCATGGCGCGGCAGGCGAGCATGACCTCCGACTGCCGGTTGAGCACCTCGATGAGCGCCTTCTTCGTGCCGACGTACTCGACATAGCGCGCGAGCCAGCTGCGGAGCGCCTCCCACGGTTCGAGGGACTCGGTGTCGCGGGCGGCCTCCTGGAGGGCGACGACCTCGTCGACGTAGACGGCCTCGATGAGCGCCTCGCGGGTGGGGAAGTTGCGGTAGAGCGTGCCGACGCCGACGCCCGCGCGCCGGGCGATGTCCTCCAGCGAGGCGCCCGCGCCGTACTGGGTGAACGCCTCGCGCGCGGCGGCGAGGAGCGCGTCGAAGTTGCGCCGCGCGTCGGCGCGCTGCGGGCGCTGGACGACGGCGGCACCGCCCGTGAGCTCGGTCGACATGCGGGTCCTTCCTGCGGCTTGCGAAGCGGAGGCTGCCTCCGCTAAAGTCTAAACGGAGGCAGCCTCCGAACGGAGCCTCCGTCCGAATTGTAGCCGTCGAATCCACGGCTCGCCCTCTCCCACCCCTATGGAACGGATGCATTTCGTCATGCCTCGATCCACTCCGCGACGCACCTTCGCCGCCCTCGGCCTCGCCGTCGCCTCCTTCGCCACGCTGCAGTCGCTCATCGTGCCGGTGCTGCCGGTCATCCAGGCGGAGCTGCACACCACCACCGCCGGCGTCACCTGGGCCGTCACCGCCTGGCTGGTGTCGGCGGCCGTGACCACCCCGCTCGTCGGGCGCATCGGCGACATCGCCGGCCGGCGCCGCACCTTCCTCGTCGCGGTCGCCGGCGTCGCCCTCGGCAGCCTGGTCGCCGCCGCAGCTCCGACGATCGGCGTGCTCATCGTCGCCCGCGTGATCCAGGGGCTCGGCGGCGCGATGTTCCCGCTCGCCTTCGGGCTGCTGCGCGAGGCCTTCCCGCCCGCGCGCCTCGCCGGCGCGATCGGGGCCATGTCGGCGATGCTCGCCATCGGCTCCGGCCTCGGCACGGTGCTGGCCGGACCGCTCGCCGGTCTGCTCGGCTGGCGCGGCCTCTTCCTCGTGCCGCTCGTGCTCATCGCGATCGGCGGCCTCCTGACGGCGCTGTACGTGCCGGAGTCGCGCGAGCGCGCCACCGGCGGGGTCAACGCGCCGGCCGCGGTGCTGCTCTCCGGCTGGCTCGTCGCGCTGCTCCTGCCGCTCAGCCAGGGCGCGATCTGGGGCTGGGGCTCGCCGCTCGTCGTCGGTCTGTTCGTCGCGGCGGCCGCGCTGCTGGTCGCCTGGGTCGCCGTCGAGCTCCGCTCGCGCGTGCCGCTCGTCGACATCCGGATGCTCGCCTCGCCGCGCATCTGGCCGATGAACCTGGCCGGGATGCTGAACGGCGCCGCGATGTTCGGCGTGTTCGCATTCTTCCCGCGCTTCGTGCAGACGCCGGCCTCAACCGGCTGGGGGCTCGGCGCGAGCGTCGCGGCCTCCGGGCTCCTCATGCTGCCGATGCTCGTCACGATGGGCGTCGCCGGATTCCTGAGCGGCCCCCTCGCCCGGATCATCGGGTCCCGCACCCAGGTCGCCGTCGCGGGCGCCCTCATGGTCGTCGCCACCGTCGCGATCGCGCTCGCCCACTCCACGGCGTGGATGCTCATGGTCGAGGCCGCCGTGTTCGGCCTCGGTCTCGGCATCGTCTACGCCGCGATCACGAGCGTCGTGGTGCAGTCGGTGCCGCCGACGCAGACCGGCGTCGCGAGCGGGATGAACACCAACCTGCGCACGATCGGCAGCTCCATCGGCGTGACCGTCATGACCGCCGTCGTCGCCGGCACGATCGGCCCCAGCGGCATCCCGACCGAGGCCGGCTACACGGCCGGGTTCCTCGCCGTGGCCGCCATCGGCGCGGGCGCCGTCCTCGCCGCCGTGGTCGCGATCCTGCTCGCCCGGCGGTTCGCGGCGCCGGCCTCGACCGGCACGGTCGCGACGACGGCGGTGACGCCGTTCGCCGAGGAGGAGGTCGTGGCGCTGCCGGAGACCGAGAGGGCCGCTTAGCCGGCGGCCCAGGCCGGCGGGTGGCGCGGATCAGGTCACGGCACGGTGTACCCGGCGGCGCGGAACAGCTCGTACCACTCCGCGCGGGTGAGGGCGAGGTCGGAGCCGAGCGCCGCGTCCGTCACCCGCTGCGGCGTGGTCGTGCCGAGCACGACCTGCATCTTCGCGGGATGCCGGGTCAGCCACGCCGTCGCGATCGCGAGCGCGGGCACCTCGTACTGCGCCGCGAGCCGGTCGATGACCGCGTTCAGCTCCGGGTAGTCGGGATTGCCGAGGAAGACGCCCGTGAAGAACTTCGCCTGGAACGGCGACCACGCCTGCAGCGTGATCCCGTTGAGGCGGCAGTAGTCGACGATCCCGCCGCCGTCGAGCGTCACCGACTGCTCGAGGGCGTCCATGTTCATCGCCACGCCCTGCGCGATCGCGGGCGCGTGCGTGATCGAGATCTGGATCTGGTTGGCGACGATCGGCTGGGTCACGGCCGACTTCAGCAGGTCGATCTGCCGCGGGGTGTGGTTCGAGACGCCGAAGGCGCGCACCTTGCCGGAGGCGGCGAGCTCGTCGAACGCGCGGGCGACCTCCTCGGGCTCGACGAGCGCGTCGGGGCGGTGCAGGAGCAGCACGTCGAGGTAGTCGGTGCGGAGCGCGCGGAGCGACCCCTCCACCGAGCTCATGATGCGCTCGTACGAGAAGTCGAAGTAGGCGCCGTCACCCGGCACGATGCCGGTCTTCGTCTGCAGCACGATCTGCTCGCGCTCCGACGGGCTGAGTCGCAGCGCCTCGGCGAAGCGCTCCTCGGAGCGGTGCATCGCGCCGCCGTAGACGTCGGCGTGGTCGAAGAAGTCGATGCCGGCGTCGCGCGCGGCGCCCACCAGCTCCCGGATCTCGTCGTCGGGCTTGTCGGCGATGCGCATCATGCCGGCGATCACGTTGACGGCCTCGCCGCCGCCGAAGGGGACTCGTCTCATCACGTCTCCGACGCTACGCGAGGATGAGGGGGTGACCACCCCCTTCACAGCCGCTGCGGATCGCTACGACCGGATGCCGTACGCGCGGAGCGGCCGGAGCGGCCTCCTGCTCCCCCGCATCTCGCTCGGCCTCTGGAACAACTTCGGCGACGACCGCGCGTTCGAGACGCAGCGGGCGATCCTCCGCCGAGCGTTCGACCTCGGGGTGACCCACATCGACCTCGCGAACAACTACGGTCCGCCTGAAGGCGCCGCGGAGCGCGTGTTCGGGCGGGTGCTGTCCGCCGACCTCCGGCCCTACCGCGACGAGCTCGTCGTCTCGACGAAGGCGGGCTACCTCATGTGGCCCGGGCCCTACGGCGACCACGGCTCCCGGAAGTACCTGCTCGCGTCGCTCGACCGGTCGCTCGAGCGCATGGGGCTCGACTACGTCGACGTGTTCTACTCGCACCGCCCCGACCCGGAGACCCCGATCGAGGAGACCATGGGCGCGCTCGCCCACGCGGTCCGGTCGGGCAAGGCGCTGTACGCCGGCATCTCCAACTACGACCCGGAGCAGACACGGTCCGCCGCCGCCGCGCTCGCCGCGGAGGGGGTGCCGCTCCTCATCCACCAGCCCCGCTACAACATGTTCGACCGGCGCATCGAGCACGGACTGCTGCCGGTGCTCGACGAGGTGGGGGCGGGCGCGATCGTCTTCTCGCCGCTCGCGGGCGGGCTGCTCACGCGGCGCTACCTGGACGGGATCCCCGCCGATTCGCGCGCGGCGGTCGGCCGGTGGTTCACCGAGCAGGCCATCACCCCCGAGTACCTGGAGCGCGCCCGGGCCCTCGACGCGATCGCCGCCGACCGCGGGCAGACCCTCGCGCAGCTCGCGCTCACCTGGGTGCTGCGGCACCGACAGGTGACGAGCGCGCTCATCGGCGCGTCGAGCGTCGGGCAGCTCGAGGACAGCCTGCAGGCCGCGACGGCGGCGGCGCTCACGGACGACGAACTCGCGGCGATCGAACCCTTCGCCGTCGACGGGTCGGGTCGCTGAGGCGCCCGTGACGCGATCGGGGCGCCGCGGATCGACCCGCCGGACGGACGAGGAGGCGGAGCGGGTCTGCGCGCGCTGCGGCCGCAGGATGCCCGCCGGCGCACCGGCAGATGCGCGCTGGTGCTCGGCGGCGTGCCGGCGCCTCAAGCTGCAGGAGGTCGATCACCGCCTCGAGGCCGACATGCGCGAGCGGCTCGGCGCCCTGTCGGCGGGCGCGACGCTCTGCCCGTCCGAGATCGCGCGCCGGGTCGGCGGGGACGACTGGCGCCCGCTCATGGAGCCGGCGCGCCAGGCCGCCCGGCGTCTCGTCGCCGCCGGGGTCGCCGAGATCGCGCAACGCGGGAGCGTCGTCGACCCGTCGACCGCGCGCGGGCCGATCCGGGTCCGGCCGGTGCGCTGAGCCTCCGCGGCCGGGGCTACCGTGCTGGGGTGACCTCGGCACTGCGGATCGGACTCGTCGGCACCGGATTCCGTTCGGCCGCGTTCGCGCGCGTCGCCCTCGCCGTGCCGGACCGCTTCGAGGTCGTCGGCGCCGTCTCCCGGCATCCCGGCGACCGGCCGTTCGACGCCCCCGTCGTCTCGACGCTCGGCGAGCTCGGGCCGGTCGACGTGGTCGTCGTCGCGGTGCCGCCGAGCATCGCGGTGCGCGCCATCCGCGAGGCGGTCGCCGCCGGCCACGCGGTGCTCACCGAGACCCCCGCGGCGCCGACCCTCGACGAACTGGCGGAGCTCTGGCGGCTCGTGCAGGACGGCGCCCGCATCCAGGTGGCCGAGCAGTACCACCTGGAGCCGCTCATCTCGGCCCAGCTCGCGGTCGCCACTCGCGGGCTGCTCGGCCCGGTGCACGAGGCGCACGTCTCGATCGCGCACGACTACCACGGCATCAGCGTGCTGCGCCGAGCGCTCGGGCTGCGGCACGAGCCGGTCACGGTGACGGGCGTGCGGCGCGAGTTCCCCGTGCAGCTCGGGCCGGGGCGCGACGGCGACCCGGTCGAGGACCGCGTCGTGGGCTCGGTGCACACGATCGGCTGGATCGATGCGGGTGATCGTCTCGGCGTGATGGAGTTCGACGACCAGCAGTACCGCTCGTTCATCCGCACCTCGACGCTCACGATCCGCGGCGAGCGCGGTGAGCTGCGCGACGCGATGGTGCGCCGCCTGCACGACTTCCGGACCCCCGTGCACTCGCCGTTGGTGCGCGTCGACGCGGGCGGTCCGAGCCAGCACGACGGCCTCTTCCTGCGCGGCTATCAGCTCGACGGCGCCTGGATCATGGAGAACGACACCCGGCCCGCGCGGCTGGCCGACGACGAGATCTCGATCGCGCGGCTGCTCGACGGGATGCGCGCCTACGTCGACGGCGGACCGCCGGTGTACGGCGTCGACGAGGCCGCGCAGGACCAGTACCTGCAGCTGCTCGTGCGGCGGGCGGCGGAGCTCGGAGCCCCCGTCCGCTCCGAGCCGCAGCCGTGGTCGCGGGCCACGTGACCGCCCGGGTCTAAGGCTCCGGCGCGGGCCCGCTCGACCCGCGGACGGTCAGGTGCGTCGGCAGCGTCGCGGTGCGCCGCAGCCCCGAGGAGACGCGGCTGTCGATCCCGCCGAGGAGCATCGACACCGCGACCTGCCCGGCCTGCTCGATCGGGGCGGTGAGCGTCGTGAGCGTCGGGTGGCAGAAGTCGGCGCCGAAGATGTCGTCGCAACCGACGACGCTGAGGTCCTCGGGCACCCGCGCGCCGCGCTCGCGCAGCCGCTCCAGGATGCCGATCGCCAGCAGGTCGTTGAAGGCGATGCACGCCGTGGCGCCCGAGGTCAGGACTTCGTCGGCCGCAGCGGCACCGGATTCCCGTCGCGGCATGAACGGCCCGGCGCGGTGCACCTCGATGCCGTGGTGCTGCGCCCCGAGCTGCAGCGCGCGCCAGCGCTCCTCGCCGATCCAGGAGCTGGACGGTCCCGCGGCGTAGACGATCGAGCGGTGCCCGAGCGAGCGCAGGTGCGCGAGCGCCTGGAGCATGCCGTTCGGGGTGTCGATCAGCACGTTCGGGATGCCGGGGCTGTCACGGTTGACGGTGACGAGCGGGATGCGCCGGCTCAGCTCGGTGAGTGTGTCGTCGCGGAGCCGCGACGCGGTGAGAATCGCGCCGTCGCACGAGTCGTGCAGGGTGCGCAGCATGTTCTCCTCGAGCTCGTCCGACTCCTCCGTGTCGACGAGCAGCTGCGTGTAGCCGGCGGCCTTCAGCTGATGCTGCGTCCCGCGGATCATCCCGAAGTAGAACGGGTTCGTCACGTCGGAGACGAGCACCGCGATCGTGCGCGACGCGCGCGGCGTGCGGCCGTCGCGCGGTGAGCGGTAGCCGAGGTCGCGGGCGACCGACTGCACGCGTTCGACGGTGCGCGCGCTGACCCGGCCGGGGGTCGACAGGGCGCGCGACGCGGTCGAGATGGCGACGCCGCTCGCGCGCGCGATGTCGGCGAGGGTGGGGCCGCGCGGGGCCTCGGGATCGTCGGTCACCACCCCATCCAAGACCTGTTTGGCAAAAGTGTGCAAACTCTTTGCCGTCTTTGCCAATCTGCCTAGGCTCTCCCGGGTCAGCCGATCCGCACCGGCGTCGGCACTCAAAGGAGAGTCCACATGAAGCACCGCCATCTGCTCGGCCTGATCGCGGGGGTCGCCGCGATCGGACTGGGGCTGGCCGCCTGCAGCGGCGGCTCCACCCCCGGCCCGTCGTCGTCCGCCGTCGACGGCAAGGGCAAGACGATCACCTTCTTCACCGCCGTGAACACCGGCTATCCCCAGCAGCAGCAGGCGTTCTTCCAGAAGCTGAAGACCGCGTTCCACGACCGCACCGGCGCCACCCTCGACATCGAGACGTACTCCACCTCCGCCGACGAGGTCACCAAGATCCAGACCTCGGCCGTCTCCGGGCAGGGTCCCGACGTCTACGACCTCGGCACCACCCTCGTGCCGACCGCGTACTCGACCGGCGCCTTCGTGACGCTGAGCGACGCCGACTGGAACACCATCGGCGGCAAGAAGCGCTTCGTCCCGGCGACGCTCGGCATATCGGGCCCGTCGAGCGACAAGCAGATCGCCGTGCCGTGGCAGTCGCGTCCGTACGTGATGGCGTACAACACGAAGATGTTCGCCGCCGCGGGCTACGACGGCCCCGCCGCCACCTGGGACGGCCTCATCGACCAGGCGAAGAAGATGACCAAGGACGGCGTCTACGGCATGGCGGTCGACTACAAGGACACGGTCAACCCCTGGAAGTACATCTGGACGTTCGACCGGCAGTCCGGCAATCCGATCGTCGACGGCAAGACCGCCAAGATCGACAGCCCGACGACGGAGGCGGCCTACAAGTCGTACTTCGGCCTCCTCACCGACGACAAGGTGGTGGACCCCGCTTCGGTCGGATGGACCGGTCCGCAGGCCCTCGCGGCGTTCGCGGCCGGCAAGGCGGCCATGTTCCCGATGACGGGCTCGACGGCGCAGAACACGCTGAACGCCTCGCCCATCAAGGACGACTACAAGTTCGCGGTCATGCCCCTCGTGCCCCCGGGACACGACTCGCGTCCGAAGGGCGGCGTCCCCGCGGCGAGCATCCTCTCCGGCAACAGTCTCACCGTCGCCGACTACTCGCCGAACAAGCAGCTCGCCTTCGAGCTCGTGAAGTACCTGACGAGCGACGCGATCCAGCAGGAGCAGTACACCGACTTCGGCAACCTGCCGGTGACCACCAAGGCCGCAAGCGGGCTCCAGAAGAGCCAGCCCCAGCTCGCCCCCGTGCTCGACGCGGGCCGCAAGTCGTACCCCACGCCGTTCACCGGCGCCTGGGGCGACATCCAGTTGGCGCTGCTCAACATCGTGACGCAGTCGATCCCGAACCTCGCCGACGGCTCGGTGAGCGACTCCCAGCTGTCGGGACTCCTCTCCGACGCGCAGCGCACCGCGACCACCGCGCTGAAGCAGGCGCCGTGACGACGGTCGGTCAGCCGGCGGCGCCCCGGGTCGCCGCCGGCCCCGCCCGCACGCCCCACCGACGTCCGTTGAGCCGGCGCGGACGCCCGCTGTGGCTGCTCATCCCGGGCGGCGTGCTCATGACGGTCGTCGTCGTGATCCCGCTCCTCATCGCGGTCTACATGTCGCTGCTGAGCCTCAACCAGTACACGATCCGCCGCTGGCTCTCGGCGCCGTTCCTCGGGCTCGCGAACTACGTCGAGGCGATCACGCAGTCGCCGCTCATCGGGTCGCTCGGGATCAGCGTCTCGTTCGCGGTGATCTCCACCGTGATCTCGGTACCGATCGGGGTCGCGGCGGCGCTCGCCACGCAGAACCGGTTCCGCGGTCGCGCGGCCGTGCGGTCGGTCTTCCTGGTGCCGTACGTGATCCCCTCGTTCGTGACGGCGACGATCTGGCGGACGATCATGCAGCCGGGCGGGGTGTGGACCGAGCTGCTCGGCTCGCTGGGCATCAAGTCGGGCCTGTGGCTGAACGGGCCGAACGCCTACTGGACGCTCGTCATCGTCGAGATCTGGGCGTCGTGGCCGTTCATCTACCTGCTGGCGTTGACCGGCCTCCAGACGATCGAGCACGAGGTGTTCGAGGCGGCGGCGATCGACGGCGCGCGTTGGGGGCGGCAGCTGCGCGACATCGTGCTGCCCTACCTCGGCGCACCGGTCGCCCTCGCCTGCGTGGTGTCGGTGCTCAACCACATCAACAACTTCACGCTCCCGTTCGTGCTCTTCGGGGTGCCGGCCCCGAACAACGTGCAGACGCTGCCGTTCCTCACCTACATCGAGAGCTTCCAGTCGTTCCGTTTCGGCCTGAGCGCGGCGACCGCGATCCTGTCGCTCGTGCTGCTCGCGATCCCGATCGTCATCTACCTGCGCATCGCGCGGCTCGACCGGGTGGACGTGCGATGAGCGCGCCCAACGCGTCCGTCGGGCGCCTCCTGCCGCCGCCCGTGCGGTGGGGCGTGATCGTGGTGATCGGCGTCTTCATCGTCGTGCCGATGCTCTATGTGATCTTCGGATCGGTGAACTCCGACCTCGGGGTCGTGCGCGGCGACTACTTCCCGTCGAGCTTCACCCTCGAGAACTTCGCGAAGATCTGGACGACCGTGGGCCTCGCCGGCGGCATCGGCAACAGTCTGCTCGTCGCCGGCTCGACCGCGATCGTCGCCACCGCGGCCGCGATCGGATCCGCGTACGTGCTCGTGCGGTTCACCTTCGTCGGGCGCGTGGCGATCCTCCGGGGGCTCCTGACCCTGCAGTCGGTGCCGGGGACGTTGCTCGTGCTGCCGGTGTTCGTCGTGTACTCGTCGCTCACCACCTACCTCGGGCTGCGGGTGATCGGCACGCAGTGGGGACTGTTCGTGACCTACCTCACGTTCGCGCTGCCGTTCTCCACCTGGGTCATGGTCACCTACCTGCGCGGCCTCCCCCGGGAACTCGAGGAGGCCGCCCGGATGGACGGCGCCTCGAACCTGCGCGTGCTCGTGCAGGTGATCCTGCCGCTCAGCTGGCCCGGGATCGTCGTGTCGGCGATCTTCGCGTTCCTGCTCGGGTGGAACGACGTGCTCTTCGCGTCGGTGCTGACCAACACCGACTCGCGGACCGTGTCGATCGCGCTGCAGATCTTCAGCAGCTCCCAGGAGGGAGGATCGCTCCCCCTCTACGGTCAGCTCATGGCGGCGTCACTCGTGTGTGCGACGCCCGTCGTGATCCTGTACCTCGTCTTCCAGCGGTACCTAGTCGGCGGTCTCACCGCCGGAGGAGTGAAATGACAGTGCAGTGGACCCTCAGCGGATTCGGCGACGAGATCGACGCCGACCCGCATGTGCAGCTGGCGGTGCTCGCCGCGCTCGGCGCGACGCACCTGGAGCTGCGGAGCGCCTGGCGGGTCAACGCCATCGACCTCGACGAGGAGCGCTCGGCGGAGCTGCGCCGCATCATCGACGGGGGCGGCATGCGGGTCTCGGCGATCGCGTCGCCGGTCGGCAAGGTCGTCGTGTCGGTCGCCGTCGACGACGAGCTCGACCGGCTGCGCCGGGCGATCGCCGCGGCGCACCGCTTCGACGCGCCGTACATCCGGCTGTTCTCGTTCTGGCCCGAGGGCTTCGGCGGCGAGGGAGGCGGCCCGCTCCTCACGGGAGCGCTCGCCGACGACGTCGCAGCCGGGATGCGCGACCGCGTGCTCGAGCGCATGCGCGCCTTCGCCGACCTCGCCGAGAGGGAAGGGGTGACGCTCGTGCACGAGAACGAGAAGGACATCTACGGCGACGTGCCCGAGCGGGTGCTCGACATCATCGAGTCGGTGGGCTCGGAGCGGCTCCGGGTGGCCTGGGACAACGCGAACTACGTGCAGGTCGGCGTCGCGCCCTACGACCGCGCCTACCCGCTGCTGCGCGAGCACCTCGAGTACCTGCAGGTGAAGGACGCCCGTTCGTCCGACGGCGTCGTCGTGCCCTCCGGCGAGGGCGACGGCCAGCTCGCGGCCACCATCGCCGCGCTCCGCGACGACGGCTACGCGGGCTTCGCCTCGCTCGAGCCCCACCTCGCGTCCTACGGCATCGACACCGGCAGCGACGGCCCGTTCCAGTTCGGCCGGGCGGCCCGCGCATTCCGGGCGCTGACCGACGGCGCGGGGGTGGTGCTGGCATGACGGGCGCGCTCCGGGTCGCGATCGTGGGCTGCGGCATCATCGGCCGCAACCACGCCGCCGCCATCGGCCGGCATCCCGACCTGCGGATCGTCGCCCTCGTCGACGAGATCGCTCCCGCCGCGGAGGCGCTCGCCGACGCGGTCGCCGAGCAGGCGGACCGGCCCGCCGTCCTCGGCTCGCTCACCGACGCGCTCGCGGCCGAGCACCCCGATCTCGTGGTCATCTGCACGCCGAGCGGGATGCACGTCGATGCCGCGCTGGAGGCGGTCGCCGCCGGCGCCCACGTGCTGGTCGAGAAGCCGATCGACGTCGCGCTCGACCGCGCGCGCCGGCTGCTCGCCGCCGCGGAGGAGGCCGCCGCCCGCGGGCAGATCGTCTCGATCGTCAGCCAGCATCGCTTCGATCCGGCGTCGGTCGTCGTCGCCGAGGCGCTGCGCTCCGGCCGGTTCGGCACGGCGACGAGCGCCGTCGCGTCGGTCGCCTGGTGGCGGAGCCAGGACTACTACGACTCGGGGGCGTGGCGCGGCACGTGGGCGCTCGACGGCGGCGGCGCCGTCATGAACCAGGGCGTGCACACCGTCGACCTCCTGCTCTGGCTGCTCGGCCGGCCGGTGGAGGTCTCGGCGTTCACCGCGCTGACCGCGCACGAGCGGATCGAGGTCGAGGACGTCGCGGTCGCGGTGCTGCGCTTCGCCTCCGGAGCGCTCGCCACCTTCCACGCGACGACCGCGGCCTACCCGGGTCTGTCGGTGCGGCTGCAGGTGCACGGCTCGCGCGGCTCCGCGATCATCGACGACGACGAGCTGGTCTTCTTCGCGGCCGCGGAGCAGGGCGACGAGGCGTCCGGCTCCGGGGTCGAGAACCGCGCCGCCGAGGTGGATCCGACGGCCAAGACGGGCAACGACCCGGTGCCGGCGGGCTTCGCCGAGGGGCACCTGCGCCAGTACGAGGACCTCGTCGACGCGATCCGCGACCGGCGGGCGCCCGGCGTCACCGTCTCCGACGCCGTCGACGCGCTCACCGCGGTGCGCGCGATCTACGTCTCGGCGACGCTCGGCGAGCCCGTCCTGTTCGACGAGGTGCGCGCCGGACGGTACGACGACGTCGAGGTGCGCACCGGCGGACCTGCACGGTGACGATCGCGGAGTACCGGCCCGATCCCGACCGGCTGCTGCCCGCCGATCCGCGCACGCGGGAGGTCGCGCGCGGGCTCTACGCCCGTGTCGCCGGGCTCCCGATCCTGTCGCCGCACGGGCACGTGCCGGCCGCGTCGCTCGCCGACGACGAGCCGTTCGGCGACCCGGCGTCGCTGCTCGTGCGGCCCGACCACTACGTCACGCGGCTCCTGCACGCCGACGGCGCCGACCTCGCCGAGCTCGACGGCCACGGCGGGGAGGGCGCGCGCCGGGCCTGGCGGCTGTTCTGCCGGCACTGGCCGGTGTTCGCCGGAACAGCCTCGGGCTACTGGCTGGAGCACGAGCTCGGCGACCTGTTCGGCATCGGCGGCCTCGACGAGGCGACCGCCGACGCGACGTTCGACCGCATCGCCGAGCAGCTCGCGCGCCCCGACTTCCGCCCGCAGGCGCTCCTCCGGCGATTCGGGATCGAGTTCCTCGCCACGACCGACGACCCGCTCGACCCGCTCGACGATCACCGGCGACTGCGCGACGACCCCGATGTCGCGACCCGGGTCGCCCCTACCTTCCGCCCGGACGCCTACCTGGATGCCGGCTCCCCCGGCTGGGCCGCGCGCGTCGACCGGCTGCTCGCGGCCTCCGACGGCGACGCCGACGGGCCGGGCGAGCACGGGCGCTACCTCGGCGCGCTGCGCCGGCAGCGTCGGCGGTTCATCGACGCGGGAGCCGTCTCGGCGGACCACAGCGTCACCCCGCTCGGCACGCTGCGGCTCGAGCGCGCCGAGGCCGCGGCGCTCTTCGACCGGCTGCGCGCCGGCGCCGGCGACGCCGCCGACGTGCGCGCGTTCCAGGCGCACATGATCTACGAGATGGCGCGGATGTCGGTCGACGACGGTCTCGTCATGACGCTGCACCCCGGCGTCGTGCGCGACCACCACCCGGCCACGCGGGCGCTCCGCGGGAGCGACTCCGGGCACGACATCCCCGTGGCCGCCGAGTTCACGCAGGCGCTGCGGCCGCTCCTCTCCTCCTTCGGCACCGCCGCGGGGTTCCGGCTCGTGCTGTTCACCCTCGACGAGACCGTGTTCTCGCGGGAGCTGGCGCCGCTCGCCGGCTTCTACCCGAGCGTCTACCTCGGCTCGCCCTGGTGGTTCCTCGACGCCCCCGACGCGATGCTGCGCTTCCGCGCCGCGGTCACCGAGACGGCCGGATTCAGCCGATCGGCGGGATTCGTCGACGACACCCGCGGGTTCTGCTCGATCCCCGTGCGGCACGACACGGCCCGCCGGGTGGAGGCCGCGTTCCTCGCCCGGCTCGTCGTCGAGGCGCGGCTGACGGAGGAGCGCGCCGGCGACATCATCGTCGACCTCGTCGACGGGGCACCGCGCCGCGTCTTCGGGATCGGCTGAGCCCGTGACCGGGGTCATCGACGTCGTGTTCGGCTCGCTCACGAGCCTGCTGAACCCGCCCCTGTTCGCCGGACTGGCGCGCGCCTTCGAGGGCTCGCGGCACGACCTGCGGAGGGGCGGCGCCGACCTCGACGGCAGCTGGATGCGGCGACTGCAGCGCCGACCGCCCGCGGGCGTCGTCCTCGTGCCGACCGGCCCCGCGCCGGACGCGCTCGCCGCGATCGACGCGCTCGGGATCCCGGTGGTCGTGGTCGACACCCACGGCGTCGGGCTCGACGACCGCAGCGTGGTCGGCGCCACCCAGCACCGCGGCGGCCGCCTCGCCGCCGAGCACGTGCTCGCGCTCGGCCACCGCGACATCGCCCTGCTCTCGGGCCCCGCGACGATGCCGTCGGCCGTGCAGCGGTCGACCGGCGCCCGCGCCGCGCTGCTCGCCGGAGGGGTCGAGGTGCCGTCGGCGTGGGCCCACGAGCTCTCGTTCTCGCCCGGCGCGGCGCGGGAGACCTGCCTGGCACTCCTCGCGGGCGACCGCCGACCGACCGCGATCGTCGCGGGCAACGATCTGCAGGCGCTCGACGCCCTGGACGCCGCCGAGCGGGCCGGCGTCGCCGTGCCGGAGGAGCTCTCGATCGTCGGCTTCGACGATCAGCTGCTCGCCGGCGCCGTCTTCCCCGCGCTCACCACCGTGCGCCAGCCCCTCCGTGCCATGGGCGAGGAGGCGGGGCGCATCCTGCGCGACCTCATGGCGCACGGACCGGGGCGGGCGACCAGCGTCGACTTCCTCTGCGAGCTCGTGGTGCGCGACAGCACCGCGCCCGCTCCGGACCGGACGGCGGCGCACGCATGACCGCGCTGCGGCGGGAGGGCGCGGCGCCTCCGGTGCGGATCGCCCACCTCGGGCTCGGTGCGTTCCACCGTTCCCATCAGGTCGCCCTGACCGCGCGGGCCGCCGACGCGGAGCGCTGGGGCTTCGCCTCCTTCGGCGGCCGCGGCAGCGCGACGGCCGACGCGCTCGCGGCTCAGGACGGCCTCTTCACCCTCGTCGAGCGCGGGCCGGAGCGCGACGAGCTGCAGGTGCTGTCGAATCTGGTGCGGACGGGGTCCGCGGCGGACGACGCCCTCCTCCGCGAGATCGTGGCCCGCGCCTCGACCGCGATGGTCACCCTGACCGTCACCGAGGCGGGCTACCGCCTCGACCGCGCGGGTGCGCTCGATCTCGCCGACGACGCCGTCCGGCGCGATGTCGACGCCCTCCGCGACCGGCGCCGGCCGACCACCCCGCTCGGCCGGCTCGTCGACGCGGTGCGTGCGGGCCGCGACGCGGGCGGCGGGCCGATCGCCGTCGTCCCGTGCGACAACCTCGCCGACGCGGGCCGACTCGTCGCCGGGGCGCTGCAAACCCTCGCCGACCGGGTCGACCCGGCGCTCGCCGCCTGGATCGCCGTGGAGGCGCCGGTCGCCTCCTGCTCCGTCGACCGCATCACGCCGGCGACCACCGACGACGACCGCCGCCTGGTGCGCGAGCTCACGGGCGTCGACGACGCGAGCCCCGTCGTGGCCGAGCCGTTCGCGAGCTGGGTCATCGAGGGCTCGTTCCCGGCCGGACGACCCGATTGGGGCGACGCGGTCGACCTCGTCGACGACGTCGGACCGTATGAGCGCCGGAAGCTCTGGATGCTGAACGGCGCCCACACCTACCTCGCGCTGGCGGGCGGGCTCCGCGGCTGCAGCACCGTCGCCGAGGCGATCGCCGACCGGACCCTCCGCAGGCGCGTCGAGGAGCTGTGGGACGCGTGCGCGCGCCAGCTCGACCTGCCGGGCCTCGGCGAGTACCGCGCGCAGCTGCTCGCGAGATTCGAGAACGCGCGGATCCGGCACGAGCTCGCGCAGATCCGCCTCGATACGGAGCTCAAGCTCCGGATGCGCGTGCCCCCGGTGCTGCTCGCGGAGCGCGCCGCGGGCCGCCCCGGCACCGCGCACGCCCGGGTGCTCGCCGCCTGGCTGCGGCAACCCGACGTGCGGGAGCGATCGGAGCCGATCGCCACCGCCCTCGCGCGGATCGACCCGCGCCTGACCGACCCCGCGATCGTCGACCTGACGCGCGCGCTTCTCGAGGAGGAGACATGAACATCGAGTCCGCCGACGTGATCGTCACGAGCCCGGACCGCAACTTCGTCACGCTGAGGCTGACCACCGACGACGGGCTCACCGGCCTCGGCGACGCGACCCTCAACGGCCGCGAGCTCGCCGTCGTCGCGTACCTGCGCGAGCACGTCGTGCCGCTCGTCATCGGTCGCGACGCGGGCCGCATCGAGGACACCTGGCAGTTCCTGTACCGCAGCGCCTACTGGCGGCGCGGCCCGGTCACGATGGCGGCGATCGCCGCGGTCGACATGGCGCTGTGGGACATCAAGGGCAAGGCCGCCGGGATGCCCGTCTACCAGCTCCTCGGCGGCGCCTCCCGCACCGGCCTCCTCGCCTACGGCCACGCGTCGGGCCGCGACCTGCCGGAGCTCTTCGACTCCGTGCACCAGCACCTCGAGCAGGGGTACCGCGCGATCCGCATCCAGTCGGCGGTTCCCGGCCTGAAGTCCATCTACGGGATCGCGTCGAACGCCACCTACGAGGCCAACACCGGCGTGCGCTACGACCACGAGCCGGCTCAGCGCGGCGGCCTGCCCAACGA
Organism: Pseudolysinimonas sp.; assembly: GCF_051954455.1. Classification (GTDB taxonomy): domain Bacteria; phylum Actinomycetota; class Actinomycetes; order Actinomycetales; family Microbacteriaceae; genus Pseudolysinimonas. Next base: position 22,380 of record NZ_JBQCHS010000011.1, on the reverse strand, counting down.
GGAGGACTGGGACACCCGCTCCTACCTGCGCCACATCCCGACCGTGTTCGAGGCGGTCCGGAACGAGTTCGGGCCGGAGCTGCCGCTGCTGCACGACGGCCACCACCGGATGACCCCGATCCAGGCGGCGCAGCTCGGCAAGTCGCTCGAGCCGTACGACCTGTTCTGGCTGGAGGACTGCACCCCCGCGGAGAACCAGGAGGCGCTGCGCCTGGTGCGTCAGCACACGACGACGCCCCTCGCGATCGGCGAGATCTTCAACACCGTCTGGGATTACCAGCTCATCATCCGGGAGCAGCTCATCGACTACGTGCGGAGCGCCGTCACCCACACCGGCGGCATCACCCACCTCAAGAAGGTGCTCGACTACGCGTCGCAGTACCAGATCAAGTCGGGCATGCACGGGCCGACCGACATCTCGCCGGTGGGCATGGCGGCCGCGATGCACCTGGGACTCGCGATCCACAACTTCGGCATCCAGGAGTACATGAAGCACGGCGAGCGCACCGACCGGGTGTTCCGCCAGAGCTTCACCTGGCGCGACGGCATGCTGCACCCCGGCGACCAGCCGGGCCTCGGCGTCGAGATCGATCTGGAGGCGGCGGCGGCGCATCCGTACCAACGGGCGTACCTGCCGTACAACCGGCTGGCCGACGGAACGGTGCACGACTGGTGAGCGGCGCGGAGCCGGCGAAGGGCCGGATCGGGGTGCAGGCGATGATGCTCGCCGGCGAGATCGCCGAGCACGGCGTGACGGCGACGCTCGGCCGCGTGGTCGACACGGGCTACCGGACGGCGGAGATCTCGCAGGTGCCGATGACGCGCGCGAACGTCGAGGCGTTCGCCGCCGCGCGCGACGGGCTGGGATTCTCGTACGCGGCGATCTCGGCGGCGCTCACCTCAGGCGGATCGAACGACGGGATCGACACGGCGTTCGACAAGATCGTCGACGACGCGCGCACCCTCGGCGTCGACCTCGTCCGGATCGGGATGCTGCCGCCCTCGGGCCTGCGCTCCCTCGCCGCGTTCGAGGAGGTCGCCGACCGGGCCGAGGAGGCGGCCCACCGCTTCGCCGAGCACGGCATCACGCTCTGCTACCACAACCACCACGTCGAGTTCATCCGGGCCGGGGCCGGCACACTCCTCGACGTCATGGTCGAGCGGGCCCCGAGCGTCGGGCTCGAGCTCGACGCCTTCTGGATCGCGCGCGGCGGCCGCGACCCGGAGCGGACCATCACGGCCTCCGCCGGGCGCGTGCGCCTGGTCCATCTCAAGGACTACCGGATCGCGTGGCCGTCGGCGGCCGCGCTCGACGCGCAGGAGGCGGGCGACGCGGCCGCATGGTCGGCGGAGCTCGAGGGGCTCGTGCAGTTCACCGAGGTCGGCGAGGGCGCCCTCGACTGGCGTGCGATCATCGCCGCGGCCGACGCCGCCGGGGTCCAGCACCTGCTCGTCGAGCAGGACCGCCTGTATGGACGCGACGTCTGGGAGGCGCTCGCCCTCTCGCGGCGGAACCTCGTGGACCTGGGGTTCGGCGACAGGTTCTGAGCCCGGAGGGCGCAACCTCACATTCCATCGGGCTGCGCGGTCGAAGGGGTATGACTCGCACCATCCACGTGATCGCCCTCGCCCTCGCGACGGCGCTCGGCCTGTTCGTCGGCGTCTGGGCGTACTTCTTCCCGACGGGCTTCTACGACGCGTTCCCCGGCGTGCTCGGCCATTGGATCGACATCGATGGTCCGTTCAACGAGCACCTCATCCGCGACGTGGGAGCCATGTACCTGGCACTCTCCGCGGCGAGCGCGGGAGCGCTCATCTGGCGCTCGTCCGTCGTGTTCCGGATCGTCGGCATCGCGTGGACGGTGTTCGGGCTCCTGCACTTCGCGTATCACGTCGTGCACCTCGACCACGGCACGACGGAGGACGCTATCGGGACGGTGGTCAGCCTGGTCGTGAGCCTCGCGCTCGGCGTCATCCTGCTGATCCCGGCACGTCCCCGATCCGGGAGCCGCGGATGATCCGGTTCCGCAGCGACCTCACCGTCGACCTGGTGCGGGCGTCGGCGCGCGACGCGGACGTCGTGTTCGCCGCACGCGTGTCCACCCAGGGCGAGAAGACCTTGGCCGCCGCCCGCTCCGCGGAGGACGCGACGGACCGCGACACCGGTCTCATCGAGTTCCTCCTGCGCGACCGGCACGGCTCGCCGTTCGAGCACACCGCCATGACGTTCTTCGTCCAGGCGCCGATCTTCGTGTTCCGCGAACTCATGCGCCACCGGACCGCCTCCTACAACGAGGAGTCGAGCCGATACCGGGAGATCGGGGCGGTGTTCTACGTCCCGGCGCCGGACCGCGCGCTCGTCCAGGAGGGCAAGCCGGGCGCGTACCGGTTCGTCGACGGCACGCGCGACCAGGCCGAGCTCGTCGACGCCGAGGTGCGCGCGGCGTCCGAGGCGGCCCACGCCGCCTACCAGCGCATGCTGGACGCCGGGATCGCGCGCGAGATCGCGAGGACGGTGCTGCCGCTGAACACGTACTCCTCGGCGTACGTCACGCTCAATGCGCGCTCGCTCATGAACCTCGTCTCGCTGCGCACCCGCAGCGAGGACGCCCGGTTCCCGTCGTTCCCCCAGCGCGAGATCGAGATGGTCGCCGAACGGATGGAGGATCACTTCCGCCTGCTCATGCCGCGGACCCACGCGGCGTTCGTGCGCACCGGCCGGGTCGCCCCCTGAGCGCCGACCACGACCGCACCGGCGACGCGGTCCCGATCGACGAGCTCCTGTCCGAGCGCCGGCACCTCCTCGACGTCGCGTTCCGGCTGCTCGGCTCGCGCAGCGAGGCCGAGGACGTCGTGCAGGAGACCTACACCCGCTGGTCCCAGCTCGACGACGACGAGCGCGCCGCGATCCGCAATCCGGCCGCGTGGATGACGACGGTCGCGTCGCGGGTCGCACTGAGCATCCTCGACTCGGCCCGTCATCGCCGTGAGCGCTACGTCGGCGAATGGCTGCCCAAGCCGCTGCCCGGGTCGCCGCTCACCGGATCCGATCCCCTCGATCCGCTCGACCGCATCACCCTCGACGAGTCGGTCTCCATGGCCCTGCTGGTGGTGCTCGAATCGCTGACGCCCGCCGAACGCGTCGCGTTCGTCCTGCACGACGTCTTCGGCCTGCCGTTCGCGGAGATCGCCGGGATCGTCGGGCGCTCCCCCGACGCCGCCCGGCAGCTCGCCTCCTCCGCCCGTCGCCACGTGCGGGATCGGCGGCAGGGCGCCGCGGCGCCGGCGCAGCACACGGAGGTCGTGCGGGCGTTCCGCGAGGCCGCGCGCACCGGCGACCTGGCGGGCCTGACCCGCCTCCTCGACCCCGACGTTACGGCGATCAGCGACGGCGGAGGGCGCATCCGCGCGGCGCTGCGACCCGTCCGCGGCGCCGACCGGGTGGGGCGCTTCCTCGTCGGCGCGCTCTCCAAGCGGCCGGCGATGGTCGTCGAGGAACGGCAGGTCAACGGGGAGACGGGCCTGGTGTTCCGCTCCGAGGGCGAGGGCGTCGGCGTCGTGACGCTGGCGGTCCTGGCGGGCCGCATCCACGACGTCTGGCTGATGCTCAACCCCGAGAAGCTCGGCGCGTGGAGCGCGGCGGAGCGCGGCCCGTCCGCCGCCTCACATTCCGGGTCGCTATGCCGTCGAGATGAGTGAGGGGGTCATCGCCCCCTCAGGGACGGACCCGGATAGGCGGGTCCGCGACGGGAGGACGGAGAGATGGAACGGATCCTGATCATCGGCGGCGGCTACGCGGGCCTCTACACGGCCCTCGGCCTCGAGCACCGACTGCGCGCCGGCGAGGCGGAGGTGACCGTCCTCGACAGCAGGGCGTACATGACGTATCAGCCGTTCCTGCCCGAGCTGACCGCCGGCTCCATCGAGCCGCGCCACCTCGCGGTGTCGCTGCGCAGGCACCTCCGGCGCACCCGCATCGTCCGCGGCGACCTCGAACGGCTCGACCACGCGCACCGCACGGCCCGCATCCGAACGATCGACGGTGGACGGCGGGAACTCGGCTACGACCAGGTGGTCGTGACCGCCGGCGCGACCACCCGCACGTTCCCGATCCCGGGGCTGGAGCGGCACGCGATCGGCATGCGGACCATCGAGGAGGCAGTCGAGGTCCACGACCGCCTGGTCGAGTCCGTCGACCGGGCGGTCGCCCTGCCCGCCGGAGCCGAACGCCGCAGGCTGCTCACGGTGACGGTCGTCGGCGGCGGCTTCTCCGGGGTCGAGGTCACCGGCGAGCTCCACTCCTTCGCCGTCAGCCTGCTCCGCCGCTACCGCGAGATCCGGCCGGACGAGCTGCGCTTCCACCTCGTCGAGGCGACCGGGCGGATCCTCCCCGAGGTGACCGACCGTCCCGGTCGGTGGGTGGTCGAGCACTTCGAGGAACGCGGGATCCGGGTCCATCTCGACACGCAGGTGCGGTCCCTCGAGGGCGGCACGGTCGAGCTGTCGACCGGGGAGCGCTTCGACAGCGGGATCGTGGTCTGGACGGCGGGCAACGCCGCGAATCCCGTGATCGCCCGTCACACCGATCTGCCGATCGACGCGCGCGGCGCCGTCGTCGTCCGCCCCGACCTCCGGGTCGGCACCGGCGAGCAGCCGGTCGACGGCGCCTGGGCCGCCGGTGACGCCGCGGCCGTCCCGGACCTCGCCGGGGACCCCGCTCGACGCACCGTGCCGAACGCGCAGCACGCCGTGCGCCAGGGCAAGCGGCTGGCCCGGAACATCGTGGCCGCCCTCCGCGACGAGGAGCCGACGCCCTACCGGCACGCGAGCCTCGGCGTCGTCGCGACCCTCGGGATGGGCGACGGGATCTTCCAGTACCACGGCCTGGTCATCCGGGGGCTCGCGGCCTGGCTGATGCACCGCGGGTACCACGTCCTGGCGATCCCGACCATGGAGCGCAAGGTGCGGGTGCTCGCGCTCTGGATCGTGGCGTTCTTCGCCGGCCGCGACATCGTCGCCCTGCCGTCGCTGCGGGATCCCCATGCCGCCTTCGCCGCGGCGAACCGCCGGGAGGAGGAGCCGGCGACGCGTCGGTGACATCGCGCGCTCGCCGCGCAGAGGCCCGATGCACAGGTCAATGGCGAGGACGAGGGGGCGTCGCCGGACGCTGCCCCGCGACCATGGCCATGACGTCCTCCGCCAGCCGCTGCCCGTCGGCGACGTCGACGGGCAGCGCGAAGACGACCCGGTAGTACAGCGGTGCGATGAGGTGATCCAGCACCTGCGTCTCGGTCGGCACCGGCTCCCCCCGCGCCTCGGCGCGCTGGATGACCGCGCGCGCCTGCGCGGCCCGGCGCTCGGTGACCGAGCAGTGCGTCACGAGATCGGTCCGGGCCGAGACCATCGCGCGGAGGTAGCGTGCGCGCTCGATCCGGGTGATGTCCGCGAGGACGGCGTCAGCCCATGCCGCGAGATCGCCCGCCAGCGATCCCGTGTCCGGCACGTCCTCACCGTCGCGGGTGAGGGCGCCGACGGTCGCCTCCTCGAGCAGGGCGTTGATGTCGTCCCACCGCCGGTACAGCGTGGTCGGCGCAACACCGGCCCGCTGGGCGATGAGGGGGAAGGTGAGGCGCTCGACTCCCTCGCCGACGAGCTCCCCCACCGCGGCATAGACCGCCGCCACGACGCGGCTGCTTCTGCCGCCCGGACGCTGACCCGTCGTTCGCTCCGGCACGCCGACACTCTAGCGATGATCTGTCCTATCGCTATTTGCATTGCGTTAAGTGCCAGGCGACCGCTATCTTCACTAACGCAACTTTATTCGCGATATCACCGGAGCACCCGTGACCCGCCCCCGACCCGCCCCCTTCCTCGTCGCCGCCGCCGTCGGCGTCGCGACCCTCACGGCCGCGTCCGCGCCCTCGCCGCTGTACCCCGTCTACCAACGTCTCTGGAACTTCTCCGCCGCGACGTTGACGCTGGTGTTCGCGGTCTACGTCCTCGCCCTCGTCGTCGCCCTCCTGACGGTCGGCTCCCTGTCGGACGCGGTCGGACGCCGCCCCGTGGTGAGCGGTTCGCTTCTGCTCCTGGCCGCCGGGATGGGGCTCTTCGCCGCAGCCGGGAGCGCCGCTGACCTGATCGCCGCGCGCATCGTGCAGGGGTTCGCCGTCGGCGCCGCCACCGGCGCGGCGACGGCGATGATCACCGAGACGGCTCCGAACGCGCGAATCGGATCGCTGGCGACCAGCGCCTCCTCGCCGCTCGGCATCGCGATCGGCGCGGTCCTGTCCGGCGCACTGGTCGAGTTCGCCCCGCTGCCGCGACAGCTCGTGTTCTGGATCCTCGGGGTGGCGTACGTGCTGCTCGCGGCGCTGGTGTGGGCGGTTCCCGACCGCGGCCGTGCGGCCGCCGGAGTGTCCTTGCCCGCCGTGGCGCGCTCGCTGATCCCGGATGCCGGGGTGCCCGGCGGCGTCCGGCCCGCCTTCGTCGCGCTCATCCCGTCGATGGTCGCGACGTGGGCGCTGGCGGGTCTGTACCTCTCCCTCGGAACGTCGATCGTGGCCTCGGTGCTCGGCGTCCGGAGCCACTTCATGTCCAGCCTCATCCTCGGCGCGTACTTCACGGCCGGCACTCTGGGCTCGGCCGGCTCGTCGCTCCTCCCCGCCTCGATCCGGGGCCGGGCGGGCTTCCTCAGCCTCGCCGCCGGCGTGCTGATCACGCTCCTGGCGACGACGTCCGCCTCCCTTCCTCTCTATCTCGTGGGGTCGGCGGTCGCGGGTACGGGATTCGGAGCGACGTTCCGCGCCGTGCTCGGCACGCTCGCCGACGTCGCTCCCGCAACGCAGCGCTCCCGGGTCTTCGCGTCCATGTATGTCGTCAGCTACGGGGCGTTCAGCGTTCCGGCGCTCCTCGCCGGGATCGCCGTCGGGGTCGTCGGCCTCCGTGCGACCGCGATCGCGTACGGAGCCTTCGAGATCGCCCTCATCGTCCGCGCCGCGGCGATCGGCGCCCGCGGGCGACGCGCGATCGGGGGATCCGCCGACGCCCGCGTGACCGCCGATCCCCGATGAACGGAGCCGCCATGCCCTCCACGCGCACCTTCGCCACCGCTCGCCACACCACCCGGTACCTCGAGGCGGGCCCCTCGACCGGCCCGCTCATGCTCTTCCTGCACGGGTGGCCGGGCATCGGCCTCATGTGGCGCGCGCAGCTCGACGCCCTGGCCGCCGACGGCTGGCACTGCGTGGCCCCGGACCTGCGCGGCTATGGAGGGTCGTCCGCGCCGATGGCCGCCGAGGCGTACCGCATCGAGGAGATCGTGCGCGACATGACCGAGCTGCACGACCATCTCGGGGGCGGCACGGCGGTGTGGGTCGGGCACGACTGGGGCAGCATCGTGGTCGGGGCTCTCGCCGCGCACGAGCCCGGTCGGCTCCGGGGCGCGGCTCTCGTGTCGTGGGCGCACTTCCCGGAGTCGAACGCTTTCTACACGACGCATTTCGACCAGGCCGTCGCCGACCTCGATGCCGACATCAGTAGCAGCTTCGCCTCCGTGTTCCGAGCCGGCGACCCGGCGTCGGTCGGGACGGTGTCGCCCTCGGCCGTCGTCACCCGCCGCGGAGGTCGCTTCGGCGACGCGCACCGCGCTCCGGAGATCAGGCCCGACCCGGCGATCTGGCCCGCCGACGACTTCGACGCGCTCGTCGAGGCGTTCTCGGAGCGTGGATTCCGCGGGCCGTGCTCCTGGTATCTGAACGACGAGGCGAACGCGGCCTACGCGGCGACAGCCCCCGACGGCGGGCGGCTCTCGATACCGGTCCTCTTCGTGAACGGCGCCTGGGACCTGATCTGCAGCATCGATGGGAACGCGCAAGGCGACCCGATGCGCCGCAGCTGCTCGGATCTCACCGTCGCCGACCTGCCCGGTGGGCACTGGCTCCCGCTCGAGCGGAGCGTCGAACTCGTGTCCGTGCTCCGCGGGTGGATCCGCGCCGTCTGACGTGTCGCCTCGCGATACCGGCACCCGACTCCCCATCGGACCCCGCGAGAAGCGCCCTACTCGCCCGCCAGGGCGATGACGAGCTTCTCGGCGGAGACTCCGCGGCGCATCAGGTCGAGCCCGTGCTGGACCGCTTCGAGATCGGTCCCGATCACGCGCGGGCGGGGCGCGAGACGGTGGAGACCGGACTCGAGCGCGGCGGGAAGGTAGTCGCGCCAGATGGCGGGGCCGACGGCGCTGGAGGCGATCGAGCTCCCCCACACGAAGCGGGCGCGGATCCCGTGCACCGCACACCTCGCCTGCAGGGCGACGTTGGAGGCGACCAGGCGTGTGATCAGGCGCAGCCGGCGGAGGGAGAGGCCGGCCCGCCTCGGCTGATCGTAGAAGGAGACGGACGGACTGGTGAGAGCGATCCGGCGGGCACCCGTCGCAGCGGCGATCGTCACGCAGGGCTCGGCCGAGCCGACGGCGATGGCGACGATCCCGGCGACCGTCGACCCGCGCACCGCGTCGACGACCGCTCGGACCACGTCCGGGTCCCGGTAGTCGAAGACCGCCTCCGCCCCGAGCGCCCGCATGGCGTCGTGGCGGACCGGCGACGCGGTCGTCACGACCCGGTAGCCGGCGGCCCGCGCGAGCTGGATGGCGTTGCTGCCGACCGAGGTGGCGCCTCCCCAGACCACGACGATCTCGTCCCGCGGTGCCGCCGAGCCGGGGGCGGGGAGGTCCAGGGCGAGCTGTGCGGTCTCGAAGAGCGCGGCGGCGGCGGTCGAGAGCGCGAGCGGCAGGACGGCGGCCTCCTCGAAGGCCGCCCCGTGCGGGATCCGCGCCGACATCGACGCCGGCACGGCGACGATGTGCTGGAATCCGCCCTCCGACACCGCGTCGTGCCCCTTCTCGATGCCCATCGCGTACGCGCAGACCCGATCGCCGACGACGAAGTCCGAGACGCCGGCACCGACCGCGACGACCTCGCCGGCGACATCCTCCCCGAGCACCGCCGGGTACGGCAGCCACCGGTACATCAGCCGTCCGTTGGACTGCACGATCGCGTCCAGCGGGTTGATCGCGACGGCTCGGACGCGGACGACGAGCTGACCCTCCGCCGGTACCGGGGCGGGGACGGGGCGCACCGTCAGCTCGCCGTAGGGCGCATCGATCAGGGCAGCGGCGTTGGGGTGCGGGATGTCGGTGGACACGCGGATTCCGATCTGGACGATGACACGGTGTGTCGTCACGGTAGCACCGATGACACGATGTGCCATCATCGGAATCATGCCCCGCTGGTCCCCGGACGCCGCCCTCCGCCTGGAGACGTCGGCGATGGACCTGTTCGAGCGACGGGGATACCCGGCGACCACCATCCCCCAGATCGTCGACGGCGCGGGCCTCACCACGAGGACCTTCTTCCGCCACTTCTCCGACAAGCGCGACGTGCTGTTCCTGCGCGAGCGGGAGTTCCCGCAGGTCGTCGCGGCCACACTCCTCACGGCCGGCGACGACCTCCCCCCACGCGGCCTGGTGGTCTTCGGCCTCCGGGCCGCCGCCCTCGAGCTGGAGCAGTGGAGAGCGCCGATCGAACGGCGCCGCCGGATCATCCGCGGCGAACCGCAGCTCCGCGAGCGGGAGCTGCTCCAGTACGACCGGCTCGCCGAGGCCGTCCGGGCCGCGCTCCAGGAGCGCGGGGCCGACCCGCGGCAGGCGCTCCTGCTCGCTCGGCTCGCGGCGCTGACGTTCGAGCTCAGCCTCGACCAGTGGATCGACGCACCGGATCACGCGCTGGCCGAGGTCGTCGAGGCGACCTGGCACGAGGTCACGACCGCCGGCTGACCCCGGCGGCCGTCCGCATCCTTCATCCTGCGGGAGGAGGGCCCCCTCCGCCGAGACGCGACGCGATCTCACTCGACCGGTGGACGTGCGCCCCGACGCCACCGGGTGAGCATCGAGTGTGGTCATTCGGAAACGACGTCTCGTAATAGTCGGAGCGGCGGTCGTTGCGGCGGCGCTGGCCGTCGGCGGCGGCGGCGCAGTGCTGAATCGCCTCGGGGTGGAGATCATACCGCCGACTCCGCAGCAGTACGCCGATGGAGCGGTCGACCGGATGGCCTCCGGCGTCGATAGCACCCCGCAGCGGGTGGCCGAGGTGCGGCGGCGGGTCGCCGACGAGGTGCGGAACGCCCGTGACTACGCCGGCACCTACGGCGCGCTCCGCGACGCGGTCCACGAGCTCGGCGGCGGACACAGCGCGTTCCTCACCCCGAGCGAGGCGAAGAAGGAGTTCGGCCGGACGGAGAGCGGGTCGACGGCCGACGACCCCTCGGTCCGGACCGCGGACGGCGTGACGACGATCGTCGTCCCGACGCTCGTCAGCAACGATCAAGAGGTGACCGACCGCTGGATCCGGACCCTCCGCCGCGGTCTCGACGAGGCTCGGACGCAGACGAAGGTCGGCTGGATCGTCGACCTGCGCGACAACCACGGCGGCAACATCTGGCCGATGCTCGCCGCCCTGTCGCCGCTCCTGACCGACGGCCGCGTGATGGCGTTCGAGCGCGCGGACCGCTCGGAGGGGGTCTCGATCGCCGGCGACAGCGTGCTGCTCGACGGCGCCGTGCAGGCGAGCGCGCCGGGCTCGATGCCGAAGTCGGACCTCCCCGTCGCCGTCCTCGTGAACGGCATGACGGGGAGCTCCGCGGAAGGAGTCGCGATCAGCTTCACCGGGCAGCCGAACGTGCGCTCGTTCGGCACCCCGACGTACGGGTACAGCACGGCGAACCAACCCGTCACGCTGCGCGACGGAGCGGTCATCAACCTGACCGTCGCCGTCGACGCCGACCGCACCGGTGTGCGCTACGGGCGGCCCCTGGTCCCCGACGAGCGCGCCACCGACGACGCCCCGGCGGCGGCCGCGACGTGGTTGCGCACCCGATGACGACGGGCGCGGGGCGCGCACCCGTCAGCCGGCGATCCCGGCGATGAGATTGACCACGCTCGCGAGGATGACGGCGCCGAACAGATACGACAGGAGCCCCTGACGCAGCGCCGTCGAGCGGATCGCGTGGGTCGTCAGGTCGGTGTCGGAGACCTGATAGGTCATCCCGATGGTGAACGAGAGGTAGGCGAAGTCCACGTAGCGGGGAGACCCGCTCTGGTTGAAGTCGACTCCCCCATCGGCGTCGGAGAAGTACAGGCGCGCGTACCGCAGCGTGAACAGGGTGTGGATCAGGGTCCAGGACAGCGCGACGCTGACCACGACGGCGAGCGGCACGATGACCTTCACGACCCCGTGCGCGTCGCGCGAGACGACGATGAGCAGGATCACCGCGCCGATGCTGGCGACCGCCGCGATCAGCGTCATCAGCTCCGAGATCGCGGTGGTGGGGTCCTCCTGCTGGGCGCGCTGCTTGGTCGCCGCGCCGTCCATGCGGGCGATCGCGATCCACACCCAGGTGATATAGACCGCGCAGGCGACGGCCCATCCGGTCGTCGGGGCGTATTCCCAGCCCCACACGACGCCGCTGAGCACCGCGGAAGCGGCTCCCGCCGCGATCATAACGATCAGCCGGCGCGCGGACTCGAGGGTGCGGGACGGGGCCACGACCAGATCGTCCCAGACGGCGCGCGCAGGCAGCGGCGGCGCGCAGGAGTGATCACGACGGCGAGATCATCCGGCATCACCCCGTTCGGCCGCCTCCCGCCAGGTGCCGGGCGGGATCCCCACGACCTTCCGGAAGAACAGCGAGAAGTTGGACGCGTCGGGGAAGCCGAGCTCGCGGGCGACACGCGAGGCCGGAAGGCGATCGTGCACCAGTAGGCGCTTGGCCTCCAGGACGATGCGCTCCACGAGATAGGCCTTGGCGGTGTCGCCCGTGCTCTGCTGGACGACTCGCGTGAGAGTCCGGGGCGAGTATCCGAGTGCGCGCGCGTAGTAGCCGACGTCGTGGTGCGCCCGGAAATGCGTCTCCACCGTGGAGCGGAACAGGTCGAACGTGGGATTGATCGTCGCGTCCGCGGGCGCGGGCGGGGGCGCGTCGACACTGGCGAGAAGCGCGGAGAGCAGGATCTGGAGCAGCTCCGGCGCCGAGCCCGCGACTGGATCGTGGGCTTCGAGGAGGAGATGCGCGCGCGCGGCATCGACGTGACTCCACCGGGAGTCGGTCACCGTCCACGCCGGGACGCTGTGCGGCCGCGCCGCGAGCTCCCGGACGGCGGGCGTGACGGGCGCGGTCGGCACGAACAGCACCAGATCCCCGCGAACGCCGCCGATGTCGTCCCAGCGGTGAACGGCACCCGGCGGAATCCACACGATCGTCCGCGGCACGAGCGCGAACGAGCGGAAGTCGACCGTGACGCGGCCCCGCCCGGCGTCGACGAGCGCCAGCACATGGAAGTCGCCCCGCTGCGTGTGCATCTCGTCGAGCTGGCGGAGTTGCGTGAACGTCTGCACCTCCACGGCGGCGGAGCTCGCATCCGGAGGCTGATAGGTCAAAGACCGAACTCTCGCCATGTGTCCATTTTTCACCATCGGGCGACCTATCGCACTGATGCTTCAGATCCGTTATGTGCGTGAAATGGAGTCATCGACAACGGATCGATTCAAGAAGGCAGGTATCGAATGACCATGACACGGCAGCATCTCCCCGCCTATGACCGTCGGGGAGGAACCGGCCCGACGCTGGTGTTCCTGCACTACTGGGGAGGCTCGGCGCGCACCTGGCGACCGGTCATCGACCTTCTCCCGGGCCGCGACACCCTCGCCATCGACTTCCGCGGATGGAGCCGGTCGAAGGGCCTTCCTGGGCCGTACACGCTGCGGCAGCTCTCGGAGGACACCCTCGCGGTGCTCGCGGCAGCGGGCGTCCGCGACTACCTCCTGGTCGGTCACTCGATGGGAGGCAAGGTGGCGCAGCTGATCGCCGGGCGGCAGCCCGCCGGACTGCGCGGACTCGTGCTGGTGGCCTCCGGCCCGGCGAAGCCCGCCGACGCCGTCACCCCCACCTACCGGGAGGGGCTTTCGCATGCCTACGACTCGGTGGAGACCGTGGCCGGCGCCCGCGACGGGATCCTCACCGCGTCACCGCTCGGCGAGCGGCTCGCGGCGCAGATCCTCGAGGACTCGCTGTCGAACGCGCCCGAGGCACGCATCGAATGGCCCCTGCGCGGCATCGCCGAGGACATCACCGAGCAGACCCGACGAGTGCGGGTACCCGCCCTGGTCATCGCGGGCGAGCACGATCAGGTCGAGCCCGCGGAGGTCCTCCGGGACAACCTCGTGCCCTACCTCGCGGATGCCCGCTCGCTGGCCCTCCCCGCCACGGGGCACCTCATTCCGCTCGAGGCGCCGCGCGCCCTCGCGGACGCGATCGCCGGATTCGCGGACGGCGTGCTGCGCTCCTCGTCATCGGCGGCCTGAAGCGCGACCAGACCCGCACCGACACCCCCTCACCCGCACCACCCGACGAAAGGCACGCACCATGAACGACACAACACCCACCATCGTCCTGATCCACGGAGCGTTCGCCGACGCCTCGGGCTACGCCGGACTCATCGAGCACCTCGCGGCCCACGGTTATCCCGTCGTCGCGCCGCCGAACCCGCTACGCGGACTCGCGTCCGACGCCGACTCGATCCGCACCCGCGTCGCCGCGATCGACGGACCGGTGGTCCTCGTGGGCCACTCCTACGGGGGCGCCGTGATGGGGGCCGTCGCCGCGGGCCTTCCCAACGTCATCGGCCAGGTGTATCTCGCCGCTTTCGGTCTCGACGTCGGCGAGGACTGCCTGACGATCCAGAAGAGCTATCCGGCATCGCTTCTCGCCACGGAGAACGCCCCGACCTCGTACGACGCGCCGGGCGCTCCCGGGGGCCCCGATCTATACATCAAGGAGAAGCGGTTCCGCGAGGTGTTCGCCGGGGATTCGTCCGTCGCGACCGCTCGCGCGATGTTCGCAACGCAGCGTCCGCTCGCCGCGTTCGCCTTCACCCAGGCTGCCACCGTGCGGGGCTGGGACTCGACCCCGACCTGGTATCTCGTCTCCACCGACGACAACTCCATCTCGCCGAAGCTCCAGGAGTTCATGGCCGCCCGCATGAACGCGCACACGGAGAGCATCCAGGCCTCCCATACGGCGTTCGTCGCCCAGCCGCAGGCGGTGGCCCTCTTCATCGAGAAGGCCGTCGAGGACTTCATCTCTCGCAGCGACGCCTGAGAGCCTCCAGCACGATGTGCGGACCCCGGAGGGGGCCCGCCCATCGTGCGTCCGTCCCGCATGCGCGGCCGGGCGCTCGCGACCGCGAGTACGTCGCTACTTCTCGATGACGGGGGCCGCCGCGGCGAGCTCGGGACGCGTCACCGGGTGACCGTCGATCGACTCGTAGACCGCCTTCGAACGGCCGAGGCTGTCCATGAGGCTGAGCGGACCACGGAACGGTTCGCCGCCGATGTGCCAGCCGTCGGTGTGGAGTTCCTCGATGAGAACCCAGACGACCTCGCGGAAGGCCTCCGACCCCTCGAACTTCACCATCACGTCGGTCAGGGCGGCGGCCATCGCGTGCTTCTCGGACTCGGTGAAGACACCGTCGACGAGCTTGACGTTGACAAAGGGCATGACATTCTCCAGTGCTCAGAGCGGCACCCGACGGGATCGCCGGATGCCTCCACTCTGGGTTCTGGAGGCCGCCCGCAGCCCCCGGGATCAGGCCGGAGATCCCACAGATCCGGCCGCGTCACCCGACCGGACCCGCTCGAGGTAGACCGACGGGCTCGACCCCACCCGCGACACGAACACGCGACGCAGCGTCTCGGCGCTCCCGAAGCCGCTCCGCTCCGCCGCGACGGCGACGGTCGCGCCCTCCTGGAGCAGGGTCTGCGCAGCCTCGATACGGATCAACTCCACGTAGCGCGACGGCGTGGTACCGATCTCGTCGTGGAACAGCCGCGTGAGCGTGCGCACGCTGACACGGGCGATCGAGGCCATGTCGGCCAGCGAATAGCGGCCGGCAGGATCGGCGGCGACCGCATCGGTGAGCCGGCGGAGCGGGCTATCGGAGGGGATGTGCTCGCGCGACGGCGCGGAGAACTGGGATTGCGTTCCCGGCCGCTGGAGGAAGATCACCATCTGGCGAGCCACCTTGCGCGCGATCTCGGCCCCGGCGTCGTCCTCGACGATCGCCAGGGCGAGATCGATCCCGGAGCTCACCCCGGCCGAGGTGATGATGTCGCCGTCGCGCACGAACAGCGAGTCCGGCAGCACGCGCACCCGGGGAAACGCACGCCGGAACAGCTCCACCTGCGTCCAGTGCGTCGTGGCTCGACGAAAGTCGAGCAGCCCCGCCTGAGCGAGCAGGAACGACCCGGTGCAGACCGACGCGATCCGGCGGACATGCGCCGTCAGATCGGTTACCGCCGACATCACGGAGTCGTCAAACGGTCTGGTGACCATGCCGTACGCGCCGGGGATGATGATCGTGTCGAGCGCGCCGGCGTCCGCCGCGGCGAGTCCGGCGGTGAGGGTCAGACCGTTAGAGGCACGGACGCTACCGCCGTCGGGCGAGATCAGCACCGTCTCGTAGCGAGCGCCGAACGCGTTCGCGTGGGAGAAGACGTCCGCCGGACCGGCGACGTCGATCATCGTGACGTCGTCGTAGACGAGGATGCCCATGCGCTGGATCGCCGCCATCGCCATCGTGCCGACTCCACCCGTCCGAGGTGGCTCGACACTACCCGAGCCGCGGCGCGGAAGCCGAGGTGGGTGGTGGAGGAGTCCTCGGTCTGGGCGCTGCGCGCGGCGGGCCGGTAGCGCAGGCAGTACTCCGGCGCGCACAGGTGCGAGCCGCCCTTGGTCACGTGCCGCGGCGTCACATCCCCCGGCGCGATGCTGCCGGAGCGGGCGTTCGCGAACGCGTTCAGCCGCCCGACGGCTAGAGCCCCGAAATCTCAACGATTCCGGGGCTCTCAGCTGGCGGTACCGGTGGGATTTGAAGCCACCAGTACGCCGAGATATCAGAATCCGATCGCCGGAGATATCAGAACCGGAGCAGCCCAGATATCAGAAGGTCTCAGCCAGCCCTCCCCCGGATTCGAACCCGGGTCTCACGGCTCCAGAGGCCGTCGTGCTGCCGTCGCACCACCGCGGATCGCGGCCCCAGCTCGGCCGCGGGACGCCTCCTCGGTGGACCAGGCGGCGAGTAGTCGCAGAGCGTCCGCGCTCGGCGAGTGCGGTTCTGCCGTATAGACGGTCAGAACCATGCCCGGGTCGGACGGGAACTCCATCGCCTCGAAGTCCAGGTCGAGATCGCCGACGACGGGATGGTGGATCGACTTGCTGCCGGTGCGGTGGAAGCGGACGTCCTGCTTGGCCCAGAGCCGCGGGAATTCGGCACTGCGTGTCGCGAATTCGCCGACGAGGTTCGAGATCATCTCGTCGTCCGGGCTGCGGGCGGCCTCCGTGCGGAGGTATGCGACGGTGTCCGTCGCGGCACGTGACCAGTCCCGCCAGAACGTCTTCGCCGCCGGATCCAGCAGAGTGAAGCGGGCGAGGTTCGCGGGCTTCGCGGCATCGGCGAACGCCTGCACGAAGAGGGCTCGCCCGAGGCCGTTCGTGGCGAGGATGTCGTACCGGCGGTTCCGCACCCAGGCGGGCGCGTCCTCGATCGCGTCCAGGACCTGTCGGATGGACGATCGAAGTCGGGGCTCCCGGGGTGCGCTGCGGCGGGTTCGGGTCGTGTTCGCCCGACGCGCGAGGTTGGCAAGGTGCTCGCTGTCGCTCTCGTCGAAGTTGAGCGCTCGTGCGATGCCGGACAAGGCGCTTTCGGAGACGCCGGACAGGTTTCCCCGTTCCACCTTGGTGTAGTAGTCCACGGAAAGACCAGCGAGCATCGCGACCTCTTCTCGGCGGAGCCCGGAGACGCGGCGATTCCCGCCGTAGGCCGGCAGGCCGGCGTCGGCCGGGCTGACCCGCCCGCGGCGATCGATCAAGAAGTCTCGGACCTCGGCTCGTTCATCCACACGACGAACCGTATGCCGAGTCGGCCAGACGAGGGAGGCTGTGCCGGAACGCGGAAGAGCAGCAACTCCCGCCGCAGCCCGCGCCGCCGTTCCATGGTCATGCGGCCGACCGGCTGACCTGCAACGAGAGGACTGGAACGACATGACGAACGACACCACCCAGCACGGCATCGCCGCCTTGGGCACCTGGGCGTGGGGAGACAGCGGGCGAACGGGCGACGGATGGTTCGGGAGCGAACTCGACGAGGCCGCCCTCGACGACATCGCCGACAAGGCGCACGACGCCGGGTTCACCATGTGGGACACCGCCGTGGTCTACGGAATGGGACGCTCCGAAACGGTCCTCGGTCAGGTGCTCCGACGCTTCCGCCGGGACGACTACCAGCTCTCGACGAAGTTCACCCCGCAGGCCGCCGGGACCGGACCCGCGCCCGTCGCCGACATGCTCGAGCAGAGCCTCACCCGGCTGAGAACCGATCACATCGACCTGTACTGGATCCACAACCCGGCGGATGTCGCCCGGTGGACCCCGCAGCTGATCCCGCTGCTGGAGAGCGGCACGGTGAAGCGAGTCGGCGTCTCGAACCACAACCTCGAACAGCTCCGTCTCGCCGACAGCATCCTCCGCGACGCCGGCTACCGCGTCGAAGCGGCCCAGAACCACTTCAGCCTGCTCCACCGCGCATCCGAGAGGGCCGGCATCCTCGACTACTGCCGAACGCACGACATCCGGTTCTTCGCGTACATGGTGCTGGAACAGGGCGCCCTCTCCGG
This sequence comes from Pseudolysinimonas sp., assembly GCF_051954455.1. Taxonomy (GTDB): domain Bacteria; phylum Actinomycetota; class Actinomycetes; order Actinomycetales; family Microbacteriaceae; genus Pseudolysinimonas. Next base: position 4,600 of record NZ_JBQCHS010000011.1, on the reverse strand, counting down.
CCGCTACAGCCCGCAGCACCCGATGCCCCAGGGCAGCACGCGTGCCGAGATGTACAACAGCATGCTTCCGCAGATGCAGGACCTGACCGACGCCCTGGCACGCATCGGAGAGTCGCACGGGGCCCGTGCCGCCGATGTCGCCACCGCATGGGCGATCGAGAAGGGCGCCATCCCCATCGTCGGGGTGACCAAGCCCCACCACATCGACGGCCTCGCGCGGGCGACGAGGATCGTCCTCAGCACCGCCGAGACGACCGAGCTCGAATCCCTCGCCGCTGCGATGAACGCGGAGACCCGCGGCGGGTGGGAGCAGCAGATGTGATCGTGCGGGTGCGAGCGGACGTCGGCGACTGTGTCGCCTGCCTGGTCCGACGCGCGCGGGACGTTCGTGCGGGACGGAGTACTTTTCTCGAATGACTGGATCAGGGCGATCCCGCGTCGCGGTCGTCGGCCCGGGGGCGATCGGCACCGTCGTCGCGGCCGCGTTGTCCGAGGACGGTCGTACGCCGTTCCTCGCCGGCCGCCGTCCCCGTCCCCGTCTCCGTCTCGACACGGCCGACGGCACGATCATCGTCCCCGGTCCGGTGCACACGGAGCCGGACGGCGGCGCCGAGCCGGCGGACGTGGTCTTCCTCGCCGTCAAGGCGACGCAGACGGCCGCAGCAGCACCCTGGCTTCGGGCGCTCTGCGCGCCGACGACCACGGTGTGCGTGCTGCAGAACGGTCTGGAGCAGGTCGACGCCGTCGCGCCTCTCGTGCCGGAATCCGTGATCGTGCCGTCCGTCGTCTGGTTCCCGGCCGCCCGCGACCCTGCCGGATCGGTCCGCCTTCTCGCACCCCCGCGCCTGAGCCTGCCCGCCGCCGCAGGCGCGCTCGCCGTCCGGGACGTCCTCCGTGGCACACGATGCGCTGTCGAGGTGTCGGACGATTTTCGGACCCTCGCCTGGCGAAAGCTGCTCCAGAACGCCACAGCCGGACTCATGGCGCTCACGGGGCGGCGATCCGGCATGTTCCGGCGCGAGGATGTGGGATCCGTCGCCCTCGCGTACCTCGAGGAGTGCCTCGCGGTAGCCCGGGCAGACGGCGCGGAGCTCGACGACGAGACCCCGAACCGCATCCTCGCGGACTTTCGCCGCGCACCGGCGGACCGGGGCACATCGATCCTCGCGGACCGCGACGACGGCGTGCCGCTGGAGTGGGACGTCCGCAACGGAGTCGTGCGACGACGGGGCCGTTCCCTCGGTCTTCCGACGCCGATCAGCGACATCGTCGTGCCTCTGCTGGCTGCCGCGAGCGATGGGCCCGGATAGCCGGACGGCGGCGGACGCGTCGAATCACGGCCTGCGAGGGATTCTGGTTTCGGAGCCCGATCTATCCCACGTCGGCGGGTTGCCGGCGCCGATGTCGCGTTCCACGACGCGCTCGCCGCGATTCAACATAGGCCGATTGCATCCAGGTGCACGCCCGGATGCTGGAGGGCGGTCGAGACGACGGATCCTGTCGTCGAACTCGGTGCGCTCGGGCAGCCGTCTGATGGCCCCCTTCGCGGGAACCGACGAAGCCGCCGCCACGCATGCATGGACAGAAAGCGTTTTCTCAGTAGAGTCGAGTAACCCCTGCGTAGAAGTCGAGGTCACGATGACGTCCCGTTCGTCCCGGACACGAGTCGCCCTCGTCGGCGTACGCGGCTTCGGCGGTGTGCACCTGGCCAATCTGGATCGTCTCAGCGATCGGGTGGAGTTGATCGGCGTCGCCGACCCGGCGGGGCCGCCCGTCGACGGCTTACGCGGAGCTCGCTTCTACACCGACGCGGCCGACCTGCTGCAACGGGAGCAGGGGATCGATCTGGTGATCGTCGCGACGCCCCTGCATACCCACGCCTCCATCGCGACGGCCGCTCTGCGGCACGGTGCCGACGTGTACGTGGAGAAGCCGCCCGTGTCGTCGATGGCGGCCTTCGACGAGCTCCTCGCCGCCCAGCGCTCGAACGGACGGAGCGTGCAGGTGGGCTTCCAGGCTCTGGGCTCGCTCGCGCTCCCGGCTCTGCTCGACGACCGGATGGGTCTCGGTGCGATCCGCGGCGTCTCCGCCGTCGGACTGTGGTCGCGAGCCCGTTCCTACTGGTCTCGCTCGCCGTGGGCGGGTCGACGCCGGCTCGACGGCGTCGACGTCGTGGACGGAGTGGCGACCAATGCGCTGGCTCACGCCGTCTCGACCGCCCTGCGGCTCGCGGGCGCCACGCGGCGAGAACAGGTCGTGCATGTCGAGACCGATCTCTACCGTGCCAACGCGAGCGAGGCCGACGACGCGAGCGTCGTCCGCGTGACGACCGCGACGGGGATGAGCGTCACCGCGGCGCTGACGCTCGACGCGCCGACGGAGAAGGATCCGGTGGTGATCGTGCGCGGCACCGAGGCGACCGGCGACTTCTCCTACACCCGGGACGTCGTGGTGCGTGACGACGGCGTCGAGTACTCGTTCGGGCGCGTCGACCTCGTTGAGAACCTGCTCGACCACCGCGACGCCGGTGCGCCCCTCCTGTCCCCGCTCGCGGACAGCGGAGCGTTCATGACGGTGCTCGAGGCGATCCGGACGGCGCCCGACCCTGAGCCCGTCCCGGCCCATCACGTCACCTGGACGGGCCAAGGCGACGACGCGCGACCGACTGTGGACCACATCGACGATTGGGTGGTGCGCGCTGCGGACGCGTCTGCCACCTTCCGGGAGCTCGGCGCCCCCTGGGCGCTCCCCCGCCGCGACGCGCGGCTCGGTGTCGTGACGGGGCCGGGTCGCGCCGGGGCGGTGATCCAGGACGGCGGCTCGGTGACGCCGACCTCGAGTCCCCGCCCCTATCTGCACCCCATCACCACCCCGGGCGGGGTCGTGGTGACCGATCACCATCCCCGCGATCACGACTGGCACCTCGGCCTCGGCGTCGCGATCCAGGATGTCGGGGGCACGAACTTCTGGGGCGGACGGACCTGGGTCCAGGATCGCGGCTACCTCTGGCGGGACGACCACGGCACCATCCGCAGCACTGCGCTTCGCACGCGCACCGACGGCGCCGACCAGGAGCTGGAGTGGGTCGAACCCGACGGGCGGGTCGCCCTGGTCGAGCGCCGTGTCCTGTGCTCGCGCGGGGTCGAGGACGCGTGGAGCCTGACGATGTCATTCTCGCTGACCGCGCAGCGCTCCCTCCACCTCGGCAGCCCGGGGAGCAACGGTCGGGTCGGCGCCGGATACGGCGGGTTCATGTGGCGGCTGGCACCGTGCGCCGAGGTCGACGTGCGAGGCGAGGCGGGCACCGGCGAGGCGGCGGTTCACGGGCGCCCCGGTGCCTGGGTCGCCTGGTCGGCGCGCTTCGAGGACGGCGACGCGTCGATCGCGATCGCCCCTCGCGACGGAAGAACGGCCGAGGACCCCTGGTTCGTCAGGTCCGCCGACTACCCGGGGCTGGGTTCCGCAATCGCCTGGGAGTCGCCGGTCCGTCTGGACGCCGGATCGAGCGTCACGCGGTCCTTCGCCCTCGTGATCGCCGACGGCCGGCGGGACGACGAGGAGCTCGTGCGCCTGCTCGGAGCGGTGCGATGAACCCCGCCGGTGACCGCGAGGCCAAGCGGAGACGGATCCGGGACCTGCTCGACGAGCGCGGCCTCGACGCGGTCCAGCTCACCAGCGCCGCCGCCCTCGGCTGGTACCTCGAGGGAGCGCGCGTGCACGTCGGCATCGCCGCCGCGCCGATCGTCGCGGTCGAGGCGACCGGGGTCGTGGATCGCGTCCTGGTCACGTCGAACGAGGCGGCGCGGCTGGTCGCGGAGGAGCTCCCCGACGACGTCGAGGTCATCACGCGCCGTTGGTTCGACCCGGTCGCGACGTCGATCGTCCCGGAGTCCGAGCTGGAGGTGGAGCTCCGAGCCGCGCGCCAGGCATTCCTGCCGGAGGAGACGGCGCGGTTCCGGCGACTCGGACGCGACGCGGCCGTCGTGCTCACCGACGCGCTCCGGCCGGCCACCCCGCGCGAGACCGAGCGCGGCCTCGCCGCGCGCATCGCCGCGGGGGTCGTCGGCATCGGTGCCGATCCCGTGGTGGTCCTCGTCGCCGGAGAGTCGCGGCTCGCATACCGTCACCCGCTTCCGACCGGGGCCGACCTCGGCGACCGCGCCATGGTCGTCCTCTGCGCCCGGCGCGACGGGCTGATCGTCAACCTGACCCGGTGGGTCCGCTTCGGTGCGGCCACGGCCGAAGAGCATGATCGCGACGCGCGGATCCGCGAGGTGGAGGCCGACATCCTGCGCGCGACCATTCCTGGAGTGCGACTGCGCGACGTCCTGGAGGAGATCCGGATCGCCTATCCGCGTCATGGATTCGACGCCGAGGAGTGGCTCGCCCACCACCAGGGCGGACCCGCCGGCTATGCGGGCCGCGATCCGCGGGCCACACCGGACGCCGATGACCTCGTGGTGGCCGGACAGTTCTTCACCTGGAATCCGTCCGCCCCCGGCACGAAGATCGAGGACACCGTGCGACTCGGCGCTGACGGCATCCAGCCGGTCACGGTCGATCCCCGCTGGCCCCCCGTGACCGGCGACGGCCCCCGCCC
>NZ_JBQCHS010000010.1:0-18700 GCF_051954455.1 Pseudolysinimonas sp. | reverse complement strand
CGGTGTCCGGATCGATCGACCACCCCTTCGCCGTCACCGTCGACCCCGACAGCGACACCGAATCCATCCACCCGATCGGAGAACGCGGACCCGGATAGTTCACCACCGCACAATTCCCCGACGCCCCCGGGCCCCCGTACAGGAGCGAACCGTCGGGACCAGGCGCGTCGTTGACGGCCATGACGCAGACCTGATGGGTCCCCGTCGGGAGCGTCGCCGTCATCGCGTAAGCGTGATTGTCACCGGCGGACGACCCGAGAGCGCCCGCGAGGCCGGGCTTCGGTATGTCGGCGGTCTGGGTCGTCGCCACAATGCCGTCGATCAACAGCTTAACCTGCACGGGGGCGGACGTGTCCGGATCGATCGACCATCCCCTGACGGAGAGGTTCGCGCCGAGCGCGGACGCAGAGTCGATCCACCCGACCGGCGGAGCGGAGACGCGAATCACAGCACAGTTGTTCGAGGCGTCCGTTCCCTCATGGAGAAGCGTCCGCGGCGGAGCGCCCGCGTCATCAAGCGCCACGACGCAGACCGTGTGGACGCCAGGACTCACCGCGGCAGTCATGGTGTATCCGTGATTATCTCCAGCCGCAGGGAGGACCGCGGCGGCGAGTCCCGGCCTGTTGACCGTCGCATACGTGCCTGCAGCCTCGACTCCGTCAATGCGCAGCCGGACCGGAACGCCACCGGTCGGGAGGTCGGGGTCGATCGACCACCCCTTGGCCGTCACGGTGCCGCCCGACACGACGGCGGTATCCAGCCATCCGATCGGGGAATTGCCGGCGGGATTTCCGAACCAGTCAGTGAAGTAGCGCCAGAAGTTGCGGTTCCCGTAGGAGGAGCACTGATCGCCTGACCCGTACAAATTCGCGAGTGCGGCGCCGTTGGGCTGGTAGGGCGTGTAGTTGTAGAGCGCAGCCGTTCCGTACCCGCGGATGTTGAGGGTGGAACCCCCACAAGCGCCGTTTGGCGAGTATCCGATGTAGTTCGGCCCCGGCTGGCGGAAGAACTGTCCGGCGCTGTAGATCTTCAGCTGCCACGCGCCCCAGTAGATCTGGTTCGCCAACCCGTAGTACCGGGTGTCGCATGCCGCGGTGTCCGGGCATGCATATCCCATTGCGATGTTGAGTCGGCCTTGACTCGGAGCCTGGGCGATCGACCCGGAGACCAGCGCCTCTTCCTTCTGAAGAGTGACCAGGATCACGCGGGCCGAGATGCCGCATGCCTGTTGCACCTGGAAGATGAACTGCGCCGCGGTGACAGTTCCGGCTGGGACTGCCGAGCAGACGAGGTTCCCGGTCTTGGCCGCCCGATATGTGGCTGCTCCGGGAAAACTCACGCTCGTCACGTTCAAACAGGCGCCGTTCCCACAGCGGCCGATCCTGGCGTCGAGGAAGGACTGGATCTCCGCAGCCGACATGGCGTTGCCATCAAAGAAGTAAGCGTCCGCGATGATGTTCGACGGGTCAAACTGCGACCCGTCCGCGGCGGCGGCACGGTTCCCTCCGAGTGACATCTGAAGCGGTACGAATGCCACGACAGCGAGGATCATCGCCGCGAGCGCAGCCGTGATCACACGCCAACCGGTACGTCGAGACACGGTCACCTCCCCCTGCGAGCGGCGCGCCACTCACCCCAGGCGCGCGACCCAACACTAAAGCATTACTTGATGGTCTGGACAGCGCCTCATGCGGGGGACGCCCGATCGAGACGAGACCGGACCATGTAGAGCGACGAATCAGGAGCGCAGTCGGAGTGGGCGATGTCGAAGCCGAGCGACCGATAGATCCGAATGGCCGCGAGATTGGTCCGGATGACCTCGAGGTGGGTGTACTCCAACCGGAGCACGTCGTCGGCCACGCGAAGGCACAGCCGGGATGCCAGCCCTCCGATTCCCTCGCCTCGTCGCTCGGGATCGACGACGAGGCGACCGAACTCCCCCGAGCCGTTCGCGATCCCGTAGAGGGAGACCTGCGCCGCCGGGGCACCTTCGATCTCGACGACGAAGACGTGATCGTCCGGCCGCTCCAGGTAGGCGTCGTACCAGGATCGGTGCGACGCCCAATCGATGATGGCGCTGCTGTGGAACCACGCGCGGCTGCGGGAGTCATTCCGCCAGGCAAGGGTTCGCGTCAGATCCTCGACCGACAGCATCCGCAGCGCGGCATTTCCTTCCCTGATCGGCCGAAGCGCCAGTCGACTCATCCGCTGACGGCGAGGAGCTGCTCCGCGACGTAAGAGACGTCGTCATCGCTGAGCGACATGTGCAGCGGAAGGGAGAGGAGGCGATCGCTGGCGGCGGCGGCGCGGGGAGTTTGGGACCGGTACGGCGCGTAGAGCGAATACGCCGAGTTGTCGCGGTAGTGGACGCCGGGGGCGACGCCTCGCTCGTTGAGCCGCAGGATCGACTCGTCCCGGTCGTCGATGAGGACCTGGTAGAGGTGACGGGAGGGTTCCGCTCCCGCCGCCATCCGGACTCGCTCGATTCCCGAGCCCTCGAGCGCCGAATCGTAGAGCCCCGCGATCTCGCGTCGACGGGCGTTGTCCTCGTCGAGATACTTGAGGGCCACCAAGGCCGTCGCTGCCATGATCGAGTTGCCGTTGTACTTATAGCCGAGCTCGTCCACCTCGTAACGCCACTTGTAGGAGCCTCCACCCATAGTGCGCGCATAGGTGTCGGAGCTGATCCCGAGCCAGGACAGCCGCCGAGCCATCGCGTCATCCTCTGAATCGGCGTAGCAGATCATGCCGGAATCGGCGGTGGGGAGATTCTTGACGGCCTGGAAGCTGAAGACCGCCACGTCGGCGTCGTGCCCGACGTGGCGTCCCTCGACCTTCGTCCCGGCCATGTGCGCCGCGTCCAGGATCAGCTTGATGCCACGCTCTCGGCAGATGTCGCGAATGCGGTCGTACTGGCCGACGTTGCCTCCGATGCCGACGAACATCACCGCGCGGGTGCGATCCGTGATGCGTTCGAGGACGCTATCGGGGTCGAGGCACAGCATGTCGTCGATGTCCGCGAACACGGGGGTCAATCCGGAGTAGAGGATCGCGTGGTTGGACGAGACGAAGGTCAGCGGTGTCGTGATGACCTCGTCACCTTCCTCCCACCCGTGGCGGCGGCGCATCACCTCGAGCGCGAGATGCAGACCGGAGGTGTTGCTGTTGAGGAAATGGGAGTGCGGCAGCCCCGTGTACGCGGACCATTCGCGCTCGATCTCAACCGTCTTGTAGCCGAGACCCGTCCAGCCGCGCTCGAGGCATTCCCGGATCGCATCGAGGGTCTCATCGATCCGGAACTTGGGCACGAAGAGCTGGATCGTGGGACGCGGAGTCGATTCGGGCACCCGACCACTTTAGTCGTGAGGTTGGGCCGCCCCGGATGAGCCGCCCGGGACGCCGAGAGTCCGACGCCAGGTCTGCTGCCCCGCCAGGTCCGGCAGCGCTGACCGGTACTCCGATCCGAGGGCCGCCCAGCGGCGCTGCATCCGACGCCAATCGGCGAGGGCCCGCCGGAGCATGCGACGGAAGGTCGGAGGGTCGAGCTTGTGCCGCTGGTACGCGGTCTCGTCGGAGCTGACGGCGAGGACGTGGCGATGACGCGCCAGTTGCCACCATCGCGCCTCCGAATAGGCGATGGTCGCCTCGGACGCGTCGGGCACCTTGCGCGCCGGTGTCGCCCACTGGGCGACCGCGAGGCGCGCAGCGGTGATCGCGAGCCGGATGCCGCTGAGCGGGGGCGACTGCGGGGCTTTGGGCGGAAGCTCCCCGCCGATCGCGACCGGGACACCGCTCGGGAAGCGTCGCATGACCTCGCGCACCTCGGCCAGGCGGGAGCCGAGTTCCGGGTGGAGGCGATCAGGACCGGCCAGCACGCTCTCGTAGGCGAGGTGACGGAGCTCCACGACGTGATAGTCCATCGTGAGCAGGTACCGGACATCGAGCGCGAAGTTCTTACGAGGAAGCAGGCCGCCCGGGCCACGTCGATCGACGAGCGCGGCGACGAGGCGATTGCGCGCGTGATAGAAGGACTGCCAACCGAGCGAGTCGTTCTTGTCCAGCCAGGTGACATGCCAGATCGCCATCCCGGGAAGACTGACCGTCTGGAAGCCGGCAGAACCTGCGCGGAGGCCGAACTCAGCGTCATCCCACTTGAGGAATGCCGGTATCGCGAGACCTACGGCTTCGATGACGGCTGTCGGGATCAGGCAGAACCACCAGCCGTTGTAATCGGGGTGTGTCGGAGCATGCATCCAGGGACTGCTCCGCAGGGAGTGGGATGCGAAGTCGTGTCGTTCCGGACCGACGGGACCCCAATCGAAATCATCGCGAGAGACGGCCTCGCTGTAGGCATGAAGCTGCAGTGGCCGGTTCAGATCGAAGAAGTGGCCGCCGACGATGGTCGGCTCGCGCGTGTACGAGGCGAACGCCACCCCGCGGGCGATCGATTCGGGTTCGATCTCCACGTCGTCGTCCAGAAGGATGATCGACCCGGACCGCCCGGCGTCGAGGACCTCGAGCATGCCGCGCGCGAAACCCCCGGAGCCGCCGAGGTTGGCCTGATCGATCACTCGTAGGCGATTCCCCAGCATCGCCCGGACGTCTCCAAAATCCGGATGTGCCGCGACCTTGCGGGAGCCCTGGTCGACGACGACGATCTCGTCGAGCGCGTCGAGCGCCGCCCGGTCCTTCGCGAGGCTGCTGAGCACGCCCAGCGCGAAGTCCGGCTTGTCCATGGTCGTCATCGAGAGCGTCGCGAGCCGGGTCTCCCGCGGCTCCGCCTCGACGCACCACTCACCGCTGATCAGCTCGAGAGGCTTGGGACCGGCCGCGAGGTCGAACCATAGCCATCCGCCCTCGACGTTCGGCGCCAAGTCGACGGAGATCAGTTCATCCAGCACGCCGTCGATCGCGCGCGCGGCAACCCGCGTCGCATCGCCCTGCGCGTCCGACCGCCAGAGGACGAGAGATCCGGTTCCGCGCAAGCTGATCCGGAGCAGGACGGTGCGAATGTCGGTCGACTGGCACCATTGCCCGGCCGGGAAGGCATTGAAGTAAGCGGCGAACGAGGCCTCTCCCTCCGCGAGGCGGGCGCCATGTCGACCGGTCGGCTCGATCGTGCCGTCGACGTACAACGGCGACCTCTCGAGCCGGTCGTCCGAGGGGAACACCAACCGGGCGACGGAATGCAGGCTCACGGCTGACCAGCGTACGGGGGGACACCTCCGGCCCGGCGTCGCCATCCGGTCACCGCGGCGCGGTACCCGCCGCGTCGAAGCCACGTCGGTGCCAGCCGGTAGCTCCCCCGGAGGACGACGTTCCGCAGGTGCTGCCCCCGTGAGGTGAGCCCCACGCGCCGCAGCTCGCGCTGCAGCAACAGCTCGGATCTGAACTGCGCCCATCCCCCACGACGTGCATAGGCGCCATCATCGACGCGGTACCGGAGGAGCGGCTCGGGAAGATTGTCCGCACGAGCGCCGGCGACCAGCATGCGCGCGAAGAGCACGTAGTCCTCAAGGCGACCCACGTCGGTGGGGTACCCCCCGGCGGCGAGGACGACGGAGCGGCGATACACCACGGTGGGGTGGTTGAACGGCTGAGCGAACGGGGCACGCCGGCGGATCTGATCGCCGACCGGGGGGATGCGAGTCGCGACGACACGCTCCGACGCTCCCTCGAACTCGGCGAGCCCTGTCCCCAGAATGTCGAGATCCGCCGCCTCGATGGCCGCGAGCTGCAACTCGAATCGACGCGGCGTGCAGACGTCGTCCGCATCCATCCGCGCGACGTACTCGGTATCGATCTCTGCGAGGCCCGCGTTGAGCGCAGCCGCCAGACCGCGATTCTGACCGAGGCGGACGAGTCGGGTGACCACCGGACTCTCAGCTGCCGCGGTGACGACCGTGTCTTCCAGGGAGGCGGGCAGGGGCCCGTCGATCGTGATTACAACTGCATCCGGGCGCCGAGTCTGCCGCCCCACCGAGCTCTCGAACGCTTCGCGGAACTGCTCCGGCGAGTTCCCTGCGTAGACCGGCAGCAGGAGCGTGAACGACGTCACCGGGGGTATCCCGCGGCGATCAGCACCTCGCCGGTCTCCCTCGGACGGGAGCGCCATCCGTCACGCCAGCCCCGTCGCCCGGCCGACATGAGCACCGCCGGATCCATCGCCCTGCGTCGAGTCCGGACCCAACGCCGCACGGTTGCCCCCCAGTACAGAGGCGCCTCCCACCAAGACAACGTGCCCGCGAACCGGAACAGCCACAGCTTGTTCCGGACCTCGTAGTAGAAGCGTTCGCCAGGATCTGCATCTGAGGACCCGAACGTCTTCGTCTTGTGAACGACGACCGACGTGGGCACATACCACCCTTCGCCCCTGCGGAGCAGCCGTGTCGAGTACTCGAAGTCGTCGTTCCAGATGAAGTAGTCCGCGATCGGCAGTCCGTGTTCGCGGATCGCGTCCGCGTCGACCAGCATCGAGACGAAAGATGCGGAACGGATCGGGATGGCCCCGAATCGGGCGGCCTGGGCCCGTGACGCGGATCCCGCGCCGAGCCGCGGCTTGGGCGTGTTCATCGGATGCTCGGATCCGTCGGTCCATACCGCCTTCGAGCCCAGGATCCGCAGTCCGGGGTGGGCCACGTGAACCCTCAGGAGCTCGGCAAGCGCCGTCTCCGTCGGGATCGTGTCGTCATCCATCAGCCACACGAGATCCGGATCATGGGACTCGAGGGCCCGCCGCATCCCGGCTGCGAAGCCGCCCGCCCCGCCGGTATTAGCCCTCAGCGTCACCAGGTCGACGGAGCCGTGGGCGTGTCGCGCGGCTTCCCCTCCTCCGTCCGTCGATGCATTGTCGACGACGACGACCGCATCGACAGCTCGCGATTGCCGGGCCAGGGCGTCGAGGCACTCGAGGAGGAGGTCCCGCCTGTTGTACGCCACCACGACGGCCACCACGCGGACGCCGCCATCCGGATTCACTACTCCACAGTAACGGCGCGCTGCTGAAGGCCGCGTCCTCGTGCCAGAGCCCGCGGGGAGGTCGCCTATGATTCCGTGGTGACATCGACACGGGCCGAAGGCTGGGTGACGCCCGGCACCAGTAAGGGACTGTGGAGCGTCGTCACCACGCACCGGTATCTGCTTCAGCGTCTCGTCCGGAAGGACATGCTCGTCCGGTACCGCGGTTCCGTCCTCGGTTGGGTCTGGTCGTACATGAAGCCGACCGTCCAGTTCCTGGTTTTCTGGCTCGCCCTGGGGGTGGGGCTCGGACGCAACGGAGCGGTGGACGCGTACCCGATCTACCTGCTGTCGGGCATCGTGCTGCTCAACTTCTTCACCGAGGCCTTCGGGAACGCGACCAAGTCGCTCCCCGAGAACACGAACCTGGTGCAGAAGATCTACCTGCCGCGTGAACTCTTCCCGGTGTCGTCCGTCCTGATCGCGTTCATCAACTTCCTGCCGCAGGTCGTCGTCCTGCTCGTGGTGTGCGTTCTGTTCGGCTGGCATCCATCGCTCGTGTCGATCGTCGCCATCATCTGCGGCATCGGCATCGTCGGCATGCTCGCAACCGGGCTGGGACTACTCTTCGGCGCCATCAACGTCTCGTTCCGCGATGCCCAGAACTTCGTCGACCTCATCCTCCTCATCGCGATGTGGTGCTCCCCCGTCCTCTACAACCAGAGCATCATCGACCAGGGCCCGCACTGGGTGCACGTTCTCTACAACCTGAATCCCGTAACACCTGCGGTGGAACTCATGCACTACGGGTTCTGGGGCGCGATCATCCCGGACCAGAGCCAGACCGTCGGTTTCACCTGGTACACGCTCATCGCCTTCGTCTCGGCACTGCTGCTCCTCGTCATCGGGCAGGCCGTCTTCCGGAAACTGGAGGGCCGATTTGCCCAAGACCTCTAAGCGCTCTGCGGACGTCGAGACGGTCGATTCGGACCTCGCGATCAGAGTCCAGGGCGTGTCGAAGACGTTCGTGCTCCACCACACCCACACCTTGAAAGAGACCTTCGTCGCCTTCTTCAAGCGCAAGACTCTCAGCAGCACGTTCGAGGCACTCAACGGGGTCTCGTTCGACGTGAGAAGAGGCGAGTCCGTCGCAGTCCTCGGCTTCAACGGATCGGGCAAATCCACGACATTGAAGCTCGTGGCGGGGATCTTCCCACCCGATGCGGGGCATGTCGCGACGAGGGGTCGGATCGCTCCGCTGCTCGAGGTCGGCGGCGGATTCCATCCCGACCTCACGGGCCGGGAGAACGTGTACCTCAATGGCGCGATCCTGGGAATGTCGCAGGCGGAGATCCAGGAGCGGTACGACTCCATCGTCGACTTCGCCGAGATCCCGGACTTCATGGACACCGAGGTGAAGCACTACTCGAGCGGCATGTACGTTCGACTCGCCTTCTCGGTGGCGATCCACGTCGAACACGACATCTTGCTCGCCGACGAGGTCCTGTCGGTGGGAGACGAGCGCTTCCAGCAGAAGTGCTTCGCCAAGATCGATGAGCTCAAAGCCTCGGGCAAGACGATCTTCATGGTTTCTCACGCCCTCGACACCATCCAGAAGTATTGCGAGCGAGGGATCCTGATCCACGACCACCGGGTTGCTTTCGACGGCCCGATCACCGAGGCCATCGCCGCCATGCGGGCGATGTGACATGAGCACTCCCGACCTCCTCGTCGTCGGTGCCGGATTCTTCGGGCTGACGGTCGCCGAGCACGCCGCGCGCGAGCTGGGCAAGCGGGTCCTCGTGATCGAACGTCGCGCCCACATCGGCGGCAACGCCTACAGCGAGATCGAGCCGGAGACCGGCATCGAGGTCCACCGTTACGGCGCGCACCTGTTCCACACCAGCAACGAGGCGGTCTGGGAGTACGCGAACCGATTCACCGCCTTCACCGACTACGTGCACCGCGTGTACACGACGGTCGGGGGCGAGGTGTTCCCGATGCCGATCAACCTCGGCACGATCAACCAGTTCTTCCGGGCGCACCATACGCCGGCCGAGGCCCGCGCCCTGGTCGTGGAGCAGTCGACGGAGCTGGGCGGCAGAACCCCGGAGAACCTCGAGGAGAAGGCGATCTCGCTGATCGGGCGACCGCTCTACGAGGCGTTCATCAAGGGCTACACGGCCAAGCAGTGGCAGACGCCGACCACCGAGCTGTCGCCGGAGATCATCACCCGCCTGCCCGTGCGGTACACCTACGACAACCGGTACTTCAACGACACGCACGAGGGCCTCCCGGTCGACGGCTACACCGCCTGGCTCGAGCGGATGGTCGAGAGCCCGCTGATCGAGGTGCGCCTCGAGACCGACTACTTCGACGCGTCGCAGCCCTGGAGCAAAGCGGCGACCCTCGGCCGGATCCCGACGCTGTACACGGGACCGCTCGACCGCTACTTCGACTACGCACGCGGTCGCCTCGGGTGGCGCACCATCGACCTCGTCCAGGAGATCCTGCCGGTCGGCGACTTCCAGGGGATCGGCGCCATGAACTACGGCGACGAGTCGGTGCCGTACACCCGCATCCTGGAGTTCCGGCACTTCCACCCCGAGCGCGACTACCCGGATGACAAGACGGTCATCCACCGGGAGTACTCCCGCTTCGCGGACGCGGACGACGACGAGCCCTACTACCCGGTCAACGCCGCGGCGGACCGCGAGACACTGCTGCGATACCGGCAGGACGCCGAGGCCGAGCCCGGCCTCGTGTTCGGCGGCCGTCTCGGCACCTACCAGTACCTCGACATGCACATGGCGATCGGTGCCGCGATCTCCACCTGGAACAACAAGGTGAAGCCCCTGCTGTCCACCGATCTCTGATCCGATGGATGCCGCCCCCGCCGCCGCCCTGATCGGGGCGCTCGCCCTCCTCCTGGTGCCTGGGGGCGTGCTCGCGCACGTGCTCGGATTCCGCGGGCTCTGGTGGCTCGCCGTCGCGCCGGTGGTCTCCGTGGCGGTGATCGGCTCCGTCGGCGTCGTCGCGGCCCCACTGCGGATCCCGTTCGCGTGGTGGGAGCCGCCGGTCGTCGCCCTCGTCGCCGCCGGGGTGATCCTGGGCGTTCGCGGCCTCCGACGACGCCGCCTCCTCCGCCCGAGGATCGGACGCTGGACCCGGAGCGACGTCGTCGTCTTCGCGGTGGTGGCTCTCTCGGCGGCGGTCGCGGCGGTGGTCGTCGTGGCGGGGTTCGGGTCCTGGTCGAACATCAGCCAGACGTACGACGGCGTATTCCACCTCAACGCCGTGGCGTGGATCCAGTCCACCGGCGACGCCTCGTCGTTCGATCTGTACCGGATCACCCATCCCGGCACCGGCAACGAGTTCTATCCGGCCGCCTGGCACGCGATCGTCGTCTCGACGGTGCAGGCGACCGGGGCCACCATCCCGGTGGCGACGAACGCCGTCTGGATCGCGATGCAGTCCCTGGTGTGGATGCCCGGCGCCGCCCTGCTGGCCGCGGTGATCGCGCCGGCACGCCGGCGGATGCTCGCAGGGTGCGTCGCCGCGGTCGCCGGCATCGGCCTGATCGGTTTCCCGACCCTCCTCGTGGCGTGGGGCACGCTGTACCCGACCGCGCTGGCGTACGCGCTGCTGCCGATCGGGCTCGCCCTCACGGTGCGGCTGATGCGCTGGGTCGTCGTCCTCCCGCTCGACGGTCGTCGCCCGTTCCCGGGAGCGCTGGTAGCGGCCTTCGCCCTCTGGATCATCGCCTCCTCGTTCGCCCACCCGCGATCGCTCTTCGGCTGGATCGTGCTCGCGGCCCCGCTGGTCGTGATCGAGGGCGGCCGGACCGTCGGGCGGCTCTGGCGGCGCCCGCGCGCCCGCCGTCCGCTGGTCGTCGTCCTGGGGTCGCTGGCACTTGCGATCGTCGCGGTGGTGGGCGTCGGGGCGTTCTACGTCTACCGGACGTTCGACCTGGCCCACCGCCCGATCTCCGACCACCTGAACGGCGGGCCGGCGACCGCGACGCAGGGGCTCCTGGCGTCGCTCGGGCAGGCCATCGGGCTGGCACCGCCTCAGCCGAACGATCCGGGCGTGCTGCCGGTCGCTTGGATCCTCGCGATCACGGTGCTCGCCGGGGCGGTGATCGCGCTCGGTCGCTCCCGCACCCGCTGGATCGTGATCGCCTGGGTGCTCGCGATCCTGTTCTACGTGTTGGCGGCAGGCAGCAATTCCGACCTCGCGAAGGTGCTCACGGGGGTCTGGTACAAGGACAAGTTCCGGCTCTTCGCGCTGTTGCCCGTGCTGCAGGCGCCGCTCATCGCCCTGGTCGTCGTCGAGGCGTCGCTCCGGCTGCAGGGACGCGCTCGTGCCGTGCTGACCGCGGCCGTGGCGGCCGTGGTCGTGGCGGGGGTCGCGACCTCGAACACCGTCCTCGCCGGCCCAGCGCTGGTCTCCACCGCCTTCTCCCTCCCCGCTCATGAGAAGAAGGGCAAGCTCCTCGACGGCGACGAGCAACGGCTCCTCGAGCGGCTCCCGCAGCTGGTCCCTGCAGGTGATGTCGTCGCGGGAGATCCGTGGGACGGATCCACCCTCAGCTGGGCGCTCGGCGACCGCAGGGCGCTCTTCCCCCACCTCGCCGGCGAGTGGAGCCCCGATCAGCTCCTCGTCGCGAGTTCGCTGCAGGACATCACGACGAATCCCGCCGTCTGCGCCGCGGTCCATCGGCTCGGGGTGCGTTACGTCGTCGAGGATCCGGAGCTGCTCTGGGGGCAGCCGAAGGACGCGGCGCCCTTCGTCGGCTTCCACCTCGCCGTGCGGCGAGGAGTCCTGATCCCGGTCGCGCGTGTCGGCTCCGCCGGCCTCTACCGCGTGCCCGACTGCACGGGCTGAGTCCGGACCTCCCGATAGTCTCGCGGGGTGGCGACCCCCTTCCACGTGATCGTCGACGACGTCCTCGACACCCGTCCCCGCGGGCTCGCCGACTACGCCCGAGCGCTGCTCCCCGCACTCGTCGCCGCGACGCCCTCCGGCATCGAGGCGATCGGGTTCCTCTCGGCCGGCACGTCGAACGACGCCGAGGTCGAGCGACTGCTCCCCGGGCTCACGGCCCTGCAGCATTCCGTACTCCCCCATCAACAGCTGGCGGCGGCCTGGCGGCGCGGACTCTCGGCCGGCCTCGGCGGCATGGTGCACTCCCCCAGCCTCCTCGCCCCGCTCGGAGGGCGAAGCGATCAGACGGTCGTCACCGTCCACGACGCCGTCCCCTGGCGCGAGCCCGACACCGTCGACGGTCGTGCCTCGTGGTACCGCGACATGGCGAAGCGCGCCGACCGGTTCGCGGCCGCGGTGGTCGCGCCCTCCTACGCCGTCGCCGCCGCACTCGAAGAGGAGGGACTCTTCCGCGACCGCGTGCGGGTCATCCCGAGTGCCGGCACACCCGGACTCGACCTCCCGCCCGATGCCGCCGCGAGGCGCGTCGCACACGGACTCCCGGATACCTACATCGCCTCCGCGGCCACACTCAACCCGCGCAAGGGCCTCGGCGCCCTGCTGCGCGCCCTGCACGGACTGGACGTCCCGCTCGTGCTGCTGGGGGGCCCCGCGTTCGCGGGACGCACCCTGGCCGAGGGCCTCGCCGACGCCGGGATCCCCGCCGGGCGGGTGCTCGTCGCGGACGCACCCGCCCCGGCCGATCGGGCCGCGGTGCTCGCCGGCGCGGCCCTGTTCGTCGAACCGAGTCGTCTGGAGGGCTTCGGCACCGATGTCCTCGACGCGATGACGCTCGGCGTGCCCGTGATCACCACCGACGACCCGGCGCTCGTCGAGCTCGTGCTCGACGCCGCCGTCGTCGTCCCCGGCGGCCACGGCCTCCGGGATGCGATCGCGGGTCTGCTCAAGGACGAGCCCGCCCGTCGACGTCTCGGCATCGCCGGGCAGGACCGCGCCCGCGCGTTCAGCTGGCGCGATGCCGCCGAGCGCATCTGGCAGCTGCACGCCGACCTGTAGCGGGACGCGGCCGGGTAGTGGGCGGTCCTACCGGTGCTGCCCCTGCGAGCACGTCTGCTGCGCCGCCGACTGCCCGGTGACCTCCGGCGGAAGCGTGACCGCCGGAGCCTGCGACGCGGCCGGCGACGGGCCCGGCGTGGGCGTCTTCGCGGGCGTGCCCGATCCTGTCGGCACCGCGGCCTCGCCGAGCGTCTGCGTCGTCACGGGCTGGTCTGCCGCGATCGCGCCGGTCAGCGCCTTCGCGGCGTCGGCGTCGGCCAGGGTCACCTGCTGCCCGCGGATCGTCTTCGGGTGCGACGGGTACTGCACGAACGCGATCCGGTCGAGCGGGATGTCCTTCACCGCCAGGGCGATCGAGACGAGCACCGGGACCTTCGCGAGGTCGGTGCTGAGCTGCATGTGCTGCGTCGCGGCGTCGGCGAGATCGACGACCTTGAGCGGGTTGCCGAGCACGGCCGGGCTCTTCACCGTGCGCATGAGCGACGCGAGGAAGACCTGCTGATTGCTGATGCGCTGGAGGTCGCTGCCGGTCGTGAGACCGTGGCGGGTTCGCAGGAACGCGAGCGCATCCGCGCCCTGCAGCGTGTGCTCCCCCGCGCTCAGGTTGACGCCGCTCGCGGGGTCGTTAATCCCGGTCACGAGGCAGACGGGGACGCCGCCGACCGCGTCGCTCATGGCGACGACCCCGTCGAACTCGATCTCGGCCGCGTACTGGATCGGCAGCCCGGTGAGCGCCGTCGTCGCGGCGACGACGCAGTTGAGGCCCCCGCGCGACAGCGCGGTGTTGAAGCGCGCCGCGGTGACCGGCGCCGAGTTCCCACAGGCGGGCTGGGACGTGTAGAGATCGCGCGGGATGCTGAGGGCCGTGGCCGAGTTCGACGTCGGCGAGATGTGGATGAGAATCGTGACGTCGTTCTGACCCGCGCCGGAGCTGTCGCGCGTGGAGAGCCCCGCGCCGACCTGCCCGGTGCGGGTGTCTGTGCCGACCAGCAGGATGTTCGCCGGGCCGGTCAGCGGGCCCTGATTGACGACCGATCCGTCCGGGTTGGTGATGGCGATCGTGTTCGACGCGACCGCGCCGAGGACGCCGGCGGTCCGGCCGGTGAGCACGGCTCCCCCGAATGCCGCGCCCCCGGTCGCGACGAGCGCCACGATCGCGAGCAGCGCGACCGCCCCCTTTGCCGGGCCGTGCACCCGCACCAGCCGCGTCAGCCGCAGCGTGTCGAGGGTGCAGATCACCCAGAGCACGCCGTAGAAGACGAGCACGACGGTGACGATCCAGAGCGGGATCGGCGCCAGCACGACCCCCAGCAGCGACGTGCGGCCGATGAGCGCCGCGAACACCGCGACGACGACGAGCGCCCACAGGAGGAGCGTGAGTGTCAGCGCGAAGCGTCCGAACCGACGGTTGCCGGCGAGCACCTGCGCCGACCCCGGCACCAGGATGTTCAACCCGACGAGCCACCAGGCCCGCTTGGTCATGACCTCGGGCGACGAGGCGTCGGCCCCCCGGAGCGCGTTCTCGCTCACAGCGACGACTGCAGCTTCTGGTTCTTCTCCGCCACCATCGCTTCGAGCCCGATGGCGTACTCCGCGAGGCGGGCGGTCAGCGCCGGGTCGCCGGAGGCGAGGATGCGCGCCGCGAGGATGCCCGCGTTGCGCGCGCCGCCGATCGACACGGTGGCGACGGGGATGCCGGCCGGCATCTGCACGATGGAGAGGAGGGAGTCCATCCCGTCGAGGGTCTTCAGCGGCACCGGGACGCCGATGACGGGCAGGGTCGTGACCGACGCGAGCATGCCGGGCAGGTGCGCGGCTCCCCCGGCTCCGGCGATGATGGCGCGGATCCCGCGGCCGGCCGCCTCCGAGCCGAACTCGACCATGCGCCGCGGCGTCCGGTGGGCGGAGACCACCTCGACCTCGTGCGCGATCCCGAACTCGGCGAGGGCCGCCGCGGCGTCCGACATGACGGTCCAATCGGAGTCGGACCCCATGACGACGCTGACGAGCGGAGAGGCGGCGGGGGCGGTCACGCCCCGATGGTACGGGTCAGCCCTCGAAGAACGCCGCAGCCGCGCGCGCCCGCGCGAGGACGTCGTCCAGCTCCTCACCGATCGCCGTGACGTGCCCGACCTTGCGGCCCGGGCGCGACGATTTGGCGTAGGAGTGCAGCTTGACCTCGGGCCGGTCCGCCATCGCGACCGGATACCGCTCGGGCATCGTCTGTCCCTCCGGGCCGCCGAGGACGTTGATCATCACGCTCCACGGCGCGGTCGGCGAGGTGTCGCCGAGCGGCAGGTCGAGCACCGCGCGCAGGTGCTGTTCGAACTGGCTCGTCACGGCCCCGTCGATCGTCCAGTGCCCGGTGTTGTGCGGGCGCATCGCGAGCTCGTTGACGCTCAGCCCCCCGTCGGCCGTCTCGAAGAGCTCGACGGCGAGCACGCCGGTCACGTCGAGCTCCTCGGCGATGCGCACGGCGAGCGCCGCCGCCGCCGCGGGCAGCTCCCCCGCGTCGGGAGCGGGCGCGAAGACCTCCGAGCACACGCCGTCCTTCTGCACCGTCTCGACGAGCGGCCAGGCGCGGACCTCCCCGGACGGGCGCCGGGCCACGACCTGCGACACCTCGCGACGGAAGTCGACCAGCTCCTCGACGAGGAGCGGGCCGCCGGCCGCGAACCAGTCGTCGGCGCCGTCGGCCGTCTCGACGACGCGGACTCCCTTGCCGTCGTACCCGCCGCGCGGGGTCTTCACGACCGCGCGGCCACCGTAGTCCTCGAGAAATGCACCGAGCTCCGCCGCGCTCCCGACCTCGGCCCAGTCGGGGACCGGGGCGCCGATGCGGGTCAGCCGCCGCCGCATGACGAGCTTGTCCTGCGCGACGGCGAGCGCCTCCGGCTTCGGGTGGACCGCGATCCCCTCGGCGACGAGCGCCGCGAGCACGTCCTGCGGCACATGCTCGTGGTCGAAGGTGACGACGTCGACCTCGCGCGCGAACGCGAGCACCGTCGCGGCGTCGGTGTAGTCGCCGACCGCGGACGCGGCGATCGCGGCGGACGAGCCCTCGACCTCCGCCAGCACCCGGATGTCCAGGCCGAGCGCGATCGCCGGCGGCACCATCATCCGGGCGAGCTGGCCGCCCCCGATCACTCCGACGCGCATGGGACTCCCTCGGGTTTCTCGACATCCGCGCGCATAGACTGCGCGCGTCCCCTCCATCCTCCCGGATCGATCCCCACCCAGATGCGCACCCTCCTCGGCCAGTTCGCCCGTTTCGGCGTGGTCGGCGGGGTCGGCTTCCTCGTCAACTTCGGCATCTTCAACCTGCTGCTCTTCACGGTCTTCGACTCGAAGAAGATCCACGAGGGCCCGCTGCTGGCCAATGTCATCGCCACGATCGTCGCGATCGCCGTCAACTGGGTCGGCAACCGCTACTGGACCTTCCGCGAGCATCGTGGCCAGCAGCTCCTGCGCGAGGGCGTCGAGTTCGGCGTCGTGAGCCTCGGCGGGCTCCTCATCGGCCTCGGCTGCCTCTGGATCTCGCACTACGCCCTCGGCTTCGACAGCAAGCTGGCCGACAACATCTCCTCCAACGTCGTGGGACTCGCACTCGGCACGGCGTTCCGCTTCGCGCTCTACCGGCTCTGGGTGTTCCGGCCGCACCGCGGTGAGCCCGCACCCGCCGTGTTCCCGGCCGCCGGGGAGTCCGTGGCCGCCCCCGCGATCCCCGCGGTCGAGCCGACGTCCCCGAGCCGGCCGAGCGGGAGTCCCTCTTAGTCGGTCGCGCGCAGGTGCACGACGTCGCCGGCGGCGACCTGTTCGACCCCTCCGTCGGCGCGGCGGACCGCGAGGCGCGCGTCCGGCCCGATGCCGGTCGCGCGACCGAGCAGCGTGCCGCCGTCCGGCAGCTCGACGCGCACCTCGCGCCCGATCGTGTCGCACGCCGCGACGACGCCGGAGCGCAGGCCCGACGCCTCGGCGCCGCGCTCCCGCAGGCCGTCCACCAGTTCGCGGAGCCGAGCGAGGTACCCGGCGAGCACGCGGTCGTCGAGCCCGTCGTCGTCGACCGCGCCGGCGAGCACGAGCGACGTCGCGGTCGGCACCGGGAGCTCGTCCTCCGTCAGCCGGACGTTGATTCCGGCGCCCATCACCACACCGGCCGCGTCGAGCCGCCCGAGCACCCCGCACACCTTGCGCCCGTCGAGCAGGACGTCGTTCGGCCACTTGACCGCGGCCGCGGTGCCGGGCACGAGCGGCGCGACCGCATCGCGCATCGCGAGCCCCGCGGCGAGCGGCAGCCAGGCCGCCTCCTCGGGCGCGACCGCGGGCAGCAGCACCGAGATCGCGAGGCCGCGGCCGGGCGGAGTCGACCAGGCCCGATCGCGACGCCCCCGTCCGGCGGTCTGATCGGCGGTGACGACGGTCGTGTACGCCGGGGCACCCGCCGCGATCGCGGCCAGCTCGTCGTTGGTGGATCCCGCGCTCTCGAGCACGATCAGGCGCGGCGCCACGGCCTCGGCGGCAGGGAAGCGGAGCACGCATCCACCCTAGGAGCGGGTCGCCTACGCTGAACGGACCATGACCCCTCCGGCACCCGCCCGCACGGTCGTGATCATCCCCACCTTCGACGAGATCGAGAACCTCGAGAACGCGGTCGCGGCGGTGTTCGCGGCGGTACCCGATGCGTCGATCCTCGTCGTCGACGACGACAGCCCCGACGGCACGGGCGATCTCGCCGACCGCATCGCCGCCGCGGATCCGCGGGTCGCGGTCCTGCACCGCACGGAGCGTGCGGGTCTCGGGCAGGCGTATCTCGCCGGCTTCCGCACGGCGCTGGCCGCGGGGCACGAGGTGCTGATCGAGATGGACTCGGACGGCTCGCACCCGGCCGACGCGCTCCCCGCGATGCTCGCGCGCCTCGACGAAGCCGACCGCCCGGGTCTCGTCATCGGATCGCGCTGGACGCCGGGCGGCCGCGTCGTCGACTGGCCCGTGAGCCGACGACGGCTCAGCGAGGCCGCCAACGCGTACGCCCGGATCGCCCTCCGCATCAGGGTGCGCGACTCGACCGCCGGGTTCCGGGCCTACCGCGCCGAGACGCTGCGCGCGATCCCTCTCGACGACGTCCAGTCGCACGGCTACTGCTTCCAGATCGACATGACCATCCGCGCCCTCGACGCCGGCTTCGGCGTCGCCGAGGTGCCGATCACCTTCCGCGACCGACTCCTCGGGCAGTCGAAGATGAGCGCCGGGATCGTCCTGGAGGCGATGCTGCGCGTCACGCAGTGGGGCTTCGGCCGATGGTTCCGCCCGCGATCCTTGTCGCGAACCTCCAACGGATCGGCCCGGGAGCGCTCGGTAGGCTGACCGGGTGACCGCCGACGCACCCACCGAGCCGACGACTCCCGACCTCTCGAGCACCGCGGGGCGCATCGCCGACCTCAAGGTCCGCTACCACGAGGCCGTGACCGCGAGCGGCGAAGCCGCCATCGAGAAGCAGCACGCCCGCGGCAAGAAGACGGCCCGCGAGCGCATCGAGGAGCTCCTCGACCAGGGCAGCTTCGTCGAGCTCGACGAGTTCGTCCGGCACCGCACCCACGCCTTCGGCATGGAGCGCAACCGGCCCTACGGCGACGCGGTCGTTACGGGGACCGGGACGATCCACGGCCGGCAGGTCGCCGTCTACGCGCAGGACTTCACGATCTTCGGCGGCTCGCTCGGCGAGGTCGCCGGCGAGAAGATC
>NZ_JBQCHS010000009.1:0-19285 GCF_051954455.1 Pseudolysinimonas sp. | reverse complement strand
CCCCCCCCCCCCCCCCCCACGACTCGAGATGGTGCGGTGGCACGAGCGGCGGCGCGTGCGGCCGCGGCGAGTGGCACGTGCGACGCGGATACGTCACGCCGAGTCGCCTCGTGCGGCCGCTTCCGCCGGCGCGAGGCGCCGCACGCGGCATCTCGCCGCGAGGGTGAGCGGAAAAGCGCTACGCGGCGGCGTCGGTGAGGGCGATGCGGACGGGGTAGTCGCCGTCGAGGATCACCTGGCGCGCGGCACCCGCGGCGTCGACCACGATCGGCGCGAGCAGGTTCACCCAGGGGGCGCCGTCGACGAGGGTCGTCACGACGAGCAGCGAGCGGTCGTCGCCGAGCGCCTCGAGACCCTCGTCGGGCAGCCGGGGCGTGTAACCGGGCAGGTAGGCCGCGGCGGAGATGACGTGGAGCCGGATGCCGGCCGGGTCCGCCGACTCCAGCGAGAAGAGTCCGGGGGCGTCCTCGATCTCGGAGAGGCGGTAGTCCACCGCGGGCGCGAGGCCCGGCAGCGGCTCGACGAGGGTCAGGGTGGTGCTCACGGTCGCGCCTTCAGTTCAGGAAGGAGAGCAGGGACATCGGGAGGGCCTTGGCGGTCACCTGGAGCGCCGATTGGTAGGCCAGGTTCTGCGACTGGAGGTCGACGATCGCCTGGACGGTGTCGACCTGCTCGATGTCGGAGCGCTGCTTGGTCAGATCGATGGCCTGCGCGCCGAGGGCGTCCGTGGCTCGTTCCATCTGGTTGTACCGGCTCCCGTTCACGGCCTGCACGGTGAGCACCTTCTGCATCGCCGCGTCGACCTGCGCGATCCGGGGCTGCACGTCCACGCCGCCCTTCAGATCCGACACGATGCTATCGAGGGTGGCGAAGATCGAGGTCGGGCCGGAGCCGAACGCGGCGCTGCCGTCGGCGTCCACCGGGATGGTCGCGTCGGCGCCGACGCGGCGGTCGACCGTCACTCCCGCGGTGCCGCTCCAGACGCCGGCGGCGGAGAACGCGTCGGCGTCGCTCGTCCCGGCGAAAACCGACCGCCCGTTGTAGCGGGTGTTGGCCTGCGCGAGGAGGTCGTCACGCAAGCCCTGCACCTCGGAGGCGACGGCGTCGCGCGCGCTGGGGCTCATCGTGCCGGAGTTGGACGCCTCCAGCACGAGCACCCGCACGCGCTGGAGGATCGACGTCGACTGGGTGAGGGTCCCGTCGATGGTGCTGAGCCATCCGGAGCCGTCGGTCGCATTGCGCTGGTACTGCGCGAGCGCCGCCTGCTGACCGCGCACCTGGATGGAGGCGCCGGTGCCGGCCGGGTCGTCGGACGGCACCTGGATCCGGTCGC
Source organism: Pseudolysinimonas sp. (assembly GCF_051954455.1). Lineage (GTDB taxonomy): Bacteria > Actinomycetota > Actinomycetes > Actinomycetales > Microbacteriaceae > Pseudolysinimonas. The sequence continues at coordinate 17,952 of NZ_JBQCHS010000009.1, read as the reverse complement.
CGGTCGACGCCTGCGTCTGCAGCTTCGAGAGGCGCGTCATCGCCGCCTGCATCGTGCGCGCGGAGTCGGCGAGCAGCTGCGTGCTCGTGATGCGGGTGATCATCGTCCCACCAGGCCCGTCTTGTTGATGAGGGTGTCGAGCATGTCGTCGATCGTCGTGAGGACCCGGGCGGCGCCCTGGTAAGCGTGCTGCCACATGAGGAGGTTGGTGGTCTCCTCGTCCATGTCGACGTTCTCCTGCGAGGCCTGCATGCTCGTCGCGCTCGTGAGTGAGGCGGTCGCGAGGCCCGACTGCGTGGAGGCGGTCGCGGCCGCGGTGCCCGTCGCGACCACGAACGCCGACCACTGGGCGTCGGGGCCGTCGCTGCCGGTGCCGAGCTTCGCGATCGCGTCGGCCGTGCTGCCGTCGAGCGCGCCCGCGCCGACGGCGCCGGTCGCGATGCCGCTCGCGTCGGTCGGGACGACGGTGAGTCCGACGGCGGCCGGCGCCCCCGCGGTGAGCGAGAAGAAGTCCAGGCCGGTGGTGCCGGACGTGGTCGCGCCCGCCGAGTGGACCGCGTTCACCTGCGTCGCGATCGAGGTCGCCAGGGCGGAGTAGGCGTTCGCCGCGCCGACCAGGGGACCGGAGTCGGAGAGCACCGCCAGCCCGCCGGCGATGCGGCCACCGTCGAGCTGCACGGCGATGCCGGGCGCGTCGGCCCATTCGAGGTGGACGGGGTTCGTGCCGGCGCCCGCGAGTTCGGTGGCGCCGGCGAGGGCGAGGGGTCGCGCGGTGTCGCCGGAGACGAGGGAGTTGCCGCCGAGGACCACGTCCACCGTGCCGTTGCCGAGGTCGCGCACCGTCGCGCCCGAGAGGTCGGCGAGCTGCGTGGTCAGCTTGGCGCGCTGATCGAGGAGCTCGTTGGCGTTGCCGCCGCCGGCGACCGTCGTGCGGATCTGGCCGTTGAGCGCGGCGACCCGGGTCGCGAGGTCGTTGACGTTCGCGACCGTCGACGCGGTCAGATCGTGCTGTGCCGACCACTGGCCCACGACGTCGCGGTAGCCCGCGGCGATCGTCGCGGAGAGCTGACCGGCCGTCTGCAGGAGCACGCCCGCCTGCGGGGCGGAGCCGGGGTGCGATCCCATGTCCTGCCAGGCGGCCCAGAACTTCTGCAGCGCGGCACTCGTGCCGCTCGCGCCGGGCTCGTTGAGGGAGGTCTCGAGCGTCGACATCGCGCCGGACTGCACGCTCCAGAACCCGTTCACCGCCGAGGTGGTCTGCACCCGCGCGTCGAGCAGCGGGTCGGCGAGGCGCACCACGCCGTTCACCTGCACGCCGGCGCCGACGTGGACGCCGTTCGAGAGCAGGCCGTTGCGGACGGCGCCGATGGAGCTGACGTCGACCCGCTGGCGGACGTAGCCGGGCGTCGCCGAGTTCGCGATGTTCTGCCCGATCACGTCGGACCCGGCTCGCGCGGCCGCGAGCGCCGTGGACGCCGTGTTGAGAAGGCCGAACGTGCTCGTCATCAGAGGTCCGACTCGAAGAGCCGGGCCACGGCGGGGGAGGCCGACGCCTCGCCGCTCGCGTCGTAGGTGCCGGACTCGGCGTCGAGGCGCGCCAGCGTCTCCTGCGTGGAGCGGGAGGCGGCGCGAAGGTACTGGAGGTTGGAGTCGCGCAGTGCCGTGATCTGGGCGGTCAGGTCGGTGAGCGCCTGCAGGTGCCCCCGGAACGCGTCGGCCCAGGCTGTGGACGGCGCACCGTCGATGAGCGCCCGGAGCGTCGCGTCATCGGGCAGGCCCCACTCGGCGGCGAGCGCCGCCACCTCCACGGTGCGCTCGACGCCGGCGACGCGGAGCCGCTCCAGCACCTGCTCGACCTCGCGGGTCGCGAACGGGAGCCAGCGGGTCTTGCCGGAGGTGAGCAGCAGCTGCTCCTCCTCCAGCTTGAAGACGAGGAGGTCGAGCAGCTCGCGCTCCTGCCACAACCGCGTCGACAGCTCTTGCGCGCCCATCGGCTCCCCCTTCCCCGCTCGAAAAGTCGAGACGCGCCAAAAAACTTTTCTCGGCGCCACTGCCTACTGTCGGACGCTCCCCTGATCCCGTTAGTCGGCATTATCGCGGACACATCCTCGACAATGGGGGACGGATCCGGGGGACCCGGGGGACATGATCGGGGGTACGGCTGGTGTTCCGGCGAAGACTACACAACTCCGAGGTGATGTCCAGGTAAGCGGCAGCCTCCCAAAGCGGGGGATACCCGCAGGGGGGGTGGAAAGGGCCGTCCGCGTGTCGCCACGATGGGCCGTGGAATCGCTGCCACGTTGGACGCGCGGAGATGAACCCGACGATTCCGCACCGCTTCTGCTGGGGGCCCCAACCGTGATGAGCTCTGAACGCGATCGCCTGATCGTGGAGAACCTGCCGCTCGTCGGCTACCTCGTCAACGAGCTCGTCGCGCGCGCCACGCACCTCTCCCGCGACGACATGGCCTCCGCCGGCGCCCTCGCGCTCGTGCAGTCCGCCGACGCGTTCGACCCCGACCTGGGGGTGCCGTTCGGCGCGTTCGCCCGCCGCCGGATCCTCGGCGCGTTCGCCGATGAGATGCGCTCCGCCGACTGGGCCACCCGCGGTGCCCGCAAGCGCATCAAGGAGACGCTGGCCGCCCGCGAGACGCTCACGGCATCCCTCGGCCGCACGCCCACCGTCGAGGAGCTCGCGGACACGCTCGGCGTCGACCGCGCGACGGCGTCGGAGGCGCTGCAGGACGCGGCACGGGTCGTGACCACGATCGACGAGACCGTCAGCGACTCCCTCGTCTCGGTCTTCGTCTCCCCCGAGGAGTCGGTCGTCGGCGCCGAGCGGAGCGCCGTCATCGCCTCCGCCGTCGCGGCGCTGCCCGACCGCATGCGCTACATCGTCGAGCAGGTCTATCTGCAGGAGCGCTCCGTGAAGGAGCTCGCCGAGGAGCTGGGCATGACGCACTCCGCGATCTCGCAGCAGCGCTCGGAGGCCATCCGCCTCCTCCGCGACGGCCTGACCACCCACTACGGCGACGAGGGGTCCGAGGTCCGCGTCGAATCCCGCGTCGCCCCCGCGCGACGCAGCGCCTACCTCGCCCGCGTCGGCGAGTACGTGCAGACGGGGCTGGTCCGTCAGCTCCAGGACGGCGCCGCGCCGCCCGCCGTCGCATCCTGAACCATCGGTCGCCGGTGCGCTGCTAACGCGACGCGGCGGACGGCCGATAGCACTCGTTGCCGGACCACGGACGGACCGGCACGGAACCCAGAGACCATGGAGGAATCACAATGGGTATGAGCATCAACACCAACCTGAGTGCGCTCGACGCGTACCGCAATCTGAGCAAGACCTCGAGCTCCCTCAACGACTCGATCCAGAAGCTCTCGAGCGGTCTGCGGATCAACAAGGCGGCCGATGACGCGGCCGGCCTCGCGATCTCCGAGTCGCTCAAGTCGCAGACCGGCGGACTCCAGGTCGCCGCCCGCAACGCCCAGGACGGCATCAACGTCGTCCAGACGGCGGAGGGCGCGCTCGGCGAGTCGCAGTCGATCCTGCAGCGTCTGCGCGACCTGGCGGTTCAGGCCGGTAACGACTCGAACAACACACAGGCCCGGCAGAACATCAAGACCGAGTCGGACCAGCTCGTCAAGGAGCTCGGTCGCATCGCGAACACCACGAACTTCAACGGCACCAAGCTGCTCGACGGCTCCGCCGACCTGAAGTTCCAGGTGGGCGCGAACGGCACGGCGGACGACACCATCGAGGTCAACCTGAACCAGGCCAACCTCAAGGCGATCGCCACGTCGCTGACCGGCTCGGGCGCGGGTGCGTCGTTCAACGTGCTGACCCCGACCGCGGTCGCGGGTACGGCCACGTTCACGGTCGGTGCGGCCGGCAGCAGCTCGACGATCAACGTCGCGCTGGGTGCCGCGGGCTCCTACACCTCGGTGCAGGGCGTCGCGGACAAGCTGAACGGCGACGCGAGCTTCTCCTCGAAGCTCACGGCGACGGTCAACGACCAGAACCAGCTCGTCGTCACCTCGAACGACGGCAGCGCCGTCGTCGGCGGTGCCACGGCCGGCACCGACGCCTCGGCCGGCACCGGCTTCGGCACCTCGGCGTCGACCACGGGGGGCGGCCTTGACTTCTCGTCCAACGCCGCGGCGCAGGCCTCGATCACGCTCCTCGACTCGAAGATCTCCTCGATCTCGACGGCTCGCGCGCAGATCGGCGCCTACCAGAACCGGTTCACCCACACCATCAACAACATCAACGTCGCGGTCGAGAACCTGTCTGCTTCGCAGAGCCAGATCACCGACACCGACATGGCCAGCGAGATGGTGAACTTCACCCGCTCGCAGATCCTGCAGCAGGCCGGCACGGCCATGCTCGCGCAGGCCAACCAGGCCCCGCAGAGCATCCTGAAGCTGCTCGGCTAGGCCGACCCTCTCTCGTCGGACGGACGTCGCTGAACCCGGCGTCCGTCCGACGGGGACACCCGCTCCCGCCCGCCCGACACCCCGATCCCGGAAGGACCGCGCATGAGCTCCGTGGGCAGCACCGGTGGATCGATCGGCATCGACGGTCTCGTCTCCGGCCTCGACACGACCTCCCTCATCAACTCGCTGATGTCGGCGGAGGCCGCTCCGCAGACCCAGCTGAAGTCCCAGCTCTCCTCCTTGCAGTCGACCATCTCGGCCCTGCAGTCGCTGAACACCTCGGTGAAGGGCATCGCCGACGCCGCGTCGGCGCTCTCGAAGCCCGGCGCCCTCAACCTCTTCTCGACCTCGAGCACGCAGTCCGCGCTGACGGCGAGCGCCGACGCGACCGCCGCCGCGGGCTCGATCTCGCTCCAGGTCACGCAGCTCGCCGCCGGGCAGGTCTCGGTGACCGCCCCGCGGAGCTCGTGGGCGACGAACCCGCCCGTGCTGACGATCGTCGGATCCGACGGCACGCAGCACGAGGTGACCGCAGCGTCCGCGTCGATCGCCGACGTCGTCGGCGCGATCAACGGCGCGAAAGCCGGTGTGACCGCCGTGCAGGTCGCCGCCGGGACCGCATCCGACGGCACGACGCTCTACCGCATCCAGCTCACCTCCGACACCGGCGCGAAGAACGCGTTCTCGCTGTACGACGGCTCCGCCGCGTCGGTCACCGCGGGCACCGCGACGAACCTCCTCACCCAGCCGGGCGCCGCGACCATCAGCCAGGCCCAGGACGCGAAGGCGGTGCTGTGGGGCGGCTCGGGCGCCGAGCAGACCATCACCTCGACCACGAACACCTTCACCGACCTGATGCCGGGCGTCGACATCACGGCGACCGCGGTCACCTCCGGCGCGGCCACGGTGAGCGTGGCGCGCAGCAACGACCAGATCGCGGCCAAGTTCGGCTCGCTGCTGAGTTCGCTCTCAAGCGTGTTCTCGACGATCGCCTCGAAGTCGGCGGTCACCACGACCACGGCCTCCGACAGCACGACCGCGGCGTCGGGCGGGATCTTCACCGGCGACAGCACGGTTCGGGCGGCCAACGACAGCCTGTTCCAGGCGCTCGCCTACCCCGTCGGATCGGTCTCTCCGTCGCAGCTCGGCATCTCGATCAATCAGGACGGCACCTTCTCGTTCGATGCGAGCACGCTCTCGGCGGCGCTCGCCGCCGACCCGGACGGCGTCAGCACGGCGATGCAGACCGTCGCCGGGCGGATCGCGGCGTCGGCCACGGCGGCGTCCGATCCGTACACCGGGACCATCACCGCGAGCATCACGGGCGACCAGTCGACGGCGCAGCAGATGACGGACAGCATCAGCGCCTGGGACCTGCGCCTCACCGCCCGCCGGTCGACGCTCGAGACCACCTACGCCGCGCTCGAGACGCAGCTGAGCGCGATGAAATCGCAGTCGTCGTGGCTCGCCTCGCAGATCAGCGGACTGTCGACGGGGAGCAGCAAGTGACCGACTTCGCCGCCGCGCGCAACGCGTATGCCACGCAGGGCATGACGACCGCCTCGCCGGCGCGACTGCTCGTGATGCTGTACGACCGGCTCCTGCTCGACCTCCGCCGCGCTGATGCGGCCCAGACCGAGGAACGCTGGGACGACGCCCTCACCCAGCTCTTCCACGCTCAGACGATCGTGCTCGAGCTGAGCTCGACGCTCCGTCCCGAGCTCTGGTCGGCGGGGGAGGGTCTGCTCCAGCTCTACGGCTACGTCTCGCGCATGATCGCGCGGGCCACGACGGGACACGACCGCGCCGCCACGGGCCACGCGATCGCCGTCGTCGAGCCGCTGCTCGCCAGCTGGCGCGAGGCGGCCGACACCCTCGCGGCGGACGAGGGCCTCACCGGTGTCGCCTGAGCCGGCGGCCTGGACCGCGGCCTGGAACGCGGCGCTCGACGAGCTGGAGCGCTTCGCCGACGCCCCGGCGCTCGGTGTCGTCTGGGAGCCGCCGACGCACCTCGGCCCGCTTCCGGCGGAGCTGCTCCCGCGCGCCCAGCGCGTCGCCGCCGCCCAGCAGCGGGCGATCCGTCGCCTGACCGACGAGCGCCGCATCGCCGCCGCGCACCTCGAGGCGGTCGACGCGGCGTCCCCCGCCCCCGTCCGCGCGATCTACGTCGACCTCGACGCCTGACCACTCCTGCTCCCATTTCCGCCCGCTCCCGCTCCCGTCGAGTCGTGGGGAACCGCGCCCCCGCCCGACGGGGTCCCGCGATTTCGCACGACTCGGGGCGGGGCCTGGCGCGGCGGGGGAGGTTCGGTGTCCTCCGAAAGGCGGACTCCCCTTCTGGGGTCAGCTCGGGGGTAACACGCGCGGTGCGGGAGCCGATAGCTCCTCACTGAGAGCACGGATCGCTCCATCCCCTGGCCACGGATCGGCCTCGAACCCGACGAGGACGGTTCTTCCGTGTCCGATCCGATCACCATGAACGCGCTGACCAGCGCGCTCGACGGTCTCGCCGCGCGGCAGCGCGCGATCGCGAACAACATCGCCAACGTCAACACCCCCGGCTACCGGGCCCAGCGGGTGCAGTTCGAGGACGCGCTCACGCAGTCGATCGAGCAGGGAGACGGCCGCGTCACCGCGACCACCGGGCTCTCGCTCGAGCCGACCCAGCTGAACGGCAACAACGTCAACCTCGACACCGAGACCCTGTCGAACATCGACACGGTGCTCCGCTACCAGTTCGCATCGCAGGCCGTGAACGCCAAGTTCGGCCTCATGAAGAGCGCGCTCGGGGGTGCCCAGTGACCTTCGACGCGATCGGGATCGCCGGATCGGCCCTCACCGTGCACCGCAAGTGGCTCGACGCGATCAGCGACAACATCGCCAACGTCAACACCGCCCGCCGGACCGATGAGGACGCGTTCCAGGCGCGCTACGTCGTCGCCCAGGCGGGCGAGGGCACCTCGGGCGTGTACGTCGAGGGTGCTGCCTACGGCGACAAGGAGGGGCGGCTCGTCTACGACCCGCAGAACCCTCTCGCCGACAACGACGGCATGGTCCGCATGCCGGATATCGACCTGGCATCCCAGATGAGCCAGCTCATCATGGCGCAGCGCGGCTACCAGGCGAACGCGGCGGTCGTCGATCGCGCGAAGACCTCGTACGAGGCCGCCCTCCAGATCGGACGCTGACCCCCATGCCCATCGCTCCCATCGGCCCGATCGCCCCCACCTTCGGCGCCTCTGCCGTCGCCCCGGCGACATCCCCCACGGCCGGCGGCTTCGCTGATGTCCTCAGCGGAGCCGTCGACCAGGTGCAGGCGACCCAGGGCGCCTCCGACACCCTCGCGCTCAAGGCCGTCACCGGCGACCTCACCGACATCCACGACGCCACCATCGCCGCCGCCCGGGCGGACGTGACGATGCAGCTCGCGGCGACCATCCGCAACAAGGGTGTCGACGCCTTCAACGAGATCATGAGGATGCAGGCCTGATGCCCGCTCGTGTGCAGTCCGCCCTGGGGCGCCTGATCGCCGTGATCCGCGAGTTCACGGTCGCCCAGCGCACCCTCGCGATCATCGGCACGGTCGGGGTCGTCGTCGGTGCGATCGCCCTCGGCGCGTGGCTCATGAAGCCGACCTACTCGCCGCTGTTCTCCGGGCTCTCGGGCACCGACGCGAGCGCGATCGTCGAGCAGCTGAAGACCGACGGGGTCGACTACCAGCTCGCCGACGGGGGGTCGACGATCCTCGTGCCGGAGGCCAACGTCGACAAGGAGCGCCTCGCGGCCGCGGCGGCCGGACTCCCCGGCGACAAGACCGCCGGGTACTCGCTGCTCGACAACATGGGCGTCACGAGCTCGGAGTTCCAGCAGACGGTCACCTACAAGCGCGCGCTCGAGGGCGAGCTGTCGAAGACGATCGAGGGGCTCGACGGGGTGCGCACCGCCTCCGTCAAGCTCGCGATCCCGCAGCAGACCGTCTTCGTGTCCGACAAGGCGAACCCGACCGCCTCGGTCTTCCTCGACCTGAAGCCCGGCGTCACCCTCGGCAAGGAGCAGGTCAAGGCGGTCACCCACCTCGTCTCCGCCTCTGTCGACGGGATGTCACCCGACGACGTCGCGGTCGTCGACGCCGACGGCCAGGTGCTCTCGTCGGTCGGCGGCCAGCAGGCCGACGGCACGGCGTCGGTCGCGGGCGACTACGAGACCAAGACCGCCGCCGCGATCCAGTCCATGCTCGACAAGGTCGTGGGCGTCGGCAATGCGACGGTCGTGGTGACCGCCGACGTCAGCCAGGAGTCGGCGCAGCGCACCCAGGAGACCTACTCGACCCCTAACGGAAGCCCCGCCTACTCGGAGTCGGTGCAGCAGTCCGGCTCGACCTCCGGCTCCGGTTCCGGGAGCGGCTCCGGTCAGGCCGGCGTTCTCGGCCCCGACAACATCGCCGTGCCGAACGGCACGAGCGGGACGACGGCGGGCGGATCCGGCCAGAGCTCCACGGTCCGCGACAACGCCGTCGACAAGACGGTCGAGACCCGCACGATCCCGGCGGGGGAGCTGACCAAGCAGGCCGTGTCGGTCGCCGTGAACTCCGACAAGGTCAAGGTCCCCGCGTCGACGATCTCCTCGATGGTCGCGGCCGCCGCGGGCATCGACAAGCAGCGCGGCGACGTCGTCTCGGTGCAGAAGGTCTCGTTCGCCAAGGCCGCCGCCGCCGACGCCAAGTCGGCGATCGCCGGGCAGCAGTCGGCCGAGAGCGACCAGAACATGACGCAGATCATCACCACCGGGATCATCGCCGGCGCCGTGGTGCTCGGCCTCTTCCTGGTTCTCACGGTCCTCATGCGCGCCGGCCGACGCCGAGCCGAGCAGACCGCTCTCGCGCTCGGCGAGCTCGAGGTCAACCCGCTGCTCCCGCCCGACTCGGGCGCGCCGGCCGTCGTCGCGGGCGCGCAGCCCGGCCGCCTCGACGCCGCGCCCGCGCCGGCGTCGATCGCCCCGGCTCCCGAGCCCCTGCCGGTCGAGATCGGCGGCGTCGACCGCGTCCGTGCGAGCGTCGAGGCGCTCGCCGGCTCCGACCCGGAGCGCACCGCCGAGTACCTGCGTTCGCTCATGGACGACCGGCAGCCGGCATGACCGACGTCAAGGCGCTGACCGGCGTGCAGAAGGCCGCCGTCGTGCTCATGCAGCTGTCGCAGCCGCGCGCCGCCGAGGTGCTGCGGCATCTGGGCGAGCAGGAGGCGGAGGACATCGCCGCCGAGATCATGCGGATGCGGCACGTCGACGAGACGCAGGTCGAGCAGGCGCTGCGCGAGTTCCACGAGCGCGCGGGATCGGGGCGCCGGTCCGCGCGCGGCGGACGCGACTTCGCCGCCGAGCTGCTCGCGGCGTCCTTCGGGGCGGACCGCGCGAACGGCCTGCTCGAGCGGCTCGCGCCCGCGGTCGGTGCGAAGGCGTTCGAGTTCCTCGACGCCGCCGACGCCGCCCAGGTCGCCAACCTCCTCGACGGCGAGCTACCGGAGACGGTGGCGGTCGTGCTCGCCCACCTCGGCGTCCAGCAGGCGTCCGCCGTCGTCGGGCACCTCGCTCCGGAGATGAAGGCCGACGTCGCGCAGGCGATCGCCACGATGGGGACCGCCGCGCCCGAGGCGGTCGCGGTCGTCGCGGAGACCCTGCGGCACCGTGCCCGCGTCGTCACCCCGAAGGACCAGGTCGAGATCGTGGGTGGCGTGCAGCCGCTCGTCGACATCATCAACCGCGCCGACGTCGCCACCGAGCGCGAGCTGCTCGCGGCTCTCGACGCGCGCGATCCGGTGCTCGCCGAGGAGGTGCGCGCCCGCATGCTCACCTTCGACGACATCGTGCGCTTCGAGGCGCGCGACGTGCAGCAGATCCTGCGCGGGCTCACCCCCGCCGTGCTGGCGCTCGCCATCAAGGGCGCCCCGGACGCCGTCGCGCAGACCATCCGCGACAACATGACGGAGCGCAACCGCGAGCTCCTCGACGACGAGACCGGCATGCTCGGCGCGGTGCGCAAGCAGCAGGTCGACGAGGCGCGCGCGGAGGTCGTGCGCCAGATCCGCGAGCTGGAGGCCGAGGGCGTCGTCTCGCTCGCGCGCCCCGACGAGGAGGAGGAGCTCGTTGAGTGAGGCCTTCGCCCTCGTCGCGTTCCCGTCGCTGACCCCCGATCGACCCTCCGCCGAGGCGGAGGCCGCCGGCCGGGCCGCGGGCTACGCCGCCGGTCGCCGTGCCGCGGAGGCCGAGCTCGCGCAGCTCCGCGCCCGCGCCGAGACCGAGGCCGCGGACGGCGCGGCCGCGGCCCGGGCCCGCATCGAGGCCGCCCTGACCCTGCTCGGCACCGCGGCGGACGAGTTCGCCCAGCGCTCCGTGCCGGTGCTCGACGCGTTCGACGAGGCGCTCCTCGCCGCAGCGGTGCAGATCGCCGAGGCGATCCTGCAGCGCGAGCTCGCCGACGAGACGGCCGCCGCGCTCGGCGCCGTGCGGCGGGCGATGGCGGTCGGCGACCCCGCGGAGCTCCGCCGGGTCCGCCTGCACCCCGCCGACCTCGCGATGCTCACCGGCCTCGGCGAGCTGCCGGTGGAGGTCCTGGCCGACCCCTCGATCGCCCGCGGCGACGCCGTCGCCGACCTCGCCCGCGGCTCGATCGACGCGCGCCTCGGCACGGCGGTCGAGCGGGTCCGAGCGGCGCTCGCCGACCACCGGGGCGCCGCATGACCGCGCCGCACCGGCCGCACGGCCTCGACGACCTGCTGCGCGCCGCCCGCCCCGAGCGGGTCGGCGCCGTCGACGCGATCGTCGGCCTCGGCCTCGACGTGCGCGGGGTGGATGCGGCCCTCGGCGACCTGCTCCTGGTCGGTGACGACCCCGCGAGCGCGCTCCGCGCTGAGGTCGTGGCGGTCACCGCCGACGGCGTCCGGGCCATGCCGCTCGACGCGATGGCGGGCGTCGCCGCCGGCACGCCCGTCCGTGCGACGGGCGGCGCCCTGCGGATCCCCGTCGGACCGGGACTGCTCGGGCGCGTGGTCGACGCCGCCGGCACGCCGATCGACGGCCGCGGCCCGCTGCGCGGAGTGCGCCGCGTGCCGGTCGACGCCGCCGCGCCCTCGCCCGTCACCCGCGCCCGCATCGACGCGCCGCTCCCGCTCGGGGTCCGCGTGCTTGACACCCTCACGACCGTCGGACGCGGGCAGCGCATCGGGCTCTTCGCCGGATCCGGCGTCGGCAAGTCGTCGCTCCTGTCGATGATCGCCCGGGGCTCGGACGCCGAGGTCGCGGTCATCGCCCTCGTCGGCGAGCGCGGCCGCGAGGTGCGCGAGTTCCTCGAGGAGGACCTCGGCCCCGCGGGCCTCGCCCGCTCGGTCGTCGTCGTCGCCACCGCCGACCAGCCGGCTCTCCTGCGCGTGCGTGCCGCGTTCACCGCGACCCGCATCGCCGAGGAGCTGCGCGCGCAGGGCCGGCACGCGATGCTCATGATGGACTCCCTCACCCGCGTCGCCTTCGCCCAGCGCGAGATCGGCCTGTCGGCGGGGGAGCCCCCGGCCACCCGCGGCTACCCGCCGTCGACGTTCGCGGTGCTCGCGCGACTGCTCGAGCGCGCCGGGACCGCGGAGACCGGCTCGATCACCGGCGTCTACACGGTGCTCGTCGACGGCGACGACCACAACGAGCCGATCGCCGACGCGGCGCGCTCGATCCTCGACGGCCACGTCGTGCTCGACCGTCGACTCGCCGTGGCGGGGCACTTCCCGTCGGTCGACGCCCTCGGATCGGTCTCCCGCGTCGCGCCGCGCGTGACCTCGCCGGAGGAGCGGGCCGCCGCGACCGCGCTGCGGCGGGTGCTCGCCGCCCGCCGTCGCGCCCAGGACCTCATCGACGTCGGCGCCTACCAGCCCGGCGCCGACCCGCTCGTCGACGCCGCCCTCGCCCACGACGGTGCGATCGCGGCGTTCCTGCAGCAGGGCATGGACGAGCCCGCGCCGGCCGAGGTCTCCTGGTCGCGGCTCGGCGAGCTCGTGGGCACCCTCTCGACGCCGACGATGGAGGCGGCCGCATGAAGCCCTTCTCGCTCCTCGGCCTCCTCCGCCTGCGCAAGCTCCAGGAGGATCGGGCCGCCGCGTCGCTCGCCGTCGCGCGCCGCTCGCAGCGCGACACCGCCGCGCGGATCGCCCACGCGCACGCCCGCCTCGCCTCCGTCGACGCGAGCGTCGCGACCTCCGATGAGCTGTTCGCCATCGCGGCGACGCGGTCGTCGTCGGCCAGCATGCTCGCCGACCTCGCCGAGCTCGAGCGTCGGCAGGCCGACGAGGTCGTCGCGCTCGCCGGCGCCCACGCCGAGGCCGTGCGCGCCGCGCGCAGCATCGAGAAGCTCGAGGAGCGGCACGCCGTCGAGCAGGCCGCCGCCGAGGTGGCGGCCGAGCAGCGCGTGCTCGACGAGCTGGCGCTCCGGCGGGATCCGGGGGCGGGCGCATGACCGGCATCTCGGCCACCAGCCCGGCGCTCGCACAGCTGCAGTCGCTCCTCGCCTTGTCGTCGACGCTCGCGAAGAACTCGGTCGGGGGCACGACCGGCACGCCCGGGTTCTCCCAGGTGCTGCAGACGCTCGCGACCGCGGCGACGGGGGCCACGGGCGCGCTCGGCGCGTCGGCGGTCTCGGGCCCGACCGGTGCCGATGTCGTCGCCGACGCGCGCAAGTACCTCGGCGTGCCGTACGTCTTCGGCGGGACCACCGCCGCGGGCGGCATGGACTGCTCCGGCCTCGTGCAGACGGTCTTCAAGGATCTCGGCAAGACCGACGTGGCGCGCGGCGTGCACGGCCAGATGGTGCAGGGGGAGCCCGTCGCCTCGCTCGCCGACGCGCAGCCCGGCGACCTCATCGTCTTCAAGGGCGGCGGCCACATCGCGATCTATGCGGGCGACGACACCGTGATCCACGCCCCCTACCCCGGCCGCACCGTCTCGGAGCAGAAGCTCTGGACCGACGACAGCGGCATCGAGACGATCCGGCGGCTCGTCCCGTCGGGGGCGCCGTCCGGCGCGGGCACCGGGGCCGCGGACGCCGCCACGACGTCGGCGACCTCGGCCGCGTTCCTGCTCGGGATGTCGATCGGCGGGCTCGGCGGAGGCTTCGGGAGCTCGCTCGGCGGCCTCGGCGGACTCGGCGCGGGGCTCGGCCTCGGGTCCGGCTCGGCCCTGGGCTCCTCGACGACCCCCGGGTTCGACCCGACGCTGCTCGCCCAGCTCATCACCACGCAGAGCGCGCTCGCCGCGCAGTCGACCACGGAGACGGACGCATGACCGACGCCCTCGCCCTCCTCGCCCCACCCGCGCCGTCGCCGGCGAAGGCCGCACCGTCCGGGAGCCGTGCCCCCGGCGACGACACCGCCTTCGCGGTGCACCTCGATCGCGCGCACGCGGATCTCGCCGGCGACGGCGCTCGCGACACCACGACCGGTCCCGCGAAGAAGCCGGCGGCATCGACGGACGTCGAGTCGGCTCCCACCACCGATCCCGCGGCGAGCGCGCCCGCCGTCACCGTCCCGGTCGGCATCGTGCCGACGGCCGTTCCCGTGCTCGTCGCGCCCGCGGTCGCCCCGCCGGCGACGACCGCGACCAATGCCGGGGAGGCCACGGTCGTCTCCACCGCGGTGCCTGCGGCACTGCCGCCCGCCGCCACGGCCGGTTCCGCTGCGACGACGATCGCGACGCCGGCGCTCCCGGTCGCCTCCGTGCCGGCCGACGAGATCGCCGCGGCCCCGTCGGGCGCGGTCCCGCCGCCGGTCGCGGGGGCCGCCCCTGCGCACCCGGCGCCTCCGGTCCGGTCCGGGGCACGCTCCGCGGCCGCCGACGCCACGTCCTCCGCCGCCGCGCCGGGCGCCCCCGCCCCCGCCGCTACTGCCCCCGCTGCCCCCGCTCCGACTCCCGCCGACGCGACACCCGCGCCGACGACCGCCCCGGTGGCGTCCGCGAACGCCGACGCCTCCGCCCTCGCGCCCCTGACCGCCGCCCCGGCCCCGCAGGCGGCCGCGACCTCACCCGCCGCCGCGCCCGCGCCAGCGGCCCCCGCGCCGGCTCCGCTCAACGCCCAGCTCGCGCCGCCCATCGTGCGCCTCCGCGAGGCCGCGCCCGGCGAGCACGTGCTCACGGTCGCCGTCACGCCCGAGAACCTCGGACCCGTCACCGTGCGCGCCCACGTCGGCCCGGAGGGCGTGCGCGTCGAGCTCCTCGCCCCCACGGACGAGGCCCGCCGCGCCCTCTCCGGGATGCTCCCCGATCTCCGCCGCGACCTCGCGCAGGGCGCGCTCGGCACGAGTGTGCAGCTCGCCGCCTCCGGGTCGACCGCTGCGAGTTCCGCAGGCCCGGCGGCGGGCGGCCACGCCGGGCTCGGCGCGGGACTCGGTGCCGGCGCCGGGCAGGCGGGACACCAGGGCGCGAGCGCGCAGACCGCGGCGGACCCCGGCGCGGGAGGCGGAGCTCGGCAGGGGTCCGCGGGATCGCAACCCGTGCGGCCGGCGGCCGAGCGTCTCGACGGAGCGGCCCCGGCCTCCCTCCGCCCTCTGATCACCGCCACTGGACTCGACGTCCTCGCCTGAGAGACGGAAGGAAGACATGACCGACATCACCGGCATCGTCGGCGCCCCGCCAGCCGCCGCGGGCACGAGCACCTACACGAGCTCGAACCGCGCGGCCACCCCGAACCAGCAGATGGACGGGCAGATGTTCCTCAATCTGCTCGTGAAGCAGCTGCAGGCGCAGGACCCGAGCTCGCCCATGGACACCAACGCGATGATCGGGCAGATGAGCCAGCTGGCCTCGATGGAGCAGCTCACCTCGCTCAACACCTCGTCGACCGAGACCTTCGCCCTGCAGATGCGGATGGCCGCGGCCAACCTCGTCGGCAAGCAGGTCACCTACACCGATGCGAAGGGCGTGGCGCAGACCGGCCTCGCGACCTCCGTCTCCTACGCGGGCGGCGTCCCCACCGTGACCATCGGCAAGGACACCGTCGTCGCCCTGGACGCCGTCTCCGGCGTCACCACTACCGCTTCCTGACCCTCCTTCCAGAAAGGCACACCATGCTCCGCTCGCTCTACTCCGGGATCTCCGGACTCCGCTCGCATCAGACGATGCTCGACGTCACCGGCAACAACATCGCCAACGTCAACACGACCGGCTACAAGTCGTCGGCCGTCCAGTTCCAGGACACGCTGTCGCAGCTCATCAAGGGAGCGACCGGACCGCAGGCCCAAGCCGGCGGCTCGAACCCCGCCCAGATCGGCCTCGGCGTGCAGGTCGCCGGCATCTCGACGAACTTCGCCCAGGGCTCGGCGCAGGCCACCGGTCGCCCGACCGACATGATGATCTCGGGCGACGGCTTCTTCGTCGTGCAGAAGGGCGGCGAGAACCTCTACACCCGCGCCGGCTCCTTCGACTTCGACGCCACCGGCCGGCTCGTCGCCCCGGGCGGTGCACTCGTCATGGGGTGGACCGCGACCGCCGGCGCCGTCAACACCGGCTCGCCGCTCGGCTCGATCACGCTCGACAAGAACGCGATCGCCCCGGCCGTGCAGACGACCGCCGCGACCGTCACCGGCAACCTCCCGTCGGACGCCGCCGCCGGCACCGCGCTCACCCGCGACATCCAGATCTTCGACGCGTCGGGAGCGTCGCGCCAGCTCTCGCTGACCTTCACGAAGACCGCCGCCGGGTGGGACGTCGCTGGCGTCGACGGGGCGAGCAACGCCACCGGATCCATGACCTTCGCGAACGGCGCGCTGACCGGCGGCGGCACTCTGACCGTCAACGGCACCGCGGTCGACCTCTCGAAGGTCACGGGCTTCGCCGACCTGTCGACCGTGACGATCTCGAGCCAGAACGGCAACGAGTCGGGCACGCTGCAGTCGTATTCGCTCTCGGCCGACGGGACCCTCGTCGGGTCGTTCAGCAACGGCGCGACGGAGCCGATGGCACGCATCGCGCTGGCCAACTTCGCGAACCCGGGCGGTCTCGAGAAGGCGGGCGGCTCGACCTACCGCGCCTCGATCGACTCCGGGACCCCGGCGCTCGGCACCGCGGGCTCCGGCGGCCTCGGCGCGCTGCAGGCCGGCTCCCTCGAGATGTCGAACGTCGACCTCTCGCAGGAGTTCACCAACCTGATCGTCGCCCAGCGCGGCTTCCAGGCCAACGCCCGCATCATCACCACCTCGGACCAGGTGCTCCAGGACCTCACCGATCTGAAGCGCTGACCCGCCTCCCCACGACGACGGCCCGGATCCCGCCCCCACGGGACCCGGGCCGTCGTCGCGTCCGCGCCGTGCCCCGTGCCCCGTGCGTCGTGCCCCGTTCCCCTCTCCCCACCCCCTCGAGTCGTGCGAAACCGCGCGCTCCCGCGCTCCGCACCCGCGCTTTCGCACGATTCGGCGCATCGCGCCCGACGGCGCGCCGGTCAGCCGCTCGAGTCGTGCGAAAGCGCGGAGAGTCCTCCCCAGCACCCGCGGGATCGCACGACTCGACCGGTGGCCACGGGTCGGGCCCGCGGGCGCCGCCGGCCGGGAAGGGTCGGGGGATGTCGCGTCGGCGCCCGCTCCCCACCGCCCTTCTCGGTGGACCGTTCACCACCGCGGAGGCGCTCGATCTCGGCGTCGACGAGCATCGGCTGCGCGCCTCGGACGTCGCGCATCCGTACCACGGCGTCGGAACGGTCGGGCCCACCGGCGGCGACATCCGTGCGCGCTGCCGCGTCTACGCGCCGCGACTGCTCCCCGGCCAGATCTTCAGCCACACGACCGCTCTGCAGCTTCACGGAGCTGCGGTTCCGACGAGGACGTCTCACCGGCTCCACCTCTCCGTTGCCTTCCCGCGGACGCCTCCCCGCACCGTCGGCGCGGTCGGGCACTCGCTGCGGCATCCGGATCCCGTGATGCGGAGCGGGCTCCCGGTGTCGGCACCCGCCGCAGCGTGGTGCGAGGCGGCAGCAGCCCTCTCACGTGAGGAGCTCGTCGCCGCCGGTGATGCGCTGGTCACCGGACCGCGCAGGAACGGGAGGCGGGAGCGCGCCGCGACCGACATCGCCGCTCTGGCGAGCGCGCTCGATCGGCGGCGCGGAGCACGCGGGATCGAGCGGGCTCGTTGGGCCCTGGGCCGCATCCGCGCGGGCGTCGACTCGCCCCGTGAGACGGAGCTGCGACTCCTGCTCCTGCGTCATCGCCTGCCGGAGCCGGAGGTCGACGTGCCGGTCGCGGTGAGCGGTCGCGTGCTCCACGCGGATCTCGGCTACCCGGACCGCCGGCTGCTGATCGAGTACGAGGGCGACGTCCATCGGGTGGATCGGCAGCGCTGGATGCGCGACATCCGCCGCCGAGAGCTGATGGAGGATGCGGGCCACCGCGTGATCCGCGTCGTCGCGGCCGACCTCCGCGATCCGGCTCCGCTGCTCGCCCGCGTCCGCCGTCACCTCGCGCGCTCCTGACTCCCTCGAGTCGTGGGGGGGGGGGGGGGGGGG
>NZ_JBQCHS010000008.1:0-2826 GCF_051954455.1 Pseudolysinimonas sp. | reverse complement strand
CGCCTCTCGGCGGACCAGCATCCGGAAGCCCATCCGGTCGCGCTTGCTCAGGGTCACCTCGGCGGGCACGGTGCGACCGGCGAGGGTGAGGTCGACGCGCACGACGAGCCGCCGCGTGACGTGGCCAGAGGAGCTGCGGACGCGCCGGCGGTCGTGGACGGGGCACTCCACGACCTGGGGGTCGGCGTCGGAGTCCTGCCAGGGGTGGGCGGTGAAGCGCACCCACGGCCGACCGTCGCGCTCGAACTCCTCGATGTCCTCGGCGTGGAGCGACGAGGTGCGCGCTCCGGTGTCGATCTTGGCCTTGACCCAGGGCAGCCCGATCCCGGGCATACCGGCCCATTCCCGCCACCCGACGGCAGTGCTTGAATAGGCCGGCCCAGACACCCGCCCATCTTGGCAGGACACCGCATGAAACTCGCGATCCTCTCGCGCGCGCCGCGTGCCTACTCCACGCAGCGCCTGCGCACCGCCGCCCTCGACCGCGGGCACCAGGTGCGGGTGCTCAACACGCTTCGCTTCGCCATCGACCTGTCGGGGCCCGAGCCGGACCTTCAGTTCCGGGGCCGGCCGATCTCCGACTACGACGCGGTCCTGCCGCGCATCGGCAGCTCGATCACCTACTTCGGCACCGCCGTCGTGCGCCAGTTCGAGCAGATGGACGTCTACACGCCCAACATCGCCAACGGCATCTCCAACGCCCGCGACAAGCTCCGGGCCGCGCAGATCCTCTCGCGCCACCAGATCGGCATGCCGGCGACGACGTTCGTGCGCAACCGCGCCGACGTCATGCCTGCCATCGAGCGGGTCGGCGGCGCGCCCGTCGTCATCAAGCTGCTCGAGGGCACGCAGGGCATCGGCGTCATCCTCGCGCCGGAGATCAAGATCGCCGAGGCGATCATCGAGACGCTGCACAGCACGAACCAGAACGTCCTCATCCAGAGCTTCGTCAGCGAGAGCAAGGGCCGCGACATCCGCGCGCTCGTCGTCGGCGACCGCGTCGTCGCCGCGATGCGCCGCCGCGCCAAGGGCGACGAGTTCCGTTCCAACGTCCACCGCGGCGGCACCGTCGAGCCGGTCGAGCTGACGCCGGAGTACGAGCAGGCCGCGGTCCGCTCGGCCCAGATCATGGGGCTGCGCGTCGCGGGCGTCGACATGCTCGAGGGCAACGAGGGCCCGCTCGTCATGGAGGTCAACTCCTCGCCGGGTCTCGAGGGCATCGAGGCCGCGACGAACCTCGACGTCGCCGGCGCGATCGTCGACTACATCGCCGGCCAGGTCGCCTTCCCCGAGATCGACGTGCGTCAGCGGCTGACCGTCTCGACCGGTTACGGCGTCGCCGAGCTCGCGGTCGGGGCGGATGCCGACCTCGTCGGCAAGCGCATCCGCGACTCCGGACTCGATGAGCGCGACATCACCGTGCTGACCCTGCACCGCGGTGCCACGGTCATCCCGAACCCGCGCGGCAACACCGAGCTCGAGGCGGGCGACCGCCTGCTGTGCTTCGGCAAGCTCGAGGAGATGCGGTCGATGATCCCGGCGCGCAGGCGACGCCGCACGAAGGTCCGCAAGCTGCCGAAGGATGCGCTCGCGCTCGAGTCCTGAGACGGTTCAGGCGTACAGCGGCATCAGCTTGGCCTGCTCCACGAGCCACGCGCTGAACGCCCACGGCGTGCTGCGAAGGGCGGCGCCAAGCTCGGCGGGCGCGACCGCCGCGACCTCAGCCACCTCGTCCGGGTTGACCACCGGCTCGCCCACAGCGCGAGCCACGTAGACCGGGCAGATCTCGTACTCGACGACCCCGTTCGCATCCACCGCCCGGTAGCGGAAGTCGGGCAGCACCAGTTCGAGGTCCGCCAGACCAATACCCAGCTCGTCTCGCGCGTGCCGGCGCACGGCATCCGTTACCTCTTCGCCCGGCGCAGGATGCCCGCAGAACGCGTTCGTCCACACACCGGGAAAGGTGAGCTTCGACAGGGCTCGCCGCGTCACGAGGAGCCGTCCGTCGTCGAGCAGCACGTGGCAGGAGAATCCGAGGTGCAGGGGCGTCTCGGGGCCGTGAACGCCGATCTTCTCGGCGGACCCGGTGCGGTTGCCACGGTCGTCGAGGAGCACGACACGGGTGGAGTCGACGGTCACGGGGTCGAGTCTGCCAGCACCGGTCGCCGCCGCGGCGGCGTCCTGCGCTCGAGCGATCGTCACGACGACACCCGTCGCGCGGCGGACTGAGCGACCACGTCGACGAGAGACTCGGCGGTGCGATCCGGCGCGACGACGTCGACTCGGAGACCGAACCCGCGGGCATCCCGGGCCGTGCGCGGCCCGATCGCGGCGACAAGGGTGCCCTCCGGCACGGGGCCGAGCTGCTGCTGCACCTGCTCGGCGACGCTGCCGGAGGTGACCAGGATGGCCGTGATGCGACCGGATGCGACGTCGGCGACGACCTGCTCGGACACCGGGATGCCGACGGTGCGATACGCGACCACGGATTGCACTTGGTGTCCCATGGCGGTCAGACCGTCGGTGAGCGTCGTCTTCGCGATCTCGCTGCGCAGCGTGAGAACCCGAAGCGGAATCACACCACGGGTCATGGCCGGCCACTCCTCGAGCATGCCGGCGGCGGAGCTGTCGTCGGCCGGAACGAAGTCGGCCCGGTATCCCGCGGCGAGCAGGGCGGCGGCCGTCGTCTCGCCGACGGCGGCGACGCGTGTGTTCTGCGGGATGCGCGCCTGGTGCGCCGACAGCACATCGACCGTCGTCGCGCTGGTGACGGTCACCCAGTCGAACTCGCCGGCGGCGAGCGCGGTCAGGGCACGATCGAGTGCC